>NZ_LWSF01000002.1:747554-791800 GCF_001651785.1 Amycolatopsis sp. M39
CGGATCCGGCATGCCGACCCGCTGCCAAGGGCTGCGCCGCCGTCTACCGTAGGGCTATGTCCGAACTGGAGCGTCTCGGCGCCGAGAAGTACGTCTTGCTGACCACTTTCCGCCGCGACGGCCGCACGGTCCCGACCCCGGTGTGGATTACCCGTGACGGCGGCGAACTGGTCCTGTTCTCCGAACGCAACGCGGGCAAGGTCAAACGGATCCGCAACAACGGCGAAGTCCGGCTGCAAGCCTGCGACGTCCGCGGCCGCCGGGTGCACGGCGCCGAGGTGAACGGCACCGCCCGGCTGCTCGGCACCGCAGGCTCCGACCGCATTCGCGGGGTGATCGCCCGGGACTACGGCCTCGTCGGACGCGTGACGATGTTCTTCAGCCGGCTCCGCGGCGGGCCCGAGCGGACGATCGGGATCGCAGTCAAGCTCGCCGAGTGAGTCACCGGGCCGCTGCACGGAGCCGGGCGCCCATCGCGGCGGAATCGTGGTCCGGCCCGCAGCCCTCGGCCAGGATCACGTCGCCAACCAGGTGGTCGGTGCGCAGGTGCAGGATCTTGCGGTAGGCCGCCGACGCGTACCACTCCTCGGCGGCGGCGAAGCCGGGGAATTCGATCACGACGGTCGCGCCCGGCCAGGCGCCTTCCAGCACGCGCGTCTGTCCGCCGTGGACCAGGAACCGGCCCTCGAACGGGTCGAGCGTCGCCTGGATCAGCTCCAGGTACTCGTAGACCTCGGCGGCCACGGTTCCGGGCTGGCGCAGGTGGGCGATGGCGTAGGCGGTCATGTCCGGCTCCTCGGGTCGATTTCGTTCCTGCCGAGCAATCCTGTCCGTTCCCGGGAATGGAGTCGATTACCTGGCGGGTAATCGACTCAGCTCCCGCCCGATGCGGGCGAGTCCGGCGCGGACCTCGCGATACCGCCCGAAACGCGACCGCAGCACGGGCAAGTACCGCGCGTCGATCAGCACCGTGGCCGACACGAGCGAGCGCCGCTGCTCCATCGGGCCCACTAGTCGTCCGGCCGCTGCGAAGGCAGGTCCGTGGCCGCCGCCGACATCCGGTCGACGCGGAAAGTCCGTTGTCCCGCAAGCGTTCCAGCGATGAGATACCGGACGCCGTCCTTGTCGGCGAGGCCGTGGGGATCGGCTCACCGGCCTTGCGCCGCCGCACTGGACGAGCGCGGGCGGTTCGCGATCCCCGCCGGACCGGAACGTGGCGAGCAGCGCGCGGACGACAGTCCCGGACCGCCGGGCCCAGCATCGAGAACAACGCCAGGGACTCGGTCGCGCTCAGCCCGCTGAGGCCGGTGCGGGCCCCCGCCGGCGAGCGACCAGCCCCGCCGCGCCCGGGCTGCGGATAAACCGGGATCCCAGGCGCCGCCAACGCCTCCAGGTCGCGGCGGGCCGTGGCCACGGAGATCTCCAGTCCTCGGCCAGTTCGGCAGCGGTCACCCGGCCGCGGGCCTGGAGCAGCAGGACAGCAGCGACGAGACGGTCAGCGCGCACGGGTGCGATTCTCTCCGGCAATGTGCTCAGAAGATGAGCACTTTGGCGAAGAAGCTAGTCCCGCAACTCAGAGATGCTTCGAGGCGCTGGTACGCCGACCTTCTCGGCGTCGCGCCGTATCTGGAGTGGCGCATCGGCGACTACCAGCACGAATTCGGCATCATCCACAGCTCGTACACCACCAGCGAACTGTCCTGGACCGCCGATCTCGCCAGCGTCGGGCAGCCCGCGGGCGCGGTCGTGTTCTGGCACGTCGAGAACGTCCCCGCGGCACCCGTGAGGCAACGTTCTTGCTCTCGCCGACGCCGTGGCGTGACGGACTGACCCGCCGCCGCGACGATTCGGCCTACACCCAGCGGTACCCGCCACGACGGCCGAAAAGCCCGTGGTCACCGCGAAATCCCGCCCGAGCCCAGCTGCTGCGGAGGGCGGGCCGCAGTACCGGCGTGATTTCCGTTGCTCGCCAACGATTCCGGCGGTCAGCGGACGGCGGCGAGAGCCTCCGGCAAAGTAAAAGCACCCGCGTACAGGGCCTTCCCGACGATCGAGCCTTCGACGCCGTCCGACGCCAGCCCGGCGAGCGCGCGCAGATCGTCCACACTGGACACTCCGCCGGAGGCGATCACCGGTGCGTCGGTGCGGGCGGTGACCTCGCGCAGCAGTTCCAGGTTCGGGCCGCGCAGGGTGCCGTCCTTGCTCACGTCGGTGACGACGTACCGGCTGGCCCCGTCGCGGTCGAGCCGCTCCAGGACCTCCCACAGGTCGCCGCCGTCGGAGGTCCAGCCGCGCGCGGACAGCCGGTGCCCGGCCTCGGTGATCCGCACGTCGAGCCCGATCGCGACGCGGTCGCCGTATGCGGAGACGACCTTCGCCGTCCAGTCCGGGTCCTCCAGCGCCGCGGTGCCGAGGTTGACCCGGCGCGCGCCGGTGGCGAGCGCCGCCTCCAGCGACGCGTCGTCGCGGATGCCGCCGGACAGCTCCACCTGCACGTCGAGCCGTTTGACGACGTCGGCGAGCAGTTCGCGGTTGCTGCCCTTGCCGAACGCCGCGTCGAGGTCCACGAGATGGATCCACTCGGCGCCGTCGCGCTGCCACTGCAGCGCCGCCTCAAGCGGGCTGCCGTAGGAGGTCTCGGTGCCCGCCTCGCCCTGGACGAGTCGGACCGCCTGGCCGTCGGCAACATCAACTGCGGGAAGGAGCGTGAAAGTCACGCGCACAGCCTAAGCGGCGGGGCCGGGCGCACCTTCCGGGGGATGCTTGGCGCCTCGCGAGTGCTGATCCCGGTTCTCACCGGGGTCACCGCTCACGAGGGTTGCTCAGAGCGTGCCCAGCCAGTTGCGCAGCAGCTGCGCCCCCGCGTCCCCGGACTTCTCCGGGTGGAACTGGGTCGCCCACAGCGGCCCGTTCTCCACCGCCGCGACGAAGTCCTCGCCGTGGTTCGCCCAGGTCACCCTGGGCTGCTGCCCGGCGAGACCGGAGTCCAGTTCCCACTTCCGCGCCGCGTACGAGTGCACGAAATAAAACCGTTCGCCGGCGTCGATCCCGGCGAACAGCTGCGAATCGGCGGGCGCGCGGACGGTGTTCCAGCCCATGTGCGGGAGCACGTCGGCGTGCAGGCGCTCGACCGTGCCCGGCCATTCGCCGGTGCCTTCGGTCTCTTCGCCGTGCTCGACGCCGCGCGAGAACAGGATCTGCATGCCGACGCAAATGCCCAGCACCGGGCGTCCGCCCGCCAGCCGTTTGCCGATGATCCGGTGCCCGTGCACGCCCAGCAGCCCGCTCATGCACGCCGAGAACGCGCCGACGCCGGGCACCACGAGGCCGTCGGCTTCGAGCGCGGCATGCGGGTCGGCGGTGACTTCCGTCTCGGCGCCCGCGCGCGCGACGGCGCGTTCGGCGGAGCGGAGGTTTCCGGAGCCGTAATCGAGGATCACCACACGAGACACAACCCGAGCCTAGCCTCCCGGGCAATTTCGTTCCGAGCCCGTTTCGTTCTCGCCCCGAACGGGTATCCACCAGGCTGTGTGCGGGTGCCGCCGGCACCCCCGGACCCGGGAAGAGGACGAAATGTCCGAGTCCGATCTGCTCTGCCGGATGTTCCAAGCATGGCGGGAAGACATCGACAGCGTGCCGTTCCCGCAGTTCAGGGAGCTAACCATCCCGCTGCAGAAGACCCGCGCGGAGATCGACCGCGCGCGCCGGTTGACCGCGCGCACGGCGAACCCCGTGCGGCGCGCCGACAGCGGCTGGTGACCCCGGGCGGTCGCCCGCTGCCCGAAGTGCCTCCTCATCCGGTGAAGAATTCCTTGAGGGACAGCGCGATCGAACCCGCGTCGAGCCCGTGCACGAGATCGTGGTCGGCGAGCGTGCCGTAGATCCGCACCTCGGCGTCCCGGCGGGTGCCGAGGTTCAGCAGCCGGTGCGGCCGGTCGGCGAGCGCGTCGGCTACGCAATGCGCGGAAGTTCCCTTGAGATACGGCTCCACCAGCGCCACGTCGGCCACGCCGGGCACCGCGGCGCGCAGCCCCTCCGCGTCGAACGGGCGCACCGTCGAGGTGTAGAGCACCGTCACGTCCATGCCCTCGGCCGCCTCCAGCACCCGGTCCAGCATCGGCCCGACCGCGATCACCGCGCCGCGCGTGCCCTGGCGGATCGTCTGGAGCCCGACGCCGAGGTGCGGCTCGGAATTCTCCTGTGCGGACAACCGCAGGTAGGTCCGGCTGTCCCCGGGCACCGAATCGAGCAGCAGCCGCCGCGCCTCCTCGGGATGGCCGGGCACGTGCACATACCAGCCGGGCAGGGAATCGATCAGCGCGACGTCCCCGGGAGCCTGATGCGTGCGGCCCTCCATCGGCATGTCGTAGGAAGCGCCGTAGGACACCAGCACCGCGCCGAGTTCCTGGTGGCTGAGGTCCAGTTTGATCTGTTCGAACGCGCGCTCCACGAGGAACGCGTTGAAGGTGTGCACGATCGGCCGCAGCCCGGCGAGCGCGAGACCGGCAGCGGTGCTCACCAGCAGCTGCTCGCGGATCCCGACGTTGATCACCCGGTCCGGATGCCGTCGAGCGGCCTCGGCGAGCGCCGCGGCCGAGATGTCGGCGAGGACGATCGCGACGTCCTGGTCGGTGTTGACGATTTCTTCGGCGGTGGCCAGGAAGGTGTCCCGCATGTTCGGCATCAGTGCGCGCCTTTCGGTTCCACGACGGCGACGACCGCGAGCGGCCGGCCGGGATGAGGGGTGGTGAACGCGTCGTACAGTGCTTCGTGGTCTCGGCCGGAGACCGTGCGCACGGCCCAGCCCTCGGTTTCGAAGCGGCGCGCGATGCCGCCTGGCCAGCCGTGCGTCGAGGACTGGTTGTCCACGACCACCGTGGTCAGCGTGCCGAGCCCGAGCCGTGCGGCGACGGCGATCGCCTCGTGGTTGGAGCCTTCGTCGAGTTCGGCGTCGCCGACCAGGGTGACGATGCGCGAACGGAACCGGCGGGCGCGCAGGCCGAGCGCGGCGCCGACGGCGATCGGCAGGCCGTGCCCGAGCGAACCGCTGGAGATTTCGACGCCGGGCGCGCGGACGCGGTCCGGATGGTGCCCGAGCCGCGAACGCGCCGAACTCCAGCCGGCGAGTTCGTCCTCGTCCAGCCAGCCTTTCGCGACGAGCACCGCGTAGTACGCCATCGGCCCGTGCCCCTTGGACAGCAGGAACCGGTCGCGCCCTGGTCGCCGGGCGGTCTCCGGGCCGAGGTCCAGCACCCGGTCGAACAGCACCCACAGGACGTCCACTGTGGACTCCGCGGCCGCGTGGTGTTTGTCGTCGCCGGTCATCAGCGAGATCAGCCGGGGCAGGTCCGCGTAACCCGGCTCGTGCGTGGTCGTGGTCATGGCCTCGACCATGCAACCTCGACCAAACTGAAGGTCAAGCGCTAACCTGAAGCAATGACGAGGTTGGCGGACAAGCTGAGCATCGGCCAGGTCGCGGAACGCAGCGGAGTCCCGCACACGGCACTGCGGTTCTACGAGGAGCGCGGCCTGATCACGTCCGAGCGCTCGGCGGGCAACCAGCGCCGCTACGCGCGTTCGGTGCTGCGGCGGATCGCGTTCATCCGCGCCGCGCAACGGGTCGGGCTGTCGCTGGAGGACATCAGCGCGGCGCTGGAGACGCTCCCCGCCGACCACGCGCCGACGAAGGCGGACTGGGCCCGGCTGTCGCGCGAGTGGCAGACCGAACTCGACGCCCGGATCGACGCGCTGCAGCGGCTGCGGGACCGGTTGACCGGATGCGTCGGCTGCGGATGTCTTTCGCTGCGCAGTTGCGGCCTGTACAACGCGGACGACGAACTCTCCCGGTTCGGGCCGGGGGCCAGCAAGCTCCGTCCCGTCCTGGAGGGCGGCATCTGAATTCCGGCGCGCGCCAGCGCTTCGGTGTGGGTTGCTACGGACGGAAACGAACGAGAAAGATCGAACCCGGGTATCCCAGCGGCTGTCCCGGCACCCGCGCCACGGCCCCGGCGGGCTCGGCCTCACCCTCTCCTTCTGAAGGAATCGGTTCCCGTCCGCGAACTGCGGCAGACAGCGGTTCGCCTTTGGCGAGACAGAGACGTTGATCCGCGCCAGCCAGGGGCACAGCGTCCGCGTGGATCTGGAACTGCCGGACGCGCCGCCGCCGGAAATCCTCTTCCCCGGGACTGCGCCCGTTGAAGCGGCACGCGGAGCTTTTGCCGGCGACCCGCGAGACGGTGCGGAAGGTCGGTTCGCGGCACGGGAAACCGGTCGCGCTGACGGTGACGGCCGGGGAAATGGCCGCGCGGTCACGGGTTTCAGGTGAGCGTTTCGGCGGTTCCCGCCGAGTTTCTGGCGGTGTCCGAGTAACGCATACTGAGCGGGTCGCGCCGAAGGAGGTGGCTATGCCGGACTACACGATCGTCCAGTGCGGCCAAGGCCACTATTTCTCCACGATCTGGCTGCCCTTGGTGTCGTTCAAGGCGGTCCGGCTCGGCGATCGCCGGTTGCAGCGATGCCCGGTGTGCCGCCGTTTCCGCTCCGTCGTCCGGGTTTCCGCGGATCAGTTGAGCGCCGAGGAACTGCGCGCCGCCGAAGCGCTGAAGGACTCCAGGCTGCCGTAACCGGTCGTTTTCCCGGGATCGGGTGCGGGCGGGCGTTGCGGAGGGAGCCTCAGCCGGTTTCGGTGACGCGGCACAGGATTTCCCCGTGCGGGATCGAGAACCAGCCGTCCGGGTCGGCCGCCCACGCACGCCACGCGGCGGAGATCTCGCGGAGGTCTTCAGCGGACGCGTGCCCGCCCGCCACGGCCTGCTCGGCGATCTTGGAATCCAGGATCCGTTCCGCCCACATGCCGCCCCACCACGCGCGTTCCTCCGGGGTGGAATGGCACCAGATCGAGGCGCTCGGCGTGACGTCGCGAGCGCCCGCCGCGTGCGCCCAGGCCAGCAGCCGCCGTCCCGCGTCCGGCTCGGCACCGTTGCCGTGCGCGACCGCGCGGTACACCTCCAGCCAGCGGTCCAGCCGCGAGTCCGCCGGCCACCAGAACGCGGCGGCGTAGTCGGTGTCGCGAGCGGCGACCACACCGCCGGGCTTCGCCAGCGCCAGCATGTGCCGCAGCGCCGCCACCGGTTCGGTCAGGTGCAGCAGCACCTGGTGCGCGTGCACGACGTCGAACCGGCCGGCTGGCGGGGCCGCGGTGATGTCGGCGCGTTCGAACCGGACGTTGGACACTCCTTCGCTCTGCGCGTGCGCCCGCGCTTGCTCCAGAACGGCGTCCGACACGTCGATGCCGACGACCTCGCCCGGGGCCACCCGGCGGGCGAGGTCGACCGTGATCGTCCCGGGCCCGCAGCCGACGTCCAGCACGCTGCGCCCGGGAAGCAGCTCCGGCGCGAGGTAGGCCGCCGAATTGTCGACGGTTCGCCAAACTTGCGACCGTACAACGCTTTCCGCGTGCCCCTGCCCGTAAGCGCGATCCGAAGACATGCTTCGAGGTTAAGAGCCTCGTCCCAGATACTGCAACAGAATTCTCAGCAATTGAGACGCAGGCGAGCGCTCAGCAGACCCGGCGGCGCGGCCTGCCCAGCAGCCGCCTGCCCACGCCGATCAGCTCCTGGCGCAGCGTTTCGTCGTCCACCTCGGCCAGATCGGGCGCTCCGCCGGCCATCGCGATGCCGGTGAACGCCACGATCGCCGCCACGCGAGCGGTCACGTCCGGCTCCGGCCCGCCGGCCACGATCGAGATCAGCGCCTGTTTGAACCCTTCGACGCCGTGCCTCGACTTCGCGAGCGCCGCGTCGATGCCCGGATCGCTGGAGAACAGCGCGACCAGCACCCGGTGCCGCACGACGAGATCGACGAAACCGTCCAGCAGATGGTCCACGCGCGCACCGTGGCGGCGGTGCTTCGCCGCCTCGACGACCAGTTCGTCCAGTTCCCGGATGCCCGGTTCCGCGACCGCCTCGGTGATCTCCGACTTCGTCTTGAAGTGGTAGTACACCGCGGCCTTGGTGACGCCCAGCTCGTCGGCGATCATCTGCAGCGAGGTGCCCTCCACGCCGTGCTCCGAGAACAGCCGCAGCGCAGTGGCGAGCAGCCTGGTCCGGGTGTCCGCGACCGGTTCGACGGTCGTCATCGCGCCCTCCTCATCGAGCGGAGTGCGCTGCTCCGCAGCACATCATGGTACTTGCCGAGCGACTAGCCCGAAACTTGCCGTGCGGCTAGTCACATCCTAGCCGATCGGCTTGGCAGTCCCTTGCCGAACGGCTAGCTTCGAAAGGGCGATTCCCAGTGCGGAGAGCCCGCTTCGGGCGCGAAACGGAGACGACTCGTGGCACCCTTCCTGTACCGGCTCGGCAGGCTGTCGTTCCGCCGCCGGGCCCTCGTGGCGGCGGTCTGGGCGCTTGTCCTCGCGGCGGTGGGCGCGGGCGCGCTCACGCTGTCGGGCAAGCTGTCCGATTCGGTGACCATCCCGGGCACCGAATCCCAGCAGGCGATCGACCGGCTGGCCGAGCACTTCCCGCAGGCCGCGGCGGGCGGCGGCACCGCGCGCGTGGCGATCGCCGCCCCGGACGGGCGCCAGGTGAGCGACCCGGCGGGCCAGGCAGCCGTCGAGTCCGTGGTGGGCAAGCTGAAGTCCGCGCCGAAGGTGGCCGCGGTCGTCGACCCGTTCCAGGCGAAGTCGGTCTCCCCCGACGGCCGGGTCGCGCTCGCGCAGGTGAGCTACCAGATCAAGGGCTTCGAACTCAGCGACAGCGACCGCCAGGCGCTGCTGGCCACCGGCGATCACGCCAAGCAGCTGGGCTATCAGGTCGAGTACGGCGGCGACGCGGTGCAGGGCATCCCGGCGACCGGGGCCACCGAAGGGCTCGGCGTCGCGGTCGCGGCGGTCGTCCTGATCATCACCTTCGGCTCGCTGCTGGCCGCCGGGATTCCGCTGCTCACCGCGCTGGTCGGCGTCGGGGTCGGGATGGCGGGCATCATGCTGGCGTCCGGTTCGATGGAGCTGAACTCCAACACTCCGGTGCTGGCGTTGATGATCGGGCTCGCGGTGGGCATCGACTACGCGCTCTTCATCGTCTCCCGTTATCGGCACGAACTAGCCGAGGGCCGCGAACCCGAGGAAGCGGCCGGCCGAGCTGTCGGCACCGCTGGCTCCGCCGTGGTGTTCGCCGGGCTCACCGTGATCATCGCGCTCGCCGGGCTGACTGTGGTCGGCATTCCGTTCCTCGGCCAGATGGGCATCGCCGCCGCGGCGACCGTCGTGATCGCCGTGCTGATCGCGTTGACGCTGCTGCCCGCCGTGCTCGGTTTCGCCGGCGCCCGGGTCGCCAGCACCAAGATCCGCGTGCGCCGCCGCTCCGAAGGCCCGACACACGGCGAACGCTGGGCGCGTTTCGTTGCGCGGCACCGAGTTCCGGTGCTGCTGACCGCGCTCGTCGGACTGGCCGTGGTCGCGATTCCCGCTTTGAGCATGCAGCTCGGCCTGCCCAACGACAGCACCGCCGCGCCGGACACCACCCAGCGCAAGGCGTACGACCTGGTCAGCAAGGGCTTCGGCGAGGGTGCGAACGGACCGCTGCTGGTCGTCGTCGACACCGGACCGAACCACAACCCGGCCGCGCTGAAGCAGGCCGCCGCCGACATCGGCAAGCTGCCGGACGTCGCCGCGGTGACGCCGCCGAAGGTCAACCCGGCCGGGGACACCGCGGTGCTCACGGTGATCCCGAAGAGCGGCCCGAGCAGCACGCAGACCGAGGACCTCGTGTCCGCGATCCGCGCTCAATCCGAGCCGCTGCGGGAAAACACCGGCGGGAGCCTCGCGGTGACCGGCCAGACCGCGGCCAACATCGACGTCTCGCAGAAGCTGTCGGACGCGATGCTGCCCTACCTCGCGCTGATCGTCGGGCTGGCGTTCCTGTTGCTGATGCTGGTGTTCCGGTCGGTCGTGGTGCCGTTGAAGGCGACGCTCGGGTTCCTCGGCTCGGTGGTCGCGACGTTCGGCGCGGTGGTCGCGGTGTTCCAGTGGGGCTGGCTCACCGATCTGCTCGGCGTCGCCTCGACTGGCCCGATCATGAGCATGCTGCCGATCCTGCTGATCGGCGTCCTGTTCGGGCTCGCGATGGACTACCAGGTGTT
This sequence comes from Amycolatopsis sp. M39, assembly GCF_001651785.1. Taxonomy (NCBI): domain Bacteria; kingdom Bacillati; phylum Actinomycetota; class Actinomycetes; order Pseudonocardiales; family Pseudonocardiaceae; genus Amycolatopsis; species Amycolatopsis sp. M39. The sequence continues at coordinate 757,695 of NZ_LWSF01000002.1, forward strand.
CCTGGTGACCCGGATGCGCGAGGAACACGTGCACGGCGCCGAGCCGCAGGAAGCGATGGTGACCGGATTCCGGCACGGGGCGCGCGTCGTCGTGGCGGCCGCGCTGATCATGATCTCGGTGTTCGCCGGGTTCGTGCTGGCCGAATCGACGCTGATCCAGTCGATCGGGTTCGCGCTGGCCTTCGGGGTGCTGGTGGACGCGTTCGTGATCCGGATGACCATCGTGCCCGCGGTGATGTCGCTGCTCGGGCGAGGCGCGTGGTGGCTGCCGAAGTGGCTGGACCGGATCCTGCCGAACGTGGACGTGGAGGGCGAGGGCCTGGTCCGGGAACTCGGCACTCCCGGCGACGACGAACGCGAGCTGACCCGGGTCTGACTATTTCCGGTGCTTTTCGCCGGCGCCGGTTCGTACCCTGATTGCATGATCGAGGAAACGGTACGGGCCTGGGTGGCTGGATGGGCGCTGTCGCGGGCGACGCCGACGCCGATCGAGCAGCCGTGGGGGCTCTACGTGGAGGTGCCGGGCAATCCTGCGGAAGCGGGCAGGCATGTCCTGCCGGAAGCCGAGGAATCGCTGGTCCGCGCCGCCGCCGGGGCGGTCAGCGAACCTCGGACGTGGCTGAAGACGCTCGCCGAACCGGAGGCGATCGAGCCGTGGCTCCCGGACGGCTGGGTGGTCGGCTGGGAGCACACCGGGCATCTGATGGCGACGGATCTGCTGGCCACGGACCCAGTGGCACCGGAGGGTTACACGGTGACCGTGGAGACCAGCGGGGCGGTCACGTTCTTCCGGGTGCTGGACGCGGCGGGCGAGCAGGCGGCGAAGGGCCAGATGGCAGTGGTCGGCGACGCGGTGGTCGTGGACCGGGTGGCGACCGAGGAGGCGCACCGGCGGCGCGGCCTTGGCGGCTTGGTGCTGCGCACCATCGCCGACCGCGCGCTCGGCGAAGGCGCGGTGTTCGGCGTTCTCGCGGCCAGCGATGCCGGACGTGCGCTGTATGAGACGTTGGGCTGGAAGAAGCACTCGACGCTGTCCGCGGGCATCTATCAGCCGTTGGCGACCGCCGCTTCCTAGACCAGCGCGCATGATCCGGCATCGGCGGGGTGCGCGAGCCGGGCGGCTACGGCCGGTGCCGAGGGAAGAAGCCAGACCGGGCAGGACTGCGTTGCGGGCTGGTGCTCGTGTGCAGGCGCATCAAGGCGGTATGCGGCCGGGCCGATGGCGCGCCGATTCCCGCTCCGCGATGCGGACGGGAGATTGGTGGCGCGGGCTTCGGGGCCGTCTCTCAGCGAGCGGGATTCGCCTCAGCGATCCGGACCCGCGCCGCGACGAGCGGGACCGAACAGCACCAACCTCACCGAAGCGGACCCGCGCCGCGACAAGCGGGACCGAACAACACCAACCTCACCAAACCAAACCCCCGCCGCCACGAACGGGACCAAACAACACCAACCTCACCAAACCAAACCCCCGTGGCTGCGCGGGCGTTCGCGCGGGTCGTCGCTGCCGAAGCAGGCCGCCCAGGTGTCGTCGCGGTCCGTGTTCCGGATACCGTGCCGGGCGAGGAGTCCGACAGCAAGGAGCGAAGCATGGGACCTCGCGTGCCGAGTCTGCGCGGCAGGCGGCCGGGCGGGCGGGCGGCGGCATGTCCGGACTTCGCCCTCGGCTCGTTCCGGATCGGCCGCGCCGGAGCGGGGTCCCGGCTGTGGCGCCCGGCCCGCGCCGCCGGAGTTTCCGAGGCGCCGCGATGAGCCACCCGGTTTTCGATGTTCGCGGGAAAGTCGCCCTGGTCACCGGATCCAGCCGCGGCCTCGGAAAAGCGTTCGCCCACGGCCTCGCCGAAGCGGGCTGCGTCGTCGTCCTCAACGGCCGGGACCCGGCCGCGGTGGACGAAACCCGCCGGGCGATGGTCCGCGACACCGGCGCGACCGTGCTGGCCGAAGCGTTCGACGTCACCGATCCCGATGCGGTCGCCGCCGGCCTCGACCGCATCGAACGCCGCGCCGGCCCGCTCGACATCCTCGTCAACAACGCCGGCGTGCAGCACCGGGCCCCGTTCACCGAATTCCGGACCGAAGACTGGCACCGGATCCTGGAAACCAATCTCAGCAGTGCGTTCCTCGCCGGCCGGGAGGCCGCCCGCCGGATGACCGCGCGCGGCCGCGGGAAAATCGTGAACATCTGCTCGGTGCAAAGCGAACTCGCCCGCCCCGGCATCGCGCCCTACACCGCGGCCAAAGGCGGGCTCAAAATGCTCACCAAGGGCATGTGCGCCGACCTCGGCCCCTCCGGAATCCAGGTCAACGGCCTCGCCCCCGGATACTTCGACACCGAACTGAACGCCGCGCTGGTCGCCGACGACCAGTTCAGCGCGTGGATCCGGACGCGGACCCCGGCCGGGCGCTGGGGCAGGGCCGAGGACCTCGTCGGCACGCTGCTGTTTCTTTGCTCGCCCGCGTCGGATTTCGTCAACGGTCAGATCGTCTGCGTCGACGGCGGGATGACCTCCGTCCTGTGAGCCGGGGCTCCGCCGGTTTCCGGGACCGGACGCGGTCGGCGCTCAGCTGACGAGCCAGGCGATGGCCCCGCCGATCGCCAGCACCGCCGCGATGCCCAGCACCACGGCGAAGAACTTCGCGGTCTTCCACAGCGAGTAGACCCCGCCGGCCAGGAAGCCGCCGAGGGCCAGCAGCAGGACCGCGATCAGCTCTTTGCTCACAGGGGTTAGCGTGCCACATGGCTTTCACCGTGACGGTACTGGGCAGCGCGACGCCGTACCCGCGCCCGGACGCCCCGTGCTCCGGGTACCTGGTGCGCCACGAGGACACCGCGGTCTGGCTCGACGCCGGGCCCGGCACCCTCGCTGCCCTCCAGGAACACGTCTCGCCGGCGGAACTGGACGCGATCTGGATCTCGCATCTGCACGCGGACCACGTCGCGGATCTGTTGCCGGCGGTGTACGCACTGTTGTTCGCGGATCTGCGCCCGCGGCGGCCGATCCCGCTCTACGGCCCGCCGGGGACAGCGGCGCGGATCTCCGCGTTCCTGAGCAACACCGGCCGCGCGCCGATCGAGGAGGCGTTCGCCGTCCGGGAACTGCACGACCGGCATCGGACCCGGGCCGGCGGGCTGCGGCTGGAGACGGTGGCCGTGTCGCACGGGTTTCCGGCGTTCGGGGTGCGGATCACCGACGGGGAGCGGACTTTCGCGTACTCCGGGGACACCGGGCCGTGCGCGGCGCTCTCGGCGTTGGCGAAGGGGACGGATCTGTTCCTGTGCGAGGCGGACAGCATCGAGCCGTCCGCAGAACACCTGACTCCGGCGGAAGCGGGCCGCGCGGCTGCCGGAGCCGCACGGCTGGTGCTCACGCATCTGGGCCACACGGTCACCGCACGCGACGCGGTTCGCCTTGCCGCCGAACACTTTCCCGGTCCGGTGGCTTACGCCGCGCCGCGCACGGTGTTCCGCGTGTGAACCGCTAAAGCACGCCCTTCGTGGACGGAATCCCGCCCGCCCGCGGATCCGGTTCCGTGGCCGCCCGCAACGCCCTCGCCACGGCCTTGTACTCCGCCTCCGCGATGTGGTGCGGGTCGCGGCCGTGGATGACCCGGACGTGCAGGGCGATCTGCGCGTGGAACGCCAGCGAGTCGAAGACGTGCCGGGTCAGGACGAACGGGTAGTTGTTGCCGATGGCGAAGGCGTTGAACTGCTCCGGTTCTCCCACGTGCACGCAGTACGGCCGGCCGGAGACGTCGATCGCGGCGTGCGCGAGGGTTTCGTCCATCGGGATCCACGCGTCGCCGAACCGGCGGATGCCGCTCTTGTCGCCGAGGGCCTGGCGCAGCGCCTGGCCGAGCACGATCGCGGTGTCCTCGACGGTGTGGTGCGCGTCGATGTGGACGTCGCCGGTCGCGTCGACCTTCAGGTCCAGCGAGCCGTGCACGCCGAAGGCGGTGAGCATGTGGTCGTAGAACGGCACCCCGGTGGCGATCTCCACCTGCCCGGTCCCGTCGAGGTCCAGCTGGACCAGGATGGACGATTCCTTGGTGGTGCGCTCCACCTTGCCGACGCGGCTCATCGCTGGACTTCCTTGCTCGCTTCGAGGAAAGCGTCGTTCTCTTCCGGGGTGCCCACGGTCACCCGCAGGTGCCCTTCGATGCCCACGTCCCGGATCAGCACGCCGTGGTCCAAATAGGACTGCCAGCTGGCCGCCGCGTCGCCGAACTGTCCGAAGAGGACGAAGTTGGCGTCGCTTGGCACCGGGGTGAATCCCAAGCCCAGCAAGGCTTCCACGACGCGGTCGCGTTCGGCGGAGAGCCGGTGCACCGACGCGAGGGTGGCGTCGGCGTGCCGGAGGGCGGCGCGGGCGGCCGCCTGGGTGAGTTCGGAAAGGTGGTAGGGCAGCCGGACGAGCTGCAGCGCGTCCACGATGGCCGGCGCGGCGGCGAGATAGCCCAGCCGTCCGCCCGCGAAGGCGAACGCCTTGCTCATCGTGCGCGACACGATCAGCTTCGCCGGGTACTCCGCGATCAGCTCGATCGCGCTGGCCTGCGAAGAGAACTCCGCGTACGCCTCGTCCACCACGACGATCCCCGGAGCCGCGTCGAGCACGCCGCGCAGCTGCTCCAGCGGGATCGACCCGCCGGTGGGGTTGTTCGGGCTGGTCACGAACACGATGTCCGGCTTCCGCTCGGCGACCGCCTTGGCCGCCTGCTCGGTGTCGAGCGAGAAGTCCGCGCGGCGCGGCACCGGCAGCCAGTCGGTGCGCGTGCCGGTGGCGATGATCGGGTGCATCGAGTACGACGGCTCGAAGCCCAGCGCGGTGCGCCCGGGACCGCCGAACGCCTGCAGGATCTGCTGCAGGATCTCGTTCGACCCGTTCGCCGCCCACACGTTGGCCTCGGAAAGCACGACCCGGGTGGACACGGTGAGGTAGTCCGCCAGATCGGTGCGCAGCGCCACCGCGTCGCGGTCCGGGTACCGGTGCAGCGACGCGGCTTCGGCACGCACGGCCTCGGCGACGTCGTCGACCAGCTCGGGCGGCGGCGGGTACGGGTTTTCGTTGGTGTTGAGCCGGATCGGGACGTCCAGCTGCGGCGCGCCGTACGGGGTGCGGCCCTGCAGGTCTTCGCGCAGCGGGAGTTCGGCGAGGGTGACCTCGCCGCCGGGGGTGGCTTCGTTCATCGGCCGTCTCCTTCGAAACGTGCGGTGACGGCTTCGCCGTGCGCGGGCAGGTCTTCGGCTTCGGAGAGCGCGACGACGCGGGGGGCGATCTCGCGCAGGGCGTCCTCGGAGTAGTCCACGACGTGGATCCCCTTCAGGAAACTCTGCACCGACAGGCCCGAGGAATGCCGGGCGAACCCGCCGGTGGGCAGCACGTGGTTCGAGCCCGCGCAGTAGTCGCCCAGCGAAACCGGGGCGTACGCGCCGACGAAAACCGCCCCGGCGTTGCGTACCCGCGCGGCCACTTCGCGGGCGTTCGCGGTCTGGATTTCCAGGTGCTCCGCGGCATACGCGTCCACGACGCGCAGTCCGTCGTCCACAGTGGACACCAGGATGATGCCGGACTGCTTTCCGCCCAGCGCCTGGCCGACCCGCTCCGAGTGCTTCGTCGCGGAGACGCGCGCGGCCAGCTCTGCCTCGACCGCTCCGGCCAGCTCTTCGGACGTGGTCACCAGGACGCTCGCGGCCAGCGGGTCGTGCTCGGCCTGGCTGATCAGGTCGGCGGCGACGTGCGCCGGGTCGGCCGTCTCGTCGGCGAGGATCGCGATCTCGGTCGGACCGGCCTCGGAGTCGATGCCGATGACGCCGCGGACCAGGCGTTTGGCCGCGGTGAGGAAGATGTTGCCCGGACCGGTGACGATGTCCACCGGGGCCAGTTCGGTGCCGTCGGTGTCGACGCCGCCGTAGGCGACCAGCGCGACCGCCTGCGCGCCGCCGGCCGCCCAGACCTCGTCCACGCCGAGCAGCGCGGCCGCGGCCAGGATCGTCGGGTGCGGCCGCCCGCCGAACGCGGCCTGCGGCGGCGAGCACACGACCAGCGAGCGCACGCCGGCCAGCTGCGCCGGGACGACGTTCATCACCACGGTCGACGGGTACACCGCCAGCCCGCCCGGCGCGTACAGGCCGACGCGGTCGACCGGCACCCAGCGCTCGGTGACCGTGCCGCCGGGGACCACCTGCGTCGTGACGTCCTGGCGGCGCTGGTCCGCGTGCACCTTCCGGGCGCGCTTGATGGACTCCTCCAGCGCGGCGCGGACCTGCGGGTCCAGCTCGGACAGTGCCTTCGACAGCTCCTCGGCGGGCACCCGGACTGTCTCCGGGCGCACCTTGTCGAACCGCTCGGTGAACTCAAGGACCGCTTCGACCCCGCGGTCTCGCACCGCCTCGACGACCGGCCGGACCTGATGCAGCGCCGCGTCCACGTCGTACTCGGCGCGCGGAAGCGCGGCACGGAGCTCGGCAGCGGAGGGGACCTGCCCGCGCAGGTCGGTGCGGTTCAACATGGACACCAGGGTACGAGGTGGCCCGCGCGCTCCCGGCAGGGATACTCGATGCCGACCCGCTGTCCCCGGACCAGGGAGGCTCGTGTGCCCCGGATCGCGTTGTGCCAGCTCAACTCGGGCGACGACCCGGACGAAAACCTGAAAACGGTTCGCTCCGGCGTGGCGGCCGCGGCCGCCGCCGGAGCCCGCGTGGTGGTGTTCCCGGAGGCGGCGATGGCCCGCTTCGGCCGCCCGCTCGCCCCGGTCGCGCAGCAGCTGGACGGCCCGTGGGCCGCCGCGGTGGCCTCGATCGCCGCGGAGCACGACGTGCTGGTGATCGCCGGGATGTTCACGCCGGCGGACAACGGGCGGGTGCGGAACACGCTGCTGGTCACCGGGCTGGGGCAGCATCTGGGATACGACAAGATCCATCTGTACGACGCGTTCGGATTCGCCGAATCGGATACCGTCGCGCCGGGTTCGCAGGTCGTGACGTTCTCCGCCGAAGGGACCGTGTTCGGGGTCGCTACCTGCTACGACCTGCGGTTCCCGGAGCTGTTCCGGCGGCTGGCCGACGACGGGGCGGACGTGGTGGCGGTTCCGGCTTCCTGGGGCGCGGGGGCCGGGAAGCGAGAGCAGTGGGAGGTCCTGGTGCGGGCACGGGCGCTGGACTCCGGGTGCTGGGTGGCGGCTTGCGGGCAGGCTGATCCGGCCGCGACCGGCACGGAGGTCAATCCGAAGGCGCCGACGGGGATCGGCTATTCGCTGGTGGCGGACGGGTTCGGCCGCGTGCAGGCGCAGGCTGGGGCCGGGGCGGAGATGCTGGTGGTGGACGTCGATCCGGAGGTCGCGGGGAAGGCGCGGGCGGCTACCGGAGCGGTGGCCAACCGGCGGTTGTAGCGGGGATCAGCTCCGCTGGTGGCGCTGGAACGCTTCGAGGGCACGATCGAACCGGGCTGACGCCGGCTCGGTCGCGGAACTCGTAGACGAAAGATCTCAGCCGTTCCACGAGCTGGTCGGCGTAGCGGGCGAGGGCGGCGAAGACTTCGTGCGCTTCATCCGACGGGGTGGCGTAGCCGCGGAGCCGATAGGACCATTCCAGGAAGGACTGATAGACGGCGACGTACCGGCTGGCCAGGTGAATTATTCTCGGCACGTCCCGGGCTTCGCCTGGCGCCCCGAACGCGGAGAGATGCGCGTTGCCGGAAAGCACCGCGGCGAAGTTCCTGGTCACGCTGATCACTGTCGCGAGTTCCCATCCGGCGGGGCGTTCGCCGATCAGCACCGTGGCTTCGTGCTCGTTGCGCGGAACGTAGCCGGTGAACCCGCCGCCGCGGCGCTGCCAGTTTCGTGCAGATCGCGCTCGCGACGCCGCTCGTCCCGACGAGGTTTCCGTCCAGGTAGCTGATGCTGTCCCGGACCCCGTCGAGCTGGGTCGCGGCCAAGCGCACCGGAAGCAAATACGGTTCCGGCTGATCGATCGCCCGCACCAGCACGCTCGAACCTCGTCCACGGTTTGGCCGCGTAATGCCGGGAAACGAACATCACGGCGTACCGCGCGCGTTCTTCGTAAATCTTCGGCAGGTACTCGGTCAGGTCTTCGCCCCAGAGCGCAACCTGCTCGTCCTGGTCGGAGAACACCTGATAACCGGCTTCGGCCACCTCTCGGACGACAGCCTCGACGAACTCGCGGTCTTCCCCGGCGAACGACACCGCGAGGTCGTAGTCGCAGGCCCGGGCCGGATCTCTCGCCCTCAGCGCAGCAGCCCTTCCCGGATCGCCACTCGCACGAACCCCGCCCTGCGCCGCTCCCCCGTCTTGTCCCGGATCCGGTCCAGGTACGAGCGCACCGTCCGGACGCTGATGTCCAGGATCTCCGCGACGTCGACGTCCCGCTCCCCCGCCGCCACCAGGCGCAGGACCTGCTTTTCCCGTTCCGACAGCACGATCTTCGGCCCCGCGTGCCGTTCGTCGCTGTCCTGGATGATCATCCCGGCCAAGGTCGGCGAGACGTACGCGTTGTCCTCCGCGATCGTCCGGATCGCGCGGAGCAGTTCGTCCCCGTCCACGTCCTTCGACAGGAAGCCCTTCGCCCCGGCTTGCATCGCGCCGAGGACCTCGGGCTGTTCCGCGTGCGCGGACACCACGAGCACCTTGTGCCCCATCTGCCCCACTTCGAGCACCGCGGCCGCGTCCTGGACGCCGCGCAGTTTCAGGTCGAGCACGACCACGCTGCCCTTCGGCTGGTCCTGCACCGCGAACCGGGCCACGGAATCGGCTACCGCGCCCAGTTCGACGTCCGGGGCCTCGTTCAGCACGCGCGCGACCGCGTCCCGGTACAGCGGGTGGTCTTCGATCACCCCGACCTGGATGGGTCCGCTCCGGCGCCGCCCCTCGTCGGCTTTCACGTCACTGTTTCCTTCCCCACCAGGCCGCGGCGGATCGCTTCCTTCACCAGGCCGGGGCGCCGCCGTTCGCCGGTCTTGTCGCGGATCCGGTCGAGGTAGCCGCGCACGGTGCGGACGCCGATGCCAAGGATCCGCGCGATGTCGACGTCCCGTTCGCCCGCCGCGACGAGCCGCAGCACCTGCACTTCGCGCGGCGACAGCTCCATTTCCGGCCGCGTGACCGGGCGGTCGGTGTTGTCCTTGATGATCATTCCGGCGACCACGGCCGACACGTACGCGCCGCCGCCCGCGACCGCGCGGATGGCGATCAGCAGCTCGTCGACGTCGACGTCCTTGGACAGGAATCCCTTGGCCCCGGCGGCGATCGCGGCCAGCACCGTCTCCGGCTCGGCTTGCGCGGACACGACCAGCACGTGATGGCCCAGCTCGGCGACCTCCAGCACGGCGGCCGCGCCGGCGACGCCAGGCAGGCCGAGGTCGAGCAGCACGACGCTCCCGGCGGGCTGACGCGCGACGTGGAAGCGGGCGACCGAATCGACCACCGCGCCCAGTTCGACGTCCGGGGCCTCGACGAGGACGCGTTCCACCGAACGGCGGTACAGCGGGTGGTCTTCGATGACGGCGACCTGGACACGGCCGGGAGCCGGGGATTCGGGGTGGTCCGGTACGTCGCTGGATCGCTGCGCTGTCGTGGTCACCGGCTCGCTCACCCCGTTCCCGCAGGCTGCCCGGCCGCGGCGGGATCCAGCGCGGGACCGGTCGGCATCAGCGCGAGAAGCCCGCCCGCGACCGGATGCCCGGACCCCGAACCGTAGCCCAGCGACGCGAGCGCCGTCCCGTTCGCCACCGGATATTTTCGTCCTGTGTCCGTGACGAGATAAATCGTGCCGGACCCGGGATCGGTCGCGACCGCGCCGCGCGAGGGCGGAACGTAGACGACGTCCGCGACCCGGGCGTCGGTCCGGCTCTGCACCGGCAGCGCGCGGGCGCCGGGCGGGACCGGCAAGTCCGCCGAGACCGTCACGCGGCCGTTCTGCGCGCACAGGGTCACCGCGCTGCCGGTGATCGGCGCTTTCCCGGGGATCCGGTCCGGGTACGCCGCCGGATCCGCGCCGCCGGAGCGGGATTCGCTCACCTTCTTCACCGAAGCGACGTCCGCGGCGCGCACCCGCGCCGGTTCCGGACGGCCCGGATACGCCGGTTCGTTCGCCGGGGTCGTGACGAGCAGCGCGGCCTCGGTCTGGCCGACGGGTGCGAGACCGTCCGGGCGGACGAGGTAGTAGGTCGAGGCGTCGGCGGGCCCGGCCATCGGGTCGACGACCGACAGCACCTGGCCGACGCGCGTCTCCTGCGTGCCGACGCGCGGACCGCGGTTTCCCGCGCCGTCGACGGGGATCTCGCCGAGATCGCGGCCGGCGGGCACGGTGTCGATCCAGCGCGCGGACACGGCGATCGTCGGATAGCTGTCGAATTGCAGGGCCGCCGCGGCTTCGTCGCTCAGCCGGTACCGGTGGCCGCCCGCGAGCAGGAACCGGCCGCCCTGCGGGACGCGGACGATCACGCCCGAATCGCGCGGCAGCTCGACCCCGGACGCGGCCGGTTCCAGCAGCACGGCGACAAGCGGTTCCGCCGAAGCGGGCGCGTCCTGGGTGGTGCGGCTGCAACTCGCCCACGGGGTGGCGATCAGCGTGCTGGGCAAGGAATCCGGCGCGCCGACGATGCCGATCTGGGTGCCGCGCGGGGCCGTGCCGAGCTTCTCGGCGGGCACGGTGACGGTCTCATGGCCGTTGCCGCCGGCCAGCAGCCGGGCGGACGCGTAGTTGAGGACCGGGTGCACCGCGCCGTCCGCGCCGAGCACGAAACGCGCCCCGCTGTCCTCTTCGACGATCACCTTGCCGCCGGCCAGCCAGTCCTTCCCGCCGGACGGGCTGACCAGGCCGATCACCCCGAACACCGCGGTCACGAGCAGGGCCGCGCCGACGCCGAGCAGCGTGCCGAGCACGAGACGGCGGCTGGGCGAGACCGGATGGTTGGCGTCCGCCGCGACGAGCGCGGACACGAGACGGCGGCGCAGGAACTGATACGCCTGGATCTGGTCCCGCTGCGTCCACACGCTGTCCCGGCCCCCTGGAGATCACATCCGCTTCCCGCGCAGGCTAGAGCGCTCCCCGGACGCGCACGAGGGTAATTTTTACGCCCACGCGCCCGCGCGGGGACGCTAGCGTTCGCGGGGCCGGGTCGCTGCCCGGGGGAGAGGGGAATGCGTTGTCCGTGTCCGCGCCGCCTGCCCCGGCTCATGCCCGCACCCCCGGGACCGCCGGGATTCCGGGCACCGCGCCGTGGCCGTGGCTGCTGCCGATCCGCCCGGTGCAGGCGGCCGGGTGGGAGATCGCCGCGCTGGCGCTGCTGCTCGCGTTCACCGTGCCCGGCCTGGCCCAGCCGATGCGGATCACCGTCGCCGCGCTGGCCGGACTGCTGGTGGTGACGACGTCGGTGCGAGTCGCCGGACGGCATTTCGCCTGCTGGGCGTGGACGTGGCTCGCGCATCGCCTGCGTCGCCACGACAGCCGCCGCGACAGCCCGGACGCCTTGCTGCGCATCGCCGGTCCGGTGAAGGTGCGTCAGCACGTCGACCGCGCGGGCAACCGATTCGGCGTCGCCGAGGTCGAGGGCGGCTGGAGCGCGATCGTCCGCCTCACGCCTGGCGCCGGGGAGCCTTCGACGGACGAACTGCTGGCCGTCCTCCGCACGACATTCCAGAACACGGACATCCCGCTGGCCGCCGTGCAGCTGCTGACGTGGGCGGTGCCAAGGGATTCGCAGGTGTACCGGGTGCGCTGGCTCGCGGTGCGCTACCGGCCGGAGGACGCGCCGATCGCCGCCCTCGCCCGCGGCGGCGGCGAGCTGGGGGCGCTGCGGAGCACGGCGAGTGCGGCGTTGAGCTTGATGGTGGCGCTCGCGGAGGCGGGCTACCCGTCGACCGTGCTGGAGGCTGGCGAGCTGACCAACGAACTTCGGGTGGCGCTGGGCGTTTCGACCGGAAACCCGGAGTCCGACGGGGATTTCTGGCGCGCGTGGAAGTGGGGCGGGCTCGCGCAGACGTGTTACTCGCCACGGTCTTCACGGGGTCTCGCCCGGACGGTGGCGGTGGCGGTGCCGGAGGCGGCGTTCACCGCCACGTCGGCGACTTTGCGGCGGACGCCGGGCGGGCGGGAGAAGCTGGAGCTGACCGTCCGGGTGGGCACGAGGGCCGAGGAAGCGCCGGTGCCGCAAGGGATTTCGGTGGTTCCGCTGCATGGCGGGCATGCGGCGGCGGTGCGGCGGACGTTGCCGCTCGCCCTCACCTGAGGTCCAAGCGGGGCGAGCGGCACCGCCGTCAGACGGCCGGGAAGTTGCTCTCGACCCACTTCCAGCTGGCCCGTGCGCTGGCCAGCGGTTCCATCGACGGACGGTCGACCTCCACGACGATCCAGCCGCCGAACGCGTCCGGCAGTTCGCCGAGGTACTCCAGCAGCGGCACGCCGCCGAGTCCCGGTTCGAGGAACAGATCGTCGGTCGAACGGGTGTAGGGCCCGGGTTCGGCCCGCAGCCGGCGGACGCGGTCGACGTCGAGGTCCTTGAGATGCAGGGCGGCGATCCGGTCGCGGTGCTCGCGCAGCATTCCGCGGACGTCCGCGCCCGCCCAGAAGAGGTGCCCGAGGTCGAATCCCGCCCCGAGCACGGACTCGGGAATCGCGGCGAGCACGTGCTCGATCTCCTCCCGCGTCTCGACCCAGGAGCCGACGTGGTTGTGGAACGCGGGCCGGATCCCTTCCGCGGTCAGGATTTCCGCCGCCCGGCCGAGGAGGTCGGTGTAGCGCTCCAGCCGCGCCCGGTCGAAGGCGTGGCCCACGCCCGCCGCCTCGTCGAAGCGGGGCATGCCGCCGCCGGTGACCATCTCGGCGGAAAGGAAGAGCGTGTCGAGGCCGAGCGCGTGGGTTTCGTCGGCGCGCCGGCGCACGCCGTCGAACCAGCGGAACTCCGCGGCCGAACCCGGTTCGAGCGTCACGCCGTGCGATTCGGGCAGCGGGACCTGCAGATAGCCGGGGGCCGCCCGCAGGCCGTTCTCGGCGAGAAGCTCGCGATAGGCCCGGATGGTCTGGGTGGGGAGGACTTCCATCATGACCGCGGCGAACCCGGATTCGGCGGCCTCGGCAAGCACCCGCGGCTGCTTGCCGAGGAAAGCCGGGTCGTCGTACTCCCAGCCCTTGGCCAGGTCGGTCCACTGCAGGGTGTTGATGGCGAACTGGGAACGGTCGAGCGTCATGGAAACTCCCGTCTTCAGCCGAGCGCGGCCGTCACGGCGCGGGCCGCGCGCACGGCGGTGGTCATGCCGGTCAAGGTCGAGTTGCAGACCAGGGCGGTGGGCACGACGCCGTTGCCTGCCACGAAAAGGTTGTCGAAGCCCCACACCCGGCAGTCCGGGTCGCAGACGCTGGACCCGTCGTCGGCGGGCCCCATCCGGACCGTTCCGGTGAAGTGCAGCGAGCATCCCGGGTCCAGCAGCGCCGATTCGGTCGCCGGGTCGAACGAGCCGAGCGCGTCGCCGAGCGCCTGCTGCGTGCGCCGGGCCTGCTCGATGAGCTCGCGGTCGCGGCCGGACCAGCCGAACCGGACGGAGATGCGCGGCATGCCCATCGCGTCGGTCTCCTCGGCGGAGAACTCCAGCCGGTTGTCCGCCTTGACCTCGGTCGGGATGTAGAGGCTCGTCCCGACCTGGCAGGCCAGCCGCGTGCCGTCCTCGGCGGTGAACGCCTGGACGCCGATCTGGGCCTGGAACGGTTGCGCGGCCCCGCTGTGCGGCTGCCAGTAGTGCCCGATCATGATCTCGCCGTCGGCTTGCGCGGGCAGCGCGGACAGGTCGAACCCGAGCCGCCGCGGATCGGCGAGCACGCGTCCGGTGAGGAAGGCGTGTTCGTTGAGGTAGCGGCCCAGCGCGGGCGGCCGGATCCCGGAGGCGAACAGCAGCTGGGGGCTGCGCATGGTGTCGGCGCAGACCACAGTGGCAGCTGCCCGGATCTCTCGCGTGGCGCCGGTCCGCACGTCCTGCACGACGGCGCCGCGCACCTTGCCACCCTCGTGGATCAGCCGGATCGCGCGCGTCTCGGTCAGGAGGGTGAAGCACGGATCCGTCGCGGCGTCGGCGATCGGCGGGAAGATCACGTTGGGCCCGGTGCGGCGAAGCACCCCCGCGGCGTCTCGCTGAGCCGCCATCGGCATCGGCTGGACGCTGCGGCCGGGGGCGTCGACGTCGGCGAAGAGCTTCTCGATCGTCGCGGTCACCACGCTCCCGGCCTCGGTGTCCGGGAAGGGATTCCGGTTGACCCGCAGCAGTTCGGCTGCCCGGTCGAGGTCGCTCCGCCATTCTTCGGAGTCCGCGAAGGACGGTATCTCCTCGCCCCACGGAGCGGGGGTGGCGGCCGTCCAATGAACGCCCATTCCGCCCGCGTTCCAGGCGATCGACGCGGCGGGCATCTCCGCGGCGTCCTCGCCGAGCGACGTGAGGTGGTACATGCCGGGCTCGACATCGGCGAGCGAGCCGCCGACGTCCGCGGTCGGCCCGACGCCGGTGTAGAACCCCTGGATGCCGGAGGCGACGCGCTGGTTGTAGCGCTCCCAGATCTCAGCGTCAGCGACGTCGTGCAGGTGCTGGCCCGGGGTCGGGCCGATCACCGGACCGCCGTCGGCGATCACGATGCGGACGGCCGGGCCGGCGTCGCGCAGTTCGCGGGCGACGGCGGCGCCCATGAGCCCGCCGCCGACGATGAGCACGTCGTTCACGCTTCCTCCGGGGTTTCGATCACGTGCGGCCGCAGCGTCCGGTGCGCGATTTCGAGCCCGCGCGTGACCCGCCCGGGAGTGCCGCCCCAGACCGGATCCTCGTGCTCGACCGAGAGCGTGCCGTCGAACCCGTGCTCGTGCAGCCGGTCGACGACCTTCGCCCAGTCGACCTGGCCGAGGCCGGGGATCCGGTAGCGCCACCAGCCGGTCTCCCACGGGTCGTTCTTGGCGGTCTTGCCGAAGAAGCCGTAGCGCTGCCGGGCGCGGGGATCCAGTTCGACGTCCTTGGCCTGGGCGTGCAGGATGCGGCCGGCGTACGGGGCGATGGTCTCCACCGGGTCGATGCCGATCCAGGTGAGGTGCGAGGGATCCCAGTTCAGGTACAGGCCCAGCCCGAACATCCACTCCCACAGCTCGGGCGAGTAGGCGAGATTGCCCGGATAGCCGTCCGGATGCCAGCCCTCCATCACGCAGTTCTCGACGATCAGCCGGACCCCGCGCTCCCCCGCGTACTCGACCAGCGCCGGGAAGACAGTCTCGGCCTCGGCCTGGTTCTCCCGGACCGACCGGCCCGGGTCCCGTCCGACGAAGGTGCCGACCAGCCCGGTACCGAGCGCCTGCGCGGCGTCGATCGACGCTCGCAGATGAGCGTGGATTTCCGCGCGCCGCAACGGATCCGGATGCAGGTTGTTCTCGTAGTAGGCCAGTGCGGAAATGCTGAGGCGGTGGCGCGCCATCAGCTCCTGGGTCCGCTCCGCCTGTTCCGGCCCGAAATCGGCCACCGGCAGGTGGGAGGCTTCGAAATCGCGGCCGCCGGTCGAGGGCCAGCAGGCCACTTCGAGTGCTTCGTACCCCGCGCCCGCGGCCCACTTCGCGATCCGGTCGAGGTCCCATCCGGGGAGGCACGCGGTCAGCATTCCGAGTTTCATCGTTCCACCTTCGTCCACGATCCCTCACGGGCCGAGCGCAGCACCGCGTCGACCAGCCGCGCCGAACGCAACCCGTCCGCGAAGCCCGGCAGTCCTTCCGGCGCGTCTCCGTCGATGGCCGCGTAGGTGTCGGCGACGAACGCTTCGAAGCACTGGGCGTAGCCCTGCGCGTGCCCGGCGGGCAACTGCGACAGCCTGCGTTGTTCCGCAGAGCCGGTTCCGTTGTCCCGCACCACGATCCGGGATTCGTCCGCGCCGCCCAGCCAGATCGACTCGGGCGTCTCCTGGTCGAAGACCGCGCTGCCGAGGGAGCCGTCGAGTTCGAGCCACAGCCGGTTCTTCCGTCCTGCGGCGACCTGGGAGATCGTCGTCGAGGCCAGCACTCCCGATTCGGTGCGCAGCAGCAGCGTCGCGGAGTCCTCGGTCCGCACCGGGACCCGGGCTCCCGAACCGGAACCGGTGAAGCTGGCCCCGCCCGCGCCCGGCCGGTCGGGCACGGCGACCGAGGTCGCGGCGGTCAGTTCGGCGAACGGGTCGCCGGTGATCCACTCGACGAGGTCGCACCAGTGCGACCCGATGTCGGCGAACGCCCGGGACGGCCCGCCGGAGTCCGCGAAGACCCGCCAGCCCGACGCGTCGGGCGAGAGCATCCAGTCCTGCAGATAGCTCCCGTGCACCAGCAGCAGCCGGTCGCCGAGTTCGCCCGCCCGCACCCGGGCCCGCAGTTCGCGGACGATCGGGTGGTAGCGGTAGACGAACGGCACGGTGGCCACCAGCCCGCTTCGCTCGGCGAGACCGGCCATCCGCTGCGCCTGGCCGGCTGAAACGCCGAGGGGCTTCTCGCAGATCACGTGTTTTCCGGCCCGCAGCACGGCTTCGGCGTACTCGGCGTGGGTGGCGTTCGGAGTGCAGACGTGCACGACGTCGACCCGGTCGTCGTCGAGCACCTCGGCGAGGTCCCGGTATCCGGCGCGCACCTGCCATCGGCTCGCGACCTCGCGGGACCGCGCCGGGGTCGAGGCCAGCACCCCCGTCACCTCCGCACCCGCCAGCAGCGCGGCCCGGCGGTGCACGGCGGCGATCATCCCCGCGCCGAGCACGGCGACGCCTCGCCGGGGCTTTCCCTGGGGGTCCTGCTCCGCCATTGCTGTCCTTTCACCTGCGAAAACGTGGCTGGGGGTCTCACGCCCTGCTCCGTCGTAGCCCCACGCTAAGTCGCGGGTTTATGTCGGATCAAGTCAAAAATAAGTGCACTTTCAGTCAAAAATGCGGCCATTAATGGTCTACCATCCGGATCATGACCGATTGGGCTCCCGTCCGGCTCTCCTCCCCGCCCGCCCCGGAGGACGACGCCGCCGACCGGGCGCACAGCCAGATCCTCCGGCTCGTCGCGTCCGGTTCGGCGGACACGCGCGCGGCGCTCGTCCGCTCCACCGGTATGTCCAGGTCCACGCTGAACGGGCACCTGGACTCGCTGCTGCGCTCCCGTGTCCTCGCCGAATCGGGCACCGCGGCGCATGCCGGCCGCGGCCGCCCGGCGCACCGGCTCCGGCTCGCCGCGCGGGCGGGAGTGGTGCTGGCGGCGGACCTCGGCGCGCACAGCACCCGGGTCGCCGTCGCCGACACGGCGCAGACGATCCTCGCCGAGCAGCAGTTCCCGCTAGCGCTGGAGCAGGGCCCCGAAGCCGCGCTCGACGCGTTGACCGACCGGCTGCGCGAGCTGCTCCGCGAAGCCGAGGTCGAGCCCGGCGAGGTCACGGCGCTCGCCATGGGTCTGCCCGGCCCGGTCGACGCGCGGACCGGTTCCCCGGTGCGGCCGCCGATCATGCCCGGCTGGGACCGGTTCCCGGTCGGGCAGGTGATGGGCGAACGGCTTTCCTGCGCCGTGCTCGTCGACAACGACGTGAACCTGATGGCGCTCGGCGAGGCGCGAGCCCGGCCCGCCGAGGCGAATCCGTTGCTGTTCCTCAAGATCGGCACCGGGATCGGCGGCGGCCTCGTGCTCGCGGACGGGCGCATCCACCGCGGGTCCGACGGCGCGGCCGGGGACATCGGGCACGTCCGCGTCCCCGGCGACGACCACACCGTCTGCCAATGCGGCAACGTCGGCTGTGTCGAAGCCGTGGCCTCCGCCGGAGCGGTGCTCCGCCTCGTCCAGGCCGAACTGCCCGCACTGGAGTCCATTGAGGACCTCGCCCGCGCACTCCGCGACGGGGAACCGACGGTGGTGCGGCACATCCGCACCGCGGCCGGAACGATCGGCGAAGTCGTCGCGATGCTGGTGCACTTCTACAACCCCCGCACGATCGCCCTCGGCGGCCTGATCACCGCGGCGGGCGACGACGTCCTCGCCGGGATCCGCAGCGTCGTCTACCGGCGCGCGTTGCCGCTGGCCACCCGGAACCTGGTGCTGACGCACAGCGAACTCGGCAGGCACGCTGGCGTCGCGGGCGGGATCGTGTCGGCGGTGGAACACACGCTTTCGCCGTCCGGGATCCGGTCGCTGAAGGGAATCCGGGCTTGACAGCGCGCTTCGCCGAAGCGAACATCCTTGCTGTCTCACGCCCGAGAACGTCGGAACCGCCACCGCGGGTGGCGTCTGCGTCGCCCCGGCGACCCGCGGAACCGATCCCCTCTCGGAGAAAGCCATGACGCACACGGTCAGTGCGGACCGGTCCGTTCGCACCGCAGGCCCGAAGTTCGTCGTCGCCTACATCGCGGCGCTGCTCGGCTGTTACTTCGCCCTCATCACCCCGGCGTCGGTCACCGTCGCCCTCCGGCTCCAGCAGATCGACCCCGAGCACAAGGTCGGGGCCCTCGCGCTCGCGCTCGGCCTCGGCGCACTGCTCGCCGTCATCTCCAATCCGCTCTTCGGCCATCTGTCCGACCGCACCACGTCCCGGTTCGGGATGCGCAAACCCTGGCTGATCGTCGGCATCTTCGGCGGCACCGCGGGACTGCTCGTCGTCGCGTTCGCCACGACCACGACCACGGTCGTGCTCGGCTGGTGCCTGACCCAGGTCCTGTTCAACGCCGGACTCGCCGCGCTGGTGGCGCTGCTGCCCGACCAGATCCCGCCCGAACGGCGCGGCGTGGTGAGCGCGCTGATGGGCGTCTGCTTCCCGATCGCGATGATCGGCGGCAGCTTCGTCGCACAGGCCGTCGCCGGACTGCCGCCGTTCTGGATGTTCCTGCTTCCCGCGATCGCCGCGCCGATCACCGTCGTCATCCTGTGCGCCGTCCTGCCCGACCGGCGCCTCGACCCGGCCGCCCGCACTCCGTTCGCGAAGCGCGACATCGCCAGGATGTTCTCGTTCCGGCCCCGGCACAACCCGCCCTTCGCCTGGGCCTGCCTGATGGTTTTCCTGCTGTCCGCCGGGTTCTCGACTTTCACCACGTACCTGGTCTACTACCTGTCCGACGTGCTGGGCGTCGGCGGCGGCG
Source organism: Amycolatopsis sp. M39 (assembly GCF_001651785.1). Classification (NCBI taxonomy): domain Bacteria; kingdom Bacillati; phylum Actinomycetota; class Actinomycetes; order Pseudonocardiales; family Pseudonocardiaceae; genus Amycolatopsis; species Amycolatopsis sp. M39. The sequence goes on from NZ_LWSF01000002.1 coordinate 776,782, forward strand.
AGATCGCGCACTCAGCGTTCGTCGTGAACCTGATCGCCTTCGGCATCGCACTGCCCGCGAGCCTGGCCGGCGGCTGGATCACCGACCGGTTCGGCAGGCGCGGGCTGATGATGATCTCGTCGGCGGTCATGCTGGCACTGGCGCTGGCGGTCATGATCGTCGCGCGGAGCGTCCCGATGCTCTATCTCAGCGCCGCGATCGCGGGAGTCGGCCTCGGCGGGTACTTCTGCGGCCATTTCGCGGTCCCGGCCGCGTTGCTGTCCGGGGACGGGGAGGCGGCTCGCGAGATGGGGGTGGTGAACATCGCTCTCACGCTGCCCAGTTCACTGGTTCCGGTCTACGGGCCCGCGCTGCTGTCGTTCGGTTCGAGCGCGAGCACGAACTATCCGGTGTTGTTCGGGTCGGGGGTGCTGGCTTGTCTGCTGGCGATTCCGGTGACGCGGAAGATCCACGGCCTCAACCGTGGTGTGGAACGTCCGTGAGGGGGTTCCCTTCACGGACCTGACAACCCGAGTCAGCCGGCGCGAAGGAGCCGCTCCAGTTCCGTCTCCGCCTCGCCGCTCCCCGCGTCCGACAGCCGCCGCAGCTCCCGCAGGTCGCGGTTCGCCACCGCCCGGCTGGTCAGCAAGCGTCCGGCGTGTTCGCTGCCCTCGTCGAGCAGTTCGGCCAGGTCGCCGCGGGTGTCGGCGAGGCGCTCCAGCGCGGTCTCGTCGCCCTCGTCGGCGAGCGCGCGCAGGGTGCCGTCATCGTGCTTCCCACCTTGCCCCAAGGACAAGGTCAAGCGCGATACTGGAGGCATGCTCACCCTCGGGCAGCTCGCCCGCCAAGCCGGGTTCAGCCCGCGTACGTTCGTCCGCCGCTTCCACGAAGCCACCGGGACCACGCCGTGGCAATGGCTGCTCGACCAGCGCGTTCTGCACGCTCGCAGCCTGCTGGAATCCACCGATCGGCCTGATCGGCGAACGCAGCGGCCTCGACCTCCGCCGCCCTTTCACACTCCGGCCCGGGACGGCTCGCGCGTTCCGCGAGTGAGCCCGATCGCGGTCAGCCCGGCCGCGACGGTCAGGCCGACGGCCGTCCAGCACGCGACGGTCAGATCGGTCGCGAGGAAAACCGCGGTCAGCACCGCGACTCCGATGGTTCCGCCGAGCTGCTGCACCGCGTTCAGCAGGCCCGCCGCCGACCCCGTCTCCGAGGGACGGACGAGGGCCAGCGCAGCGGTGAAGAACGGCACGGTGAACAACCCGGTCCCGGTTCCGGCGACCGCCAGCGGGAGCGGCAACGGCCAGCCCAGCGCGATCCCGGTGATGCCCGCGGCCAGGAATCCCACGCCGGCAAAGAGAATCCGGGGGCCGTGGCGCGGGACGAGCCAGCGTCCGGCCACAACGGACGATACGGCCAGGCCGCACGACCACGGCAGCAACGAGAGGCCGGCGGTGCGGGCGTCGGCGTGCTGGGTCAGTTGCAGGAACAGGACGACGACTTGGGTAAGGCCGGTCATCACCGCGAAGAACAGCACTGACGTCAGCAGCCCGGCGGGGAATCCCCAGCCGCGGAAGAGGCTGCTCTCGATCAGACCGCCGCGAAACCGTTGCTGCAGAGCGAAAACAGCGAGCACAACTGCCCCGGCGGCGACGAGGAACCCATTCCACCGCGTGAGGAGCGAGTAGACCACCAGCCCGGCGCCCACGACGACCAGGCCGGTCCCGAGCAGGTCGAGCCGCGGCCGGGCGGCGGACCGGTCTTCGGCGAGCAGGCCGGACGCGGCGAGCACGGCGAGTCCGAGCGGGATGTTCACCAGGAATACCGACCGCCACGACCAGGCGTCGGTCAGCAGCCCGCCGAGGACGGGACCGCTCACCGCGGCCAGTCCCATCACCGGGCCGATCATGCCGAGCGCCCGCGCGCGGGCCGAGCCGTCGAACAGGACGCTGATCAGCCCGATCGTCTGCGGGATCACCAAGGCGGCCGAAGCCCCTTGCAGAGCGCGGAAAACGAGCAGGAACCCGGGCGTGGTCGCGGCCGCGCACAGGGCCGAGGCGAGGACGAACCCGGCCATGCCGAACTGGAAAACGCGGCGTCGGCCGAGAAGGTCGCCGAGGCGTCCGCCGGTGATCAGCAGAAGCGCGAAAGGCAGCGTGTATCCGACGGTGTAGAAGGAGATCGCGCCGCCCAGTTCGGCGTGCACCGCGGGCGCGGCGACCTGGACGATGGTGGTGTCGAGGAGGTTCATCGCTTCCGCGACGAGCAGGACCGCCAGCGCGGCCCAGCGGCGTGCATCGTTCATGCCGCCAGCCTGGGCAGCGGCAAGGCAAGATTCCAGCCACCAGCGCGAACGAGCAGAAATCTTCCACTCAGGACAGTGTGATGCAGAATCAAGCCATGCTCGACGACCTCGACCACGCCCTCGTCCACGCGCTCCAGATCGACGGCCGCGCCCCGTTCGCGCGGATCGGCACCGTCCTAGGCGTCTCGACGCAGACCGTCGCGCGCCGCTACCGGCGGCTGCGTGCTGAAGCCGGACTGCGCGTCGTCGGGCTCGCCGCGCCGCATCGCGCCGGGCAGACGCAGTGGCTCGTGCGGCTCACCGTCGTCCCGGCGGTCGCACAGCGGGTCGCCGACGCGCTCGTCCGGCGCACCGACACGACCTGGGTCAAACTCGCCGGCGGCGGGACGGAAATCTGCGTCATCGTGCAGACCGCCAACGGGTCCGCCCCGGAGCACGGCCTGCTGCTGAACGACATCCCGCGCACGACCGGCATCACCGCCGTCTCCGCGCACCAGCTGCTGCACCTGTACCACGGCGGGCCGACCGCCTGGCAAGGCCGCGCCGAAGTCCTGACCGACGCCCAACGCCGTCGGCTGGAACCGGAAACCCGCGCCACGCCTGCCCAAGCGACCGCCGCCGACGAGCCCTTGCTCACCGCGCTCCAGCGAGACGGCCGCCTCGGGCAAACCGGACTCGCAGCGGTCACCGGCTGGTCCGCCGCGACTGTCGCCCGCCGGATCGCCGACCTGCGCGCGGCGGAAATCCTCTATTTCGACGTGGAAATCGACGCCCGGCTCTTCGGCGCGACCACGCAGGCGCTGCTGTGGATGGCCGTGGCCCCGGCCGATCTCGACGCCGTCGCCACCGCACTCGCCACCCATCGCGAGCTAGCCGTCGTCGCCGCGACCACCGGGCCGACGAACCTCCTCGCGCACGCGCTCTGCGCCGACCCCCCCGCCCTGCACCGCTACCTCACCCACCGGCTCGGCGCGCTGCCCGGCATCCGCTCCTGCGAAACCGCGCCGGTGCTTCGGACGCTGAAAGCCGCCAGCCCGCTCAGCCGCTGACCGCCTCGTACACTCCGGCGATCAACGCCACGAACGGCACCAGCGACAGCAGCACCAGGAACTCGGAAATATCCAGCAACCGCGACCAGTACGGCGACCGCACCCCGCGCGCGACCCGCGTCGCGTAGAACAACGACACCACCGCGGCCAGCACCAGCGCCAGCCCGGCCGTGAGAAGCGCGATCCGCTGGTTGCCCGCGATCAGCCAGAAACCCGCGGTCAGCAACGCGACGAGCCCGAAGCCGACCAGCACCAGCCGTTGCGTACGGCCCGCATACGCGCGCGAACGCTGGATCCACGCCGTCCCGGCGAGCGCGGCCAGCCCGGCTTCCCACGGCCCGCCGGTGGCGAGCACGATCGACGAGCCGACGACCACCAGCCCGAGCGCCACCAGCAAACTGGTGAGCAACGCCTGCGCGTACGTCGTCCGCCCGGCCATTTCCACGCCGAGCGACGGTTGTTCGTTGGCACGGAAGGATTCCATATCGTCCGGCACTCGCGGGAGCGGCATCCGGCCCAGCCGCAGCGCCAGCATCGGCGCGACAGCCGCCAACGCGGTCGCCAGCACTGCCGCGACAGCCGCGGCGGCAACCGGCTTCGCGCCGGTCAGCAACACCACGCCGGTCGCGATCGCGCCGATCCCGGCCGATCCGACGACCGCGACGAAGAACGGCAGCCGGTCCGCCACCGAAACCGCGGCCAGCACCCCGTAAACAGTCACCGCGGCGAGCCCCGCGGCAAGCGGTCCGGCGGAGAGCGAGAACACCGAATGCGGCGGCAGCAACGAGATCCCGGAAAGGAATGCCACGCCGACCCCGGCCAGCGCACCGGCCGCGCCCGCGCCCGAATCACCGTACGCCCGGCTCAGCGCACCGCCGCCGAGCAGCAGCACGATCGCGAGCAGCCCGGTGCCGATCGGCGCGAGCACGCTGCCCGCCAGCGACGCCTGGATCAGCAGCCCGCCCGCGAACAACAGCAGAGCGGCCGCGGTGATCCCGGCCCGCCGCGCGACCTTCGGCCCCCACGCGCTCGACGCGGATTCGCCGATGCTCGCGATCGAGTCGACCACGTCGTCGAACAACAGCGGGCCGCGCGGACGTTCGCGCGGGGTCAGGTGGAGCACCTCGCCGTCGCGCACCTGCGCGGCGGCCACGGTGAGCCCGAGCGCGAGCGGCGCGCCGCCGAGCCGCGCCAGCACCCAGCCCGGATGCTCGGCCGGTGCCTGCCCAGCCGCCCCGGCGAGCCGGACCAGCTGCGGCACCAGTTCGGCGAACGTGCTCTGCTGCGGCAGCGCGACGTCCACCCTGGCGCGCGGGGTGACGATCGTGACGCGCCGGGTCGACCCGGCGACGGCCGGCGCGCTCACTGCTGGGACCTGGACGCCTCGATCACCGGGGCGAACTTCGCGCTGCTCGCCTCGGCGAGCTTCTGCAGGCCGGCGTTCACCGCTTCGAGGACGATCTCCGACAGCGTGCGCGCGTCGTACTCGCGGATCGCGCGCTGGTCGATGTCGACCGAGGTGAACCGGCCGTCGCCGCGCAGCGTCACGGTCACCTCGTTCTGCCGCGAAGCCGCCTTGACCTCCATCGCCTCGACCGTGCGCTGGATCCGCTGCACCTCTTCGGTCTGCTTGCGGACCTGGGCGAGCAGCTCGTCCATGTCCGGCACGGCATCCGGTTCAGTCACCGTCGTTCTCCTTCTCCTGCGGGGTTTCCCGGCGGACGTGCACACTGGCGACGAACTTCCGGAAGTCGGGGACGAGCGTGCGCGCGTCCTGCGGATCGGCCGTGCAGACCAGTTCCAGCACGACTCGCCCGGCCGGACCGGGCACGGTCAGGAACACCTGGATCTGCAGCAGATCCTGGCCTTCGCCGGTGCGCATCCGCAAGGTCTGGGTGCAGCCGGGCGCGGCGGGGCCGCCGACCTCCTGCCGGTCGAGGACGTCCAGCAGCGCCATCGTCCGGCCGAGCCGTTCGACGGCCTCGTCGGCGATGTCCGTCATCGGCGGGGAATCCTGGCGCTGCTGGATGCCGAGCGTGATGTTCGGCGTGAACTCCGCGACCGGTTTCGGGTGCACCGCGACGAAAACCAGCCCGGGTGCGATCGGCGGCACCGGCGTCCAGCCCTGCGGGACGTCGAAGCCCAGCGGGAGCGTCACCAGGTCCGCCATGGCACTCACCACGAGCCCACATACTGCGCGGCATCGTCCCAAGCCCCGCCCAACGCGTTCGCTGCCTGGCTCGCGGCGTCGCCGACCGCGTCGACCGCCGCGCCGCCGTATTCGCTGACCGCCGCGCCGACCTTCGGCAGGTCGATGTCGATCTTCGCGCCGAGCCCGGCGCCGAGCCCCAGCGCGGCACCGGCCTTGAAGTTCATCTTCAGATGCCCGTTGTCATAGACGAACTGCCCGTCGAGCTGCGCGCCGAGTCCATATTGGACACTCCCGCTCGCGCCGACGCCGACCCCGGCGACATCCGCCGCGACCTGGCCCTCCAGCTTGCCGCCGGCGAAAGCGTTGGCGTGCACGCCAAGCCCGTGCAGTCCCAGCTGCCCCGAAGCGCTGACCTCCCCGCCCGCGAAAGCCGAACCGCGAGCGCTACCGTGCGCGGCGCCATAGCTTCCGCTGGTCCCGATGTCCTCCCGGAACCCCAGTTCCGCGTGGCCGGACGCCTTCGCGTCCCAGCCTTGCGAGGAGATTTTCCCGTCGTACTCCGGAATGAAACCGTCTTGCTCGTGCGCGGTCTTGGAGTAGGTGATCTCGGTGGCGCGGGCGNGCGCTCTTCTGCTTCGGCTGCCCGAACGGCGTGTCGGCCTTCTTCGGCGCGCGGGTGCCTTCGAGGCCGTTCCAGGTCAGCTTCTTCCAGCCGGAATTGCCGAACCACGACGGCACCGAACGCGGCCGCTTGCGTCCGTCGAGCGTGTCGCCGTTGACCCAGGACAACGGGCCGTAGCCGCGTTTGCCCAGCTTGCCCGGCTTGCTCATCGGCCCGGCCCACGGCGCGGGGAACAATTCCGCCAACGCGTCCGACAGCTCGTCGGCGACCTGCCCGGCCGCCGTGACCGCCTGCTCGCCCAAATCCCTTGCCGCAGCGATAAAAGCGCCGACCGCGTTCGGATCCGCCGACCGTGCTTGGTTGATCAGCTGCGCGCCGTACTGATCGAACTGCGAAACAACCGAGTCGGCCCCAGAGCGCGCCCACCGCAACAGCTGTCCGGCCATCGACAATCGCTTGCCCTGATCGGCCAGCTTCGTGCCGTCTTCGGTCAGCGCATGCGCGACATTGGACGCTGCTGTCGCGTACGCGGTGTACGCAGCACCGTCCCAGTCAGCGTGCAATGCCGTGGCAGCGTCCGCGATTTCGGTGGCTTTGCCGGTAATCGTGGACGCGTTGGTGCCGCAGCGGTTCGCCGCCGCCTCAAGCGCTGCCGGGTCGCCGGTGACCCGGCGCTGGTATTCGACCAGCACCTGCCGGTAGTTCGACAGCACCGAGCTGACGACGCCGGACGCGTCCACGGCCACCGGCTACGCGCCCTTCGCGTCGATGTCGACGTGCTGCTGGAAGTGTTTGCCCTGGTAGGTGACGTCGACATCGATGTCCACGTCCTGCCCGGCCGGGGCCTCGACGGTCGACTGCCCGGTGTTCAGGTCGGTGTGGATCACGACCTCGTGCGCACCGGTCGACTGACCCGGCACCGAAGGCGCGGGAGCCGGTGCCGGATCCACGGGAATCCAGCTGTTCCCCGGGTTGGCCCCCGCCCCGGCACCGCCGCCGGACGGCCAAGCCCCAGTGCCGGTTCCGCTGCCGGCCGGCCAGCCGCCGGTGGACAGCGCGGGCGGCGTGTAGTTCGTGAACGACGGGTTGCCGCCGGGCACTCCCCCTCCGCTGCCGCCGATCGCCGCCTGCCCGGACGCGCTCGCGACCGGCGCGGGCATCTGCGGCGCGGTGACCGGCGTACCGGAGACCGCCGCGTTGCCCGCCGAGCCGTCAGCGTCGGAAGAACCGTGGTGGAACAGCTTTTCGAGGTCGCCGATGATCGTCGCGACCTGGGTGATCTGGTTCGCGAGGTCCCCCGCGCCGAGCGCCTTCAGCAGTCCGCCGACCGCGGTGATGAATCCGCGCAGCGTGGCGCTCGTGGCAGTGGAAAGCGCGACCGCGGCCCCGTAGGTCCACCAGTTCGACATCAGCGACGCGACAGTCGGGTTCACCGCCGCGACCACCGACCGGTACGCCTCCTGCGCCGTCTTCACCAGCGTGCCCGAGACGCCGAGCAGTTCGGCGCCCTTCTCGATCACGTTGATGATCTTGGTGAGCTGGTCGAGCGAGTGGGAGATCTTCTGCAGCGCCGATTCCGACGCCCCGCCGGACCAGACCTTGCCGAGCTGGTCGGCGGCCTTGCTGAGCTCGGTGTAGAGCGAGGTCAGCTCGGCGGCCTTGTGCAGCAGGTCGAGGACGTGCTTCGCGATCTGCTCCGGCTGGCCGGTGACGATCTGCGGCAGCACGGTGATCGGGCCTCCGCCTGAAGCGGTGGCGTCCATCGCGCTGGAGTTCGGGAAGAGCATCGGACCTCACTTGGTCGGGGTTCGGGGTCAGACGGAGGCGGGCCGGTACACGCTGACCTTGGCCAGTCCGCCGAGTCCCGGATCGAGCAGGCCATGGTTGTAGAGGGCGCCGCCGTCCCCGGCGACGCCGATCACCGGATGCCGGCCGGCGAGCAGCAGCGGCTCCACCACGACGACGTCGCCGCTGTGCACGCCGCCGGGCACGTCGCCGAAGGTGCGGGCGGTGCCCGAATAAACCTCGATCAGGCCGACGCGCGCCTGGTTGTCGGCGTCGCCGGCGAGCCAGTCGTTGAAGTCCGCGACGCCGTGGAACCGGGCGTCGGTCAGCGGATGCTCGGCGAGCCTGCCGAGGTCCGCGTCGCCGAGGTAACGCAGCACGTTGCCGACCGAGGACGGTTCGCCGTGCGCGCCGGCGCTGTCGGTGATCGCCGCCTCGGCCAGGTGCGCGGCGTGCGGGGCGCCCCAGATCGACGCCAGCGACGCCCCAGAAGACCGAGCATGGCCGCCGCCGTAGCCCTCGGATACTGCTTCGTCGGCGCTTTGGTAGGCATCCGCGCTGTGCTTGACCAGGCCGTTGATCTCCTGCAGCACTTGCAGCAGCGAGCGCACCGCGGTCACCTGCTGCGAGTGCAGCGCCTCGTTCGCCGCCGCGACGACGCTGCCGAAGCTGGCGAACGTCGTCGGCTGCAGGACGAGTTTTTCCAGGTCCGCGACGGCGTTGATGCCGTGGGCGATGACGGCGCCCACGTTGCCGACGGTGGAGCGCATGGCCTCCGGCTCGGCCCGGTACTCGCCGGTCGTGCCCATGGCGCTCCCTCCCGGTCTCCCGCGAACGACGCACCGGTGCGGGGCGTCTGCGCAGAGCCTAGGTTCGCGCCGCCGGGCGAGCGGACGGCAAAAGTACCCACCGCGACCGGACAGCAGACGGCCAAAATACGGGGCATGAGTTCCGCCCGCGACCGCCTCGGCCTGCTCGGCGAGCAGCCCGGGGAGATCATGCTGCAGTCCCCGCCGATGCTGCCCAAGAGCGGCTCCGGCGGCGTGCTGCAGCTCATGATGTTCCTGCCGATGATGCTCGGCATGGGCGCGATGTCGTTCGTCTACATCGGACGCGACGGCGGGGTGATGACCTGGATCTTCGGCGCGCTGTTCGTCACCGCGATGGGCGGCATGATCGTGATGTCGCTCGGCCGCGGCGGCATGGCGAAGAAGGCGCAGATCAACGAGGAGCGCCGCGACTACCAGCGGTATCTCGCCGGTCTGCGCACGCGTGTGCGCGCGGTCGCCGACTCCCAGCGCGCCACGCTGATCGCGCAGCAGCCGGATCCGGCGGATCTGTGGGCCTACGTCGAAACCGACCAGCACTGGGACCGCCGCCGCGGCGACCGGTCGTTCGCGATGGTGCGCGCGGCCACCGGCCCGCAGCCGCTCGCGACGCCGTTGCGCGCGCCGCAGATCGCGCCGCTGGAAGAGCTGGACCCGGTTTCCTCCACCAACCTCAAGCACTTCATCCAGACCTTCTCGACCGTCGAGGGCCTGCCGGTTTCGATCTCGCTGCGTTCCTACGCGGCCGCGACGCTGTCCGGCCGCCGGTTCGAGGTGCTCGGGATGACCCGCGCGGTGCTGGCGCAGCTGGTGACGTTCCACTCCCCGGCCGACCTGCGCGTGGCGTTCTGCGTCGCCCCGGACCGTTCGCACGACTGGGAATGGGCGAAGTGGCTGCCGCACGCCACCGCGCCGGTGCTCTCCGACGCGACCGGCCCGCGGCGGCTGTTCGCCGGCGGCGCCGCGGAACTCGCGAAGCTGCTCGGCCCTGATCTCGGCGACCGTCCGGCGTTCTCGCGTCGTGGCGAGGCCGCGGACCTGCCGCACATCGTGCTCGTCGTCGACGGCGGCGACTCCCACGGCGAACCGCGGCTGCTGGCCGAGGAAGGCAGGCTGGGCGTCACGGTGCTGGAGATCGGCGGCGACCAGCCGCGCGCGACGTCGACCGACCGGTTGCTGAGCCTGCACGTCGCACCGGATCAGCTCGGCATGGTGGTGCTCGACGGCACCGAAGCGCGGCTCGGCTTCCTCGGCATGCCGGACCGGCTCGACCACGGCGCGGCCGAAGCGCTGGCCCGGATGCTGACGCCGCTGCACCAAGGCGGCGCGGTGGTCAGCGAACAGCCGATGTCCTCGACGTTCGGGCTGGCCGGGCTGCTCGGCATCGGCGNCATCGGCGACCCGCGCGACACCGACACGACCGTCACCTGGGCCCCGCGCCCGGCGCGCGACCGGCTGCGGATCCCGTTGGGCGTGAACCCCGACGGCCGCCCGGTCGAGCTGGACCTCAAGGAATCCGCCGAGGGCGGCATGGGTCCGCACGGGCTGGTGATCGGCGCGACCGGGTCCGGCAAGAGCGAACTGCTGCGCACGCTGGTCACCGCGCTGGCCGTCACGCATTCGTCGGAGAAGCTGAACCTCGCGCTGATCGACTTCAAGGGCGGCGCGACGTTCGCGGGCATGACCAACCTGCCGCACACCTGCGCGGTGATCACGAACCTGTCCGACGACCTCGCGCTCGTCGACCGCATGGCGGACGCGTTGAACGGCGAACTGCTGCGGCGGCAGGAACTTCTGCACGCAGCCGGGAATTACGCGTCGGTGCGCGATTACGAGAAGGCGCGCGCGGACGGCACGCCGCTGCAGCCGTTGCCGTCGCTGCTGGTGATCATCGACGAGTTCTCCGAACTGCTGTCCTCGCGACCGGAGTTCATCGACCTGTTCGTCGCGATCGGACGGCTCGGCCGTTCGCTGGGGATTCACCTGCTTCTGGCGTCGCAGCGCCTTGAGGAGGGCCGGTTGCGCGGGCTCGACTCGCACCTGTCGTACCGGATCGGCCTGCGAACGTTCTCCGCCGCGGAAAGCCGCGCGGTGCTGGGTGTCGCCGACGCCTACCAGCTGCCGCCGGTGCCCGGTTCGGCTTACCTGAAGTCCGACAACGACACCCTGATCCGGCTCAAAGCCGCTTACGTCTCCGGCGAACTCCCGCCGCGCAGCCGCATCGTGCGCTCGGACGGACGACAACTCGGCGTGCTGCCCTTCACCCTGGGCCCGGTTGAAGTCCCCGTCGCCGAACAGCCCGCCGCCGAGACCCCCGCGAAGGGCACCGGCGAGACCATCATCGGCGCGATGCTGTCCCGGTTGGAGGGACGCGGCCCGGCCGCGCACCAGATCTGGCTGCCGCCGCTGGCCGAACCGCCCGCTTTGGACCAGCTGCTGCCGCCCATCGGCGAAGACCCCCACCGCGGGTTGTGCCCGCTCGGCTGGGGCGGCAACGGCAAGCTGACCATCCCGGTCGCGTTGGTGGACAAGCCTTTCGAACAACGCCGCGACATGCTGTGGGCGGATTTCTCCGGCGCGGCGGGCAACGCGGTCATCGTCGGCGCACCGCAAAGCGGCAAGTCGACATTGATGAAGGACATCGCGGCGATGCTCGCGCTCACCCACACCCCCGCCGAGGTGCAGTTCTTCATCCTGGACATGGGCGGCGGCGCGCTGGCCCCGATCGCCGGACTCCCGCACGTCTCGGGCTACGCCACCCGCCGCGACCCGCAACGCTGCCGCCGGGTCGTCGCCGAACTGGTCACCTTGCTGGAACAGCGGGAAGAATTCTTCGCCGCGCACGGAATCGAATCGATGGCTGCCTTCCGCGGCCGCCGCGGCGAATTCACCGAAAGCAACGACGACCGCGAGTTCGGCGACGTGTTCCTGTTCGTGGACAACTGGACCACCATCCGGTCCGAATACGAACGCCTCGAAGAACAGATCACCGCACTAGCCCAACGCGGTCTCGGCTTCGGCATCCACGTCCTGGTCTCGCTCAACCAGTGGATCGGTGCCCGCGCCCAACTCCGCGACGCCATCAGCACCCGCTTCGAACTGCGTCTGGGCGACCCGGCGGACTCGTCGATCGACCGCAAGGTGGCGCAAAACGTCCCCGCCGACCGCCCCGGCCGCGGCCTCACCGCGGACAAACTGCACTTCCTCGCGGCTCTCCCGCGCATCGACTCCGATCAACGCCCGGAAACCGTCGGCGCGGGCGGCCTGGACCTGGTCCGCCGAGTCTCGGCGGCCTGGACCGGCCCGCGCGCGCCCCAGGTCCGCCTCCTCCCGCCGGAAGTCCCGCTGGACTCGCTCCCCGCCGCCCCGCACGGCCGGATCACCCTGGGCCTGGCCGAATCCACCCTGCGCCCCGTTCACCTGGATTTCCGGACCGACCCGCACTTCCTGGCCTTCGGCGACGTCGAATCGGGCAAGAGCTCCCTGCTGCGCGCCCTCGTCACCGGCATCTGCCAGGCGAACACCCCCGACGAGGCGTTGATCCTGGTCGGCGACTACCGCCGCGGCCTGCTGGGCGTGGTGGACCACCCGCATCTGCTCGGCTACGCCGGCGCCGAGAACACGTTGACCGACCTGGTGCACCAATGCGCGACCGCGATGCGCAACCGCCTCCCCGGCCCGGACGTCACGCCCGACCAGCTGCGCAACCGCTCCTGGTGGCGGGGACCGGACCTGTACGTGGTCATCGACGACTACGAACTGGTCGCGACCGCGGGCCGGAACCCGGTGCTGCCGTTGCTGGAATTCCTGCCGCAGGCAAGGGACATCGGCCTCCACCTGATCCTGGCCCGCTCCTCCGGCGGCGCCGGACGGGGCCTGTACGAGGCGGTGATCCAGCGAGTCCGGGAACTGGGCTCACCGGGCCTGGTCATGTCCGGCGGCAAGGAAGAGGGCGCGCTGCTGGGCGATGTGAAGCCTTCGCCGCAGCCTGCTGGCCGTGGCACGCTGGTGTCGCGCCGGCACGGTACGGAGCTGGTGCAGGTGGCGTGGACCAAGCCGGTGGAGGACTGAACGGCTCAGTCGAGGAAGACCTCTCGGTTGGTCAGGTGGCTCAAGCAGGAAACGTCCCCAGTCCACGGGCACTTCACGCCGAACCCGGCGCGTGAGTTCCCGGCCCCGCTCGTCGAACCGGCGCCCGGCTTCCTCCGAGGGGAATGCGCAGGACGCCGGGCCGTCCGTGGTGCGGGTGACGTCCCATTCGTCCTGCCACGCCGCCAGATCGCGGGCCGGTTCCGCGCCCAGCCCCAGCTCCGGCGACGCGGGGTCGGCAGGGGTGCTCACGTCGTGCGTGTACGGGTTGAAGAACCACACCGGGCGGGCGCTCCACTCCGCCATGACCTTGATCGACCGCCACTGGATGTCCGGCCGTTCCCCGGGAAGCGACTTCCGGCGTGCGGGCCAGGCGAACATGTCCGAGATCCGGCGGAAATCCCCGAAACCGGCGGGCCGCCGAGGCTCCGGCACAGTCATTCCGGCCGCCTTTCCCCGCCGTGCGAAACCACGCCGGTCCCCGTGACCGCGGCTCCCGATTCCTCCAAACTCGCGGGCTGATCGCTTCCGTAGGTCGTGAGGGTTCCCCTCACGACCTACGGAAGCCCCAGCACCGGATAACTGGCCTCGATCGCGCTCAGCCCAGCCACCGCCTCGGCCAGCCGCGCGTACTCGATCCCTTCGAGGCGGAACGACAACCGGTTCCCGCTCGAATGCTCGGCGACCGCGACGCCCTCCGCCTCGACCCGTCCGTCCGCGACAGTCACGGTCAGGTCCAGCCAATCCTCCAGCGACGTCAGCCGCGCGCTGCCGCCGGACTCGGCGCAGGCCGCCAGTTCCCGCCGGAACTCCCGCAGTTCGTTGGCCCGCAGCCCAGCGGCCAGCCGCGCGGTGAATCCGCCCGAGACGATCTCGATCGGGCTGACCAGCCAGTTCCCGTCCCAGAAATCGTCCGCGCCGGGATGCGCCCGCCCGTGCACAGCGATCACCAGCCGATCCCCGCGCGCCGCGCCGAAAGTCACCGTGTGCATCCCGCTCCCTGGTATCCCCGCTGCTGACAGCATAGGCAGTCCACGAGCGAAGGAGCCCTGATGCCCGGCCTGGTCGAACTGGCCTACACCACCGGCGGAGGCGTCGTCGGAGCCGCACTGACGAACTACTTCACGAAGATCCAGGAACGCCGCCAGCTCCGCGCCGAGGTCTACCGGCGGCTCGAAGCGACCCGCGCGATCTCCGGCGGTGTGCGCGAAATCCGGATCGGTTTGCCCCCGAACACCTTGACCAGCCGGAAAACCCTCGCTGACGCACTCGGGATCGTCGCCGTCCTCGAAGACGGAACAGACGCCCACCGCGCCCTCCGCGAAGCCCTCTCCGAACTGCTCACCGCGGTGCTGGTCGCCGGAATCCCCCGCCGCGTCGCCGATTTCGCCGCCGGTGCGCACGAACGCGTCCTGGAAAGCGCGGTGGCAACAGCCGTCAACCGCCGGCTCGGCGGGCTCGCCGACACCGACCAGCTGACCCAAGCCGCCCAGGCCTACCGCGCCGAAACCACCGGACTCCTGCTCGCCGTCCTCTGGCGCCCGTGGCGAGCCCGGCTCCGCACGCGCGGCCGGATCCGCGAACTCCGCGTCGCCGTGCACGCACTGCGCCTTCAGCAGGAAGCAGCCGTCGCCGCACTCACCCGGCCGGAGCAAGCCGAGACCCTCCACCAGCGACTTGACCCGGACGGCACGCTCCGCGAAACGTGGATCGAAGACCGACTTCCGTAGGTTACCGGATTTCCACCTGCCGCCTACGGTCGGGAAATCACCACCGAGGCGGAGGGATTTTCCATGCGTTACGCGAAAGCGGCGGCCGTAGTCGCCGGGGCGGCGATGGCGTTCGGAGTCGGGGCGGCGGTCCCGGCGAGTGCCGACACGCACATCATCGGCGGCGACACCGTGAAGTCGGCCCCGTGGGGAGCCCAGGTGTTCTGGGACGACGTCACCGACTACGGCGGCTTCGAATGCTCCGGCACGATCATCGCCTCGCAGTGGGTGCTCACCGCGCAGCACTGCCTGAACAAGGGCGGCATGCACGTCAAGGTCGGCGACGTCGCGCTGGGCCAGGGCACCGAGGCCGCGGTCGACGAGCAGAAGGCCTCGCCCAACGGCGACATCGCCCTGCTGCACCTGAAGTCCGCTGTGGACACGACGTTCATGAAGCTGGCCGACCAGGACCCGGAAAACGGCGCCACCAACCAGATCT
>NZ_LWSF01000002.1:791855-805393 GCF_001651785.1 Amycolatopsis sp. M39
CGGATGCCTTCAACGGCAAGGCAATCGCGAGCAAGGGCGTCACCGGCTCCTCGTGGCACGGAGACTCCGGCGGCCCGCAGCTGGCCGACGGCGTCCAGGTCGGCGTCTGCTCGACCGGCGAGAACTCCGGCAGCGACGAGCACGGCACGCAGAACTACGCCAGCGTCGCCGGCAGCCGCGACTGGATCAAGCAGACCGCGGGCGTCTGATCCGCGCGTTCCGGCCTGCCGCCCCCGTGCGCGGCAGGCCGGAACCCCGCGGGATTCACCGGGCGAGGGCGCGCAACGCGGCCTTGTCCGGTTTCCCCGATTCCGCGACCGGGACCTCGGCCAGCACCGTGAACGAGGCCGGAACCGCGGCCTCCCCCACTTCCGCGGCGACCGCCGCCCGCAATTCCCCCGGATCGGGCTCGCACCCCGGCGCGGCGACCACGAACGCGTGCGCCGCTTCCCCGGTCCGTTCATCCGGAACCGCGACGACATACGCCTGATCCACGGCGGAATGCGCGGCGAGCGCGCGCTCGATCGGACCGGTGTGATGAAGCACCGCGTTCACGATCACCACATCCCGGGCGCGGCCGGTCAAATACAAGAACCCGCGTTCGTCGAGCCGCCCGATGTCCTGCGTGCGGACCCAGCCGTCGGCCAGCACCGTCGCGCTCAGCGGGGGATCGCGCCAGTATCCCGCGAAAGCCCTTGCGGTACGGGCGAAAACCTCCCCCGTCACCCCAGCGGGCACCGCACGCCCCGAACCATCCCGCACCTCCAGCGAGACCCCCTCGACCGGCAGTCCGACCGACGCGATCGCCTCCGGGCGCTCCGCGACGTCCGCCGTGCCCAGCACAGTCAATTTCCCGGTCTCGGTCTGCCCGTACCCTTGCCGCAGCGCGGGCCCGATTCGCGCGAACCCCTCGGCCAGCAACCCCGGTTCCACCGGAGACCCGGCGACAGTCAGCGCCCGCAGCCCGGAAAGATCGATTTCCTCCTCCCGCAGCACATCCAGCATCCGATACAGCCGGGGAACCGTCACCAGCGCCGCCGTGATGTCCAGCCTCGGCAGAATCCGGGGAAAGTCCGGGAGCCCCGCCGGGATCACCACGGTACCGCCCGCGAGCAAGCAAGCCTGCGCATGCAACACCATCACCGCGCTGCTCAAAGTCCCGAACAGCAGAAACCGCCGGTAGTCCGCCGCCGATTCCCCCGCCCGCTGCTCCAGCCCGAACTCGCCCAACGCGTCGAACCGATACGCGACCCCCTTGGGCACCCCCGTGCTCCCGCTGGTGAACACCACCCAGCCGAGGTCTGACGGTTTCCCGCACGGCACCGGTTCCTCATGCGCGGCAAGGAGTTCCGGCCCGATCGGAAGCGTCCGCACGCCCGCCTGCTCCGGCAGTTCGGCGTCAGTCACCACCGCGGCCACCCCGTCGAGCACCGCGTCGAGATGCGCCGCGGGCAGCCCGGCCCGCACGCCCACCGCCCGAGCCCCCAGTGTCTGCACCGCGATCTGGACGGCCCATCCCTCCGGCGTCACCCCGGTCGCGAGCCCGACCCCGTCGCCCGGCCGGATCCCGGCCGCCCGCAGCCCGGCGGCGAACCGGCCGATCAGGTCGAGCACCTCGCCCCGGCGCACCCGCCGGTCCCCGTGCTCGAACGCGACCGCGTCCGGCGCGCGCCGCAGCGAATCCAGCAGGTCTTGGGGAAATGCCATCACGCCGTCCTCCCGTCGGGCCAACCCGCCAAGGGGTACCGGAGAGATCTCAGAATCCCCTCAGCGCATGCCGCTCATCGGGAACGCTCACCGCCCGGACCGACCGCACGCCGCCCAGCGCCACCACCGCGACCAACCCGGCAGTCGCAGCCAGCGTCCAGAAGTCCGGCCGCACGATCGACTGTCCCCGCATCGCCTGCCACGCCGTGATCACGATGACCCCGGCGTACCCGACCGCACCGGTCCACACCAGCCGGCGCCGCACAAGCTCGTTCGACAGCACCGGATACCGCCGGGAAAGCGCCACCAGCGCGAGCGCCAGAAGCGGCAACGCCTGAATCGCGTGGATCCCCACGAAATGCGTGATCCGCAGGTCCCCGCCGACCGTGCTCCAGCCCAGCAGCGGCAGCCCCGGCCCGCCGTCCTCGAGCCCGACCGTGTGCCCGCCGATCATCGACGGCTTCCCGCCGCCGTCCAGCACCCGCTGCTGCGCCGGGCTGGCCGAGAACATCATGAGCGCCACTCCCATTCCGCCCGCCGCGAGCGCGGTTCCCCACCGCAGCGCGGACGTCAGCGCGCGGTCCGGCAGCTTGTGGAACAGCAGCAGCACGACGACCGCGGCGGTCGCGCCCCACGCGGTGAACGCGCCGGTGGCCAGGACGTTGCCGATCGTCACGTCGGCCGGCGTCGCGTGATTGAAGTGCAGCGGCCGGTCGTGGAGCAGCACCTGCCATACCAGCAGTGCCATGTCCGTGCCCATGCCCACCGCGAACGCCGTGCCCATCCACCAGCCAGCCCGGCGGCCGCGCTGCACCAGCGAGAGCAGCCACGCCAGCGTCGGTGCGTACAGCGCCACCGAAACCGCGAATTTGAACGGTTTCGCCCACAGCGGCGCGTTGACGAGCGTGCGATCATCCAGGAGCAGCCCGAACCCGCACGCGACCAGCAGCACCGCCATCGCCCCGGCCAGCACGCCGAGCGGGCGGTGCAGCCGGAACAGTCGTAATCCCCAGGAAGTCATGGGGGTCAGCCTGGCCGCGCGCGGGGGCGCGAGCACTGGCGTCGTCCCCCGTCTCGGGGGTAGGGAGCGCCCCACCTGTGGGTAATAGTGCCGTCAAAGCGACCGGCAGTTGTGCCGTTTGACCACACCCGCTTCTTTTCTAGCGTGACATTCACATCGCGCGGCCCGCCGCGCACCGGGATTTTCCACGAGAGGGAAGGAGGTGGCCCGTCAGATGTCCAGTCCGGGATTCCAGGCAGATTCAGCTGCCATGACGCGCGCCGTCCAGGGCTTCGAGGAGACCGCGTCGAGCGCGAAGACGACGATGGCCAGCTTGGAGTCCGAGCTGACCGAGACGCTGCGGAATTACAAGGGCGACCAGGCCGTCGCGTTCTGGGACCTGCAGCGCAGGCTCCAGGAGAAGATGACCGCGGCCGTCCGCGAGCTGGACACGATGTCGCAGCTGGTGCACACCAGCCACGCGAACTACAACTCGGGCGACTCCGACGTGCACCAGAGCTTCCAGAGCGTCAGCCACACCGTCGAGGGCAACGTGATCCCTCGCCTCAACCCCTGAGAGAGGACAAGACACCATGGCTGACGTCGTAGAAATCAGCTTCGGGGCCCTGCAGCACAGCTCCGCGTCGCTCGCCGCCAAGGCGAAGGCGCTGACCTCCCAGCTGGAGCAGCTGCACCAGAACCTGCAGCCGATCACCCAGACCTGGTACGCCTCGGGCAGCTCCGCCGGTGAAGCGGCGCGCGCCTCCGAGACCCGGCTCCGCCAGGCGACCGCCGACATCGTCGCGATCATCGCGCAGTTCGGCACCAAGGTCGGCGACGCCCACGATCTCCAGCACCAGCTGGAGAACCGCAACCAGGGCCTGTTCGCCTGATCCGGCCCCGACGCCGGCCGTCCGGGGCGGGACCACCCCCCGCCCGCTCCGGACGGCCGGCTTTCCCGCGTCCTGCCGCACGAGAGGTCACCGGCCGATGCCCGACCAGTCGTACTACGTCCACCTGGAATCGCTGAGCGACTTCGTCCGGGAGCTGGAAACCCAGATCCACGCGATGTCCCGGCCGAACGACTTCCTGCGCACCCTCGGCGAGCATCCGCTGCTGTTCGGGGAGTTCGGGGAAGCCGCTTCGCTCGCCGACGCCCACCACGCCGCGGTCGCCGAGATGCAGGGCCTGCTGGAGCAGGTCCGCGGGGCGATCACGTTCGCTCAGGACGTCACCACCACCGTCGCCGACGGATACGCCCAGGCCGACCAGTCGGTCGCGGGCGACCTGCACCAATCGGGTCAGCAGACCGGTCTGCTGGACCCGCTTTTCTCGTTGCTGGGCCTTGATTCTTCAGGGGGTAAGAACGCATGAGCGGGCCTCGCACCAACTTCGCCGGCTACACCCACCAGCAGCTCTACGCGATGCTGCAGGCGGGCGACCCGACCACCGTGCGCGCCGCGGCCGAACAGTGGAGTTCGGCCTCGCGCGGGCTGTACGACCAGGCCGAAAACCTGTCGGACCAGCTCACCGACTTCTCCAGCTCGTGGACCGGCGGCGCGGCCGACCAGTACCGGACCATGATGACCGACCTCGTGGGCGGCATCCGCAAGGTCGCGGTCACCGCCCAGGGCATGCGCGACATGCTGGAGGACGCCGCGGACGCGCTGGTCAAGGCGAAGGCCGAGATGCCGCCGCCGGTCGCGGTGCCGGACGTCTCCCCCGCCGACGTCGCGCTGGCGGTCAATCCGCCGCTGCTTCCGGCGGACACCCCGCCGGCCACGATCATCGCCGCGACGCAGCAGCGGCAGCAGGCGATCGCCAACGTCGAAGCGCAGCAACAGGCCGCCAACGCCGCCGGCTCCGCGCACGCGAAGGCGATCGTCGTCATGAACAACCTCGCGACGAACTACGACACCGCCGAGGACTCGATCCCGGTCTCGCCGAACGCGGCCGCCCCTCCGCCCAAGCCGGTCCCCGGCGGCGGCGCTTCGCCCGGCGGCACCGGAGCGGTCGGCAACACTCCGGACGGCGGCACCGCGGTCGGCGCACCGGTCGACTCGCACCCGCTGCCCGCCGACGGCACACAGGTCCCCGGCTCCGAGCCAGGGCATCCGGCGCAGAATCCGGGCAGCCCGCTGTTCGGCGACATGTTCACCGCCGGTCTCGCGGCCGCGTCCGCGGCGGCGTTCGGCCGGTTCGGATCGATCATGCCGAAGGTTCCGCCGTGGGCCTCGGGCAAGGACAAAGACAAGAACGGCAAGGACAAGGAGCCGGACACTCCGCCGGGCATGAAGCTCGGCGGCGGCGCCGGTCCCGAGGGCGGGAGCGGCGGCGGGATCCCGGTCGGCGGCGGAGGCGCTCCGTCGATCGACGGCGGCGGCATTCCGTCCGGCGGAGGCCTCAGCGGTGCCGGGGAAGCTCCGGCCGCGCACTCCGGGCTCGCCGGGAACGCGCAGTCGAACGTCCTCAGCGGACTCGCGGGCGGTGCCGCCGGTGCGGCGGGCGCGGCGGCCAAGAGCGCCATGCCGATGATGCCCATGATGCCGATGGGCGGCATGGGGGCGGGCGGCGACCTGGGCTCCGGCCGCCGGATTCCCGCGTGGCTCGTCGAAACCGAGAACGTGTGGGGCCAGCAGGCTCCGGTCGCGCCCTCGGTCGTCGGCGAAGAGCCGGCCGACCAGCCGTGACCGACGGCTACCGGGTCGCCCCGGCGAAACTCGCCAGCGCGGCGTCCGAATTGGACGCCCGCACCGGCGCGCTCCGGACCGTGCAGCAGGCCGTGGCGGGCGAACGAGTGCCCGCCACGGCCTTCGGCCAGGTGTCCGCGTCGTCCGGATGTGCCGCCGGGCTCGCGAAAACGCTCAGCGCACTCGCCGCGGACGTCGACCAGCGCGTCGCTCGCGCCCAGGTTCTTCGCGACGGCCTCACGGCTTCGTCGGCGGGCTACCGGCGCGCCGACGAGCAGGTGGCGGCGATGTACCGCTCGCTGCTGCCCGAAGACCCGGTGCCCTCAGCCGGGAAATCCGCCGCCGCCGGCGGCTGGGCCGGGACCGTCGCGGCCAACCGGATGAAGGTTTCCGACGCGCTCGCCGCCGAGCGGACCCGCCTGGCCGGACTGTCCGATCCGGACGCCATCGCCCGCTCGAAGCGGCGAATCGCCTTGTACCAAAGCATTATCGACGACCACCGGCAGATCCTGCGGTTCGACCCGTCCGGCAACGGCCGGATCGCCGAACTGGTCGGCACGATCCAGCCGGGCACGCGCAACGTCGGGCTGTTCGTGCCCGGCGTGCACACCCGGATGGACACCTTCCAGTCCTACGCCGACCTCGGGCGCAGCCTCGTCGCCGCCGACCCGAGCGGCCGGACCGCGATGGTCGTCTGGGCCGACGGCGTGTTCCCGCAGAATGTCACCACCGAGGGCGCCGAAGCCAGCTACGCGCAGACGATGGCCCCGAACCTCAAGGCGTTCGGCGACGAGCTGCGCGGCCAGGTCGACTCCCAGACCGGCGGCGCGGCGACCATCACCGCGATCGGCCACAGCTACGGCGGCGCCACCGTCGGGCTCGCTGACCAGCAAGGCTTGCCAGTGGACCGGGTGCTGCACGTAGAGTCGGCGGGCATGGGACACGGCGTATGGAGCCCAGCGGACCTGCCGCCGAGCCAGGCAGGCGTGCAGCGGTACTCGATGACCGCCCCGCTGGACCCGATCATCCTCGCCCAGGGCAACGCCGGGGCCCTGGAATGGACCGGCATCGGCCACGGTGCCGACCCGGACACCTTCCCCGGCGTCACCGACCTCACCACCGGCCACGACGCGGCCGGAAACGTGCAGTGGGGGTTGTCCTCGCACAGCGGCGTGCTCAAACCGGGTTCGGATTCGTGGGAGAACATCTACGGCGTCCTGACCGGTGGTCACGTCACCGAGGCCCCCGTGCCGGTTCCGGCGGTGCTTCCGTGATCACGCGGCAATTGAAGGATCTGGCCGCCGAGCTGACGAACGTCGTCGACAGCGTCGCCGCCGCGTTCGGCCCTCGCGCAGTGCCCACAGTGGACGGTGAGCTGGACTGCGATCCGGCGCAGCCAGGGCATGTGGTGTGCTGGCAGTACGGGGTCCGGCTGGAGGACAGCCCGGCAGCTTTGCGGGTGCTGGCCGAAGCGGTGCGGCCGACGCTGGAAACAGCGGGCTGGGAAGCGTACGACCGCAGCACTTACCGCGAGGTCATCGCGCGGTTTTCCCGTGCGGGCGCGGATTTCAGCGTGCACATCGCGCGCGACGGGCGTGGGGTGGCGATCATCGGCTCGACCCGGCTCGTGAGTGCTGATCCCGACGCTGACGAAGACTGACCCCGCACGCCCGCGCCGCTTCGTGAGTGCTGATCACGGGTGAGAACCGGCAAAAACACGCACGACTCCCACCGCGCCGCCAACCTTCGCACGCAACGGACGCGAGCCCGCCCCGCCGCGTGAGTGGTCATCGCGGTGAGAACCGGCACGAACACTCACGACGCGCGGAACCGCGACGGCCGCCACCCGCGCCGCCGCCCCCGCCGGAACGCCGCCACGCCGATCCCCGCCGCGGCCGCCGCCACAACCCCGCCCACCGCGACGACTCCCGCCGCCACCTCGGACGCCGGCCGAGCTTGCGCCGCGGCCGGAACCACCGCGGGCAGCTCAGACCGCACCGCGGCCGCGCTCGGACCGGGCGCGTCAGCGGGCAACGTCGAAGACACCGCAGCGTAAGCGTCGAGCATTCCCCACCCTCGGCGCGGATCGTGCGCCCCGGACGGCGGACGGGAAGCGGTGAGCAGCAACCGGTTCACCACCTCCTCGCCCTTCAGCTCCGGATGCGCCGAACGAACGAGCGCCGCCACCCCGGCGACATACGCCGCGGCCAGGCTCGGGTCAGTGATCGGCCAGCGATGCGCGACCGCGCCCCCGCCGCCCGCCGACGTGCTCACCAGATTCGCGCCGGGCGCGGCGATTCCGAGGTAGTCCCCGGCTTCGGCCTGCACCGGCGCGCCGGATTCGTCGGTCGAACCGACCGCGAGCACGCCCTTCGAAGCGGTCGGGTAAGTGTGCGCCCCTTGCTGAGTGGCCGCCGCGGCCGAAATCACCACGGCCCCGCGCGACTTCGCGTGCTCGAGCGCCGCGCCGAGCGCCGGGCTGTCCGAACCCGCCGGGACCGCCACGAGAATCACACCCGCACCCTGGTCGGCCGCCGTGTCGATCGCCCCCGCCAGCGCACCGGGATCGCCGCCGCCGTCCGAGGACGAACCGGTGCTTTCGGTATAGCGCAAGGGAAGCAGCTTCACGCCGGGTGCGACGCCGGTGAACGTGGTCTCGTTCGCCTGCTGCGCGCCGACGATGCCGGCGGCGATCGTGCCGCGGCCGTCGCAATCGGAATCCGCGGTGCCCGCGCCGCCGAGCACCTGTCCGGGCCCGAATTGCGCGTTCTGCTTGTCGACACCGGTGCCGATCACCGCGACGGTCTGGCCCTCGCCTCTGGTCAGCGCCCACAGCCGCGGCGGGTTGACCAGCCGCTGCCCCCACGACACCGCCCCGGTGTAGGGACCGGACGGATTCGCGCACGCGGCCGCCCCGGCCGAGGTCGCCGTGCTGGGCAGGCCGAGCGCCACGAGCGCGGCCACCGCTCCGGCGGCAATTCCCCGCACCGCGGCCCCCTCCCCTTGCCGGACAAGGAGATTCTAGTGGAGAACGGGCCGCGGCGACAGGGTCAGCGCAGGTCCATCCCGAGATCGAGAGCGGGCGAGGAATGCGTGAGCCCGCCGACGGCGAGGTAGTCCACACCGGACTCGGCGTACGCCCGCGCCCGGTCGAGCGTCAGCCCGCCGGACGATTCCAGCCGCGTCTTCGGCGACACCTCATCCCGCCGCGCGACCGCCTTCACGCACTCCTCCGGCGTGAAGTTGTCGAGCAGCACCTCGTCCGCCCCGGCGGTCAGCGCCTCGTCCAGCTGGGCCAGATCGTCCACCTCGACCTCGCACGCCAGCCGCGGCGCGTGCTCCCGTGCCGCCGCCAGCGCCGCGGTGACCGAACCGGCCGCGACCACATGGTTGTCCTTGATCAGCACCGCGTCGCCAAGACCCATCCGGTGGTTCACGCCGCCGCCGCATCGCACCGCGTACTTCTGCAGCAGCCGCAACCCCGGTGTCGTCTTGCGCGAATCCCTTACCGCAGCACCGGTTCCCTCGATCGCGGACACCCACGCCGCGGTCGCCGTCGCCACTCCGGACAGCTGGCACACCAGGTTCAGCGCCGTGCGCTCAGCGGTCAGCAACCCGCGCACCGGACCGCGCAGCACGAGCACCGGCTCCCCCGCGACCGCGGTCAAACCGTCCTCGCGGATCGAGACCACCTCGCAGTCGGCCCCGAGCACCTCGTCGAAAACCGCCAGCGCCACCGGAATCCCGGCCACGACACCGGAGACGCGCGGCGTCAACTCCGCCACCGCGCGGGCGCCGGCCGGAACCGTGGACGCCGTCGTGGCGTCCGGCCCGTACCGCAAATCCTCTTCCAGCGCGGTGGTCACGACCCGCCGGACATCAGCGACGTCCAGCCCGTCCACCACCAGCGCCCGCACCACCGCTTCCGAAAATTCCCCGCTCATGCCACCCCTTCCAACGATGTCGCCTCGACCAGCACCGGCTGCCCCGACGGGCTCAGCCGGATCAGCTGGCTCCGCCGCAGCCCTTCGACCCGCTCCGGGAAGTCCGTCCGCACGTGGCATCCCCGCGATTCGCTCCGCCGCTCCGCCGCCGCGAGCAACGCCTGCGCGGCCAAGGTGAGCGCCGCGTCCTCGACCGCGGTGTGCGTCCACAACGGACTGTCCGTTGCCGACAAATCGAGCGCCGACCCCGCCGCGGCCAGCCCGTCGGCATCCCGGCCGATCGCCGCGTACCGGCTCATCACCCGTTGCAGCACATCACGTTCCGCGGTCGGCGCGACTGTCCGTTCCGGAATCCGGCCCCGCGACGGATCCGGCAGCAATCCGGCGGCCAGATCCGCGGCGACCGCCTCCGCGGCCCGCCGCCCGACGACCAATCCTTCGAGAAGACTGTTGGACGCCAACCGGTTCGCCCCGTGCAACCCGGTGCGAGCCACCTCGCCAGCCGCGTACAGCCCGCGCACCGTCGAGCGTCCGTCCACAGTGGCCACCACACCGCCGCACGCGAAGTGCGCCGCGGGCGTCACCGGAATCGCGTCCACTGCCGGGTCGATCCCCAGCACCGCGCACGCCGCGTGCACTGTCGGGAACCGCTTCGCGAACCCGGGAATGCCAGTGGCGTCAAGGAAAACGTGATCGTCGATGCCGCCGGGAGCCAACGTCTGCCGCCGACTGATCGCCGCCGCCACGACGTCGCGCGGAGCCAGGTCGCCGAGCGGATGCACCCCGGCCATCACCGACGCGCCCGCGCCGTCCACCAGCGTCGCACCCTCGCCGCGCACCGCCTCCGTGACGAGCGGACACCGCCCGCGCGCGCCCGGCGTGTACAGCACCGTCGGGTGGAACTGCACGAACTCGATGTCGGCCACCGCCGCACCAGCGCGCAACGCGAGCGCCAACCCGTCGCCGGTCGCGATCTCCGGATTGGAGGTCGCCTGGTACAGCTGCCCGTATCCGCCGCTGGCCAGCACCACCGCCGACGCGCGCACAACCCCCGGCACACCGTTGCGGTCGAGCACCGTCACCCCGGCCACCTCGCCCGCGGACGTGCGCAGCGCGTCGACGGCGATGTGGTGCTCCAGCACCGGGATCCGCCGCTCGCCTGCCTGGGCGACGAGCGCGCGCTCGACCTCCGCACCAGTCGCGTCGCCGCCCGCGTGGATCACCCGGAACGCGCTGTGCCCGCCCTCGCGAGCCCGCGACAGCCCGCTCGCGCTGTGATCGAACACCGCGCCGTTCTGCCGCAACTCAGTGACTGCCGCCGGACCGCCGCCAACGATCGACCGAACGGCGTCCTCGTCGCACAGCCCGGCTCCCGCGGTGAGCGTGTCCGCCGTGTGCTTCTCGACCGTGTCGCCCTCGTCGCGCTCGCCGTCGAGCACCACGGCCACGCCGCCCTGCGCCCACCGCGTGTTGCCGTCCGCGACCGCCGCCTTCGTCACGACCAGCACGTGCAGCCCGAGTTCGCGGGCCCGCAGCGCCGCGGACAGCCCCGCCACGCCACTGCCGATCACCACCGCATCGGCCCGGGCCTCCCACCGCGGATCCGGTGGGGTTTTCGCCTCATCGGCGCTAACTAGGC
This sequence comes from Amycolatopsis sp. M39, assembly GCF_001651785.1. Classification (NCBI taxonomy): domain Bacteria; kingdom Bacillati; phylum Actinomycetota; class Actinomycetes; order Pseudonocardiales; family Pseudonocardiaceae; genus Amycolatopsis; species Amycolatopsis sp. M39. Next base: position 802,836 of record NZ_LWSF01000002.1, read on the forward strand.
CGCTCATTCCCCACCGCCAGGCTGCCCGATTTCGATCATCCGCCGCACCGAGGCACGCGCCCGCGAGGCCGTCTCCGGGTCGACGTGGACCTCGTCCGCGCCCTCGGTCAGGCTCCGCAGCAGCGCGGCCGGAGTGATCATCTTCATGTACCGGCACGACGCCCGGTCGTTCACCGCGCGGAAGTCGATTTCCGGCGCCGCCTTGCGCAGCTGGTGGATCATGCCGATCTCGGTGGCCACGAGCACCGAGCTCGCCTTGGTGTCGCGCGCCGCGTGCACCATGTCGCCGGTGGAGAGGATCTTGACCCGCTCCGGGGCCACCGCACCCTCGCCCGCCAGGTAAAGCGCCGAGGTCGCACAGCCGCATTCGGGGTGGATGAACAGGTCGGCGTCCGGGTTCTCCTCGGCGCGCGCGGCCAGCTCGGCCCCGTTGATCCCGGCGTGCACGTGGCACTCCCCGGCCCAGATGTGCATGTTCTCGCGCCCCGTCACGCGCTTGACGTGCGCGCCGAGGAACTGGTCCGGCAGGAAGAGAACTTCCTGGTCAGCAGGGATGGAAGCGACGACGTCGACCGCGTTCGACGACGTGCAGCAGATGTCCGTCTCGGCCTTGACCTCGGCCGTCGTGTTCACATACGAGACGACCACCGCGCCCGGGTGCTCGGCCTTCCACTCGCGCAACTGGGCGCCGGTGATGGAGTCGGCGAGCGAGCAGCCGGCCCGCGCGTCCGGGATCAGCACCGTCTTCTCCGGAGCCAGGATCTTCGCCGTCTCGGCCATGAAGTGCACGCCGCAGAAGACGATCGTCGACGCGTCGCTGCTGGCCGCGATGCGGCTGAGCGCCAGAGAGTCGCCGGTGAAGTCCGCGATGTCCTGGATCTCCGGGACCTGGTAGTTGTGCGCGAGCAGCACCGCGTCGCGCTTGCGGGCGAGCTCCCGCACGCGGGCGGCCCAGTCGGCGTCCGCCTCGACCCCGCCGTAAGGGGTCAGATCCTGGTCAAGCGTGGTGGTCATGTGTTCGGCCCTCTCGAGAATCGCCGGCCTCGGAACCGGATCGACCCCGGTTCCTCCCCATCCCGGTTTTCGCCTTATAATCGAAAACCGTGCGAAGCCATCTTAACACCCAAGCCCCCCTCGCCCACGAGGTTCTGGCGGCAGTCCTTCAAGTGCGCTCGGACACACTGCGCGTGCTTTTGTGGCGCCGAGCGCTCGATCCGCACCTCGGCCGCTGGTCGCTTCCCGGCGGCAGGCTGCGCCCCGACGAGGACGTCGAAACCTCCATCCGGCGGCAGCTCGCGGAGAAGGTGGACGTACGCCAGCTGAAGCACGTAGAGCAGCTCGCCGTGTTCAGCGCACCGGACCGTGTCCCCGGCCCCCGCGTCGTAGCCACCGCGTTCCTCGGCCTGGTCCCCTCCGGCGTCGACCCAGCAGTCCCCGAAGACACCGAGTGGCACGACGTGAACGCGCTGCCGCGCACCGCGTTCGACCACGAGGCGATCGTGCTGCGCGCCCGCGACCGCCTGCGGTCGAAACTGAGCTACACCAACCTGGGTTTCGCGCTGGCCCCAGAGGAATTCACCATCTCCGCGTTAAGGGGCCTGTACTCCGCCGCACTCGGCTACAAAGTGTCCGCGACGAACCTGCAACGCGTGCTCCAGCGGCGCGGCCTGCTGATCCCCACCGGCCACACCGCGGCCCCCGGCCGGAGCGGCGGACGACCTGCGGCGCTGTTTTCTTTTGCCGCGAAAGACATGCACATCACCGACCCTTTCGCGGTACTGAAGCCCCCTCCGCGGCGGTAAACACGAACTGCGGCGGGGCTCCGCAGCCCGTACCGTGGACGCCGTGACCGAGCCAGAGCAGTGCCCCAGCGGAACGGCGACCCTGCCGTTGTTCCCGCTGCAAACCGTGCTGCTCCCCGGAACGCACCTGCCGCTGCACATCTTCGAACCGCGCTACCGGCAGCTCACCGCGGACCTGGTGACCGGCAACGTCCCCGAGCACGAGTTCGGCGTGGTCGCCCTGCGCGCCCCGCTTGTCCGCGAGGTCAGTGGTTTGGACCACGTGTACAGCGTCGGCTGCAGCACGATCCTGCGCGAAGCGAAACGCCTCCCCGACGGCCGCTACGACGTAGTCACGCGCGCCGCCCGCCGCTTCCGCCTGCGCGAACTGCACCAAGCGTCCGCGCCGTACCTGATGGCCGAGGTCGACTGGCTCCCCGACGACCCAGTCCCCGCCTCAGCGGAGTCCACGGCCCGCCAACTGGCTGAAGTAGCGAGAGGCACCCACCAGCGATACTGCGAAGCCGCCTGGCACGCAGACGACTGGCACCCACCCCACGACGACGCCGATCTGGGCGAACTCGCCTACCAGCTAGCCGCCGACTGCCTGCTCCCGCTGGAGGACCGGCAGCTGCTGCTGGAGGAAACCCACCCGCTTCGCCGCCTGCGCATCGCCTGCCGCCTGCTCACCCGGGAAGCCGGCTTCCTGGAAACCCTGGGCGCGGTCCCCCTGCCGCCCACCGAACTGGCGACCTTCACCAAACCCGCAGACCTGAA
>NZ_LWSF01000002.1:805451-857002 GCF_001651785.1 Amycolatopsis sp. M39
CTGGTCAAGGCATCTTTCCCACCTTGACCAGCACCCCCGCGCCGTAGCCACCCTCAAGCTTCGGGGTGGCCCCAACCAGAACCGCGGCAACGTCGCCGCCAGGCGACGAGCCCCCGGGACGGAGGACTCACCCAAGCCGCCGCCCGAGATCCTCCCGCCCATTCCACGCCGTCATCAACGCATAAACCAGGCAAGTCACCAACGGCGCGGCCAGCACCACCCACCCCGTCTCGATCCGGGGCGCCTGCTCAATCACCGTCCCCAACGCGGGCGGCGCGTCCACCGAATACTTCGCATTGGCGAACGCGGGCCCCATCTGCGTCCCCAGCCAGGCCGCGACCAACGCCCCGCCGGCAGCGGCCGCCAGCACGACCGGCCCCCGCCGCTCCCGCAGGAACCACACCACCAGCCCGATCAGCAACCCGGCAGCCATCGCCAGAAACCCGAACACGGCCAGATCGTCGAACCGATGCCAGCTCTCCAGTTCCAAGGGCGCCAGCTGACCGCTGGTCCCGATCACCCGCACCCGCTCCGCCGGAGCCAGCAGGGACCACAACCACCCCAGCGGAATCCCCAGCAACGCAGCAGTCGACAGCACGCTCACCGCGGGAAGCAGATCAGCCTTCACCACCACCCGCGGCCGCTGCGGCGGAAACAACACCGGCACCGACCACTCCTCGGCCATCGCCGAAGACCGNACCACCCGAGGCTCCCTTCCCTGCGCGTGCGTTCCCTGCGAGTGTGCGGGACTGAGAGTAACCGCTCGCGGTGAGTTCGAGTGCCGCGACTCGTGTCTGATCGCCACGGCTCCGTCGCGGCGGAGGAATCGGCCCGGTTTCTTCCCCTCCCGATCCGCTGAGCCGGGGCCGAGCGGATCGCTCAGTCCCGAAACCGGGGCGATTCCTCGCGGCGGGGCTAGTTCTGGGCGGAGGCGGCCGCGGTGAACGCCTCCGGGTCGAACTCCCCGCCGAACCACGGCGACAACCCCCGCCTGGCCTGCTCGGCGAAGGTCTCCCGATCCGCCGCGCCCAGACCCGCGGGAAGGACCCCCAGCAAGGGCGCACCGCCGGCCACCGGCAGATCCCGAAGGTTCTCCAAAGCAGCCAGATCCGGATCAGCCGGCCAGGACCCGATGACGACCCCCACGACGTTCAACCCGCGCCGGGTAGCCACCTCAGCGGTCAGCGCAGTCGTGTTGAGCGTTCCCAGCCCGGCTTGCGCGACGAGAACCACCGGAGCCCCCAGCGACCAGGCGACATCCGCCAGCGTGCTCCCCTGCGAGTCGAACCGGACCAGCAGCCCGCCCGCGCCTTCGACCAGGGTGAGGTCGTGCGCCGCGTCCAGCTCGCTGGCGGCGGCGGCGATTTCCCCGGGACCCACAGCCGGGAGCCCGGAGCGACGGGAAGCGGCTTCCGGGGACAGCGGATCCGGATAACGCCGCAGCTCCCGGACCGTCAGGTCCTTGCCCGCCAGCCGCACCACCTCGGCGAGGTCTCCTGCCTCGCCGGGGAGCACGCCGGTCTGCGCGGGCTTCAGCACCGCGACGCGTTGTCCCTGCGCGAGGGCCAGCGCCGCGATCGCCGCGGTGGCGACCGTTTTGCCGACGTCGGTCCCGGTTCCGGTCATCACGAGCGTCGTCACGAGCCATCAAGATATTGCCGTGTTGCCCGATGTCAACACTCGGGGTTCCCTCGCGCGCACCGGAGGCACGCGCGAGGGCCCGAGTCAGCCCGCCGGGGCCGCCGCGGGCGCTCCCGCGGCCACGAACTCGCCCTTCTCCGGGTCGGCGAGGTACACCTGCGCCTCGCCCACGTCGAAGTACAGCCCGGTCAGCGCCAGCTCGCCGCGTGCTTCGGCCTCGGCCACCAGCGGATACTGCCGCAGATGCGTCAGCTGCTGCAGGACGTTGTGCAACGCCAGCCGGTCCGGTTCGCGCTCCGGCCGTTCCCCGTCGAGGGTCACCGCGCCCGCCCGCTTCCGGCTCGGTTCGGCGTGCACCAGCCAGGTCGCGAGCGCGGTGCCCGCGGGCGGACCGCTGGCCAGCGCGCCCATCGCACCGCACGAGGAGTGCCCGCACACCACGATCTCCCGCACTCCCAGCACCCCGACCGCGAATTCGATCGCCGCGTTGGTCGACGGATCAGCCTGCCCCGGCGGCACCAGGTTGCCGATGTTGCGGACGGTGAACAAGTCGCCCGGACCGGACGTGGTGATCAGGTTCGGCACGATCCGGGAATCACCGCAGGTGATGAACAGCGTGTGCGGCTCCTGCGCGTGCGCGAGCCCGCTGAGGACGTCCTTGAGCAGCGGCGCGGCCCGGCGCTGGAACTCGGTCGCGCCCCGGTGCGTCCGCTGCCCCGGAACCCGCGCGTCCACCGCCTGCCAGGCCGACCACGGAGCCAGCCACCTCGGCATCGCACCGGCCGCCGCGGTGCGCCGGAGTGTCGGACGGCCTTCCTTGCCCTTCGCGAACCACGGATGCCCGATCTCGTCGACCACCACCGTGCCGCCGGTCCGCTCGTGCGCCTGCTGCCAGGAAGAAAGGCTCTCGAACGCCGCGTGGTCGAGGTAGTCGGCGACCAGCTCCAGTGTCACCTTCGAGCCCGCCGGAATCGTGCCGAGCACCTTCGTCAGCCGCGGCACCGACAGGAACGTCAGCACACCTTCGACAATCACGCGCCATTCGCCGCCGTGGTGCTCGGCGTGCACGCCCGACCACACGGTCCGGCGCAGCATCAGCAGCACCGCCAGCACGATCCCGGCGAGCACGCCGGTCAGCAGGTCGAACACGACCACCCCGGCGACGGTCACCAGGTAGAGCGGCAGATCGCCGTGGCGCAGCACCTGCCGCAGATGACCGGGATTCACCAGCTTCGCGCCGACGTGCACGAGCAGCCCGGCCAGCGCGGCCAGCGGAATCGACTTCAGCACCCCGGCGAGCGCGACCACGAACACCAGCACCCACACGCCGTGCAGGATCGCCGACGCCCGGGTGCGCGCCCCGGCCGCGACGTTGGTGGAACTGCGCACGATCACACCGGTCACCGGCAGTCCGCCGAGCGCGCCGGACACCATGTTCGCCGCGCCCTGACCGATCAGCTCGCGGTTCAGGTTGGCGCGCGGGCCGTTCTGGAGTTTGTCGACCGCGACCGCCGACAGCAGGCTCTCGACGCTGGCGATCAGCGCGATCGTGATCACCGCGACCGCGACCTGACCCCATCCGCCGTCCGGCAGTTGCGGGGTGAAACGGATTTGCAGCAGGTCGCCGGACAGTTCGACGCGCGGCAGCGTCATTCCGGCGGCCAGGGACACCACCGTCGCGACCGCGATGGCCGCCAGCGGTCCGGGGATTTTCCTTACCGCCGCGGGAAATTTGGGCCAGGCCAGCAGGATGGCGAGGGTCAGGACGCCGATCAGCGCGGCGGCGTCGTGGTGCGCGGCGATCTGCGCGGGCAGCTGGGCGATGTTCTCCAGCGCCGAACTCCGCGCCTTCCCGCCGAACAGCACGTGCGCTTGGCCGAGCACGATCGTGATGCCGATCCCGGCGAGCATCCCGTGCACGATCGCCGGCGAGATGGCCAGCGCCGCCCGCGCGACGCGGCTCAGCCCGAACAGGATCTGCAGCGCCCCGGCGAGGACGGTGATCAGGCAGGTGACCGCCCAGCCGAAGGTGGAGATCGTCTCGGCCATCAGCACGGTCAGCCCGGCGGCGGGCCCGCTGACCTGCAGCGGAGAGCCGCCGAGAGCGCCGGCGACCACACCTCCGACGACAGCGGCGATCAGCCCGGCGACGATCGGGGCGCCGGACGCGAGGGCGATCCCGAGCGAAAGCGGGACCGCGACGAGGAAAACCACGAGCGAGGCGGGCACGTCGTGGCGAAGCACGGCAAGTCGTCTCATGCTGACCAGGAAACCGATGTTCCTGTGAAATGTCCGCTATGTCCCACTCTATGGAGTGGATCTTTATCGAATTACCCACGATCGGGTTGCGCAACTAGGCAAGATCCACTACTGGCTGCCATGTCAAACCCGAAGTAACCTCAGGCCTTCGCCGCGGCGGCCCGCATCGCCGACGTGATCACCGCCAGGTCCGCGTCAGTGCTGATGTACGGCGGCATCGCGTAGATCAAATCCCGGAACGGCCGCAGCCACGCGCCCTCGGCCGTCACTACTTCGGTCGCGACGCCCATGTCCGCCTCGTGATCCAGCTGCAGCACGCCGATCGCGCCCAGCACCCGCACGTCCACGACGTGCGGCAGCTCCCGAGCCGGTTCGAGCCCTTGCCGCAGCGCGGTTTCGATCCGGGCGACGTCGGCCTGCCATCGGCCTTCGGCCAGCAAGCCGAGCGAGGCGTTGGCGACCGCCGAAGCCAGCGGATTCCCCATGAACGTCGGGCCGTGCGCGAGCACCGGAAGTTCGCCACGGCTGATGCCGCCGGCGATTTCGGGCGTGCACAGCGCGGCGGCCATCGTGAGGTAGCCGCCGGTGAGCGCCTTGCCGACGCACAGCACGTCGGGCGTCACGCCGGCGTGCTCGGCCGCGAAAAGCCTTCCGGTACGGCCGAATCCGGTCGCGATCTCGTCGAACACCAGCAGCACGTCGTGTTCCCGGGTCAGCTCGCGCAGCGCGCGCAGGTAACCGGGATGGTGGAACCGCATGCCGCCCGCGCCTTGCACCACTGGTTCCACGATCACCGCGGCCACTTCGTCCGCGTGCTGCCCGATCGCCTTCGCCAATTCGTCCACATAGGACTGATCGACCGGAGTGCCGAACCCGGACGGCGGCGCGGGCACGAAAACCTGCTCCGGCAGCACTCCGCGCCACAGCGAATGCATGCCGCCGCCGGGATCGCAGACGCTCATCGGCGTGAACGTGTCGCCGTGGTAGCCGCCGCGCCAGGTCAGCAGCCGGTGTTTGCCGGGCAGCCCGCGGGAACGCTGGTACTGCAGGCACATTTTCACCGCGACCTCGACCGAAACCGAGCCCGAATCGCACAGGAACACGTGCTCGAGCCCGTCCGGGGTCATCTCGACCAGCCGCTTCGCGAGCGTGATCGCCGGTTCGTGGGTGAGCCCGCCGAACATCACGTGGCTCATCCGCCCGGCCTGCTCCCGCAACGCGGTGTCGAGCACCGGGTTCCGGTAGCCGTGCACCGCCGCCCACCAGGACGACATGCCGTCGACCAGTTCCCGTCCGTCGGCGAGCTTCAACCGCACCCCGCTCGCCTCTTCCACGAGCAGGGGCGGCACCCGGCCCGGCATCGGCGCGTAGGGATGCCACACGTGCGCGGCGTCGAGGGCGAGGAGATCGGCAGCACTGGGTTCCACCCGCCGACCCTAACCGGGCGATGGGCGGAACCGCAGTGACCGCCGCTACGCCCCCTTCAGCCGCACCGGCAGCGCCAGCACGCCGTGCACCAGCGAACTCGGCCGGTAGACGATGTCCCCGGCAGGCACGGCCAAGCTCAGCTCCGGAAACCGCGCCAGCAGCGAGCCCAGCGCGATTTGCGCCTCCAGCCGGGCCAGCGGCGCGCCGACGCAGTAGTGGATGCCGTGCCCGAACGCGAGATGCCCGCCCGGCGCTCGCGTGACGTCGAGCGTGTCCGGGTCGGGGAATTTCTCCGGGTCGCGGTTGGCCGACAGCAGCGAGATATGCATGAACTCGCCGGTCGGCACGGTGACGCCGCCCGCCTCGATCTCCTCGACCGTGTAGCGCAGCGTCGCGAAGTTGATCGGCCCGTCGAACCGGAGGAACTCCTCGACCGCACCCGGCAGCAAGCCCGGGTCGGCACGCAGTTTCTCCGCCTGCTCGGGCGCACGCAGCAACGCGAACGTGGCGTTGGCGATCAGGTTGACCGTCGTCTCGTGCCCGGCGACCAGCAGCAGGAACGCCATCGAGATCAGTTCGTCCTCGTCGAGCGAATCGCCTTCGTCGCTGGCGTGCACGAGGTCCGACAGCAGGTCTTCGGCCGGTTCGGCGCGCTTGCTCTCGACCAGCTGCCGCAGGTAGTTCTGCATGTCGCGCGCCGCCGCGGCTTGGCACTCCGGGTCCTCGGAGAACGACAGCAGCGTGTGCGACCAGGCAGTGAACTCGCCGCGGTCCTCGACCCGCACGCCGAGCAGTTCGCAAATGACGGTGATCGGCAACGGCTCGGCGAATGCCCGCACCAGGTCGACCTGCTCGTGCCGGGCCATCTCGGCCAGCAGCGAATCGGCGATCTCCTGGATCCGCGGCCGCAGCCGCGCGACGGTGCGAGCGGTGAACGCCTTGTTCACCAGCTTGCGGAGCCGGGTGTGGACCGGCGGGTCGCTGTTGAGCATGTGCCGGGTGAGCAGGTTGCCGAAGTCCGGCCCCTGGACCTCCTGGCCGGCCTTCGCCGCGTACACCCGTTGCACGTCGGCACTGTCCTTGCTGACCCGGGGATCGTTGAGCAGCTCGCGCGCCTGCTCGTATCCGCTGACCAGGTAGGACGGGATTCCGCGGCGGGTGGTCATCGGGCACACCGCGCCGGACTCGCGCCGCTGTGCGAGCCATTCGTGCGGATGCTGCCAGAATTCCTCGTCCGCGTAAGGGATTTCCTCGGTTTGTTCGTCGACGCTCACTGCTGAGGCCCCCTGGGCAGTTCGGTCAGCGTTCGGCCAATGCCGCCTCGACGCGCTCGACCACTGGTTTCCAATATGCCCGCTGCCCGGCCTTTTCCGCCACGTCCGCGAGGCGCTCCCGGCGATCTTGCGCGTGCTGCGCTTGCCGAGATCCGCGACCTCGAGTTCCAGCGAGGAATCGTGATCCCAGTCCGTCGGACGCCAGGTGCCGTGTTCGGTCTCGTATCCGGCCCCGCGTTCGCGTGGCAGCTCGACGCCGGGGCCGGGCCAGATCTCCATCCCGTCCCCACCAGGAACCTCCACACCCGGCTGCCCGGGTACGGCATCGTGCGGGCAACGGCTGTCTCCCCACCACTCCGCCCGGTCTTGCCCTCCTCGCCGGCCATGCCGCCATCAGGGCATCGGGGACCGGCGGAAACCGGTGCGGGATCATGCGATCGTGCGCTACCGCCCCATCTCCCCCGACGCCCTCGCCGCCGAGCTGACCGAGCGCGTCGACGCGCTCGCCCACCGCGGGCGAATCGCCGTCGCCCTCGACGGAGCAGCCGGAACCGGCCCGCTCGCGGAGGCCTTGACCGACCCGCTGAAGCTGCTCGGCCGGGCCGTACTGCACGTGCCCGCCGCCGGTTTTCTGCGACCAGCGTCACTCCGTTTCGAGCACGGGAGACAGAATCCGGACGCCCGGTATGCCGAGTGGCTCGATTCAGGCGGTCTGCGCCGGGAAGTCCTGGACCCGCTCGCCGACGACGGAAGCGGCGAAGTGCTGCCCGCGCTGTGGGACGCCGAACGCGATCGCGCGACCAGGCTGCCGCGCGTCCCGGTCCCGGACCGGGGCGTCGTCCTGGTCGACGGAGAGTTCTTGCTGGGCGCGGGATTGGCGTTCGATTTCGTGGTGCATTTGTGGCTTTCGCCGGGCGCGCTGCGCCGCCGCGTGTCCGAGGAATGGGCGCTGCCCGCCTACGAACGCTACGAGAACGAAGTCGATCCGAGTGCCCTCGCGGACGTCGTGGTCCGCGTGGACGACCCGCGCCACCCGGCGATCTACGAACCCTGAGCCGGGTCAGCGCACCGCTGCCACCGGATCGCCGTCCAGGAGCGTCGAGAGGCGTTGCGCCATCGTGTCCCAGCGCCAGTTCTCGGCGACCCACGAACGGCCCGCCTCGCCCATCCTGCGGGCGCGGACCGGGTCGGAGAGCAGGGCCGCCAGAGTCTCCGCGAGCTGGCCCGGGTCGCGGCCGTCGACCACGTGCCCGGTCACCTCGTCCAGCACCGCCTCCGGCGCCCCGCCGGACGTGCCCGCGACCACCGGCAGCCCGGTCGCGGACGCCTCCAGGTAGACGATGCCGAGCCCTTCCACGTCGAGCCCCTTGCCGCGCGTGCGGGCGGGCATCGCGAAGACGTCGCCCGCGTTGTAGTGCGCGGGCAGTTCCTCCCACGGGACCGAGCCGGTGAAGACCACGTCGTCGGCCACCCCCAGTGCCGCAGCCAGCTGGTTGAGGCGCTTGCGATCCGGACCGCCCCCGACGAGCAGCAACGCCGCGCCGGGCACGCGCTCGCGGATCGCGGGCAGCGCGGCGATCAGCATGTCCTGGCCCTTGCGCGGAACGAGCCGCGAAACGCACACGACGGTCGGCCGGTCGCCAAGCCCGTGCCGAGCCCGGATTTCCCCCCGGCCGACCGGGTCCGGCGCGAAAACCGTGGTGTCGACGCCGCTCGGCAGCATTTCCAGCCCAGCGTGCCGACCGAACGCGGCGGCGAACCGGTTGCGCGTGTACTTGCTGACGTACGTCACGACGTCGACCGTCTCGCCGATGCGCCGCAGAGCTTGCCGCGAGCCCGGCAGCATCGACCAGCCGACCTCGTGCCCGTGCGTGGACGCGACGATCCGGCGCGCGCCGGCCTGCCGCAACGGATGGCCCAGCAGCGCGAGCGGAGCGGCCGCGCCGAACCAGACGGCCTCGCAGCCGCGGGCGCGCATGATCTGCTTCGCGCGCCGCAGGACGTCGGGCGTGGGCAGCATCAGCGAGGTCGGATGGCGTACCACCTCGAACGGCGCGGCCGCGTCGAACTCGACGTGCGAGCCGCTGCTGCGTTCCCAGGACGGCGCGTAGACGACGAGGTCGTCCGCGGGCAGCCGGGTGGCCAGCGAATTGAGGTAATTCTGGATGCCCCCGGGGCGCGGCGGGAAGTCGTTCGTCACGAGCAGGGTCCTCAGCACCCCCGCAGGCTACCGACGAGCAGCCGCGCGGGGCCGCCCCGGTGAAGCGGGAACGTCCAGCCGGCTTCTTCAGCTCCCGAACGCCCACGCCACCCTCAGCGGGAACTCTTCCCGCCGGAACGGACCCCCGTGCGATCCGGCTCGCTCGGTCACGACGACGCCTGCCCCGGCCTCGCGCGGTACGTCCGCCCACCGGATCGCGTTCCGGAGGAAGAACGGTTCCCGCGCACCGGCGCGACGTACCGTGCGCGGAAGCGAACCCGGCAGGTCAGCAGGCGGTCGATACCCCCCTCCGGGCGAGGAGCGTCGATAACCCCCTCCGGGCGAGGAGCACAGAACCGTGCCGTAGACGTCCGGATGCCGAAGCCCCATCGCCAGCGCCAGCTCTCCGCTCGCCGAGACACCCTCGCCGAGACACCCTCGCCAAGACACCGCAGTGCGCTCGGCGGGCAGTGCGACTCCGCATCGCGATCGCACCCACCGGCCGAGATCCGCACGGAAGAATCTCTCGTGCGCCGAAACCGCTCCGGATCGAATCCCGGCGAGTACTCGCGGAGCCGGGAGGTCATCGGCCAGGCGGTGGGCGCCGACGATCATCGTGGGCGGCGCATCGGCGGTCTTGAGATCGCTGCCCCCTGCGAGATCAGCTCGCCGTCGCCGGCGAACACGGCCGCGTCGGGCCGACCCGCCGGAACGTAGACCGTGACCTGGCGACCGCGGTCGTACGCGAAGGTCTCGGTCACCAGCTCGCCCGCGAGCGGCATCGTCGGCTCCTCCGGTCAAGCGCTCCCGTGAACGACACCGGGGCGGTGCCGCGCAATGCGGCACCGCCCCGATGGAAGCGAGAACGTCCGGTCAGGCGACCCGGCGCGCGCCCACGTACTGGCTCTGCAGCGGCGAGATCTTGACGACGTCGCCGGTGGTCGGCGCGTGCACCATCATCCCGTTGCCGATGTACATGCCCACATGCGAAACCGGCGAGTAGTAGAACACCAGGTCGCCGGGCTGCAGCTGGCTGCGCGGAACCGGCGTTCCAGTGGTGCTCTGCTCGCGGCTCGAACGCGGCAGCGAGACGCCGGCCTGCTTGTAGGCCCACTGCATCAGGCCCGAGCAGTCGTACGAGCTCGGCCCGGTGGCGCCCCATTCGTAGGGCTTGCCCCGCTGGCTCAGCGCGGCCTGGACGGCGGCCGCCGCGGCCGGGCCCGCGTTCGCGAGGTCCACCGAGATGTCGCCGCCGGTGTCCTTCTGCGCGTTGCGGTCGGCCTGGCTCAGCGCCGACGAGGTCTTCTTCAGCTCGGCGACCTGGTCGTCGAGCGTCTTCTTCTTGGCTGTGATGTCCTCGGTCAGCTTCGCCGCCGCGTCGCGCGCCGCGGTGGCCCGCTGCGCGGCGTCGGAGGCCAGCTTCTCGGCGGACTTGGCCTGGTCGACCGCGCCCTGGAGCTTCTCCAGCGCGGCGGCCTTCTGCGACGCGATCTGGTCCAGCGCCGACGACCGGTCGAGGAACTCCTGCGTCGACGTGCCCGCCAGCAGCGCGGACAGCTTGTTCATCTGCACGCCGGACAGGAACGACGCGTTCGCGAACTTGTCGACGTCGACCTTGTACTTCTTTTCGTTCTCGGCCGCCTGCGCGGAGAGGTTGTGGGCGTTGCCCACGTCTCCGTTGGCCTTGTCGAGGTCGCCCTGGCGGGCGGTGAGGTCGTCCTTGGCTTTGAGGAGGTCCTCGTTCGCCTTCTCCGCCTGCGCCGCGAGGTCGCGGTACTTGGCGAGAGCGTCCGAACCGGAGTCCGGCGGGGCCTGGAGGACGGGGAGGGGGGAAGCGGCTGCGGTGCCCACTGGCTGCGCCACGGTGACTACTGCGATCACCGAGGCAGCCGCGAGGGCGCCTGACACCACGCGCTTGACTGGATGCGACTGCACGGCCGCGCGGGTCTCCTTTGCTCGTCGGGCCGCCGTGGCCGGAACCCCGGCGCGGAAGAGGTCGGGGGCCCTCTTCGCGCACGCTGCCCGTCCGCGTTCCGGCCGTCATGTGCCACAACAGCATTCCCGCGCACGGTGGTTGGTTCCGGTCCTGACTCCCCGACAAAGCCGAACCGGCGGCGATCCCGCGTCGCCGTCGTCCGACAGCTGACTGGCGCGAGATCTCGGCCAGGTTACGAAAAGACCGTCGGCGCGTCCACCGGGCCCCCGTAAAAACTCTCCGTAGTCCGGCGAAACACCATCGGACCAGCAAGGCAGTTACACGTGACTTAGGTCACACGCTCTGGCAGCACAAAAGACCCCTTCGACTACTTACCGTTCACCGCACCGAGGCGACCACTCGGCGAGCCAGTGTCACCCACTGGTGTCACGCCGACCTACTGTCGGTCTCCGGAACCAGACGCAGCCGCGGCACCATCCCCGCCTCGGCGAGCGCGTCGACAGCCCGCCGTTCGGCCGCGTCCCAGACAAGGCCGACCGGCGGCCCGAGCAGCACACTGACCACACAATCGGCACACGCCGCCCCGCGCACCGCACACCGGTCGCAGTCGACGACGAACGCGTCGATGTCCTCCACCGCGACGTCCACCGCGCCGGCTGGACGCCGCTCTTCCTGGCGGGAGGCACCAGGTTTCGCCCGCTTCGCGCTCGGGTGCCGCCGCGCCGAGCGCCGCCGACTGCCAGCTTCCGCACACTCGCCTTCGCCGGTAGCCGCGGCAGCAGCGCTCCCGCCAGCACCCGGCGAAACGCCGCTTTCCCGGCGCGCCTCCAGATCCCGGTCCCGCGCCTGGCCCGTGGCCGGACTCACCCCAGTGGCAAGACTCACCGCCGGACCCGCCCCGCCCGGGTGACCGGCCCGGTCCGGCGGGCTGGACCGTTCAGCCATCCCGCCAGCCCGGCAGTCCGGCGGCCCAGAACGCTCAGCCACCCCACCAGCCCCATGATCCAGCGGCCCGAACCATCCAACCGCCCCGCCAGCCCGACAGTCCGGCGGCTCAGAACGCTCAGCAGCCCCACCAGCCCCACCAGCCCGACAGTCCGGCGGCCCAGAACGCTCAGCCACCCCACCAGCCCCATGATCCAGCGGCCCGAACCATCCAAGCGCCCCGCCAGCCCGACAGTCCGGCGGCCGAGAGCGCTCAACCGCCCGGCCATCGACACCGGCGTTCCGATCTTCCGGGCCCGCCGCACAGCCGACCCGATCTCCCGGCCCCGCCGCGAAGGGAACTCCCCCGCTGGCACCAGTCGCGTCTCCCGCACGCATGCCGGAACCGACCCCGAACCGCTCCCGCTCGTTCTCGCCCATCGCCAGGCCTCCGTCCGTCCGCGAGGCCCCGGACCGGTTCCGGGAATCGCCTCGGGAACAAACGGTAGGAAGCACCACCGACAATTTCCGGAGCCCGCACGTCGGGCAGGGTCAGACTCGACCCAATCGGCTGACGAGAACCGCCGACGCCACCGGATGCGCACCGCCCGCGCGGACCGAGTCCGCGACCGCCCGGTCGGACGTCGCGACGACCATCGGGCGGCCCTTCGGCTCGGCCGCGACCAAGGACCGGATCACGTCGTCGGCAAGCACCCCACGCTCGGAGAACAGCACTCTGACCCCGCGCGGCACCGCGGCGGGCACCGACAGCACACCGGCCCCGTCGAACACCACCGTGACCTCCGCCGACGTGCGCGCCGCCAGCGCCGAGAGCTGGTGCACCAGCCGGTCTCGCTGATCGGCCAGCGCCAGTTCCGGATAACCCGTTTTGGTGACGTTGTAGCCGTCCACGATGAGATGGACGTTCGGCAGCGCCAGATGCCGGTCGAGGGCCGTGACGTCCTGGATCCGCCCTCCCGGGCCGAGTCCGGACCGCGCGCCGCTCACCATGTCGGCAGGGCGCGCGCCGCGGTCGCCCAAGGCGAGTTCACGACGCAGGCCGTGCACCGCGCCGTCGATCGTGTCGACCAGCAACGCCAGCCGGACCTCGTCGGCCTCCCTGGCCTCGCGCGCGGACTGCCGGGCCATCTCCGCGTCCGCGACCGCCCGTTCGGCACGGGTGCGTTCGGCGGCGACCCGGCGGCGTTCCCGGTCGAGTTGCCCGTTCAGCATCTCGATCTCGCGTTCCCGCGTCGCTCCCCCGTCTGCCAGTTCGGCGCGCGCCGCCTCGGCCGCGTCCTTGGCCTGCCGCAGCAGCACGCCCTGCTCCCGCAGCCGGCGCAGCAGCTTCTCGACCTCGGCCTCGCGTTCGCCGCGCGCGCTCTCGACCGCCCCGCGCGCCTGTTCCAGCTCGGCCCGCAGCTCGGCGATTTCGACTTCCAGCCGCTGGTTCCGGGCCAGCGCCGCGTCCCGCTCCGCGCGCAGCGCGGTTTCCTCGGCGTTCTTCGCGATCAGCCGCACGCGTCCGGCCGAACCGGATTCGCCGAGCAGCACCGCGGCGGCAGCGGCAGCGACGGAATCCGAGACATTCGGGTCCAGCGCGTCGGTCCGGTGCTCGCGCAGCCACTCCAGCACCGCGGTCCGGAACTGCGCGGAGTCCCCCAACGCGGCCAGCAGCGCGGTGCCGCCGAGCTTCGCGCGCTTGGCCGGGGCGAACTTCGCGACCGGCCGCAGCTGCCGCGGCACGTCCGCGACCGGCAGTTTCGCGACCGCGGCCGCGGCCAGTTCGGCGATCCGCTCGCGCACTGCCTCCGGCAGGCTCGTCCACGTCGCCGGTTCCGGACACGTCGCCGGTTCCGGACACGTCCCCGGTTCCGGGACCTCGGCGTCCTGTCCCGCCCGTGCCGGAACCGCCGAGGGGCCGACGGCCTCCGCGGCTCCCTCCGGTTCGACGGGCTGAGGGTGCATTGGTCCAGGGTAGGCCCCGCCGCCGGATCGCGCGCCGCACCGGCCCGTTCCACTGGTCACCATCGGGCCACGGGCGGCGCGCGCGAAGATTGTCGGTGGCCGGCCCTACTGTGCGCGATCATGGAGACCCGACCGAGGCCGGACCAGGCTCAGCTGGCGTTCGACGAGCTCGGCACCCCGCTGCGGGACACCACGTTCGTCGTGTTCGACCTGGAGACCACCGGAACCAAGCCGGGGCCGGACGGGATCACCGAGATCGGCGCGGTCAAGGTCCGCGCCGGACAGGTGCTGGGCGAGTTCGCGACGCTGGTCAACCCGGGCACGCCGATCCCGCCGCAGATCGTCGAGCTGACCGGGATCACGCAGGCGATGGTCTACGACGCGCCGCGGATCGAACGCGTGCTGCCCGCGTTCCTGGAGTTCATCGCGGGCACCGTGCTGGTCGCGCACAACTCCGGCTTCGACACCAGCTTCATGAAGGCGGCCTGCGAGGGACACGGCTACGTCTGGCCGCGCCCCACCGTCGTCTGCACGGTGAAGCTCGCGCGCCGCGTCATCCCGCGCGAAGAAGCGCGCAGCTACCGGTTGTCGTCGCTGTCCATGCTGCTCGGCGCACGCACCCGGCCGACGCACCGTGCGCTCGACGACGCCCGCGCCACCACCGACGTCCTGCACGCGTTGCTGGAGCGAGTCGGCAACCTCGGCGTGCACACCGTCGAGGAGCTGATCGACTACCTCCCGGACGTCACGCCAGCCCAGCGGCGCAAGCGAAACCTCGCCGCCGACCTGCCGTCGCGGCCCGGCGTGTACCTCTTCAAGGGACCGCGCGACGAAGTCCTGTACGTAGGCACCGCGCGCGACCTGAGACGGCGTGTGCGGACGTATTTCACCGGTTCCGAAAGCCGGGGCCGGATCCGGGAGATGGTCGCGCTGGCGGAGCGGGTGGACGCCATCGAATGCGCACACTCCCTCGAAGCCGAGATCCGCGAACTGCGGCTGATCGCCGCGCACCGGCCGGCGTACAACCGGCGTTCGAAAAACCCGCACCACGGCTGGTGGATCAGCGTCACCGACGAGGCTTTCCCGCGGCTTTCCGTGGTACGCCTGCCGCGCGCGGGCACGCTCGGGCCGTTCCGCAGCCAAGCCGACGCGCGCACCGCCGCGGAGACTCTCGCCGACGCTTCCGGGCTGCGCACCTGCACGCAACGCATCTCCGCCACCGCCGCGTCCGGCACGCCGTGTGTCCTGGCCGAACTCGGCCGTTGCGGAGCCCCGTGCGCGGGCAGGCAGACCGTCGCCGACTACTCCCCTGCGGTGGAAGCTGCCCGCGGGCTCATCGCCGGCCACGACGGCCGTCCGCTCCACCTGGCCGCGGCGAGGCTGGAGGAGATGTCGGAGCGAAGGCACTACGAGCAGGCCGCGCGCNCGCGCCACCGCGACGAACTGGCCGGGCTGGTCCGCGCTGTCGGCCGCGCACACCGGCAGGCCGCGCTCGCGTCGGTCGCGGAACTCATCGCCGCGGCCCCGGACGGCAATGGCGGCTGGGAACTGTCCGTCATTCGCTACGGCAGGCTCGCCTCCGCAGGGGTCGCCCGGCGTGGGGTGCCGCCGATGCCGGTGGTCGAATCCCTGGTCGCTGCGGGGGAAACCGTGCTGCCCGGAGAAGGTCCGCTGCGGGGTGCTCCCGGCGAGGAGGTCGGGATCCTGTTGCGCTGGCTCGCCCGGCCGGGGACCCGGCTCGTCCGCACCACCCGGCCGTGGGCCGAGCCCGCCGCGGTCGCCGGATGGCAAGCCTGGCTCGCCCGAGCCGCCGATGCCCGGTCGCTCGAACACCTCGCGGGCTGAGACACCCGCTGCGCCGTGCGCGGGCGCGTTCCCGGCTACGATCGCGCACGTCGGTTACCGCCAGGAAGTGGGAGGAACGCTGTGATCACGGCGATCGTGCTGATCAACGTAGAGGCCGAGGAAATCCCGCAGGCCGCACAGGCGATCGCGGACCTCGACCAGGTGTCCGAGGTCTACTCGTGCGCCGGGGACGTCGACCTCATCGCCACTGTGCGCGTGCAGGCCCACGAAGACCTCGCCGACCTGATCCCCGGCCGCATCGGCAAGGTCCGCGGCGTGCTCGACACCGTCACCCACATCGCGTTCCGGTCCTACTCGCGCGCCGACACCGACTCCGCGTTCGAGATCGGCGTCGAAGGAGCCTGAGAACTGTCGTACCCCCGGGCTAACGTCCGGGGCAGGACGACACTGCGGCTGGCCGAGGTCACCAGCGACAATGTGGGCGCGGCCTGCGATCTGGCGGTGGCACCACACCAGAAAGATTACGTAGCCCCGGTCACTGGCCGAGGCCCACGCCCAGCCGGGCATCGCCTGGCCGAGGCTGGTCTACGCCGGCGACGACCTCGTCGGCTTCGTCATGGCCGCTTTCGATCAGGACTGTCCGATCGACTACTTCCGCTGCGGCATCTGGCGGCTGAAGATCGCCGCCGAGCACCAGAAGAAGGGCTACGGGAAGTTCGCCGTCGAAGCGGTGCTGGCCGAAGCGCGCCGTCGCGGAGAAGCGTCGGCGACGGTGCTTGGGGTGCCGGGCGAGCACAGTCCGGAACCGTTCTATCTGCGGCGGGGATTCCAGCCACCGGCCAGCTTCACGAACGCGAGGTCGTCGCCCGCATCCGGCTCTGAACCCCGCCGCCAGCGCTAGCGTGCACGAAAACGCCTGACCGAGGCTGATCTGCTCCGAGAAGAAACTCGTCGGCTTCGTCCTGGCGGCGACCCGGACGGTTCGCCGTCGAAGCGGTGCTGGCCGAAGCGCGACGCCGAATCCGTCACGGTCAGCTGGCTGCCCGGCAAAGCCCAGCTCCCGGCCCTTCTGCCCGGCAGCTGGGCTTCCGGCCGACCGGCGAGACGGACGACCGCATCCAGCTCGGAGAACCGCCCAGCACCGCAAGAAGGCCCCTCCCTCGCGATGAGGAAGGGGCCTTCCGGCGTTCTGCGGGACCCGGGAGTCCCAGGGGCTCAGTGCCCGGAACCGACCTCGGTCGACTCCTCGGTGCCTTCGAGCTTCCCGTGCCCGTTCCCGTGGCCGTTGCCGCGAGCCCGGTCGAGCGCCTTGCTCTCCTCGGCCGGGTCCGGCGTCCAGATCGAACCCGGGACGGCGTGGCCCGCGGTGCCGAGCTTGTTCATCTTCTTCGGCACCGCCGCGCCCTGGTATTCGAGCGGGATCGCGTGGCCGTGGCTGTCCGTGCCGCCCAGCGGCTGGTGGATCTCGATGAACTCGCCGTGCGGCAGCCGCTTGATGATGCCGGTCTCGACGCCGTGCTCCAGCACCTCACGGTCGGACCGCTGCAGGCCCAGGCAGATCCGGTAGGTGAAGTAGTACGCCAGCGGCGGCACGATCAGCACGCCGATGCGCCCGGCCCACGTCGTCGCGTTCAGCGAGATGTCGAACTGGTCGGCGATGATGTCGTTGAAGCCGGACAGCTCGATCACCGCGAAGAACCCGAGCGCCATCATGCCCAGCGCGGTGCGGACCGGTGCGTCGCGCGGCCGCTGCAGCAGGTTGTGCGACGCGTTGTCCTTGGACAGCTTGCGTTCCAGGAACGGATATCCGAGCAGCAGCGCGAACAGGATCGGCATCCCGATCGCGCCGGGGAAGAACACCGCCGGGATCGTGTAGTTCCCGAGGTAGACCTCCCAGGCGGGCCAGATCCGGAGCATGCCGTCGGCCCAGGCCATGTAGAAGTCCGGCTGGGACCCCGCGGACACCATCGACGGGTTGTACGGCCCGAAGTTCCACACCGGGTTGATCTGGAACAGGCCGGACATCAGCGCCAGCACGCCCACGACCAGGGTGAAGAACGCGCCGCCCTTGAGGGCGAAGTACGGCATGATCCGCACGCCGACGACGTTGGTCTCCTTGCGCCGCACGCCCGGGAACTGGGTGTGCTTCTGGTACCAGACCAGCGCCAGGTGCGCGCCGATCAGCGCCAGCATGATGCCCGGGACCAGCAGGATGTGCAGCGTGTAGAGCCGGGGGATGATCTGGTCGCCGGGGAACTCCCCGCCGAACAGCGCCCAGTGGATCCAGGTGCCGATCACCGGCACCGACAGCACGATGCCGGACAGGGTCGCGCGGATGCCGGTGCCCGACAGCAGGTCGTCCGGGAGCGAGTAGCCGAAGAAGCCCTCGAACATGCCCAGGATCAGCAGCAGGCCGCCGATGACCCAGTTCGCTTCACGCGGCTTGCGGAACGCGCCGGTGAAGAAGATCCGGAGCATGTGCACCATCATCGACGCGACGAAGATCAGCGCCGCCCAGTGGTGCAGCTGCCGCACGAACAGGCCGCCGCGCACGTCGAACGAAATGTCCAGCGTGGTGCGGAACGCCTGGGACATTTGCATGCCCTGCATGTTCGTGAAGCTGCCGTGGTAGGTGACCTCCTGCATGGAGGGGTCGAAGAACAGCGTCAGGTACACCCCGGACAGCAGGATGACGATGAAGCTGTACAGCGCGATCTCGCCCAGCAGGAAGGACCAGTGGGTCGGGAACACCTTGTTCATCTGGTGCCGCAGGCCCTTGGCCAGCTTGTACCGCTGGTCCGCGTTGTCCGCGGCCTCGCCCAGGTGCTTCTGGAGTGCGCTCGTGCCCTTGGTCGGCGTGGTGAGTGAACTCATGACTTACGCTCCCAGAAGGCCGGTCCGATGGCCTCGATGAAATCGCCCTTCGCGATCAAGTATCCCTCTTCGTCAACCGTGATCGGAAGCTGGGCGAGCGGACGGGTCGCCGGGCCGAAGATCGGCTTCGCGTAGTGCAGGGCGTCGAACTGCGACTGGTGGCACGGGCAGAGGATGCGGTTCGTGCGCTGTTCGTACAGCGAGGTCGGGCAGCCGACGTGACTGCAGATCTTCGTGTACGCGTAGTAGTCGCCGAAGTTGAAGTCCTCCTGGCCCTTGCGCTTGACCACGCGCGCGGCGTCGGTCGAGCGCAGCCGGATGAGCATGACCGGGTTGTCGACCCGCATCAGCGCCTCGGACAGGGCCTTCTCGTCGCCCTTCTCCGATTCGCGGTAGGGGAAGACCGTCTCCATCGCGCCCGCGTCGANCCTTGACCAGCGCGACGCCTTCCTTGACGTCGGCTTCGAGGTTGCCGGTGTTGCGGCGCAGGTAGACCTTCTCGCCCTTGAAGTTCGGCAGCCATCCGGTGTGCCAGAGGCCGTCCTTGTTCTCGGTGTCCTTCCACGGGTCCTTGATGAAGGACGCGATCGGCAGGGCCGCCACCGCGAGGCCGAGCGCGCCCGCGCCCGCGCCGGCGGTGCGCTTGATCAGCGACCGGCGGGCGATGCCGTTGCGGGTCCCGGCGTCGGCCAGGTGGGCCAGGATGGTGGCCCGGTCGACCTCCGCGGACGGGCCGTCGCTGCGCTGCTGCACCGAGGTCTCGTGCGGGACGAACTTCTTGGTGTAGAGGATCACGCCGATGCCGAGCGACAGCACCGCGAGACCGAGCGTGACGCCGAGCGCCGGGGTGTAGAGGCTGTAGGTCGAGTGCCCGCTCGGGTCGCTCGGGTCCTTGTACTCCCACCACTTCGGCCAGGCCATCACGACCACGAACGCCAGCCCGGCGAGCGCGGACAGGGCGAACCAGAACGCGACGAGGCGCTGCGCGCGCCGCTCCGCGCGGGTGCCCTCGACCGGCCACGGCTCCGGGTAGTCGACGATTTCGACGCCGTCCAGCTGACCGCCGAGCTTGAGCAGCTCGTCGCGGTCCATCTCAGCCAGCTCCGCCTCCGAGGGCGGCTTGGGCCCTTCGGCACTCATGCCTTCGATCCAATCCACAGCGTAATGCCGACGAGCGCGGCGATTCCGACGACGAAGGCGATGACGCCTTCGGAGGCGGGGCCGACCCCGCCGAGACCGTTGCCGCCCGGGTCGTTGTTGCCGTCGGACACCGACTTGACGTAGGCGATGATGTCCTTCTTCTCCTCCGCGCTGAGCTGGCGGTCGGAGAACTTCGGCATGTTCTGCGGCCCGGTGAGCATCGCGTCGTAGATCTGCTCCTCGGTGGCCGGGTCGAGCGGCGGCGCGTACTTGCCCGCCGACAGCGCGCCCCCGCGGCCGGTGAAGTTGTGGCACGACGCGCAGTTGAGCCGGAACAGCTCGCCGCCGCGCGCCGGGTCGTTGCCGCGCAGCGCCTCGCCGCGCTCCGCCGGGCGCTGCGCTCCGCCGCCGTGTGCCTGCACGTAGGCGCCGACCGCGTCGATCTCGCTCGGGGTCAGCTTCGGCGGCTTGCGGGCGGCCTGCGCCTCCTGGCGCGCCGCGGGCATCCGGCCGGAGGAAGTCTGGAAGTAGACGGCCGCGTCGCCGATGCCGATGAGGCTCGGACCGCGGTCCTTGACGCCCTCCAGGTTCGCGCCGTGGCATTCGATGCAGGTGTTGTTGTAGACCTGCTCGCCCTGACGCAGCAGCGCCGGGTCGCCCTGTGCCTGCGCGGTCTGCGGTTCCGGGGCGAAGACGGCGTACAGGGCGCCGGCCCCCACCAGGGCGACGCCGAGTGCGAGCACGCCCGCGAGGCGCCTGCGCATCTTCGAGCGCGCGCGGAACCGGCGCTCCGAGGATTTGGTGCTGGTGGTCATCTTGCGGCAACCCTTGCTGTCAGTTCAGGCCGTTTTGTGGTGGGCGGTGCGGAGATCAGGGAAGGATGTAGATCACCGCGAAGAGGCCGACCCACACGATGTCGACGAAGTGCCAGTAGTACGACACGACGATCGCCGAGGTGGCCTGCGCCGGAGTGAACTTGCTGAGCTTCGTGCGGACCAGCAGGAACACGAAGGCGATGAGCCCGCCGATCACGTGCAGGCCGTGGAAACCGGTCGCGAGGTAGAACACCGTGCCGAACGGGCCGGACGGGATCGTGAGCCCCTCCTCGACCAGGTTGTGGTACTCGTTCGCCTGCCCGAACACGAAGATCGCGCCCATGATCAGCGTCACGATGTACCAGCGGCGCAGGCCGTAGACGTCGCCCCGCTCCGCGGCGAACACGCCGAACTGGCAGGTCAGCGACGACAGCACGAGGATCACCGTGAACGGGATCGCGTACGCGACGTTGAGGTGGAACTCCTCGCCGTGCAACGGCGGCGGCCAGGACGCCCCGGCCGGGTTCTGCGCCTTGACGGTGAAGAACATGGCGAACAGTCCGGCGAAGAACATCAGTTCGCTGGACAGCCACACGACGGTGCCGACACTGACCATGTTCGGCCGGTTCAGCGAGTGGACCCGCTGGCTGATGGTGGGAGCTGCCGTTGTCACGAATCGCATTATGTCCTCCCGCGACCGCACCCCGCCCGCCGGGTCTGCGGCGGGTCGTGGGAGCTTCGCGTCACACCCGCGCGCGCGACGCGGACCAGCGGCGGAAGGAGTTACTCGTGAGTTGGCTGGAGAAGCTCCGTGACCTGGTGAGAAAGCCCGAAGAAGCGGTTCTCGACCCGGACGCGCCCGGTCTGGCGACCGTCGTTTCGGCGTTCGATCCGGCCGTCGCGGATTCGGCGGTGCTCGCCGAATCACCCGGCTGGGCAAGCGAAGCGCCCGCGGTCCTCGTCCATCACCTGCTCCTTCCGGCGGACCGGATCGAGGAGGCGGCGGCGATTCTCGCGCAGGACGGCTACGACCTGCGCGAACAAAGCCGCGACGGCGACCGGGTGCTGGCGCACGCCCGGCGGGTGCAGGTGCTGGACGCCCTGCACTGCGCCCAGGAACGGTCCCGGATGGCCGGTCTGGCGCAGCGGCTCGGCGGCGACGCTCCGGGCTGGGAGGCGCGGCAACCGGGTGACTCGCCCACCGCGTCCGCGTGAGATGCGTCTCGGCGGATACGATCGCGGCTGTTCCACCCGTGACGAGACGGAGGCGTGCTCAATGAGCGAGCAGTCCCAGCGGATCCTGGTGTTCAGCCACAAGGCCGAGGTCCGCGAGGCGATCATGAACGCCGTCGGCAGGCGCCCGGCGGCCGACCTCGGCCGCGTCGAGTGGGTCGAGGCGGCCGGCATCGCCGACGTGCTCGCCGAAATGGACGCGGGCTCGGTCGACCTCGCGATCCTCGACGGCGAGGCGCAGCCGACCGGCGGCATCGGCCTGACCCGCCAGCTCAAGCACGAGATCGACGACTGCCCGCCGATCATCGTGGCCGTCCGCCGCCGGGACGACCGATGGCTCGCCACCTGGGCGCTGGCCGACGCCGTGCTGGTGCACCCGCTCGACCCGCTGACCGCGGCGGAAACCGTCGCCGGCGTGCTGCGCGCCGGGCGGGTCCCCGCCGTCAACGGCGGCTGAGCCCGGTGGGCGCCACCCCGCACACCTGGCCCGCGCTGCTCACCCGGCTCATCGCCGGCGAGAACCTGTCCGCGGAGGACACGGCGTGGGCGATGGACCAGATCATGTCCGGCAGCGCCGGGCAGGCGCAGATCGGCGGCTTCGCGGTCGCGCTGCGCGCCAAGGGCGAAACGCCCGCGGAGATCTCCGGCATGGCCGACGCGATGCTGGCGCACGCCCGGCGGATCACGCTGAGCCGTCCCGCGGTGGACATCGTCGGCACCGGGGGCGACCGGTCGAACTCGGTGAACATCTCCACGATGGCGACGATCGTGACGGCGGCGGCGGGCGCTCCGGTGGCCAAGCACGGCAACCGGAGCGCGTCGTCGAAGTCCGGCGCGGCCGACGTGCTGGAAACCCTCGGCGTGAAGATCGACCTGCCGCCGGAAGCGGTGCTCGCGTCGCTCGAGGAGATCGGCATCGGGTTCTGCTTCGCCCCGGCGTTCCACCCGGCGTTCCGGCACACCGGCCCGCCGCGGCGCGAACTGGGCGTGCCCACCACGTTCAACCTGCTGGGCCCGCTGACCAACCCGGCGCAGCCGCGAAGTGCCCTGATCGGCTGCGCGTACGCGGACAAAACCCGTGCCCTGGCGGAGATTTTCGCCGAACGCGGGATGTCGGTGCTGGTGGCCCGCGGCGACGACGGGCTGGACGAGATCACCACCACCACGACGACGTCGGTGCTGGTGGTCTCCGGCGGCACGGTGACGGAACGCTCCTTCGACCCGCAGTCGCTCGACATCCCGCGCGCCACGGCGGAGGACCTGCGCGGCGGCGACGCCGCGGCGAACGCCGAGGTCGTCCGGGAACTGGTCAGCGGCAAGACCGGTCCGGTGCGCGACGCGGTGGCGCTGAACGCCGCCGCCGCGCTGGCCGCCTTCGCGGGCTTCTCCGGTTCGCTCGAAGACGACTTGGCGGCTGGGCTGGACCAAGCACGCCAGGCCATCGACAGCGGTGCGGCAGCGGCGCTGCTGGACCGGTGGATCGCGTTCTCCTCGGCTGATCGCTGACCGTCCGCGCTGCCCGAAGTTCGCCTCGGCCAGCGAGCGCGGCCTGCCTCGGTGGACGTCCGTGAGGGAACCCTGCGGGAATCTGATTCCCGCAGGGTTCCCTCACGGACGGAAAGCGGTNGAAAGCGGTCCGGTATGCGCTGGGCGTGGTAGAGCGCAGCCGCGAGAACTGGTGCCGCAGCGCAGCCGCGGAGGTGTAACCGCAGGCCATCGCGATGTCCTCCACTGAAAGCGAGCCCTCCTCCAGCAGCGCCTGCGCCCGGTCGAGGCGGCGTTCGGTCAGCCAGCGATGCGGAGTCGTTCCGGTCGCGGCGGAGAAGCGGCGCAGGAACGTCCGCTCCCCCAATCCGCTGCGGCGAGCCAGCTCCGCGACCGTGAACGGCTGGTCCAACCGCCGTTCCACCCATTCGAGCGCTTCGGCGACCACCGCGTCGTCCGGAGCGGCCGTCGCGGGCACTGGGGCCTGCACGAACTGCGCCTGCCCGCCGGCGCGGTGCGGAGCGGCCACCATCCGCCGGGCCAGTGCCGTCGCCGCCGCGACTCCGCGCAAGCGCCGCACCAGGTGCAGGCACAGATCCACCGCGGCGACCGTCCCAGCGCTGGTGAACACGCCGTCGTCGTCCGCATAGAGGGCTTGGGGATCTACTTCCGCGGCGGGAAACAGGCGGCGGAATTCCGGCTCGTAGATCCAGTGCACCGTGCAGCGACGGCCGGCCAGCAGTCCCGCGTAACCGAGCGAAAACACTCCCGCGCAGAACCCCGCCACCCACGCGCCGCGTTCCCGCGCAGCGCGCAAGGCGTCCAGCAATGGTTCCGGCGGCGGCGCGGTCCGCGGCGCCTGGGTGGGCACAATCACCAAATCCGCCGACGCCGCGAAGTCGAGATCGCGCAGTCCGGCGAGGCCGAATCCGGACCAGCTGGCCACCTCCGCCCCGCCCGGCGAGCACACGCCGAAGTCCCAGCCGGGCATGCCGTCCGCGCTGCGGTCGGTGCCGAACACCTCGCACGCGACCCCCAGCTCGAACGGCGAAACCCGGTCCGCGAGCAGCACGGCGACCCGGTGCACGTCCATGCGACCCAGCATGTCACAAGTTGTGCGGTCATTGTCATCTCTGACACTGGTTGAGCGGAGCCGCCGCGACGAATCTGGGTCGCATGAAGAACCCCGAATCCCGCCCGGTCCTGCAGTGGTCCGCGGCGATGGCGTTGTCCGGCACGATCGGCGCGGTCGTGCTCGAAAGCGGCGCGGCCGCCCCGGCGGTGGCCTTCGCCCGCTGCCTCGTCGGCGGTGTCCTGCTGGTCGGGTGGTCCCTGGCCCGAGGCTGGTTCCGCGACTGGCGGCCGGCCCGCCGCGACCTGCTGCTCGCTGTCGCCGGCGGCCTGCTGCTGGTCGGCAACTGGGTGCTGCTGTTCGCGTCCTACTCGCTGTCGTCCATCGGCGTCAGCACCGTCGTCTACCACACCCAACCGCTGATCCTGGTCGGCATGGCGGCGATGTTCCTCGGCGAGAAAGTCGGCCGTTCGCACCTCCTGCGCGCGGGCGTGGCTTTCGCCGGAGTTGTGGTGATTTCCCTTTCCGCACAAGGAGATGACGGACAACCCGTGCGGTTCGCCGGGATCGCGCTCGCGCTCGGCGCGGCCCTGCTCTACGCCGGTGCGTCCTTCATCGCGAAGCAGCTCAAGCACATCCGGCCGCATTTGCTCGCGGCGGTGCAGCTGACGGTCGGCGCGATCGTGCTCGCCCCCGCGCTGATTTTCACTCCGCTGCCGAGCTCGGCTCCGGGACTGCTGTGGCTCCTGCTGCTGGGCACAGTGCACACCGCGGTGATGTACGTGCTGATGTACGCCAGCATCGGCAAGCTGCCGACCACGACGGTGGCGCTGCTGTCCTACCTGTACCCGGTGGTCGCGGTCGTGGTGGACATCCTGGCGTTCGGCCACCGGCTCACCTGGCCGGAGGGCCTGGGGATGCTGGCGGTGCTCGCCGCGGCGCTCGCTCCGCAGCGCGCCAAGGCGGATACGCGCGACGCCCGGCCGGAAATTCCCAGCCGGGCGTCGCGGTGAAGCGGAAAAACTCAGTCGTGCTCGGGACCGGTGTGGTACTCGAACACCAGCCCGCCCACGGCGATGAGCAGGGCCACGATCGCCATCACGAGCAGCCAGATGTGGAAGAACGCGAGGGCGAGGCCGGCCAGCCCGGCCGCCGCGGCCAGCGCGACCGGCCAGTAGCTGCCCGGGCTGAAGAAGCCCAGCTCGCCCGCGCCGTCGCTGATCTCGGCGTCCTCGCGGTCCTCCGGGCGCTCTTCGATCCGGCGGGACACGAACTGCATGTAGCTGCCGGCGAGGAACGCGAGGCCGCCGGTCAGGAACAGCGCGACGATGCCGACCGGCTCGGCCTTCTGGTCGGTCGTGAAGAGCGCGGTCATGACCCAGTAAACGGCGGTCATGAGGACGGCGAATCCCGCCACCATGTAGAAAATCCGGGCTTCGACCTTCATGGGATTGGTCCCCTACTCCTCTGGGTTCGCCGTCAGTTGGACGCGGTGCGCGCGGTGCGGTCGGTGTTGAACGGCTTCGTGGTCACCGCGAACGGGCTGCACAGCTCGCCGCAGTTCATCGACGCCAGCGCCTCGGCCGCGCTGTTCGGCTTGCCGGTCTTCGGGTTCGTCTCGGTGCGCAGCTTGAGGTACTGGTCGTACTTGTCCGGGGACAAGGCCCGCACCTCGAAGTTCATCACCGAATGGTACGTCCCGCACAGCTCGGCGCAGCGGCCGACGAACGAGCCCTCGCGGTCGATCGAGTTCTGGAACGAGCTGTCCTGGTTGTTCTTCTCCGGGTCCGGCATCACGTCGCGCTTGAAGTTGAACTCCGGGACCCAGAACGAGTGGATGACGTCCGTCGAGCGGAGCCGGTACTCGATGGTCTTGTTCGTCGGCAGCACGAGCAGCGGGATCTCGCCGGAGGAGCCGACGGTGCTCACCTGGGTGCCGTCGGCGCGCTTGGCGTTCTCGCCCTCGTACTTGAACTCCCAGTTCCACTGGAAGGCGATCACGTCGACCACGACGTCCGGGTTCGGCTTCTTGTCGAGGACCTTGCTCTCGGTCGTCGCGGTGAAGAAGAACAGCACGCAGACCATGATCGTCGGCAGGACGACCGTGAAGATCTCCAGCGGGATGTTGTACTGGAACTGCCGGGGCAGGTCCTCGGGGCCCTCGGCGGCCGCGCCCTTCTTCTTGCGGTGGAAGATCGCGGTCCAGAAGATCAGGGCCCACACGATCGCGCCGACGACGAGCGCCGCGACGACCGTCCACGTCCAGAGGGTGCGCATCTGGTCGGCCTGCGGCGTGACGCCCTTGGGCCAGCCGAAGCGGAGGATCTCGTCTCCCGAGCAGCCCGTCGCGGTCAGCGCCACCAGCACGGCCAGCGCGGCGACACGCCCGACCCGCTTACCCACCGGGGTGCGCTCTGGTTTTCCCACTGCGCCCTGCCCTTTCACCCAACAGGCCCTCTCACACCGGGCCTTCTTCGACCGATCTTCGTGACAGGCGGAGCCTAGCCGAGTTGGCCGCTCCCGCTGACCAAGGGGTGACCAGTTGCGCCACGCGTCACCCGCGTTCCGGGCGAGGCGCCCCGCCCCGGCATACTGGGCCCTTCCCCGGACCGGCCCGACCCTGAGGTGTGTGAGTACACGTGTGCGGCCTGCTTGGACTGATCTGCGCGACCGAAAACGACGCCTCGAACGCCCGGGAGAGCGTCGGCGCGGCGATGCGCTGCCAGCGCCACCGCGGCCCTGACGAGCAGGACACCTGGGCGGACGCCGAGGTCGTGTACGGCTTCAACCGGCTCGCCTTCATCGACGTCGACCACGCGCACCAGCCGCTGGTGTGGGGCCCGCCGGAGGCTCCCGGCCGGTACACGCTGAACTTCAACGGCGAGATCTACAACTACCGCGAACTGCGCGACGAGCTCGCCGAAGAATTCGGTGCGAAGTTCGCCACTGAAGGCGACGGCGAGGCGATCGTCGCGGCTTATCACTACCTCGGGGACAAAGCGGTCGAAAAACTGCGCGGCATGTTCGCGTTCCTGATCTGGGATTCGGCGGAAAAGGTCGTTTTCGGCGCGCGCGACCCGTTCGGGATCAAACCGCTCTACTACAGCGAAGGCCCGAAGGGCACCGCGTTCTCCAGCGAGAAGAAGAGCCTGCTGGAGCTGTCGGACACGCTCGGCGTCGCGCAGGAGCTGGACCGCACGGCCCTGCAGCACTACCTGGTCCTGCAGTACGTGCCGGAGCCGGAGTCGCTGCACACCGCGATCCGCCGCGTCGAGTCCGGCACCTCGTTCCGGCTCTCGCCGGGCGGGAAGCCCGAGTTCACCCGCTACTTCCACCCGAAGTTCGCCGCGCAGCCGGTGAACGGCCCCGCCGAGGCCGAGGCGCTGTACGAGCGCATCGCCGATGTGATGCGCGACTCGGTCGGCAAGCACATGATCTCCGACCCGGACGTCACGGTCGGCGCGTTCCTCTCCGGCGGCATCGACTCCACCGCGACCGCGACGCTCGCCAAGGAGCACAACCCGAACCTCATCGCGTTCACCACCGGGTTCGAGCGCGAGGGCTACTCCGAGGTGGACGTGGCCGCGGAATCGGCCGCCGCGATCGGCGTGAAGCACGTGGTCCGCACGGTGTCGGCGGACGAGATGATGGAAGCGCTGCCGCTCATCGTCTGGTACCTGGACGACCCGGTCGCCGACCCGGCGCTGGTCCCGCTGTGGTTCATCGCGCGCGAGGCGCGCAAGCACGTGAAGGCGGTGCTGTCCGGCGAAGGCGCGGACGAGCTGTTCGGCGGCTACACGATCTACGGCGAGCCGATCTCGCTGGCTCCGTTCGAGAAGATCCCCGGCGGCGTGCGGAAACTGCTGGGCAAGGTGTCCACGAAGATCCCGGAGGGCACCCGCGGCAAGGACCTGCTGCGCCGCGGCGCGCTCCCGCTGGAAGACCGCTACTACGGCAACGCCCGCAACTTCCGCGACGAGCAGCTGCGCGCCGTGCTGCGGACCTACCAGGAAGGCGTCGGCTTCAAGGACGTCACCGCCCCCTGGTACGACGTGTCCCGCGGCTGGGACCCGGTGGCCCGCATGCAGCACGTGGATTTGTTCACCTGGCTGCGCGGCGACATCCTGGTCAAGGCGGACAAGGTCACCATGGCGAACTCGCTGGAGCTGCGGGTGCCGTTCCTCGACGCCGAGGTGTTCAAGGTCGCCGCTTCGATCCCGCTGGACCAGAAACTCGCCCACGGCACCACGAAGTACGCGCTGCGCCAGGCCCTGGCGAAGATCATCCCCGGCCACGTGCTGAACCGGAAGAAACTGGGCTTCCCCGTGCCGATCCGGCTGTGGCTGCGCAACGAGATGCACGACTGGGCCCGCGGCATCATCAACGACTCGAAGACCGACGAGCTGCTGGACAAAACCGCCGTGCTCCGCCTGCTGGACGAGCACAAGGAGGGCCAGCTGGACCGCAGCCGCCAGCTCTGGGCTCTGCTGGTCTTCATGCTGTGGCACGGCATCTTCGTGGAACACCGCATCAAGCCGGAAATCCCGGAACCGGCCTACCCCGTCAAGCTCTGACCGCAGGTGAGGGGAAATCTGATTCCCTCAGGGTTCCCCTCACGGCCCTGAAACCACACCAGCGCACCCACCAAACCAGGCACCCATACCACCCCCGCACCCCGATCCGAAGCCCGAATGCGGACGGCGGGTGCTTGTCAAGGCATCTTTCCCGCCTTGACAAGCACCCGCCGTCCGTCAGCACCATCAGCTTCGGGGTGCCCGCAAGCGATCGGGCGCAAGGTCGCCGCCAGGCGACGAGCAGGCCCGGTCAAGCAGGCAGAACCGCCGCGATCTCCTCGGCAGCCTCCGGCCCGAACGCCTCCCGCAACCGCCCCAACGCCTCAGCCCGCTCCAGCGTCCACTCCTGCGTCCCCACCGTCTCCAAAACCAGCACCGCGATCAAACACCCCAACTGCGCGGCCCGCTCCAAACTGAGCCCGCCGTCGATCGCCGCGAGGAACCCGGCCCGGAACCCGTCCCCAACCCCAGTGGGATCGGCCTTCCCGCGCTCCGGAACCGCCCCGATCTGCAGCGCGGTCCCGTCCCGCCCGACGATCTCCACGCCCTTCTCCCCCAGCGTGGTGATCCGCAGCCCGACCCGCTCCAGCACATCGGCCTCGGTCCAGCCGGTCTTCTGCAGCAGCAACTCCCACTCGTAGTCGTTGCTGAACAGGTACTTGGCCCCCTCGACGAACGACCGCACCTGCGCCCCGTCCATCCGGGCCAGCTGCTGCGACGGGTCGACCGCGAAGGTGTACCCCCGCTGACGGCACTCCTGAGCGTGCCGGACCATGCCCTCAGGATCGTCCGGGCTGATCAGCACGAGCCCGAGCCCGCCGACCCGGTCCGAAATCGGCCCCATCTCGATATTGCGGGACTCCGCCATCGCGCCCGCGTAGAACGTCGCGATCTGGCACATGTCCTCGTCGGTGGTGCACACGAAGCGCGCGGTGTGCGCGACCTCGGACACCAGCACGCCCGCGGTGTCCACGCCGTGCCGCTGCAGCCACGACTGGTAGTCCGCCCAGTCCTGGCCGACGGCTCCGACGAGCACCGGCTGCACGCCGAGCACGCCGAGGCCGAACGCGATGTTCGCGCCGATGCCGCCGCGGCGCACGACGAGGTCGTCGGCGAGGAAGCTCAGCGACACCCGGTGCAGCTGCTCGGCGACGAGCTGCTCGGCGAACCTCCCCGGGAAGTGCATCAGATGGTCCGTCGCGATGCTGCCGGACACGGCGATCCTGGGCTTGTCTGCCACCGGTTCTCCTCACGGGGTGGATGAGCTGTCGTTTTCGCGCCCTGACGCAAGTTACCCGCTGGTCATGACCCTTCCGGGTAGTTTCCGCGCCACGTTCCGACACTACCGGCCGGTACTCGTTTCCCGTTCAAGTCCGGCTGAATAGCGTGACGTTCGTGAACCTCGCGACCGAACCGGAAACCCTCGGCGACCTGATCGCCGACTGCGCCCACCTCCCGTCCGCGCTGCGGCCCGAGCGCCCCGCCGGCCAGGCCCGGCTGCCCCGGCCCAGGACCGCCCGGCCGTGGACGGTCGACGACGCCTGCCACGCGCAGGTCGCCGATCTCGACGCGTACGTCTGAGCCCGCGAACGCTCGGCAGCAGGTGAACGGCGTCCGCGCCGGAAAACGCAAACAGGCCCCGGCGCGGCCGCGCCGGGGCCTGTTTCAGCTCTGGGTTCAGTGGAAGCTGTCGCCGCAGGCGCAGGAACCCGTGGCGTTCGGGTTGTCGATCGTGAAGCCCTGCTTCTCGATGGTGTCGACGAAGTCGATCACGGCCTCGGACACGTACGGCGCGCTCATCCGGTCCACGGCGACCTGGAGGCCGTCGAAGTCGCGGAACAGGTCGCCGTCGAGCGTGCGCTCGTCGAAGAACAGCTGGTAGCGCAAGCCCGCGCAGCCGCCGGGCTGCACGGCGATGCGCAGGTGCATGTCGTCGCGGCCCTCCTGTTCGAGCAGCGCCTTCGCCTTGGCGGCCGCGGCGTCGGTCAACGTCACGCCGTGGGTCTCCTCGGCGGTCTCGGCCGCAGCCGCACCGGTCTGCTCAGCGGTCGTCATGGCACTCCCTCTTTGGTCGAACTCGCTGCGGGTACATCTCGTGTCCTAGGCACAACACGGGACTCGCCCGATCTGTTCCCCTCCATCGTCGCATATGGAACGACCTGGTGAACAACGTCGTGACGGCTGCAATACCCTGGGGAGGTGAGGTTCCTGCGCCG
This sequence comes from Amycolatopsis sp. M39, assembly GCF_001651785.1. Taxonomy (NCBI): domain Bacteria; kingdom Bacillati; phylum Actinomycetota; class Actinomycetes; order Pseudonocardiales; family Pseudonocardiaceae; genus Amycolatopsis; species Amycolatopsis sp. M39. The sequence continues at coordinate 836,297 of NZ_LWSF01000002.1, forward strand.
AAGCACCACTGACCCCGCCGCCGACGACTCCGCGGCCGAGACCGCCGTTGTCGATTCCCAGGCCACGAGCAAGTCGTACACGCCGGGAAAGGGCAAGGCGACGCCCAAGCGGCGCGAGGCCGAAGGACGCAGGCGCGGGCCGGTCGCGGCGCCGCCCACCTCCATGCGCGAGGCGATGAAGCGCAACAAAGAGCTGCGCAAGGCCAATCCGGTCAGCAAGGAAGACCGCAAGGAGGCCGCCCGCGTCCGCCGCGAGCGGATGATGTCCGGCGACGACAAGTACCTGCCGCCGCGCGACAAGGGCCCGGTCAAGGCGTACGTGCGCGACCTGGTCGACTCCCGGCGCAACATCCTCGGCCTGTTCATGCCGCTGGCGATCCTGGTGTTCCTCGCGCTGCTGGTGCCCGCGCCGGCGGTGCAGCAGTACATCACCCTGGTCTGCATGGCGATGCTGCTGGTCATGGCCATCGAGGGCTTCGTGAACGGCCGCAAGATCTCGAAGCTGGTCCGCGAACGCTTCCCGAAGGAGCCGTCGACGGCGACCCGCGGCGTCGGCTGGTACGCCTTCGTCCGGGCGAGCCAGATCCGCAAGCTGCGGGTCCCGAAGCCGCGGTTGAAGGCAGGCGACCCGATCCCGAACTGAGCCGTGCGGCACACAGGTCGTTAGCCACGCGAACGAAACGTTTACGCTGTCGGCATGGAGTTTCGACGTCTCGGCCGCAGCGGCCTCAACATCAGTGAGATCTCCTACGGCAACTGGCTGACCCACGGGTCCCAGGTCGAGGAGGACCAGGCACAAGCCTGCATCAAGGCGGCACTCGACGCGGGCATCACGACCTTCGACACGGCTGACGTCTACGCCAACACCGCCGCGGAGTCGGTGCTCGGGCGCGGGCTCAAGGGGCAGCGCCGGGAGAGCCTGGAGATCTTCACCAAGGTCTTCTGGCCGACCGGGCCGAAGGGCCCCAACGACAAGGGTCTCTCCCGCAAGCACATCATCGAGTCGGCCAACGCCTCGCTCAAGCGGCTCGGCACCGACTATGTCGACCTCTACCAGGCGCACCGGTTCGACCGCACGGTGCCGCTGGAAGAGACGATGCAGGCGTTCGCCGACCTGGTCCGCCAGGGCAAGGCGCTCTACATCGGTGTCTCGGAGTGGAACGCGGAGCAGATCTCCCGCGGCGCGGCGCTCGCCCGCGAGCTGAAGATCCCGTTCGTGTCGAACCAGCCGCAGTACTCGATGCTGTGGCGCGTCATCGAATCGCAGGTCGTGCCCGCTTCCGAGCGCGAGGGCCTGAGCCAGATCGTCTGGTCGCCGGTGGCGCAGGGCGTGCTGACCGGCAAGTACAAGGTGGGCCAGCCGCTGCCCGCCGGTTCGCGCGCGACCGACGAGAACGGCGGCGCGAACATGGTGAAGCGTTTCCTCGACGAGAAGACCCTCGCCGCGGTCGCGAAACTGGAGCCGCTGGCGGCCGAAGCCGGGCTGTCGATGGCGCAGCTGGCCGTCGCGTGGGTGCTGCAGAACCCGAACGTCGCGTCGGCGATCATCGGGGCCTCGCGGCCGGAGCAGGTCTACGACAACGTCAAGGCGGCGGGCGTCAAGCTGGAGCCGGAGCTGCTCACGGCGATCGACGAGGCGCTGGGCGACGTCGTGGTCGCCGACCCGGCGCTCACCGTTTCCCCCTGATCACCGCGGCCGGGTTCGCCCCGGCGAAAGTCCGTGAGCACTGCGGCGGCTACGAAGAAGGCCGCAGCAGAAACCGCTCCGCCACCGCGAGGTCGTGCGGATAGGTGATCTTCACGTTCTCCGCGCTGCCGGGCACCCACCGCACCGGCAGCGCGGAGAACCGCTCCATGCACGAAGCCGTGTCGGTGCCCAGAAACCCTTCCGCGGCGGCCTGCTCGTAGGCCGCGAGCAGCGGTCGCGCCCGGAAGCCCTGCGGGGTCTGCACCCGGATCGCGCCCGGCAGCGGCCCGGCCACCGTGTCCGGCCCGGCCATCGCGACCACGTCGTCCGCGGCCAGGCCCGGCACCGCTCCCCCGTCTTCCCTGGTCCGTTCCAGCACCGCGGAGATCAGCTCCGGCGTCACCAACGGCCGGGCCCCGTCGTGCAGCAGCACGGAATCCACTGTCCCGTCAGCGATCCGCGGCGCGAGATGGCGCAGCGCGTTCAGCTCGGAGGCTTGCCGCGCCGGGCCGCCGGGCACGATCTCCACCGGGACGGACAGTTCGGCGAGCACTTCCTCGGCCAGCGGCGCGTCCTCAGGCCGGATCACCAGCACCAGCACGCCGATCCCGCGCGCGGCGGCGAACGCGTCCAGCGACCACGCCACCACCCGCCTGCCCGCGACCGGCAGGTAAACCTTGTTCAGCGCGGCCCCGACCCGGGTCCCCGCACCACTGGCCAGCACGACCCCGGCCGCCGTCGATTCCCGCACGCCGACCGACCCTAAGGGCCCTGCCCTCGCGGCGGTAGGTTGGGCGCCGGGACGCCCAGCGGCGAAAGGAAACCTGGCTGTGGACACCGGGGAAACGGGCATCGAGTTCGGCGAGATCGAACCGCCGAGCGACCAGGCCCGGTCGGGCGCGATCGCGCTGCACGACAAGCTCGTCAAACCGGCCGGCTCGCTCGGCAGGCTGGAAGAGCTGGGCGTCTGGATCGCCTCGTGCCAGGGCCAGGCGCCGCCGCGGCCGTTCACCCGCCCGCGCGTCGTCGTGTTCGCCGGCGATCACGGCATCGCGAACAAGGGCGTCTCGGCGTATCCGCGGGAGGTCACGTCGCAGCTCGTCGGCACCATGCTGACCGGCGGCGCGGCGATCAACGTGCTCGCCGCGGCGGCGGGCGCGGGCGTGCGCGTGGTCGACATGGCCGTGGACACCGAGGAATCCGCGATGCGGTCGATCGGCGAGTTCAAGGTGCGCCGCGGTTCCGGCTCGATCGACGTCGAGGACGCGCTCACCGACGCCGAGGTGCGCGCCGCGGTGGACGCCGGCCGGAAGATCGCCGACGCGGAGGTCGACGGCGGCGCGGACCTGCTGATCGCCGGCGACCTGGGGATCGGCAACAGCACCCCGGCATCGGTGCTGGTCGCGGCGCTGACCGGCAGCGAACCGGTCGCCGTGGTCGGCCGGGGTTCGGGCATCGACGACAACACCTGGATGCGCAAGGCCGCCGCGGTCCGCGACGCGCTGCGCCGGGCCCGCGCGGTGCTGGCCGACCCGCTCGCGCTGCTGCGGACGTCCTCGGGGGCCGATATCGCCGCGATGACGGGCTTTCTCGCGCAGGCGGCGGTTCGCCGCACGCCGGTGGTGCTCGACGGGCTCGTGGTCTGCTCCGCCGCGCTCGTCGCCGAAGAACTCGCACCCGGCGCGCGCCGCTGGTGGATGTCCGGGCAGCTGACCGGCGAACCCGCGCACGCGCTCGCGTTGGAGCACCTCGACCTCGGCGCGCTGCTCGACCTCGACGTCCGGCTCGGCGAAGGCACCGGCGCGGTCACCGCGCTGCCGCTGCTGATGATGGCCGCCCGCGTGCTCGCCGAAATGACCACCCACGAGCAGTCCGGCGTCTCCGGCCCGCTGTCGTCCTGAAAGCCGTGCGGGGAACCCTGCGGGAAGCAGAGTCCTCTCAGGGTTCCCCGCACGGACAGCTAGCGCGTCAGGTGAGCGGGGTCATCCAGCCGGACGGGGCCGGCCGGGTGCCTTCCTGGATGCCGACGAGCTGCTCGCGCAGGGCCATGGTGACCGGGCCCGGCTGCCCGCCGGAGATCGAGAACTCGCCGCCGCCGTGCTTCACGTGGCCGACCGGCGTGATGACCGCCGCCGTGCCGCACGCGAACACCTCGGTCAGCTCGCCCGAGGCGGCCGCCTTCTCCCATTCGTCGGTGGAGATCCGGCGCTCCTCGACCTTGTGCCCGGCGTCCTTCGCCAGCTGCAGCAACGACTTGCGGGTGACGCCCGGCAGCAGCGAACCGGTCAGCTCCGGGGTGACCACGCGGACGTCGTCGCCCGAGCCGAAGACGAAGAACAGGTTCATCCCGCCCATTTCCTCGACCCAGCGGCGCTCGACCGCGTCCAGCCACACCACCTGGTCGCAGCCCTTCTCGACGGCCTGCGCCTGCGCCACGAAGGACGCCGCGTAGTTGCCCGCGCACTTCGCCGCGCCAGTGCCGCCCGGGGCCGCGCGCACGTACTCAGTGGACAGCCACACGCTGACCGGCTTCACGCCGCCGCTGAAGTACGAGCCGGCCGGCGAGGCGATCACCGCGAAGACATACTCCTCGGCCGGGCTGTTCACGCCCAGACCGGCCGAGGTGGAGATCATGAACGGGCGCAGGTACAGGGAATCGCCCTCGCGGGTCGGCACCCAGCGCTCGTCGACGGCGATCAGCTCGCGCAGCGAGTCGACGAAGGTCTCCACCGGCAGCTGCGGCATCGCGAGCCGCTCGGCGGATTCGCGGAACCGCTGCGCGTTGGCCTCCGGCCGGAACGCGGCGATCGTGCCGTCCGGCTGGCGGTAGGCCTTGAGGCCCTCGAAGATCGCCTGCCCGTAGTGCAGCACGGACGTGGCCGGGTCGAGGGAGAACGGTTCGTACGGCCCGACCTTGGCGTCGTGCCAGCCCTTCTCGGTGCTGTAGCGCACGGTGACCATGTGGTCGGTGAAATGCGTGCCGAACCCCGGCTTGGCAAGTACCTCGGCGACGCGTTCAGGACTCGCGGGGCTCGGGTTCGGAACGTGGGTGAACTGCGTCGCTGTGGTCATGCGTAGACGATAGCGCTTGGTCGGAAGCACGTTAGTCGGAAGTCCTGTGGTCTTACTCGCCGCGCTGTCCCGCGCTCGCGGCGTCACCCCACTACGATGGACGGTGTGAGCACTCAACCAGCACGCCAAGCCGGGCCCGGGGCCGGGCCCGATGTCAAGACCTTCGGCGCCGCGGCCCTGCTGACCTTCGGCGCGGGACTGCTCGGGATGGTCGGCTGGGGCCTGCTTTCGAGCGGGTTCGGCTTCTTCCTCGGCCTCGTCGTCGCCGGATTCGGCATCTACTGGTGGAAGAACCTGCACGGCAAGGTGATCACCAGGAATCTGCCGACCAAATCCGTGGTGATCCTGCTCGTCGTCAACATCGTGCTGTTCGGGGTGCTGGTCCTGCTGGCCCAGTAAGGTTTTCGCGGTAGCGGCCGCGCGGCTCCTCCCGTTCTCGCTGACACTGGCCGGACCGCGAACCCGCCGTGCACCGCGCCGCTGCGAAACCCGCAGTGAGTCAGCACAGCCCGGTGGGCAGCGCCGGAGCGGGCCAGTCCGGGTCCGGGCGGAAATCGGTGTGCGTGCCGTCGAACGGGTACGCGCCCCGCTCGGCCAGCCCGGCGAGCCGTTCGCCCTCCGCGCGCAGCTTGCCGAGTTCAGCGGTGGTCAACCGGCCTGCCTCGACGGCCGCCTCCGCTTCGTCCTCGTCCTTCCACTTCCAGCCCGCGCCCGGCGTCACGACCAGGTCGAGGATGCCGTCGATCCGGTCCGGGCCGGTTCCGGTGCGCCCGCGCGGCACTTCGAGGTTCACGTACCAGTCGCGGAACCGGCCGTCCGCCTCGAAAAACCACCACACCGACGACCACGCCCGGTCGGGGATCAGCCGCAGCGTCGAGGTGCCGTGCCAGACCTCCGGCACGCGTACGCGCGGCTCGCGAAACCGTTGTTCCAGCGGCGCTTCCCGCAGAGACCGGCCGTCCGCGAGCCTGCTGCCGACGATCGGCGTGCCGAGCGGGAGCCAGCCGAGCAGCGTCTCGCCGTCGTCGGAAATCACACGCAGCGGATGATGCTGGCCGATGCTGCCGTCCGGGCGGACGAAACGTTCGACGACTGTCTGTCCCGGCGCCCAGCGGTGCTCAGTCATGGACGCCACGGTAGCGGCGGATCCGTACCCGCAGCAGCAGTTCCGCGACGGCGCCGAGCCCCGCCGCGAGCAGCGCCGCCGACAGCGGAACGAACGCCGCGGCGGCCGCTGCCAGCAGTGCGGCCACCGCGACCGGAGCCCCGCCGGACGGCGCGAACCGCTGTCGCGCACCGACGAAAGTCGTGAATACGGCGGGAAGAGTCGCCAGCACTGCGATCACCGTGAGCAACGGCTGGAGCTGCCCGGCGTCCGCGGCGGACAGCAGATCCCGCATCGCGGTCCCGGACAATCCGAGCCGGACCGGACCCAGCTGCAGCAGCGTCACCGCTGTGACCGCCACCGCGACGAGGCTCAGAACGAACGCGCGTCCGGTGCCGCGCTCCCCCGGTTCCGGAAGGAGGAACGGCAGCAGGAACAGCGCCGCGACGACGATCCCGGCCGCGGGCGGTGTCCCGATTCCGCCCGTTTGCGACACCGGAGCGACCGCCAGGCACATCGCCACGAGCACCGCCGCGGCGGCCAGCAGCACGCCCAGCACCCAGGTGACCAGCAGATCCGGCAGCCGCAGCCCGGCGAAATCCGCCGCCGCGACGAACACCACGAGCGCAGCGGCGGCATACCCGGGCTGCGCCGGGAAGACGTACGCGCCGAACGCCTGCGCGAGCACGACGATCTGGGCCAGCCGGGATAATCCGCCGGCGATCCGGCCTGCCGGATCGCCGCCGAGCGCGGGCAGCCGGGAGCCGCAGGCCGCGGCCAGCGCGGCGAGCACAACCCCGGCGAGAACCCAGTATCCGGCCCCGGCGGCGCCGGCCGCCAGCGTCACCAGGAGTGCTCCCGCGAGCCGCACCGCGATCCCCCTTCCCCCGTCCGGATGGCTTTGTCATTAGCATGGCTCACGATCGACCGGGCAGATCGCCCGGCGCCACCGCGACGTCGCGAGGAGTCAGAAGTGACCGTGCCGAAGCTTGCCCTCTCCGAGAACACGGGTGCGGCATTGGGCAAGACCCGCGCCGACGTCGTCGTGATCGGCACTCTCCAGGGCGCGGACGGCCTCGAGCTCGCCGCGGGCGCGGAGGTCGCCGACGCGGCGTTCGACGGCAAGCTCGCCGAGGTGCTCGGCACGCTCGGCGCGACCGGCAAGGCCGAGGAAATCGTGAAGCTGCCGACGCTGGGCAAGCTGCCCGCGGGCGTCGTGCTGGCGGTCGGCCTCGGCACATCGAAGGACGGCGAAATCACCGCCGAGCAGGTGCGCCGCGCGGCCGGAGCCGCGGCCCGCGCGCTGAACGGCACCGAGCGGGCGTTCGTCACGCTGTCGGCGCTCGACCTGCACGCCGCCACCGAAGGCATCGCGCTGGGCGCGTACGTCTTCACCGAGTACCGCTCGGAGAAGGGCGAGGGCCCGCTGGCGAAGGCCGACCTGGTCAGCCCGGCCGAGGGCACCGCGCGCGAGCACAAGGCCACGCTGAAGGCGGCCGGGTTCATCGCCGAATCGGTGATCATCGCCCGCGACCTGATCAACACCCCGCCGAACGACCTGTTCCCGGCGTCCTTCGCCGACCGCGCGAAGAAGCTCGCCGACGCGAACGGCCTCGAGTTCGAGGTGCTCGACGAGAAGGTCCTCAAGCGCAAGGGCTTCGGCGGCATCCTCGGCGTCGGCGGCGGTTCGTCGCGGCCGCCGCGCCTGCTGCGGGTCAGCTGGAAGCCGGCGAAGGCGCGCAAGAAGGTCGCGCTGGTCGGCAAGGGCATCACCTTCGACTCGGGCGGCATCTCGCTCAAGCCGGCCGCGAACATGGACCACATGACCTCCGACATGTCGGGCGCGGCCGCCGTGCTCGCGTCGGTCGTGCTGGCCGCGAAGCTGAAGTACCCGCTCGAGGTCACCGCGCACATCCCGCTGGCGGAGAACCTGCCCTCGGCCACCTCCTACCGGCCCGGCGACGTGCTGACCATGTACGGTGGCAAGACCGTCGAGGTGCTCAACACCGACGCCGAAGGACGGCTCGTGCTGGCCGACGCGATCGTGCGCGCGGCCGAGGAGAACCCGGACTACCTGATCGAGACCGCCACGCTGACCGGCGCGCAGGTGGTCGCGCTGGGCAACCGGATCTCCGGCGTGATGGGCTCGGACGAGTTCCGCGACCGCGTCGCCGGCATCATGCAGGCCACCGGCGAGGGCGGCTGGGCCATGCCGCTTCCCGGCGAACTGCGCGCCGACCTGGACTCGCGCCTGGCCGACATCGCGAACGTCACCGGCCAGCGCTGGGCGGGCATGCTGGTGGCGGGCGTGTTCCTGCGCGAGTTCGTGCCGGCGGACCTGCCGTGGGCGCACCTGGACGTCGCGGGCCCGGCCTTCAACTCCGGCGGCCCGTGGGGCTACACCGGCAAGGGCGGCACCGGCATCCCGGTCCGCACCATCGCCGCGGTGCTGGCGGACATCGCCGACCAGGGCTGATTCCCGCGTTCGACGGAGGCCCCGCACCACGCCGGCGCGGGGCCTCCGTCGGGTCCGCGGCCGTGTGGCACGCTCGCGAACATGCAGCGCGACGACTACCTCGAGACCGCCGTCCGCGACGTGCTCACCGCCGACGAGGCCGCCGCTGACCGCCGGATCGGCCACGCCGCACTCCTCCTCGCGACCGCGGGCGCGGCCGACGCCGCGGATCGCCTTGTCACGCAATGGCACGCGGCGACCGGACGCCCGGCGTCCGTGCTCGCCGACGACGCGGTGCGCGCCCGCGCCTGGGCGATGCTCTTCGAGGCGCGCGGCGACCGTCCACAATGGGCAGACGTGCTCGTTCCGCTCGACCTGGACGCGGAAGAACAAGCCCACCAAGCATTTCTCGCCCGCCGAGCGTCCGATTTGGACGGTCTTTTCGACGGTTCGCCAGTCGCGGGCGTGGTCTCCGCGATCGCCCCGGAGCGGCCGGATCCGGTGCGCGACGCACTGGCCGCCGCCGACCTCGGCGCGTGGGCCGCACTCGTCGAAAGCCACCCCGACCCGGACGTCGCGACGCTCGCCGCCACCCGCCCGCTCGCCGCCCGGCTGGTCGGCGGCGCGGACCCGCTCGGACTCGGCACGGAGTGGCCGGACCAGTGCGCGGGGGCGCTGATCGCCGCACTGCGCGAACGCCATCCGACCAGCCCGGCCAGCCTTCCGGAACTGGTCTCGGCGATCCTCCGGCTGCGCGGGCAACGCGCCCCCGCCCCGGCGTCGCCCGCCGACCTGGCCGCCGCCGAACAACGCCTCGGCTTCCGCCTTCCCGACGACTACCGCGAGTTCCTGGCGCTCGCGGACGGGTTACCCGCGGACGTGGTGTTCCCGCGCCTGCTGCCCGCCCGCGAACTGCGCGCCGACGGAACGGTCGTGATCGTCTCCGACCCCGCGACCGTCCTGCTCGCCCACACCGGCGACGGCTGGCGAGCGGTCGAAGTGGACCTCACGTACGGCAGCACCGCGCACGACTCGTTCCGCGCGCTGCTGGAACACCACCACCGACTGCTGGAAGCAAGCGCCTGACTCAGCCCACCCGCCCGCTGAAGTCCGTGAGGGCCACCTTCACAGCCGCTGATTCCCTCAGGGTTCCCCTCACGACCCGCACCCGGGCCGCAAGCCGGCGCGCGCAACGCCGAGACCGATGGAATCAGCACCCCCGGCAACAACCCGGCGGCTACCGAGAGCCAGCGCCCGGCTCAGCTGCCCGGGCGGCGCTTCTGCCGTTCGGTGTATTCGCGCATGCGCTTCGGGTAACCGACGCGCGCGGCCTCGTACACCGGAATCGTGTGCTTGTGGCCGAACCGCTGCGCGGCGTCGAAGCTTCCGATGCGGCGGCGGGTCCATTCGCCGTCGTGCGCGACAAGCACCACAGTGGTGTCGGTCACCGTGGTCGGCGGCTCGACGTACGCCTCCACCCCGCGGCGCGCGGCGGCCCATTCTTCCAGGTAGCGGGTGTCGGCCGAGCCTCCGGAGCGGCCTGCTCCAGCGGCCGCGCCGCGTCTGCCGCGGCGGCGCAACGAGTCGAAGATCCCCACTTCGACCCCCTTTCTTCCGGCGAGAGTCCGGACTTCATTATTCCCGGGTTCGTGTGTGGCCGGTGTCGCAGCACCGCCTTGGCCCGGCTAGGTCGCAACGCCGATCGGCGTAGTGACAAGATGGCTGTTGTCGCGCGCGCGTTTATACCGGGTGCCGCGGCGACCGAAGCTCCACCCCTATCGCTGCCGAGGAGTTATTGAAGTGAGCGACACCTCCGCCGACCTCGTGATCCTGGGAGGCGGATCGGGCGGCTACGCCGCGGCCTTCCGCGCGGCCGAGCTGGGCCTTTCCGTCACGCTGATCGAGAAGGACAAGCTGGGCGGGACCTGCCTCCACCGGGGCTGCATCCCGACCAAGGCCCTGCTGCACGCCGCCGAGGTCGCCGACGAGGCCCGCGACGCCGAGACCTTCGGCGTCAAGGCCGTGTTCGAAGGCATCGACATCGCGGGGGTGAACAAGTACAAGGACGGGATCGTCTCCCGGCTGTACAAGGGCCTCCAGGGCCTGGCCAAGGCGCACAAGGTGAACCTCGTCGAGGGCACCGGCCGGTTCGTCGGCGGCACCACCGTCGAGGTCGAGGGCACCCGCTACACCGGCAAGAACGTCATCCTCGCCACCGGTTCGTACTCGCGCAGCCTGCCCGGCCTCGAACTCGGCGGCCGCATCATCGCGAGCGAGCAGGCGCTGACGCTGGACTACGTGCCGAAGAAGGTCGTCGTGCTCGGCGGCGGCGTGATCGGCGTGGAGTTCGCCAGCGTGTGGGCCTCCTTCGGGGTCGACGTCACCGTGGTCGAGGCGCTCCCGCGGCTGGTCCCGAACGAGGACGAGTACGCCTCCAAGCAGCTTGAACGCGCGTTCCGCCGCCGCAAGATCGGCTTCAAGACCGGCGTGAAGTTCACCGGCGCGAAGCAGGACGACAACGGCGTCAGCGTGTCGCTGGAGTCCGGCGAAACGCTGGAGGCCGACCTGCTGCTGGTCGCCGTCGGCCGCGGCCCGAACTCGGCCGGGCACGGCTACGAGGAGGCGGGCGTCCAGATCGACCGCGGCTTCGTGCTCACCGACGACCGGCTGCGCACCAACCTGCCGAATGTCTACGCGGTCGGCGACATCGTGCCGGGCCTTCAGCTCGCGCACCGCGGCTTCCAGCAGGGCATCTTCGTGGCCGAGGAGATCGCCGGCCTGAACCCGCGCATCATCGACGAGCGCGGCATCCCGCGCGTCACCTACTCGCACCCCGAGGTCGCTTCCGTCGGGCTCACCGAGGCACAGGCCAAGGAGAAGTACGGGTCGGACGTCACCACGTTCACCTACGACCTCGGCGGCAACGGCAAGAGCCAGATCCTCAAGACCTCCGGCGGCGTGAAGCTGGTGAAGGCCCCCGACGGCCCCGTCGTCGGCGTGCACATGGTGGGCGACCGGGTCGGCGAGCTGATCGGCGAAGCGCAGCTGATCTACAGCTGGGAGGCGTTCCCGGAGGACGTCGCCCCGCTGATCCACGCGCACCCCACGCAGACCGAGGCACTCGGCGAAGCGTTCCTCGCCCTCGCGGGCAAGCCGCTGCACGTGCACAGCTGACGCGCAACCAGCACAATCCAGACCACGTCTTAGCGATCAAGGGAGCCAGCGAACAATGGCCTACTCCGTCACGCTGCCGGAGCTCGGCGAGAGCGTCACCGAGGGAACCGTCACCCGGTGGTTGAAGCAGGAGGGCGACACCGTCGAGGTCGACGAGCCGTTGCTCGAGATCTCGACCGACAAGGTCGACACCGAAGTGCCGTCGCCGGTGGCAGGCACGGTCGTGAAGATCAGCGCCAAGGAAGACGACACCGTCGAGGTCGGCGGCGAGCTGGCGGTGATCGACGACGGCACCGGCGGCGTGCCCGAGTCCTCTGCCCCGGCCCAGCAGGCCGAGCCGGAGCCGGAGCCCGAGCCCGCCCCGCAGCAGCAGGAAGCCCCTGCCGCGGCCGCCCCCGCCGAGTCCGCTCCGTCGCAGCCGGACACCGCTCCGGCCGCGGGCGGTTCGGGCACCGAGGTGAAGCTGCCCGAGCTGGGCGAGAGCGTCACCGAGGGCACCGTCACCCGCTGGCTGAAGCAGGTCGGCGAGTCGGTCGAGGTCGACGAGCCGTTGCTTGAGATCTCCACCGACAAGGTCGACACCGAGGTCCCGTCGCCGGTCGCCGGCACCGTGCTGGAGATCCGCGCGGGCGAGGACGAGACCGTCGAGGTCGGCGGAGTGCTCGCGGTCATCGGCGACGCGGGCGCCGCCCCGGCTCAGGAGAGCAAGCCCGCGCCCGCTCCGGAGCCCGAGCCTGCCCCGGCTCCGGTCCAGGAAAGCAAGCCCGCCCCGGCCCCGGTGGCTCCGGCCCCCGCGCCTGCCGCTCCGGCTCCGGCGCAGGAGAGCAAGCCCGCTCCGGCCGCGAAGGCCCCGGCGGAGCCGGCAGAGTCTTCGGATGGCCCGTACGTCACGCCGCTGGTGCGCAAGCTCGCCTCCGAGCACGGCATCGACCTCGCGTCGCTGACCGGCAGCGGAGTCGGCGGCCGCATCCGCAAGCAGGACGTGCTCGCCGCCGCCGAGGCCAAGCAGAAGGCGGCCCCGGCCGCCAAGGACACCACTGCCGCTGCCCCGGCCGCCGCTGCGTCCGCGCCACGCGCCGCCGCGGTCCCGCCGGAGGTCGCCGCCCTGCGCGGCACCGTGCAGAAGGCGAGCCGGATCCGGCAGATCACCGCCACCAAGACCCGCGAGTCGCTGCAGGTTTCCGCGCAGCTCACGCAGGTGCACGAGGTGGACGTCACCAAGATCGCCAAGCTGCGCCAGCGCGCGAAGGCGGCGTTCAAGGAGCGCGAGGGCGTCAACCTCACGTTCCTGCCGTTCTTCGCCAAGGCGACCGTCGAGGCGCTCAAGCAGCACCCGAACGTCAACGCGTCCTACAACGAGGACACGAAGGAGATCACCTACCACGGCGCCGTGCACCTGGGCATCGCGGTGGACACCGAGCGCGGCCTGCTCTCGGTCGTGATCCACGACGCGGGCGAGCTGAGCCTCGCCGGTCTCGCGCACCGCATCGCCGACCTGGCGGCGCGGGCCCGGGCCAACAAGATCAAGCCGGACGAGCTGATCGGCGGCACCTTCACCGTCACGAACATCGGCTCCAACGGGGCCCTGTTCGACACGCCGATCATCGTGCAGCCGCAGTCCGGCATGCTCGGCACCGGCGCGGTGGTGAAGCGCCCGGTCGTGGTGAGCGACGCGGACGGCAACGACACCATCGCGGTCCGCTCGATGGCGTACCTGCCGCTGACCTACGACCACCGCCTGGTCGACGGCGCGGACGCCGGCCGCTTCCTGACCACGATCAAGCAGCGGCTGGAAGAGGGCAACTTCGAGGACGAGCTGGGTCTCTGATCCGGCAACTCCCCGGCGAAGGCCCCCGCACCCGCTCGGGTGCGGGGGCCTTCGCTCTTTCCCCCTTTCGGCTAATCCGGAATTCCGGAATACCGGAGTAAGCTCGCCGGCATGCTCACCCGACGCAGATTGCTCACGTCGGTCGCCGCAGCGGGGGCCGCCACGATCGTCGCGCCCTCGCTCGCGCTGGCCGATCCCCCGGACCAATCCACCCCCGAAGGCTGGCTCGCCCGGCTCGCGGCACACCGCGACGACGTGTCAGCGGTTTTCTCCGACGGCACCGGCCGCCGGTTCAGCCATCTCGCGGACCGCTCGCTCACCATCGCGTCCGCGATCAAGGTGGTGCATCTGCTCGCCTACACCACAGCGGTCGCGCGAGGACGGCTCGATCCGGACGAGCGGGTGCGCGTCGGCGACTGGGACGCCCGGCATCCGTATCTCGGCGACGGCCTGGTCGGGCAGGGCAGTCACCTGAAGGCGCTGACCTACCTGGGAATCCCGTGCGACGAGTACGGCGTCGCGAAGGACCCGGAGCGATGCGTGCCGCTGCACAGCATCGCCGAAACGATGATCTATTTCAGCGACAACTCCGCGGCCGACTATCTGCGCGCCCGGCTCGGCGACCGGGCACTGCGGGAGGCCGCGGCCCGGGGCGGCTGGCGCATGCCGGACGTCCGGATGTTCGGCGGCGAGACTCTGCTGCTGTATTTCCCGGAGTACTGCCCGCCGCCGCGCAGCCCGGTCGTGGTCCGCCGCGCGGCGGGAGACGCGCTGTCGAACCGGTTCGCGCGCGACCCGTCGTTCCGCGCCCAAGTGCTCCCGCGCGCCGCCGGGAAACCTCCCTCCGTGGCGGCGATCCTGGCGTGGTCCGCGGCGACCGGACAGGGCAGCGCCGCGCAGTTGTCCGGGATGCACCACGAGATCGCCGCGAGCCGCGACCGCGCGGCCGTCCTCGCGCAGGAGATCCTCGCCGCGCCGCTCGCGAGAGATAAGCCGTCGGGTTCGAAAGCCCTGCTGTACAAGGGCGGAAACCTGCCCGGCTTCCTCGTTCTCGGACTCGACGTGCTCTGGCCGGACCGCCGTCCGGGCACCGGCACGATCTTCCTGAAGAACTCCACGCCGGAGGATCTCCAGTACGGCGGAGTGCTGCAGCAGCTGTGCATCGACGCGCTGTACCGCCCGGACACCTTCGCGGCACTGGAGCGTGCGCTGGGACACTGACCCGCATGACCGAAGACCTCGCCGAGCGTGTCGCGGCGCTCGAACGCCGGATGGCCGCAGTGGAGGGGCGGCCCGCCGAACCCGTCCAGGACGGTCCGCCGGGAATCGTGGGCTATCAGGGTGAATTGACCGATCCCGAGCTGCGCTGGGAAATCCGGCTCACGACCCCGGCGGTCCTGTCGCTGCCGGACGGGCCGCGCGCCGAGGTGCTCGCCGCGCTGGCGAACACCGACCGGATCGCACTCGTCCGGCTGCTCGCCCGCGACGGCGCGCAAACCGGGGCCGCGCTGCGGGAAGCCGCCGAACTCAGCTCGCCGGGACGGCTCTACCACCACCTCAAGGCGCTCACCGCGGCCGGGCTCGTCGAGCAGGACCGCCGCGGCAGCTACCGGCTCAGGCCGACCGCCGCGATACCCGCGCTGGTGCTGCTGACCGCCGCCGCCGACGTCGCCGGCCAGCTCCGCCCGGGTGTGCGCGAACCGGGCCGATAGGACACGATCAGAGGCATGCGGGTACTTATCGCGGGCTCCGGCGGTCTGATCGGCACCGCATTGACCGGACGGCTGCGCGAATCCGGGCACGACGTGCGCCGGCTGGTGCGGCGCACCGCGCGGGCGGAAGACGAACGCGGCTGGGACCCGCCGTCGGGACGGATCGACGACGGCGCGTTCGACGGCATCGACGCGGTGGTGAACCTGTGCGGTGCCCCGCTGTTGCCCGGCCGCTGGAGCGGAATGCGCAAACAGCAGCTGCTCGACAGCCGGGTGGAGCCGACCGAAGTGCTCGCCGAAGCGGTGGCGGAGCACGGCATCGGCGTCTTGGTGAACGCCTCCGCCGTGGGTTACTACGGCAACGCCGGGTCCACTGTGGTCGATGAGAACACCAAGGCCGGCAACGGTTTTCTCGCCGAGATGTGCACCGAGTGGGAGGCTGCCACCGCAGCGGCGGCCGAGGCCCGGGTCGTCTCGATCCGCACCGGTCTCGTCCTCGCCCGGAAAGGCGGCCTGCTCGACGTGCTGCGTCCGCTCTTCCGCTTCGCGCTCGGCGGACGGCTCGGCGACGGCGGCCAGTACATGCCGTGGATCGCGCTGGACGACGAAATCGGTGCCCTCGTGCACATCCTGGAGCACGAATCGCTGTCCGGCCCGGTCAATCTCACCGGCCCGATCCCGGTCACCAACGCCGAGTTCACCCAGGCCCTTGGGCACGCCGTGCACCGGCCTTCGCCGTGGTGGGTCCCGGAAATCGCGATGAAGATCGCTCTTGGCCAGGCCGCCGAAGAGATGGCGCTGTACGGGCAGCGCGCGGTGCCGCGGAAGCTCGAAGCGAGCGGGTACGAATTCCGGCACCGCACCGTCGACACCGCGCTCGACGCGGCGACGTGACGATGCCGCGCGTCCGGTGGATCGTCACCGGGGTGGTGCTGTTCGCCGCGTTTCTCTGGCTGGGGTTCCTGGTAGACCGGCAGCCGCCGCAGCTCGACGTCGAGGTCGCCACGGCCTTGCGAGGACAGGATGCTCGCCCGGCCGGTCAGATCGCGGGCGTGGTGACGAACGTCCTCGGCCCGGTGCTGCCGTACGCGCTCGGCGTGGTGCTGCTCGCGATCGTGCTGCGGGACCGATCGCGGCTCTCGCTGTGCGTGCGGCTCGCCCTGGTGCTTGTGCTGTGCCGGCTGACCAGCCTGGCGTTCAAGCCGGTGTTCCAGCGGCAACGCCCCCGCGTGTACCCGGATCTGAGCTACCCCAGCGGCCACGTCGTTTCCGTGGCGACGACCAGCCTGGTCGTGGTCCTGCTCTGCGCCTGGCTGCGGCCGCGGTTCGCGCGATGGGCGATCTGGATTTCCGCCGCCGCGACCGTGCTGGCCGCGGCCTGCCGGATCGTGCTCGGCGTGCACTGGGTCACCGACACGATCGGGGCCGTGCTCGCGGTGCTCGGCGTGGGACTGGTGTCAGCGACCGCACTGCGGCTGATCCCCTTTCCGGTACGCGAAAGGCGTAGCCTCGACGGGTGAGTTCTTCGAGCGCAAGCTGCCGCATCGCCGCCGAACCCCTCGTCGTGCGCGAGGTCGGGACGATCGACTACACCGAAGCCTGGGACCTGCAGCGGGAGATCCTCGCCGCGCGCGCGGACGACACCGGACCGGACACCATGCTGCTGCTGGAGCACCCGTCGGTCTACACCGCGGGCAAGCGCACCGAACCCGAGGACCGGCCCGCCGACGGCACCCCGGTGATCGACGTCGACCGCGGCGGCAAGATCACCTGGCACGGTCCCGGCCAGCTGGTCGGCTACCCGATCCTGAAGCTCGCCGACCCGATCGACGTCATGCACTACGTGCGCAGGCTGGAAGAGGCGCTGATCGCGGTGTGCGACCGGTTCGGCGTGCGCACCGGCCGCGTCGAAGGCCGCAGCGGCGTGTGGATCCCCGCCGACGAACGCGGCATCGAACGCAAGATCGCCGCGATCGGCATCCGCGTCCAGCGCGGCGTGACGATGCACGGATTCGAGCTGAACTGCAACGCCGACCTGGCCGCGTTCGACACCATCGTGCCGTGCGGCATCCGCGACGCGGGCGTCACCTCGCTGTCGTACGAGCTGCGGCGCGACGTCCCGGTCGCCGAGGTGCTGCCGCTGGCGAAGGAACTGGTGCTGGCCGCCCTCGAAGGCGAACTGCCGGTGAGCGACGACCGCTGGCTGCCGCGCCCGGAGGCCCCGAAGGCCCCCGGCGTCACCTTCGCCCTGCAGAACTGACCCAGCGGTCCGTGAAGGTCTTCCTCGCGGGAAGCTGATTCCCGCGAGGAAGACCTTCACGGCTTTCAGTCCAGCTGAGGTGCGACCTCGCTCGCCACGAACTCGATGTGGTCGAGGTCGGCGAGGTCGAGCACCTGCAGGTACAGCCGGGTGATCCCGGTCTTCTCCCGCCACTGCCCGATCCGGTCCACGAGCTCCGCCGCGGTCCCGGCCAGCCCGTTGGCCCGCAGCTCGGCCGTCTCCCGGCCGATCGCGGACGCCCGGCGCGCGACCTCCGCGTCGTCCCGGCCCGCCGCGAGCACGAGCGCGACCGAACGCAGGATCTTCTGGGGGTCGCGGCCGATCGCCTCCGCCGCCGCGTCGACGCGCTGGAACTGCGCGAGCGCGGTTTCGGCGTCCACGAACGGCAGGTTGAACTCGTCGGCGTACTGCGCGGCCAGCGCCGGGGTGCGCTTCTTGCCGCCCCCGCCGATGATCACCGGCGGCGCGGGCGACTGCGAGGGCTTCGGCAGCGCGGGCGAGTCGGCGAGCGTGTAGTAGTCGCCGGAGTAGGAGAACGTCTTCCCGGCCGGGGTCTTCCACAGGCCGGTGATCACCGCGAGCTGCTCGGCGTAGCGGTCGAAACGCTCCTTGAGCGGCGGCAGAGTGAGGCCGTAGGCGGTGTGCTCGTCGTCGTACCAGCCGGTGCCGATGCCGAATTCCACGCGCCCGCCGGACATCTGGTCCACCTGCGCGACCGAGATCGCGAGCGGGCCCGGGTAGCGGAAGGTGGCCGCGGTGACGAGCGTGCCGAGCCGGATCCGCTCGGTCTCGCGGGCGAGGCCGGCGAGGGTGATCCACGCGTCGGTCGGCCCGGGAAGGCCGTCCGCGTCACCCATCTTGAGGTAGTGGTCGCTGCGGAAGAAGGCGTCGTAGCCCGCGGCCTCAGTGGTCCGCGCGACCCGCAGCAGGTCGTCGTAGCTCGCCCCCTGCTGGGGTTCGGTGAAGATCCTCAAGTCCATGTCCGCCAGCCTAACGGCGGATCGATCAGCCCGCGGCGGGTCGCTGCTCGTCTCCCGCCGGGCGGCGCAGCCGGAACAGCATCCGCGTGATGACGTCCTCGATCTCGGCGCCGACCTTCTTCGGGTCCGCCGCCCCGGCGATCTCGGTGGCCGCGCTCGACAGCGCGCCGAACAGCAGCCGCGCGGTGAGATCGACCGGGACCGGCTCCACCTCGCCCGCGTCGACGAGCAGCTGCAGCCCGGACCGCACGAGCCCGAAACTGGACTGCTCCTCGGCCTCGCGCCAGCGCTCCCAGCCCATCACGACCGGGCCCTCGTGGATGGCGATCCGCTGGTAGGAGGGGTCGAGGCAGCTGCGGATGAACGCCTGCAGCCCGCTCATCGCGCGCTCCCACGGGGCGCCGTCGCCGGTCATGATCTTCTGCAGCCGGTCGTAGACCAGGCTTTCGACCTGTTCGAACGCGGCTTCGAAGAGCGCCTGCTTCCCGCTGAAATGGTGGTACAGCGCGCCTTTCGTGACACGGGCGCGTTTGGCCACCTCGTCGAGCGAGGTACCCGCGTATCCGCGTTTCGTGAACAGTTCGACCGCGCTGTCGACCAGGGCGGATCGGGTCGACTCGGAGTAGTCGAGTCGTCGGGACCTCATTGTCGGCACGCTCACAACCTTACGCCGGGACCCGAGGGACCATACCCGTGGTATGTTGGCCGCGTCAGGTCCGTACCGGGAGTATGCCGCAGACCGGCAGTATGACCCGGGTCACGGAAGGGGAGCCACACCATGAGCTGGACCGACTTCTACCGGCGGCGAGAGATCCTCGATGCCGCTGTCCGCCAGGCGAGGCGTGCACCGCGAGCACCGCTGTCGCTGGCCGAAATCCCGGGTGCCGTCGAAGAGTTCGGCACCGAAGAGAACCTGTTGCGGGCACTGCAGTACAAGTGGACGCAGTTGCTCAGCGGCTACCTGCGCGCCGAGTTCGCCGATCCCGACGAGGCGGATCTTCCCGGCGACCAGGTCGATGCCGTCACCCGCGCGTGGCGGCAGGCACAGCGCGACCACGAAGACCTTCGTGCGGCACTGGACGGCGCGCTGGAGCGCTGCCCCGCGCTGGAACCGCTGCACCGCACCGAACTGCACATGCTGGCGCTGACCGCGGGCCTCGCCGAACCGGACGAGCCCGCCGACGAGATCGTCAAGGTCGGGCGGACGCTCGACGCGCTGATGCGCGCCGGCGACACCGGTCCGGTGCGCAGGCGCGGGCCGGTCGGGCATCTGATGCGCCTGCTCGCGCCGAGCGCGTGACGTGTAGTTAGCTGACCCGATGAACGAACGCTGGACCGAGGCCCGGATCCCCGATCAGAGCGGCCGGACCGTCCTGATCACCGGAGCGAATTCCGGCCTCGGCCTGCGTTCGGCGGAAGTCCTCGCCGCGCACGGCGCTCGCGTGCTGCTCGGCTGCCGCTCGCCCGAACGCGGCGAAACCGCGCTCGACCGGGTCCGCGCCGCGGCCTCCGGGGCCAACCTCGAACTCGTCCGGCTGGACCTCGCCGATCTGGCGTCCGTCCGCGAAGCCGCCGCGAAGGTGCGCGAGCTCACCGGCGACGCGCTGGACGTGCTGATGAACAACGCCGGGGTCATGGCCACCGCACAAGGCCGCACCGCGGACGGTTTCGAGCTGCAATTCGGCACGAACCACCTCGGGCACGCCGCGTTGACGTGGCTGCTGATGCCCGCCCTGCGCGGCGCACCGGCGGGCCGCGTCGTCACGCTGTCCAGCGTGGCCGCCCTCGGTGCACACCTGCACTTGGACGACCCGAACGCCGAACGCCGCCGGTACCGCGCGGCAGCCGCGTACGGCCAGGCGAAACTGTCGAACCAAACCTTCGGCATCGAACTGGACCGACGTCTCCGCGCGGCGGATTCCACGGTGCTCAGCGTGCTCGCGCATCCCGGCTACAGCGCGACCGGCCTGACCACGAACATGGCCAGCTCGTACCGGAATCCCGTGCTCCGCACCGCGCTCCGGGAAATCGGCGAGCTCGGCGGAATGCTGCTGGCCCAACGCGTCGAGCACGGCGCGCTGCCGCAGCTCTACGCCGCGACCGCCCCGGACGTCGAAGGCGGCGACTACATCGGACCGGTTTTCGCCGTCCGCGGCCGTCCGGCAAAGGTGCGCACCCTCGCTCCGGCCCGGAATCCGGAAGCCGGGACCGCCCTGTGGGAACTGACCGCCGAGCTGACCGGCGTCACTCCCGATCCGCGCTGAATTCCCGGGAGAACCCCAAGCCCTCCCGGCCGTACCGGAGGTGGATTGGGTCCCGTTCACCGGAAAACCTCGGCGTAGGGTGGAGATCGTGAGTGCTGCACCGGAGGGGCGGAAGTTGTTGCGGCTTGAGGTGCGCAACAGTGAGACG
>NZ_LWSF01000003.1:0-206372 GCF_001651785.1 Amycolatopsis sp. M39
CTCGATCATGCCCACCGCGGCTTGACAACCACATAAGGACACCCCCCCCGACGAGGGGCGGCCGCCAGCTATTCGTCGGCCAGTGGTTCCGCCTGCACTCGCTTCAGCGCGGGCGTGCAGACCGACGCACCGAGCAGGGCGACCCCGATCCCCAGCACCACCGGCGCGGCGATCCATGGGCTGAACACGACCGATCCCCGTTCCATCGTCGCCATGAACAGGCCGAGGCCGACCGCTACGCCGACCACACCGGCACCGATGGTCGCCACCAGCGCGGGCAGTGCGGCTTCCATCCGAAGCGCACGGGACAGCACGCGTACCGGGGTGCCCGCCGCCATCAGGGCACCGAACGTCCGGCGTCGGTCCATGACCGAGCCCGCGGTCGCGACCGCCGCGCTGCAGCCGGCCAGGATGCCTGCTGCGATGAGGCCGATCACGGTGACCCGGCGCAGGTCGCTGAGCTGCACTTGCTGTCCGTAAAGGTACTGCTCGCGGCTGCCGATTTCCGCCCCGACCGCGTTGGGCGCCAGTGCGGTCCGCACGATCTCGCGGTTGGTCTCGGCGGTCGGCACGACCAGGGTGACCTGGCTCGCTTTGACCCCGGCCGGCACCGCGGACGGGTCGATCACGTATTCGCCGAAGCTGTTGAGCCGTTCCGGGTGGTACGTCCCCGGGTTGACCGCGCCGAGCGGGGTGCCGGTGTTGTCCTCGCCGCCGTACCGCGCGATCCGCAGGTTGTTCGTGTCCAGCTGGTACGGGGCGTACAGCCCGACGCCGGGCTTGCAGTCCTGCTGGGTGATCCCGAGCCGGGTCAGCTTGGCGGCATCAGTGCAAGTCATGACGTACGCGCGCTGCATCGACCGGTAGTTCCCCTCGCCCTGCATCACGTAGACGCTGGACACCGGGATGACGCGTTCGGACAGTCCCGCCTTCGTGAGCGTGGCGTTGGTCCGCTCGGTCGCTTCGGGGGCGCGGTCCGGGGTGACGTCGACGTACAGCGCCGAGTCCACGTATTGGCGTCCGCCGCCGGCGAGGGATTCGATCGACGGCAACAGGGTGAGTGCCATCGATCCGGTGAACACCGCGAGCACGATCCCGGCCGAGGCCCGGTAAGAGCCCTTCGGGTCGTTGCGCAGCCGGCGTCCGGCCAGCAGTGACGACGGCCGTCGCCAGATCCGCACGAACGTGCCGCCGACCGCCGAGGTCACCCACGGTCCGACCACCATCGCCGAAGCGACCACCAGCAGCAGGCCGAACAGCACCAGGTTGCCGCTGCCGCCGCTGCGTGCGCCGAAAACGGTGTAGAAGAAGAACAATCCGGCCGCGGGCAGCGCGAGCAGCCGCCACCAGCGCAACGGCTTGACGGCGTGCCCGCCGGTCGCGAACAGCGGCGTGCGCACGACCCGGCGCAGGCCGAGCACGCCGGCGAGCACCACGAGCAGCGGAACCAGCAGCACGGCGAGCACGGTCAGTCCCACCGGAAGTGCGAAGTCCGACGCCAGCCAGGTTCCGCCGTCCCACGGCACGAACGTGGCCAAGCCGCGCAGCGCCGGGCTCAGCAAGAGGCCGAGCAAGGCGCCGACACCCGCCGACAATCCGGTTTCGGCGGCGACCATCGCGGTCACCTGACCAGGGGTCGCACCGGCTAGCCGGATCGCGGCGAGCCGTTGTTCGCGGCGGGCGGCGGTGAGCCGGGCCGACGACGCGACGAGCACCAGGCTCGGCACGAGCAGCACGATGATGCCGACCCAGGACAGCACCGTCAGCAGGCCGTCCGGATGTCCCTGCCCGTTCGGGAAGGCCGCGGCCGGGAAAGCGTCCTGGCCAGGCTGGTCCGTGTGCCCGTACGGCCGCATCTCCTGCGGGCTGTGTCCGACGAGCGCGACGAGCTGCTCCGGGTACCGCAGCGCCTCGTCGCCGAACGCGGCGACCGGTTTGCCGAAACGGTTCCCGAGCTGGTCGGCCGGAGTCGCGTTGAGCAGTTTCCCGAGCGCGGGCGACACGATCGTCTCGCCGGGACCGGGCAGCTGCGGGATGCCCGGGGGTAGCCGCAGCGAGTCGGCCGGGCCGGTGACCGCGATGTCGACGCGGGCGACCTGCTTGCCGTCGAAGTAGTCCTTGGACGAGTTGACCAGCAGGGCGTTCTGCTGGCCGGAGTCGTAACGGCCGCTGCTCTGCCACAGCGCCCGCTGCTCACGTGCCTGAGTGGCGTACGGCAGGGTCGCCAGCAGCAGGACGAGCCCGGTCGCGACGGCGACGCCGACCGCGGTGAGGATCGCCGAGGTGCGGGTCCGCCGGTCGCCGCGCAGTACCCGCAGGGCGAGCTGGAACGGGTTCATGCCGCGAGCCTTGTCGCGATCAGGCCGTCGCGGATCGCCACGGTGCGCGGCATCGATTCGGCGAGTTCCCGGTCGTGGGTCACCACGAGCACCGCGGCTCCGGACGCCTGCGCGGCGGCCAGCAGCGCGTCCATCGTCTCGCGGCCGGTGCGGGTGTCGAGCGCGCCGGTCGGTTCGTCGGCGAAGATCACCTTCGGCCGGTGGGTGAGCGCGCGGGCGATCGCCACGCGCTGCGCCTCGCCGCCGGAAAGCTCTCCGGGACGGCGCGCTTCCTTGCCGGACAGCCCGAGTTTGCCGAGCCATTCCCGCGCCGCGGCAAGGGCTTCGCCACGAGTTCCGCCGGCCAGCAGCGAC
Organism: Amycolatopsis sp. M39; assembly: GCF_001651785.1. Lineage (NCBI taxonomy): Bacteria > Bacillati > Actinomycetota > Actinomycetes > Pseudonocardiales > Pseudonocardiaceae > Amycolatopsis > Amycolatopsis sp. M39. The sequence continues at coordinate 2,694 of NZ_LWSF01000003.1, forward strand.
GGAAGTGCGACATTCTCCTCGGCGGTCAGCTCGGACACGAGCATTCCGGACTGGAAGACGAAACCGAATTCGGTGCGCCGCAGTTCGCTGCGCCGCTTTTCGCCGAACTGGTCGATCCGCTGTCCCTGCAACCAGATTTCGCCGCTGTCGGCACGCAGGATGCCCGCCAGCACGTGCAGCAGCGAGGTCTTGCCGGAGCCGGACGGGCCGACGATGGCGATCGCCTCGCCCGGCTGGACGTCGATGTCGATTCCGGCCAGCGCGTGCTGCTGTCCGTAGCGCTTCACCAGCCCGCGCCCCGACAACACCGGTCCGGCACTCCACTGTGGATTCGTCATCCGCCAGCTCTCTCCCTGTCTCCGTCATTCGTCTTCGACTGCGACGGAAGGCAGCTTCGCGGATCCGAGCGGGTGTCCACTTCGGGCAGACGGCCGGTACCGGCGAGCCCGCCATCGGCCGATCGGCCGATGGCGACGAACCACGTGGCCAAGGTGCGCGCGGGCGCGGATCATCTACCGTCACGGTGTGCCGCACTCCCCGCCGTCGAAAACGCTTGTCGCGCGGGCGACCGAACTCGCCCGCCGCCTCGACATGTCCGTGCTCGTGTTGCTCGCCGCGCTGGCGTTCGACCTCGTGTTCGTGACCGACGCGGCACTCGACAACGTGGGCCCGCGCTTCGCCGATCTCGGTCTTTTCCCGGGTATTTTCGCGATGGCGGCGTGGGCGTTCTGGGCCCGTAAACGCGCGGCGGTGGCGGGCGTATTCGGCGCGCTGACGCTGATGTTCTGCACCTTCGCCATCCGCTATCTGCACATCCCGACCTACTCCAGCGTGCTGGCGAACCTGACCATCACCGAGGTCGTGGCCGGGGTCGAAATGGTCTACTTCCTCGCCCGCCGGGCCCGGCCCGGGGTCGCTTTCGCGGTGATCAGCGCGCTGGTGATGGGCGCGCTCACCGCGGTGTTCGGCCGCGAATACGACGGCAGGCTCTACGGCAGCGCCATCGCGCAGGCGCTGCTTTTCGGTTTCCTGTTCCTCGTCGCGGCGGTGCTCACCGGCGTGATCGGCCGCCCGCGCCGCGAACGGGATCCGGCGACGGCGGAACGCCTGCGCAGCATGCACCGGTTCACCGAGCTGGTGCGCGGCCAGTGGCCGTTGATCGGCATGCTCGGCATCGGCGTGCTGATCGAATTCGGCTACACCTACGAAAGCGGCAGCCGCGGGTTCCCGCTGCTCGCCTGTTCGATCGGCGCCGCCGCGGTGACCACGCTGTCGCCGCGCCGGCCGCGCGATTCGATCCTGGTGGTGGCCGGGCTTCTGCTGCTTTCCGCGCTCGCGACGCCGTTCCTGCACCCCAGCCACAGCTACCAGCTGCTCGGCGGCATCCCGCCGACGCAGATCGTGGCCGCCTTCGGCGTCGTGGTGAACGTGGTGCGGGCGGTGCCGCTCGCGCGGGCCTGGCCCCGGATCGTGGTGCTGTCCGGCGTGGTCGCGGTCGGCTCGGTGCTGAACTTCAGCCAGTACCGCACCGGGCGGCTGCTCACCGACCCGATCACGCTCGGGATGCTCGCCACCGTCGCGGTCCTGCTGCTCGGCATCGCCATCGCGATCGGCCTCTACCTGCGTTCGCGCGATTCCGAACGCGCGCAGGTGGTGAAATCGGCGGTCACCGACGCACAGACGTCCGAGCGGATGGCGCTGGCCAGGGAGCTGCACGACGTCGTCGCGCACCACGTGACCGGCATCGTCGTGCAGGCGCAGGCCGCGCGGATGATGGGGGAGAAGAACCCGGAGCTGGCGCTGGAGGCGATGGGCCGGATCGAGAACGCGGGCGTCGAGGCGCTCGCCGCGATGCGCCGCCTGGTCCGCAGCATGCGCGGCGACGCACAGGCCGGCTCGGGGGAGTTCAACGAGCAGGCGACCACTGACCTGGCCGCTGACCTGCGCAAACTCGTCGACGCGGGCAATCACGGCATCCCGACGCAACTGCGGCTCGACCTGCCGGCGGACTTGCCGCAGGAGGTCGGCCGGTCCGCGCTGCGGCTGATCCAGGAGTCGCTCACCAACGTCGGCAAGCACGCCTCGGACGCCACCGAGGCGCTCGTGCTGGCCGAGGTCGTCGACGGCGAACTGCACTTGCGGGTGACCGACAACGGCAGCGGGCAGACGCATCGTCCGGCGGGCGGGTCGGGCGGATACGGTCTGGTCGGCATGCGCGAACGCGTCGCGCTGCTGCACGGCAGGCTTTCGGCAGGCCGCGAGCCGAACGGCGGCTGGCGGGTCGAGGCGTGGCTGCCGCTCGAGGCGAACGGGGAGACTGACAGGTGATCCGGGTACTGATCGCGGACGACCAGGAAATGGTGCGGATGGGCTTCCGCATGATCCTGGACGCCCAGGACGACATCGAGGTGGTCGCGGACGTGCCGGACGGGGTCTCCGCGGTCGCCAAGGCGCGCGCACTGCGCCCGGACGTCTGCCTGCTGGACATCCGCATGCCGGGCCTGGACGGGCTTGAAGTCACCCGCCAGCTGGCCGGGCCGGACGTCGCCGACCCGCTGAAGGTCGTCGTGGTCACCACCTTCGATCTCGACGAATACGTGCACACCGCGCTGCGCAACGGCGCGAGCGGCTTCCTGCTCAAGGACGCCGGGCCCGCCCTGCTGATCGAGGCGGTGCGGGCGGCCGATCGCGGCGACGCGCTGGTGTCCCCGCAGATCACCGTGCGGCTGCTGAAGCATTTCGACGGCGGGACCACCACCAAGCGGGAAGCTCCGGCACCGTCGGAGCCGCTGACCGCGCGCGAGCTGGACGTGGTGAAGGCCGCCGCACGCGGGCTCACCAACACCGAGATCGGCGCGGAGCTGTTCCTGTCGCTGTCGACGGTCAAGACGCATTTGGCTTCGGTGCAGGGCAAAGTCGGCGCGCGTAACCGAGTGGAAATCGCAGCTTGGGCCTGGCGTAGCGGCGTAGTGGACTAACCGCTACTGGGACGCCCGTACTATCTCGTTATGTCGCGTCGATTCCATGCCCCGGTTGTTCTGCCCGCCGACCCGTCCTGCTCGCTGCTCCGCGACGCCGTCGTGGATGTCGACGACGAAGGCCGGATTTCCTTCGTCGGACCGGCTTCGACCGCGCCGGAGTTCACCGGCGAGCTGACCCGGCTGACCGGAATCCTGTTGCCCGGCTTGGTGAACTCGCACGCGCACAGCCCGATGACGCTGCTGCGCGGCATGGGCGGCGACCTGCCGCTGCTGCGCTGGCTGCGCGAGATCATCTGGCCGACCGAGGCGAAGCTGAAGCCTGCGGACGTGCGCACCGGCATGCTGCTCGGATCGGTCGAAATGCTCCGGCACGGCGTGACGACCAGCGCGGAAATGTATTTCGAGGGCGAGCAGCTGGTCGACGCGGTGCTCACGACCGGCGGCCGGGTGCTCGTCGCGCCGCCGGTGATCGAGCTGCCCGGGCTGGATTGGCGGGAGACGCTGGCGGCGATCGACCGGTGGATCGACGCCGACGGGCTGCGGTTCGGCCCCGGGGAGCGGATCGAGCTGGGTTACGGGCCGCATTCGGCGTACATGCTGAACCCGGACGGGCTGCGAGCGACTGCGGAATCCGCGGCTGCCCGAGGGGCGTTGGTGCAGATCCATATCGCTGAGGCGGCCGCGGAGGATGTCGAGCAGCGCAAGGAGCACGGGTCGGTCCCGAAGCTGCTGGATTCGCTGGGGATGCTCAACGGGCGGACGCTGGCGGCGCACGCGGTGCATTTGTCGGATGAGGACATCGCGATCTTCGCCGCCCGCGGGGTCGGGATGGCGCATTGCCCTGGGTCGAATGCGAAGCTGGCTTCGGGGATCGCGCGGATCAAGGACCTTCGGGCGGCGGGGGTCGCGATCGGCCTCGGCACCGACGGTCCGGCGTCGAACGACGACATCGACCTGTGGGAAGAGCTTCAGCTGACGGCGATGCTGGCTCGGCTGGCCAATGCCGATTCGACCGTGGTGACCGCGAAGGACGTGTTCCTGATGGCGACCCGCGGCGGCGCCGAAGCGCTCGGCCGCCACGATCTCGGCGTGCTGGAGCCGGGCCGCTGGGCTGACCTGGTGCACGTCGACCTCGACGACCCGGCCTTCGCCGCCGGTCTCGACGTGCCGGACGAGCAGTTGCTGGCGAATCTCGTGTGGGCGGCCGGTTCGCGCCGGGTGCGTGAGGTGTGGGTCGCGGGCGAACAGGTCGTCGCCGACGCCGAACCGACGCGGGTCGACCGCCGCGAGATCCAGGCGGCGGTGGCCGACACCGCCGCCCGGCTGCGGGCCTGACCTCAGCGAGGACGGACCTGGATTTCGGTGAAGTGGGCTTCCGGGGTGGCGGTCACCGCGGTCAGCACGGCCGTCGCCACGGAGTCCGGGCGCAGGTATTTGTCGGCTTCGTACTCGCCGCCTTCTTGGACGCGGGCTTCGCGCTGCATGTCGGTGTCGGTGCGGCCGGGGAACACCGAAGTCACGCGCAGGTCCGGTTCTTCCGCGCGGAGTGCGTCGGTGAAGGCTCGGACAGCGAATTTGCTTGCCGCATAAGGTCCCCAGCCCGGGCGGGCGGTGTAACCCGCGCCGGAGTTGATCACCACGACGTGGCCGTTCGCGTTGCGCAGGGCGGGCAGCAGCAGGCGGGTCAGCTCGGCGACCGCGATGACGTTGACTTCCAGGTTGGTGCGCCAAACCGAGGACGGCGAGTCGGCGACCGTGCCGATCTTGCCGATGCCCGCGGAGTGGACCAGCACGTCAAGGCGGTCGATCTTGCTGGCGGCGGCTTCCAGGGAAGCCGCGTCGGTGAGGTCGACCGGCCATGGCTCGGCACCGGGCAGTTCCTCGGCCACCTTCGCCAGTGCGTCGGTGTCGCGGCCGCCGAGGAGGAGACGGTGCGTCGGGGAGAGCTGGTGCGCGATAGCCGCGCCGATGCCCCGCGAGGCACCGGTGATCAGGGCGAGCGGGAGGTCGGTCATACCGGCCACGGTAGGCGTCCGCAGCTCAGCCGCCAGCCCGGGGAGGTCCCTTCCCGCAGTAAGCCGCGGCCGCCGGGTCGCGCGGGTAGCGGATTTCCGTCCGATGCAGCGCGCCGGTGAAATTGTCGATAATCCGACTCCAGGTGAGCGGTTCACGCGTGGAGGCGAGCACCTCCCGCACGTCCGGGCAGCGCAGCGCCTGGCGAGCGGCGTCGATCTCGGAGGGCTGGAACATCCGGATCTCGCCGTCGGTGGCCAGGTCCCCGCGTCCGGCATCGGCGATCTCCCACGCCGCGACCAGCCACTTCGAGTGTCCGGGACGGCCGCCCGCGATGGCCGACGAGTGTGCGGCCAGGTCGCTTGCCAGGCCGTAGCCGTCGTGGATGCGGACGTCCAGGGACACGATGGTGCTGATCGCGCCCATGCTGTCGGCCGCCATGGTCACGTACGGCCGGTCGGTCGGGAAGCGGAACCACTGCTTCACGTCGCCGTAGCTGTAGACGAGCACAGCCGGCTGCTTCGTTTCCCGCACCGCGTCGACGGCGTCGCGGATGACGTCCTGACCGAGGAAATCCGTCGCCAGCACCGGGTGCTCGTGACCGGTCGCCCAGGACCAGTAGCCGCGTTCGTCAGTGACGCTCACCGCGAGATGGGCGCCCTCGTACGGCACGCGCAGCCAGCCGCCCGCGACTGCGGACCACGCGGCGACTCCGGCGGCGAGCGCGACTGTCTTTCGGGTCAGCGGGATCGCCATGACGGGAAGCAACAGCACGAACAACGCGGGCAGCAACATCCGGCCGTGCATGAAATCGCCGCCGACACGCACGACGTACAGCGCGAGCAAGAGTGCGCTCACCAACGAAGCCAGCAGCAGGATGCGCGACTGGCGCACTAGCGCGGCGGCAATCACGAGCAGCAGCAACGGAATCCACAGCACGTACGGGCTGACCAGATCGGCCAGGTACGCGAAGCCGCGCGGCCAGTCGCTGTTGGCCGCCTCCTTGGCGAGCGCGGTGTTCGGCGTGAGCAAACCGTAGTAGCCCATCCGAAACACCTGATATGCCACCGGAATCGCGACTCCCGCACCGAGCCAGCCAAGTGCGGCAGGCCATCGCGGGCGAAGCAGGAGCACTAGGGCGATGAAGCCGACCACGCTGAACAACGCCAGGTCCGGCCGGACGAGCGGGCCCAGCCCGAGCACGATCGCGGTGACGACCGGCGTTGTGCCGCGCACCAGAAGCCACCAGCTCAGTCCGAGCCACAACAGCACCAGGCCGGTTTCCAGCCCGGAAGTCGCGAAGTCGCGGAACGGCGGGAGCGCGCACACGATCAGCGCACCGGCGGGAGCCACTGGTCCGGCGTAGAGCCGACGGGCGCCGTCCAGGCCGAAGAACAGGCCGCCGACGGCGCACAGCAGGCCGGCGATCACCGCGATCCATTCGAGCGGCGGTCCGGGAATCGTGCCGAATCCGGCGAGCAGCCAGGTCCACAACGGACTCGTGCTCGCTTCGACGCGTTCGCCGACGTTGAACACCGGACCGTTCCCGGCGAGGATCTGCCGGACGGTGCGGAGCACGAGCAATCCGTCGTCGCTCATCCACCGGCGCTGCCAGGCAAGCACCGTGTACAGCACGAGGACCGCCCCGGTGGCGGCCCACGTCCAGGCCATCGGGCGGCGGTACCACGGGAGCGGGTCGGCGGGCAGGCCGGCGGCCGCTGTCATGATTGGTCCAGACCTCCCCGAGACGTGGTGTGCAGCCACAGTCTCGCATTCGCCGGGCAGCGACGCCGAGCGGTCGCCGCAATGTCAGCGGTCGGACGAGGCGGAGGCGGCCGGCATCGGCGGTCCGCTCGGCGCGGGCGGGACGGCCGGCGCCGGCGGGGCGAGGCCGATGTCCAGGTCCATCCGCTCGCGCTCCTTGCCGCCGAGGGTGAACGGCGAGGTGCAGCCGGTCGCCGGGTCGACCGCCGAGTCCAGACCCGGGGCACCCGCGCCGCGCTCGGTGACGGTGAGGCCGTCCGGCAGCTTGGAGATGTCGAAGCACACCTGGTAGGTGCCGTCCTTGCGCTGGTCGAACAGGTAGCTGCCGTCGGCGTTCGTGCGCGCGGTGGCGACGGTGCCGCCCGCGCCGTCCTTGAGCGTGACCGGCAGCTCCGGGAAGCCGGGTTCGTCGTCGTCCTGCGTGCCGTTGCGGTTCAGGTCTTTCCACGCGCGATCGCCGATCTTGCCGACCGCGGGCTGCGGCGTGACGGTGACCGTCGCGCTCGCCTTCTGCTCAGCGAGCGGGCCGCCCGGACCGGTGCCGGTGACCTTCGCGGTGTTGACGTGCCCGTTGTCGTCCTCGGTGAGGTTCTGATGATCGCAGGTGAGTCCTCGCGACGCGTTGGCGGCGAGGTCGAAGGCTCCGGGAAGCCCGGAGCACCACGGGTCTTTCACGAGCAGTCCGGTGAGCGGCTGGGAGCCGGTGTTGGAGACCGAGACGCGGAAGTGCGCGGTATCGCCGGCCGGGATGGCAGCCGAGGAGCCCCACGTTCCGTCCGCCGGATTCCGCACCTCCATCTTCACCGCGAACGCGGCGAGAGCCACGTGCACGCAGTCCCACAGCACCCAGTTGTGGTTGGTGCTGGCGAAAAACGAAACCGCCGAGGTGTCGTCCGGCGCGGTGAACGGCGGCAGTTCCTGCTGCGCGAGCTTGCCGTCGGACGCGACGTCGTGCGTCACCGCGAGCGGTTTCTCCGCCAGCACGCGGCCGGCGCGGTCGGCGAAGCGCAGCCCGGTGGTCGCGCTCGCGTGCGAACCGAGGCCGGACTGCGCCCTACCCGCCCACACCGACAGCGAGTATTGCCCGCCGGGCACCGCTTTCACCTGCTGGGCGGCCGAGCTGACCCGGCCGTCCGGCGTCTGGATCTGGGCGTTGACCTGCCCGTCGACCGCATGCGCAGTGCTGGTGACGAGCTTCGGCACCCGGTCCGGCGGGGTGCCGCGCGGAACCGGCGCGGCGGGGCTGAACAGGTACCCGCTCGGCGGCCCGCCGGGCGAACCGGCGTCCTCCACGCTCGGGTTGGCCGCGATGCCGCCGCAATCCGGGACTCCCTCGGCGGGAGCTGATCCGGGAGTGACGACGGCGAGCGCGCCGACCAGCACCGCAGTGCCCGCCGCCGCGCCCGCCGTACGTCCGATCGCGACTCTCCTTGCCCGCTTCACGCGGTGAAGCTAGACCCAGGAGGCCCGATCATCGGTGAGAAACACCCCAAAGTGTTACCGGTGCCCGATCCGGCCGGGCAGCCCGAAGGCACCCCTCTTCCACACCGACACGATCGCGGGCCGCGGCTGCGAGGCACCGCCGTCCGGCCAGTGCGAGGTCGGGTTTGCCGAACTGGCCGCGTCCTCGCCGGGATGCTGCACCGCGACGAGCACCAGGTTTTCGGTGACGACCGGACCGCACGTCTCGGCGCCGACCGGCACGGACAGGAACTGCTTCACGTGCCCGCGCTCCGGTCCGCTCACCGGGACCGAGAAGAGGCCGTCGTTCGCGCCGAGGGTGTTGCCGTCGGTCGAGATCCACAGGTTGCCGTGCGGGTCGAAGGCTACGTTGTCCGGGCACGAGATCGGGCTGACCTGGTCCTTCGGGAAACCGCCGAAGTAGGTGTCGGCGGTGGCCGGGTCGCCGCAGACGAGCAGCAGCCGCCAGGAGAACCGGGTCGACGCGCTGTCGCCGCGGTCCTCGTCCCATTCGAGAATGTGCCCGTTTTTGTTGCGGGTGCGCGGGTTCGCCTCGTCCGGACCGGCCTTGCCCGCCGCGCCGCGGTCGGAGTTGTTGGTGAGCGCGGCGTAGATCCGGCCGTTGACCGGGTTCGGCTCGATGTCCTCCGGACGGTCCATTTTGGTCGCCCCGGCGCGGTCGGCGGCGTGGCGGGTGAACACGTAGACCTCCTCCGCGGTGAATCCATCCACAAAGGACTTATCTCCGCTGGCAAGGGGAATCCACTCGCCGGTGCCGTCGAACTCGCCGTCGGCGGGCAGCTTGCCGGAGCCGTCGATCTCGCCGTGGCTGTTGCCGGAGAACTTGGCGACGTACAGGGTCCCCTCGTCCAGCAGCGCCGAGTTGTGCCGCCGGGCGAGCGCGGAATGCCCCTTCTTGTACTTGCCCTTCGAGACGAATTTGTAGATGTACTCGAACCGCTCGTCGTCGCCGGAGTACACCGCGACCCGGCCGTCCGCGGTGATCTTGACGTTCGCCGCCTCGTGCTTGAACCGGCCGAGCGCGGTGTGCTTGACCGGCGTCGAATGCGGGTCGTTCGGATCGATTTCCACGACCCAGCCGAACCGGTTGGGTTCGTTGGGCTCGCGGGAGGCGTCCCAGCGCCGGTCGAACCGCTCCCACTTGCGCGTGCTCTCGCCGGTGCCGATCGCGTACCGCTTGAGCCGCGCGGCTTCGGTCGGGTCGGAAACCTTGTCCGCGTGGGCGAAGTACTGGTGGAAGTTCTCCTCGCCGGACAGCACGGTGCCCCACGGCGTGACGCCGCCGGAGCAGTTGTTCTGCGTGCCGCGCACGCGCTTGCCGGACGGATCGGCCGACGTCTTGAGGTACTTCGAACCGGCCGCCGGACCGCGCACCTCGAAGATCGTGTCGAGCGTGATCCGCCGGTTCAGCGGACTCGGAACAGTGCGCAGCGCGCCGCCGATCGGGTCGCGCAGCGTCTGCAGCACCGACAGTCCGTGCGCCGCCCAGGCGATCTTCACCTGCTCCTCGGTGGGATTGGCCGGGTCGTACTGGTCGGCCGGGAACAGGTGCACCTCGGTGGTGTACTCGTGGTTGACCACCAGCAGATTGCCCACGCCCAGCGGGTCCTGCGGGATCAGGCCGACGAAGTCGTTGTTGTAGCCGAACTGCTTGGCCTGCGCGGCCGCGGTCTGCCTGCGGAAATCGAACTTCGGCGCGCCGGGGACGACCGGGTCGCCCCAGCGGATCACCACGTGCTGGGCGTACCCGTCGGGGATGCTGACGGCGTCGAGTTTGTTCGGCGGCACCGGGGTGAAGTCGGTGCCGGGCACGGCGCGGCCTTTCGCCAGCGGGGCCGGGGGAGCCGCGGCAGCGGTGCCGGACAGCGCGGCGAACCCGCCCGCGGCTGCCGCCATCACCGCACCCGCCTTGAACACGCCGCGCCGCGAGACGCCCTTGGCGATGTCGCCGAAGTATTCGTTGCCGGTCGGGTTCGGGGCCTCGTGCGCGCACGCGTTGCCACAGCGGTATTCGCAGGTGATCGGTGACCGGCCGCCGGAATGCGCGGTGAACAAGGGCAGCAGTCGTCCGGGCTCCAGGGACACGGGGCCTCCAGGGTCGCTTCTCGGTGGGAACCCGGCGACCGTATGCGGCGAAAACCCCCTTAATCAGACCAAAAGGTTAACGGCGAATGTATTCACGCAAAGACGGCGATCGCCCCCGAACAGACAGTCCGGGGGCGATCGCCGAATGTGGTCGGCCAGCTCAGAACTCCTCGTCGCCGACGAGCGCGGCCTCCTTCGGCACAGTGTGCGGGTCGGCCTTCTTCTCGCGCTGCGACAGCAGCACGGCGGCGATCACGCAGAGCACGGCGGCGACCAGGAACGGGCCCTGCTCCCAGCCCATCCACTCGGCGATGTGGCCGACGAGCGTGGCCGCGACCGCGCCGCCGAACCAGCGGCAGAAGTTGTACCCGGCGCTCGCGACCGGCCGCGGCGCGTCGCTGATCGACATCGCGGTCCCGGTGAAGAGCGTGTTCAGCAGCCCGGAAACCAGCCCGGACACGATGATCCCGACGACCACCACCGGCTTGCTCGGAATGGCGAGCACCAGCATCAGCACTGTGTAACCGGTCACCGCCAGCGCGGCCGCGTGCCGTTCGCCGAAACGGGCGGCCATCTTCGGCGCGAGGACCACGCCGGCGATCGCCACGCACAGGCCCCAGCCGCAGAAGATCAGGCCGACCGCGATGGCGTTCCAGCCGAGCACGAACGGGGACCAGGCGAGCACGGCGAAGAAAGCGGCGGTGTAGAGCGCCGAGGCGATCGACGTCCGGAGCAGACCGGGGTGCTTGAGCGCGCGGATCGGGTCGAGCAGCTTGATCGGTTCGCGTTTCTCGGCCGAGTCGCTCTTCAGGAAGATCGAGCACAACACCAGCGCGGCGACCATCAGCACGGCGGTGCCGAGGAACGGACCGCGCCACGAGATCGTGCCCAGCAGCGCGCCGAGCAGCGGCCCGACGGCGAGTCCCACGCCGAGCGCGGCCTCGTAAAGCAGGATCGCACCGGATTGGCCGCCGGTCGCCGCGCCGACGATCACCGACAGCGCGGTGGCGATGAAGAAAGCGTTGCCCAGCCCCCACACCGCACGCAGGCCGACGAGCTGTTCGATCGAACCCGCCGCGGCGCACAGCGCGGTCGCGGCGACGATCAGGGTCAGCCCGAGCAGCACGGTCCGCTTGGCCCCGAACCGGGCGGACATCGCGCCGGTGAAGAGCATCGCGATCACCTGCACGCCGAGATACGACGTGAACAGCAGTGTGACCTGCGACGGCGAAGCGTTCAGCCCCTTGGCGATGGACAGCAGGATCGGGTCGACGAGACCGATGCCCATGAACGCGATGACCGCGGCGAACGCGGTGATCCACACCTGTTTGGGCTGGCCCTTGACCGCGTCCAGCAGGCTCGAGTGGTGCTCAGCGCTCATCGCGGATCAGTTCCTCCTTCGGACATAACAGCGAGTTCCGCGGCGGGGTCGTCACGGTGGAAGTCGGCGATCAGCTTGGTGAGCGCGGGAAGCGCGGCGTCGATGGCGGCGCGCTCGTCCGGGTCGAGACGGTCGAGCCGCGCCCGCAGCTCCGCCTCCCGGCCCGCGATCATCTCGGCGTAGAACCGCTCGCCTTCCGGCGTGGCTTCCACGAGCACGGCGCGCCCGTCGTCGGGGTCGGGACGGCGGGTCACCATGCCGAGCCGTTCGAGCCTGCGCACGACGTCGGTCATCGACGGCATCCGCACGCGCTCAAGACGGGAAAGCCGGTTCATCCGGCTCGGGCCCCGGCCGACCAGCTCCGACAGCACCGACCCCTGAGTCAGGGTCAGCAGCTGCGCGGTTTCGCGGCGCACCAGGTAGTACAGCCGGAACACCACCGGCCGCAGCCGATGCGCCAGATCGCCCTTCGAGGAAGTCACTTAGCTAGGCTAACAAAAATTAGTTAGGGTGGCGAAGTAATTCGGCTCACAAGGTGGTCCAGTCCAAGACCCCTAGGCTGGACCAGTGGATGCGGTGATCTTCGACCTCGACGGCGTACTGGTGGATTCCGAGACGACGTGGGACGAGGTGCGCCGCGCCGTGGTCGCCGAGCACGGCGGGACCTGGCGGCCCGAGGCGACCCGCGCCCAGCAGGGGATGAGCACGCCGGAATGGGCGAACTACCTGGTGGAAACCCTGGGCGCACGGCTCACCCCGGACGAGATCGCGAGCAAAGTGGTCGGCGAGATGGCCGCCCGCTACGCCGACCGTCCGCCGGTGATCGACGGCGCGGACCAGGTCGTCCGCGAGATCTCCCGGCACTGGCCGGTCGCGATCGCCAGTTCGTCGCCGCCGGTGCTGATCCACTCGTTCCTGACCGCGTGCGACCTGACGTCGCTGGTCCCGGTCGCGGTGTCGAGCGAGGAGGTGGCAGCGGGCAAGCCGGCGCCGGACGTCTACTTGCGCGCGGCGATGCTGCTGAACGTCGAAGCGTCCCGCTGCGCCGCGGTGGAAGACTCGACCAACGGCCTGCGCGCGGCGTTCGCGGCGGATATGACGGTGTTCGCGGTGCCGAACCCGCACTTCCCGCCGGACCCGGCGGTGCTGCGGGACGCCACCGTGCTGCCGAATCTGGCCGCATTGCCCGCCGCGCTCAGTGAGTGACGCAGCCCACAGCGGCAAATAACCCCAAATCGGTCGCAGCCGGTATCCGTGCGGTCGCACAGTGCCATCCTGAACGCTTGCCAACGATATCGGCGCAAGGGGTGGAAATGGCTGCACCGGAACAGGATTGGGACATCGTCAGCAGCGTCGGACTGACCGCGCTCGGGGTGGCGGCGGGCCGGGCGATCGCGACCGTGTCCCCGGATCCGCTCATCGAAGACCGGTTCGCCGCGGAGTTCGTCCGCGCCGCGAATCCGCCCCGGCCGATGCCGGTCGAACCGGTCGACGACCCGCTCTGGACGGCCATGGCCGAGTACCTCGCGGTGCGGTCCCGGTTCTTCGACGAGGTGGTCACCGGCACGGACGCGCCGCAGGTCGTGATCCTCGCGGCCGGGCTCGACGCACGCGCCTTCCGGCTGGACCTGTCCGGCCGCGACGTCTTCGAAGTGGACCAGCCGCGAGTGCTCGAGTTCAAACAGGACGTCCTGGAGGGACTCGGCGCGGCCCCGCGCTGCCGCCGTCATCCGATCGGAGCCGACCTGCGCGAGGACTGGCCAGCCGCCTTGGAAAACGCCGGGTTCGACCGCACGCGGCCGTCAGTGTGGATCGCCGAAGGGCTGCTGCCGTATCTGCCCGCGCGGGCGGAGGAACTGCTGTTCGACCTCGTGCACGCCCGTTGCGTAGCGGGCAGCCGGATCGGGATCGAGCACATGCCCGATCTCGGCGGAGCCGAATTGCGCGACGCTCTTCAGGCCGCGGACGCCGAACAGCGGTTCGGCCTGGACATGAACGACCTGGTCTCGACCGAGCCGCGCCGAAACCCGGTCGACTGGCTGGCCGGACAGGGCTGGAAGACAACGGTGAACCGCTCGGGCGAACTCGCCGCCCGGTACGGCAAACAGCTGTCCGACCCGTTCGGCGACCTGATGACGAAAACCGAACTGGTCTCCGCCGACCTGCCCTGAACAGCCGTGCGGGGAATCCTGCGGGACTCGGCGTCCCCCAGGATTCCCGGCACGGACAGTGGAGCTGGGCTCAGCGCTCCAGTTCGCCGCGGATGAAGGCGTCGACCGAGTCGCGCGCGGTCGAGTCGTCGTACTGCTCCGGCGGCGACTTCATGAAGTAGGACGACGCGGACAGGATCGGGCCGCCGATGCCGCGGTCCTTGGCGATCTTCGCCGCGCGCACCGCGTCGATGATGATGCCCGCCGAGTTGGGGGAATCCCACACCTCGAGCTTGTACTCCAGGTTCAGCGGCACGTCGCCGAACGCGCGGCCCTCAAGGCGGACGTAGGCCCACTTGCGGTCGTCGAGCCACTGCACGTAGTCCGACGGTCCGATGTGGACATTGCCCTTGCCGAGCTCGCGGTCCACCTGCGAGGTGACCGACTGGGTCTTCGAGATCTTCTTCGACTCGAGCCGCTCCAGCTCTTTCATGTTCAGGAAGTCCATGTTCCCGCCCACGTTGAGCTGCATCGTGCGGTCGAGCTGCACGCCGCGGTCCTCGAACAGCTTCGCCAGCACGCGGTGCGTGATGGTGGCGCCGACCTGGGACTTGATGTCGTCGCCGACGATCGGGACGCCCGCGTCCTCGAACTTCTTCGCCCACTCCGGGTCGGAGGCGATGAACACCGGCAGCGCGTTGACGAACGCGACATTCGCGTCGATCGCGGCTTGGGCGTAGAACTTGTCGGCTTCTTCGGACCCGACGGGAAGGTAGGACACGAGCACGTCGACCTGCGCGTCGCGCAGCGCGCCGACCAGGTCGACTGGAGCCTCGTCGGACTCCTCGATGGTCTCGCGGTAGAAGCGGCCGAGGCCGTCGTAGGTGTGCCCGCGCTGGACGGTGACGCCGAGCGGCGGCACGTCGGCGATCTTGATCGTGTTGTTCTCGCTGGCGGAGATCGCCTCCGAGAGGTCCCGGCCGACCTTCTTCGCGTCGACGTCGAACGCGGCGACGAACTCGATGTCGCGCACGTGGTAGTCGCCGAACTGGACGTGCATCAAACCGGGGACGCGCGTACCGGGATCCGCGTCACGGTAGTACTGCACACCCTGGACCAGCGACGAGGCGCAGTTGCCGACGCCCACGATGGCCACCCGAACGCGGCGGTTCTCGCCCATGCCGGTTTCTCCTTCAATCTCATTCACTTGCATCTGCAGGTCTGCCGCCCCGTTGCGGCCGCCGATCAACCGCGTCCCGGCTGCTGCGGGCCGCGCTGCTCGGCTTGTTCGTGCGCGATCAGCTCGTTGAGCCAGCGCACCTCCCGCTCGCTCGACTCCAGCCCCAGCCGGTGCAGCTCGCGGGTGTAGCGGTCGATCTTCTCCTCGGCCCTGGCCAGCGCGTCCCGCAAACCTTCGCGCCGCTCCTCGACGCGGCGGCGGCGGCCTTCCAGGATTCGCATCCTGACGTCGGCCGGTGTCCGCGAGAAGAATGCCAGGTGGACGCCGAATCCCTCGTCGTCCCACGTCTGCGGTCCCGCGTCGCCGAGCAGTTCGGCGAAGCGTTCCTTGCCCTCGGCGGTGAGCTTGTAGACGCGGCGGCCGCGCCGGGACCACGCCCGGTCGTCCGCCTCGTCGAACTCCTCGACGAGGTAGCCGGCCCGCAGCAGCCGGCGCAAGGTCGGATACAACGAGCCGTACGAGAACGTCCGGAACATCCCGAGCGTCTCGTGCAAACGTTTGCGCAGCACGTACCCGTGCATGGGCGCCTCGTGCAGCAATCCGAGGATCGCGAGTTCGAGCACACCACACCCCATTCCGGGAATACGCCGCGGCCAGCCTCGTTGATCACCCGGGACCGGCTCAGCCAACCTACTCGCCGAGTATATCGCGCCGATACATCGAAGTGGCGGAAGTAACCCGCGACCAGCACCCGCCCCTCTGATCCGTGATCAGAGCGTTAGCTAACTTTCGGCGTGTCCGAACGGTCGCCCTGGGTACGGGGAAGCAGGGGGCACCGCGGACACAGAAAGAGCCCGTACTCTGTCCTCGTGCGAAACCAGCGGCAGGTTGTGGATTACGCCTTGCAGCGCCGTGCGCTGCTGGCCGGCGTCCGCTCCGGACGCGTCGGAGACCACGAGGTCTGCGACGCGAGCCCGTACCTGCTCCGCGCGGCGAAATTCCACGGCAGACCCGAGGACCGGGCCTGTCCGATGTGCCGCCGGGCTCCGCTGCACCTCGTCTCCTGGGTCTACGGCGACGAGCTGAAGCACGTCTCGGGGTCGGCCCGCACCCCCGCCGAACTGACCCGGATGTCGGGGATTTTCGGGGAGTTCACCGTCTATGACGTAGAGGTGTGCCGGACGTGCCATTGGAACCATCTGGTCCTGTCCTATGTCCTCGGCACGGGAGAGCCCCAGCCGACCCGGCCGCGAAGGACTGCCGGGCAGTGACGAGTACCACAACCGCTGCAGAACGCGGGGCGGCACCAGTGCAGACAGTGCAGCCCTCGGAGGCCCATTCGTGAACGACGACCGCAACCGCTCCTGGCCGAGCCAGGAGCCAGATGCACCTCGCCGTGCCCGGCGACCGCAGGAGGACCCCGGTCCCGCCTGGCCATCCGATGACGCCCCCCGGCGCCCCGCACCGCCCCGCCGTCCTCCCGCGGGCGGCCCGCGCCCGCCACGCGCCCCGCAAGCCGGCCCCGAATGGCCGAGCGGCGACGAAGGCGGTCCGCAGTGGCCCGCCGACGAGCCGCGCCGTCCGCAGCGGATGCCGCAGAACCGCGCTCCGCAGGGCCGCGCTCCCCAGGGTCCCGGCCCGCAGGACCGCGGTTCGGGCACCCGTGCGTCGCAGATCCTCGACGGACAGGGCGCGCCGCCGCCGCGCCGCCAGCCGCCGGGCGGACGTCCCGGTCCCAACGGCGGTCCCAACGGGAACGCCACCCAGGGCTTCCGGCAGCCGCCGCCCGGCGGACGGCCGCCCCAGGGCCGCCGGGTCCCGCCGCCGCCTCCGCCGTCCTATCCGGAGGCAGAGCGCGAACCGGACCTGATCACGCACGCCGCGCACAACGGCTACGCCCCCTACGACGACCGGTACGACGACGGCTNACGGCTACGACCCCTACGACGAGGAAACCCGCCTCGCCCAGTACTCCGACGACGAGGACTTCGAGGACGACCCGGAAGGCGACCAGGACGGCAAGAAGAGCAAGGCCGACCTCACGCCGAAGCAGCGCCGCAAACGCCGGTGGAAGATCGTCCGGCGGGTGCTGTACGCGATGTTCGGGCTGTTCGTCGTGGTGCCCGCGATCGCGTTCGTGATCACCTACTTCACGGTCGACGTGCCCTCGCCGCAGGAAGTGCTCGCGCAGCAAAGCCAGCCGATCACCTTCTACTACGGCGACAAATCGGTGATGGGCCGCTCGGTCCCGCAGGGCGGCAACCGGGAACTGCTGCAGCCCAACCAGGTGCCCGAGGTCGTCAAACACGCGGTGTACTCGGCCGAAGACGCGACGTTCGAGACGAACTCCGGCTTCAACGTGATGGCGATCCTGCGGTCGGTCTTCAACCAGGCGACCGGCGGCACCGGCGGCGGTTCGACCATTTCGCAGCAGTACATCAAGCAGGCGACCAAGAACGACGCCCCGACGCTGACCCGTAAGTGGACCGAGCTGGCGAAGTCGTTCAAGCTGAACAACGAGACGTCCAAATCGGACATCATCACCGGCTATCTGAACATCGTCTTCTTCGGCCGCCGCGCGAACGGCATCGCCGCCGCCTCGAAGGCGTACTTCGGCAAGGACGTCGGGCAGCTCAACGCGTCCGAGGCGGCACTGCTCGCCGGGATGATCCAGGGACCGGGCAAGGACCAGGACACCGCGTACGTCAAGAAGCGCTGGACCTACGTGATGGACCAGATGGTGGCCAACCACTGGCTCTCGCCCGCCGACCGCAAGGCCGCGCAGTTCCCCACGCTGGTCCCGCGCGACTCGCAGCAGAAGCAGGACGCCGGAACGCTGGACTACTTCATCCAGAGGCGCATCCTCGACGAGCTGAAGGACAAGGGCTACGACGAGGACAAGCTGTACTCCACCGGCGCGAAGATCTACACCACGATCGACCCGAACGCACAGAAACTCGCGGTGCAGTCCGTCCAGGACAACATGAAGGGCCAGACCGACGAGAATCTCCGGGGAGCGCTGGTCGCCGTCGACCCGAGAACCGGGGGCGTGCTCGCCTATTACGGCGGGCCGACCACGATGAAGAACGACGAGGGCAAGGACGTGCTCGCCACGGACTGGGCGAATGTGCCGCAGAACCCGGGCTCGTCGATGAAGGCCTACGACCTCACCGCCTGGCTCAAGATGGGCAAGGGGCTCGGCGAAACCTTCGACGGCACCGACCGGCGGGAACTCGGTGGCCGGGTGGTCCGCAACGCGGGCGAAAGCTCCAGTTGCGGTCCGCAGTGCACGGTCAAGAAGGCCATGGAGGTCTCGGCGAACACCGTGTTCTACGACATGGTGCTGAACTGGACGAAACCGGCCAGGGTCGCGGAGGCCGCGAAGGAGGCGGGCGTGCAGTCCGCGCCGAAGGGCAAGGCCAAGCTCGGCACGAGCGACGCCAACATCGCCCTCGGCGGTGGCGCCACCGTGGTCACCCCGGAGGACATGGCCGCCGGGTACGCCTCGTTCGCCTCCGGCGGCGTCCGGCGCGACCAGCACTTCGTCGCGAAGCTCACCAACTCCCAGGACGAGGTCGTCTTCGACGACACCAACGGACAGGGCAAACCCGCGTTCGACGACAACGCGGACAAGAGCAAGCAGATCGCGGGCAACGTGACCGAGGCGCTCGGTCCGGTCATCGCCGAGTCGCACCTGAAGTGCCCGAGCGGCCACGATTGCGCGGGCAAGACCGGCACCCAGCAGTACGACCCGCGAGACAGCGACCCGAGTTCGTACAAGGACCGCAACGCCCAGACCTGGATGGTCGGGTACACGCCCTCGGTGTCGACCGCGGTCTGGATCGGCGGCGACGGCAACAAGCCGCTGCACGACAAGAACGGCAAGCCGATCTACGGGAAGACCGTCGCGGGCCCGACCTGGCAGGACTTCACGACGAACTACCTCAAGGACAAGCCGGGCGAGAAGTTCGACAAGGTGCAGCCGATCGGCAAGGACGCGGACGAGGTCGTCACCTCGAGCAAGGCGCCCCCGCCGCCGCGCGAAACGTCCAGCGAGCAGGCGCCGCCGCCGTCCACGACGTCTTCGTCGTCGGAGCCGCCGACCAGTTCGTCGCATCCGCCGTCCTCGACGACGACCAGCCCGACCAAACCGGGCGGCATCTTCGGCGGCGGCACCGAAGGCGGCAACCCCGGCAGCGGGGGCGGTCCCGTGGTGAACGGCGAACCGCCCCGCCGCAGCGGCTGATCCGCGCCCGGCCCGGCAAAGAGGCTCCTCTCCACCCCGGAGAGGAGCCTCTTTTCGCCGGTACCGCCCGGCTGGGGGTGCGGTAGGTTCACCGACGGTCTCCTCCCCCGCGAAGGGGATCGGCCAGCGGAGTGAACCTCGACCGGGGTTGCCGCGTCTGGTCATCAGAGGGCCTTCTGCGTCCGCAGGCTGCCCGTGTCCGAGAAGAGGATCCGCAGTGAACGACGACCGCAGCCGCTCCTGGCCCGACCGGGATCCCGACCCGCGGCGTCAACCACCTCCGTCCCAGCCCGGTCCGCCGCCGTGGGCCCGCGGTCCGCGGCGTCCCGCCGCTGGTCCGACCGGTCCGGCGGGTTCTCCGCCGCCGGGCCGCCGTCCGCCGCCTCCCGGCCGCCGCCCGGTTCCGCCGCCGCAGCGCGAGCCGGAACTGATGACCCACCGGATGATCGAGGATGATTACCGCGATCCGGGCTACCGGGACGCTGGCTACCGGGACGAGGGACCGCTCGATCCGGACGACGGGTACCCGTCGGAAGACCTGGACAAGAAGGGCCGCACGCCCGAGCAGCGCAAGAAGAGACGCTGGAAGATCATCCGGCGCTGTGCGTACGCGTTCGTCGGCCTCTTCATCGTGATCCCGGCGATCGCGTTCGTGATCACCTACTTCACGGTCGACGTGCCCTCGCCGCAGAGCATCGCGCAGGGCCAGAACCAGGCCGTCACCTACCTCTACGCCGACGGCAGCCCGATGGGCAAGGATGTGCCCTCCGGCGGCAACCGGCAGATCCTCACCCCGCAGCAGATCCCCGACGTGGTGAAGCACGCGGTGATCGCGACCGAGGACTCGACGTTCGAGACCAACTCCGGCTTCGACGTCACCGGTCTGCTCCGCGCGGCGTTCAACCAGCTCACCGGCAAGGCGGGCGGCGGGTCCACGATCTCGCAGCAGTACATCAAGAAGGCCACCGACAACGACGCCCCGACGCTCACCCGTAAATGGACCGAGCTGGCGAAGTCCTTCAAGATGAACCAGACGTACGAGAAACAGGACATCATCACCGCGTACCTGAACATCATTTACTTCGGGCGCGGGGCGTACGGCATCGGCGCGGCGTCGCAGGCCTTCTTCCACAAGGACGTTTCGAAGCTGGACTACTCCGAGGCGGCGCTGCTCGCCGGGCTGATCCAGCAGCCGGGCCGTTCGGAGAACCCGAAGGTGGCGCAGGGCCGCTGGAACACCGCGCTCGACCGGATGCTCGAAAACAAGTACATCACCGCGCAGCAGCGGCAGTCGGCACAGTTCCCGGCCGTGATCCCGCTGGAGGAATCGAAGGACGACTCGAACGCCCCGTACCGGTTCATTCGCGACCAGGTGAAGGCCGAGCTGGCGCAGCACGGCATCGACGACGACAAGTACTTCGCGGGCGGCTACACGGTCCAGACCACCATCGACAAGCACGCCCAGGACATCGCGGCCCAGGCGGCGACCGACGTGCTGAAGGACCAGTCCGACGACCGGCTGCTCGATTCGCTGGTGGCAGTCGACCCGAAGACCGGCGGGGTGCTCGCGTACTACGGCGGGCCGGGGCTGGTCGAGGTGAACGGGAAGAAGCAGGCCGCCCGAGACTGGGCGAACACGCCGCAGAACCCCGGTTCGTCGATGAAGGCGTTCGACCTCACCGCGTTCCTCAAGATGGGCAAGGGCATCAACTCGACCTTCGACGGCAGCAACAACCGGGTCTTCGACGGCCGGGTCGTGCGCAACGCGGGTCCCAGCTCCAGCTGCGCCGGGCAGTGCACGGTCGCCGAGGCGATGAAGCGGTCGGCGAACACGGTGTTCTACGACATGGTGCTGAACGACACGCACCCGGGCCCGGTCGGGCAGGCCGCTCAGGAAGCGGGCGTGAAGACCAAGGACGACGGCGGCCAGTCGCTGATCTCCACTGCGGACGCGAACATCGCGCTCGGCGGTGGAAACACCCGGATCACGCCCGCGGACATGGCCAGCGCGTACGCGACCTTCGCCGCCAACGGCCTCCAGCGCGACCGGCATTTCGTGCTGAAGGTGACCAACGCACAGAAGGAAGTCGCCTACGAGGCGCAGCCGAGCGCGGGGAAACCGGTGTTCGACAGCAGCGCGGACAAGGCCAAGCAGATCGCCGGCAACGTGACCATGGCACTGGGTCCGGTGATCGACTTCTCGCATCTGAAGTGCCCGTCCGGCCACGAATGCGCCGGCAAGACCGGTACCCAGCAGCACACGAAGCGCTCCGGCGAACCGGCGTGGGCGGCGAACGCGAACGCGCAGACCTGGATGGTCGGCTACACGCCGTCGGTCTCGGTGGCCGCGTGGGTGGGCGCGGACGGCGACCAGGCCTTGCACGGCAAGGGAACGTCGCCGATCTACGGTTCGACGATCGCGGGTCCGTTGTGGCAGAAGTTCCTCGACGGGTACCTGAAGGGCAAGCCCGCCGAGAAGTTCGACCAGGTGCAGTTGATCGGCGCGCAGGCCCCGCCGCCGCAGGGGGACCAGAACGCGGGCGACGAGCATCCGCCGCAGCAGACCACCGGCAACGAACCGGACGATCCCGGCGACGGGAACGAGCACGGCGGGCCGATCACCGGCGGACCCAGTCAGCCGCACTGGCCGAGCGGGCTCCCGCACTGGCCCTCGGGCAAGCCGTCCTCGCACAATCCGCCGACTGGCGGCCCGCCGACTGACGAGGATCCGCCGCAGGAGTGACGAAAAGGCCGTGGCCGCGACGGTGGGGGGAGTCCGTCGCGGCCACGGCCGTTCAGAGGGCGGCCTCAGCCGCCGAGCGTGATCACGCGGCCTTCGGCACCCGAGCGGTGCGCGGCTTCGATCACGCGCAATGTCTCGACCGCGCTCGCCGGGTCCACCGGGAAGTCCGCCTCGCCGCGCAGCGCGTCCCGGACCTGGGCGTAAAACGCTTCGTAGCAACCGGTTTCGGTCGGCACCGCTTCGGTGTCGTCATTCACTCCGAGCAGGCCGGCGTCGCTTTCCGGCTCCACGCCCCAGCCGTCGTCGCCGGGGCGGAGACCAGCTTTGATCTGTGGTTCCTGGACATCGAGGCCGTATTTCGTGAACGTCGCCTGATCGCCGAGCACGCGGAACCGCGGATTGCGGGTGCCGGCGAGCGCGGACGACCACAGGTGCGACCGCACACCGTTCGCGTGGTGCAGGGCCACGAACATGTCGTCGTCCACCGCCGCGCCGGGGCGGCGACGGTCGACCTCCGCGTAAACCTGGGTAACCGGCCCGAACAGTTGCAGCGCCTGGTCGACGATGTGCGCGCCGAGGTCGTAGAGCAGGCCGCCCGCCTCGGCGGGGTCGCCGAACTCGCGCCAGTTGTCCTTGATCTTCGGCACCCAGCGGTCGTAGCGGGATTCGAAGCGGAAGACGGTACCGAGGCGACCGGATTCGAGCACCTTGCCGACGGTCCGGAAATCCGAGTCCCAGCGGCGGTTCTGAAAGACCGTGAGGCCGACGCCCTTGGCTTTCGCCGCGTCGACGACCTGCTGCGCATCGGCCGCGGTCGGCGCGAACGGCTTGTCCACGACCACCGGCAGCCCGGCGTCGATCGCGCGGAGGGCGAGCGGCACGTGCGTGCGGTTCGGCGTGGTCACCACGATCAGGTCGAGATCACCCGCGCGGGCGAAAAGCGCGTCCGCGTCCGGGACCACTTCGGCACCCGGATGCTCGGCGCGCGCCTGCGCGGCCCGGTCCGGGTTCGCGGTCACCAGCACGGCCGGGACCAGGCCGGGGGTCGCCGCGACCAGCGGCGCGTGGAAAACCCGGCCGCCGATCCCGTACCCGAGAATGCCGACCCGCGCGTCATCAGCCATGACCCCCATTAAACAACACTGTTGCGTAATAGGCCACCCGTCCGAGATGATCGGCCGATGGCGGAAACCGGCGTCAACCTGCGCGGGCTGCGACGCCACAACCGCGCGCTGCTGCTCGGGCACATCCTGCGCGCGGGCGGGCTGAGCCGGGTCGAGCTGGCGCAGCGGTCCGGGCTGACCCAGCAGGCCGTGTCGAAAATCGTGTCCGACCTGCTCCCGGCAGGGCTGCTGGACGTCGAACGCGCACCCGCGGCCGGGGTCGGCAAACCGCGCACGATGCTGCGGCTGCGCGCGGGAGCCCGCTGCGCACTCGGCGCACAACTCGACCGCGACGGCTTTCTCGTGCTGCGCACCGGGCTGACCGGCGAGGTCGAGGAGATCGTGGAGGGCCCGCTGCCGATCGGCTTCGGCCCGGAAGCCGCGGTGACCGCGATCGCCGACGGCGTGCGCAAACTGCTTTCCGACGTCGATCCGGCGCGCGTGCTCGGGCTCGGCGTCGGCTCGGTGGGACCGCTCGACCACCGCGCAGGCCGCGTCCGTGACGCCACGAACATGCCCGGCTGGCACGACGTCCCGCTGCGCGATCTGCTCGCCGAACGCACCGGCCTGCAGGTCACCCTGGACAAAAACACCAACTCCGCCGCCTTCGCGCACGCTTGGCCGGAGGAAACCTCGGCCGCGACCGCGGTGGTCCTGGTCGGCACCGGAATCGGGGTCGGCCTGCTGATCGACGGGCGCGTCTACCGGGGCCCGCGCACCAACGCGGGTGAGTTCGGCCACACCACCATCGCCTACGCCGGACCGCGCTGCGCCTGCGGCCGCCGCGGCTGCGTCGAGGTCATGCACCGCGCCGCCGGCACCCCGCACGACGCCGCCCGGCTGCTCGGCATCGGGCTCGCCGACCTGGTGCAGGTGCTCGATTTGGAACGGATCGTCCTGTTCGGACGGACTGTCCGCGGCGCGCCCGAGGTCTACCGCGAAACGGTCTCGCAGCAGCTGCGCGACCTGCTGCCGGTGCCGTACTGGCAGCGCATCGACGTCGAACTGAGCGATCTCGACGAGGAAGCGGTGGCCCTCGGTGCCGCTTTCGAGGTGCTTGCCGGGTTTTACGAGGATCCGAAATGACCGGCAGCCCACCCGCGGACCGATAGCATCCCGACGTGTCCCGCGCCTCCCAGCCCGCCGCCGAAGAGCCGGATTCGGCTCCCCGCACGCTCACCCCGGCGGAGCGGATCGCCCCCAGCCGGCACGACCCGCTGGTGGCCGCGGCGACGAGACCCGTCGGCGGTCCGATCGGCACGCACGCGGCGGTCGGCAGGCAGTGGTTCTGGTCGCCGCAGCGCGTCGGGCTCGCGATGGCCGTGCTCGCGCTCGTGGTGTGCTGGTTCGGCAAGGCCTCGTGCATTCAGCAGTACAGCGACTCAGGCGGCGTGCACCAGCTCGACTGGCGCTCCGGCCGTCCGTTCGTCGCCATGTGCTACTCCGACATCGTCCCGCTCTACAGCTCGGAAAAGCTCGACGACGCGCGCACCTTCCCCTACGTCACGTCGTGGCAGGAGGATTCGCAGACCGCGGAGAACCAGACCCGGTACATGGAGTACCCGGTGGTCACCGGCCTGTTCCAGTGGACCAACGCGAAACTCGCGGCGGGCTGGACCTCGGTCGCGAACGCGGGCTGGCTGCCCGGCGCGCTGCCGGTGGCGATCTACTTCAACATCTCCGCGTTCTGGCTCGCACTCGCCTGGCTGGTCACCGTGTGGGCCACCGGGCGGACCACGAAACGCAGGCCGTGGGACGCGGTGCTCGTCGCGATCTCACCGCTGGTACTGGTCCATACCTTTACGAACTTCGACGCACTCGCCACCGCGGCGACCGCCGCCGGGATCCTGGCGTGGTCGCGAAAACGCCCGGAGGTCGCCGGAGTCCTGTTCGGACTCGGCGTCGCCACCAAGCTGTATCCGCTGCTGCTGCTCGGGGTGCTGTTCCTGTTGTGCCTGCGCGCCGGGAAACTGCGCGCGTGGAGCCGGACCGCGGCGTTCACCGTGCTGGCCTGGCTGGTGGTGAACGTCCCGTTCATCGTGGCCGCGCCGCGCGGCTGGTGGGAGTTCTTCCGGCTCAACACGTTGCGCCCGATGGACCCGGATTCGCTCTACAACGTCGTCTCTTACGCCACCGGCTGGGCGGGCTTCGACGGCGTGCTCCAAAAAGGACAGTCGCCGACCGTGCTGAACATCGTGGTCGCGGTGCTGTTCCTGGCCTGCTGCGCGGGTATCGCGTACGTCGCGCTCACCGCGCCGCGGCGGCCTCGGTTCGGGCAGCTGGCTTTCCTTGTCGTGGCGGCGTTCCTGCTGACGAACAAGGTGTGGAGCCCGCAGTACTCGCTGTGGCTCGTCCCGCTGGCCGTGCTGGCGATCCCGCGCTGGCGGCTGCTGCTGGGCTGGATGGTCATCGACGCGGCGGTGTGGGCGCCCCGGATGTTCTATTACCTCGGCGTCGACCACAAAGGACTGCCGGCCGGCTGGTTCCTCGGCGGGGTGGTCATCCGCGACCTCGCCGTCGTCGGGCTGTGCGTGCTGGTGCTCCGCGAGATCTACCGGCCGCGCACCGACCTGGTCCGGCTTTCCGGCGACGACGACCCGGCGGGCGGCGTGCTGGAGCGGGCCCGCGACAAGGTCGTCTTCGCGTCCTTCCGCCGCTCCCGCACCGAACAACCCGTCTCCTGAAGTCCGTGAAGGACTCCTCGCGGGAATCCGATCCCCCGCAAGGAGTCCTTCACGGCTTCTCAGGCGAGCTGTTTGCGCAGGTACGCGATGTCGGCGGCCTGGCCATCGCCCGGCGTCTCGACGACCACCGGCGCACCCGCCTGACGCACGACCTCGGCGAGCAGCTCCGGTTCGATCGTGCCGTCTCCGTCGACCACCGATGCGTGCCGGTCGCGGTTGGAACCGTGCTCGTCGCGGGAGTTGTTGCAGTGCACCAGGTCGATCCGGCCGGTGATGGCCTTGACCTTCTCCACCGCGGTCGCGAGATCCCAGCCCGCCGCGTAGGCGTGGCAGGTGTCGAGGCAGAAGCCAGCGCCGAACTCGCCGACCTTGTCCCACAGCCGGGCGATCACGTCGAGTTCGCGGGTCATCGCGTTGTCGCCGCCCGCGGTGTTCTCGATCAGGATCGGCACCGCGAAGCCGCCTTTCTCCGCTTCGCGCTCGAAAAGCTTGCGCCAGTTGACCAAGCCCTCCTCGATGTCGTCGCCCGCGGCGACGTGCCCGCCGTGCACGATCAGGCCCTTCGCGCCGATCGCGGCGGCCCCGTCGGCGTGCTGGGTGACGTTCTTGCGGGACGGGATGCGGATCCGGTTGTTCTTGGACGCGACGTTGATCAGGTACGGCGCGTGGATGAACACCTCGACCGGGGAGGCCTTGATCTCCTCGCCGTGCGGATGCGGCTTCGGTGCCTTCCACCCCTGCGGGTCGGAGAGGAAGAACTGGACGACGTCGGCTTCTCGCTCGGCGACGGCGGCCAGCGGATCGTCGTCGCGGACATGGGCGCCAATCTGCATGCCCTGACGCTACTACCGGGCGAATCTCCCCCTTCCGCCCGAGTTGGTGACGCTCGTGGAGTACCGTGAGCGCGTTCCGTGATCCAGTCGGGGGAGGAAAGACATGCGGAAACGCGCTGGACGGACGGTCGCGCTGGGAGTCGCGCTCGCGGCACCGCTGCTGTCAGCGGTCCTGGCCTTTCCCGCCACCGCGTCCGCGGACCCGAGCCCGACGGTGCCCGGCGACTGCGAATCCACGCTGCAAAACGGCAAGAACGGCACCGGCCTCGCGCTCGACGCGGGCGCTCCGCTCAACGCGCCGAACCGGGTGACCGTCGGCCTCGATTCGAAGGCGAAGCAGACCGACGGCAACAACACGTTGCTCACCGTCCCGGTCGGCGACACCGTCCGCGCGCTGGGCGTCGGCGAGGTCCCGGTTGTTGGCGAAACGGCCGCGAAGGACACTTGCCCGTTGGTACAGGCCGCGGCGAATGGCCTCGGCAACGCGACCCAGGCAGTGGTCGGCGGAGTACCGCCACTCGTCCCGCAACCGAGCCCCACACCGCCGAACCCCACGCCCAACCCGCCAGTCCCGCCAGCTCCGCCGTCCCCGGCTCCCGGCCCGGGCGGCCCTGGTCAGCCCGTCCCCGGCGGCGACACGCTCGGCCCGGTGACCTCGGGCGGCGGACTGTCCGGCCTCGACTCGGTGTCCGGCATCTTCACCGGAGCCGCGATGCTCCCGGCGAGCTTCGTGCAGGCCCCGATCGTCACCCAGGTCGTGCCCGGCCAGCTGCCGCAGGACCAGGTGCCGACGGTCGACGCGAAGAAGTCCGGCACCGCCGAGGCGCTGCCCGCGGCCAACCCGCCCGCCCGGCTGCCGCTGCTGATCGCCGTGCTCGCGCTCGCGATGGTGGCCGCCGCGCTGGTGCGCGCGTGGCTGCGCCGCAAACCCGCCTGACTCTCACCCTGAGTAGCGCCCGCTTCCACCCGAATGCCTGACCTCGGAGGGGAGGCGGGCGTTACTCGTCTTCGTTACCGTCGTTGTCTTCAGCAAGGCAGGTACAACGGATGCGGCGAAAGGGTCGACGGCCATGCAGCAGCACCGGGCACGGAAGGCCACCGCGGTGGGCGCCGCCGCTTTCGTCCTGGCCGGCTCGGCCGCGCTCGCCGCACCAGGCACCGCTTCAGCGGACACCCTGACGCCGAAATGCGGATCCACCATCACCGCCAAGCCGGGCGACCACGTCAAGGCCACGACTCTGCTCGGCATCCCGATCGACCTCGGCATCGTCGGCCAGGCCTCCGGCGTGCTCACCGGCACCGTCAACGCCGTCCTCGGCACGCTCTGCCAGGTCACGGTGAACGTGGTCAACACCGTCGTCGCTCCGGTCCCGGTGGTCGGCGCACCCGCCGCGAGCGCGGTCAACGGCGCGGTCGCGGGCGGCACGAACGCGGTACAGCAGGGCGTCTCCGCCGTCGGCCAGGGCCTCACCGGCAGCCAGCCGGGCAAGCAGAACCCGGGCCCGAACCCGCAGCAACCGCCGTCCGGCAGCAACGGCGGTGCTCCGCAGCAAGGCGGCTCGCCGGGCCAGCAGCCCCAGATGCCGGGCTCGACCAGCCCGGTCCTCGGCGATTTCGGCGGTGCGGGCGGCGGGGCCGCACCGTTCTCGGCGTTCCTGCCGAACTTCGGCAATTTGTCGTACGGCTACAACACCGGATACGCGCCGATGCGCGATTACAGCGGCATCCCGATGGCGATGGCCGGACTGTTCAGCCCGTCGCCCTCACTGCGCTACGGCAGCCAGATCCCGGGTTACGCGCCGCAGTACGGCATTTCGAACCCGGACAGCTCGGCAGCAGGCGGCGACCGCACGATCCAGAACGCCGGTAACGCCGAAGCATTGCCAGGCACCGGCGGAAACCACGCGAACGGGTTGGACTGGCCGGTTCTGGTGGCAGTTTTGGCACTCTCCGGAGTCAGCGCGGGTCTGGTCCGCACCTGGGTGCTCCGCCGAATGGTCGCTACGAGTTAGCCCGCCCCGCCCCGCCACCACCCTGGGTCGAGCGGCTTCGCCGCACTGTTGTCACAGCGCCAGTATCTTTACCGGAGTCCATTCGTTGTCCTGGATGCGACGAACCATGCCCGCGGACCCCGGAGGATAGTGCTCGTGCGGAACATCCCCACCTGGAAGCGAACCCGTCGAGCACTCACCGTCACCGCTCTCGCCGCCCTCTTCACCGGCGGCGCGTTCCTGGGCACCGGCACCGCGTCCGCGGCGACCACGCTCGCGAACCAGTGCAAGGGCTCGGTCACCGGCGGCATGGGCGATTCGGTCGTCGTGCCCGGCTCGGCGGTCAAGGAGATCGTCCGCCAGTCGGCCAAGAACCAGGTCGACTTCTGGCGGCTGCTCACCGTGTGGCCGGATTCGCTGGCGAACGCCATCGGGAACAAGGGCAACCTTCAGGTCGGCGCGATCCCGAACGCCGCGGGCGGCACGATCAGCGGCGACGCGATCGGCCAGATCGTCTCGAACGCACTGAAGAACGAGTGGGGGCTCGGCGTCCTGCCGGACACCAAGACCAAGGTGCTGAACGGGATCCGCTCCGGCGTCGCGTCCGCGTGCGGGCTCACCACGATGGCGAACAACTACCAGGCACCGGCGTCCTCAAGCTCCCCGTCGAACGGCGGCACCCAGTCGAACGGCAACGCACCCGCCCAGAACGGCGGCGGCAACCCGCTCGGCAACTACCAGCCGGGTTCGACCGGGATCGCCCCGCCGCGCGACTACGGCACCATCCCGACCGCGACCCCGGGCAACCCCGGCGTGCTGGGCACCGCGATCGCGCCCGGCGCGCGTTACGGCTCGCTGCCCGGTTCCGGCGCGCTGCCGCAGCAGCCCTCCGCCGGGCAGGACCCGCAGGGCCAGCAGGGCCCGGACATCCGCAACGCGGGCAACGCCGAAGCACTGGCGAGCCAGGGCGGAGCCTCGGACGTCCAGCTGCCGATGCTGCTCGCGGTGATCGTGCTGGCCGGCGTCACCGCCGGGCTCGTCCGCACCTGGGTGCTGCGCCGCGTCAGCTGACCCGCCGCACCGGGCTGTCGGACCCGCCGGGTACGCTTACCTGGACAAACCCTCCTGTCACGGATCCCCCGTGACCGCGAGCCCATAGGAGGTGAGTGGTTATGTCACGCCATTACGAGGTAATGGTCATCCTGGACCCGACGCTCGACGAGCGTACGGTCGCGCCCACGCTGGACAACTTCCTCAACGTGATCCGCACTTCGGGCGGAAGCGTCGAGAAGGTCGACGTCTGGGGCCGCCGTCGCTTGGCGTACGAGATCAAGAAGAACGCCGAGGGCATCTACGCGCTGCTGGACCTGAACTCGACGGCCGAGGCCGTCAAGGAACTGGACCGCCAGCTGTCGCTGCAGGAAACCGTGCTGCGCACCAAGGTCATGCGCCGCGAGGTCAAGGCCGCGGCCAAGCCCGCGCCCGCCAAGGCCTGATCCGAGCCCGATCCGAAGGGACGCCATCCGTGGCTGGAGACACCGTCATCACCGTGGTCGGGAACCTGACGTCCGACCCGGAGCTGCGCTTCACCCCGTCCGGTGCGGCGGTCGCGAACTTCACCGTCGCGTCCACCCCGCGCACGCTCGACCGCCAGAGCGGCGAGTGGAAGGACGGTGAGGCGCTGTTCCTGCGCTGCAACATCTGGCGGCAGGCGGCGGAGAACGTCGCTGAGTCGCTCACGCGGGGTGCCCGCGTGGTGGTGCAGGGACGGCTGAAGCAGCGGTCTTTCGAGACCAAGGAAGGCGAGAAGCGCACCGTCGTCGAGCTCGAGGTCGACGAGATCGGCCCCTCGCTGCGCTACGCGACGGCGAAGGTCAACAAGGTCAGCCGCGGTGGCGGCGGCGGTGGTGACTTCGGCGGCGGAGGCGGCTTCAACGGAGGCGGCGGCAACCGCGGCGGCGGCGGCAACAGCGCGCCCGCCGACGACCCGTGGGGCTCGGCCCCGCCCGCGGGCGGTGGCGGCGGAGGCTTCTCCGACGAACCCCCGTTCTGATCTCATCTCTTTCTAGAATTCCAGGAGTGCACCAGTGGCCAAGCCACCCATTCGCAAGCCCAAGAAGAAGGTCTGCGTGTTCTGCAAGGCCGAGAAGAAGGGCCGCCCGGAAACGATCGACTACAAGGACACCAACCTGCTGCGGAAGTACATTTCCGACCGCGGCAAGATCCGTGCCCGTCGCGTCACCGGCAACTGCAGCCAGCACCAGCGCGACATCGCCATCGCGGTGAAGAACTCGCGCGAGATGGCTCTGCTGCCCTACACGTCCACCGCGCGCTGAGGGGAGCACTAGTCATGGCGAAGATCATTCTCACCACCGACGTGGCGAACCTCGGCGGCCCCGGCGACATCGTCGAGGTCAAGGACGGCTATGCCCGCAACTACCTGCTGCCGCGCGGTTACGCGATCGTGGCCAGCAAGGGCGCGGAGAAGAACGTGCGCACGATCCAGCGCGCACAGGAATCCCGCCGCATCCGCGACCTCGACCACGCCAAGGAAATCAAGGCGACCCTTGAGGGCCTCGGCGCGATCCAGCTGACCGGCAAGGCCGCGGCGGGCTCGAAGAAGCTCTTCGGCTCGATCACCGCCGGCGAGATCGTCGACGCGATCAAGGCACAGGGCGGCCCGCTGCTCGACAAGCGCGTCCTGGACCTGCGCGACCACATCAAGACGGTCGGCAAGCACTCGGTCAACGCCCGCCTGCACCCGAACGTGAAGGTGGACCTCCGCCTCGAGGTCAAGGCTGTGGCCGCGAACTGACGGTTTGTCCGTGAAACCGCCCCCGGGAGATTCTCCCGGGGGCGGTTTTGTTTCGGCGAACCGCGCCTCCGGTCGATTACGGCGCGTTACGCGCTTGCTCCCATCGGAAGCAAGCGCCGCACGGCAAAGGGGGCATGGGCACCAGATGGCACGCCGCTGTCCATCAAGCAGCTGCGCGCGGATCCGCGCAGCGTGCTCAACACAGCCGAAGCGACGACGTCGGCCTCCGTTATCCAGGCGAGAAGAGCAACGGATCGCTTAACGCCTGCCGGTGGATCTCCTTGAGCAGCAACCTGAACTACGTCAACAACACTCCACTCATGCAGCACAAAGCGACATCTACGCGCAACAGGCCTGCTCCATCCCGATCACCGTGGACGGGTAGCTGGTTGCCCGCGGCCGCGGTCGAGGACAGCCGTTCGTCCGGCAACTGCGTTCTCTGGGCGGGTGTCACCGATCAACTCGCCGTTTCCGTCAACCCGCAGATCGGCATCGGCACCACCCGGGACGGATACGGAGTCGCGCAGGAAGCCACGGCCGCGATGTCCGGACATCCACAGCACGCCTCGTAACCTCTCCGAGACCCGGGAAAGAACCCTAAGTTCCCAGCTCGGCCCCACTCTCCCCGATTCGCGAACACCGAGCGGGAACCAATTGGCGTGCGTTACCATCCAACTTGCTGATCTCGCCGCTTGGGGAGCGAGAACTGTGCCAAAGGGGGTCACCAGGATGTCCAGCGATGTGCCACCAACGCCTCCGATCATGGTCGGCGGGTACGGAACGGCCGGCGGCTACAAGTTCAGCGAAGACGAGATCGACTCGGTGATCAAGCAGTGGGAAGACCTGCTTGCGCACATGAACGACGACCTCACTGACGCCCGGAAGATCAAAGAGGTCCAGCCACCGGCCAAGGAGTTCGCCAGCGAAGACTTCGTCAGCCAAGGCGCGAACCCGTCCGGCGAGACCCTTCTCCAGCAGCATCAGCGCATGTACGACTACGTGAACAACTTCATCACGGCGCTGCGCGCGGCCAAGAACAAGATCAAGGTTTCCGAGCAGGAAAACCGCGACCAAATGAACAAACAGGCGAAGGGAGCCTGAGCGCCAGATGCCGCATCGCACCGTACGGCTCGCCACGGCCGCTGTTGCCGCATTCGGTCTGCTGACCGCGTGCGGCGGTGGAACAGGTGGCACCGCTGAGCCGCCGGCCACCGCAGGTTCGAGCACTCCCGCCGACAACGGCGGCACCGGGCCCAAGGTGCCCGCGCCGCTGCCCGCCAAGGATGTCGTCGAGAATCCGTGCAGCGTGCTCAACGCCGCCGAGGCCGATGACGTCGGCCTCAAGTCCCCCGGAGAGAAGAGCACGGGGAGCCTGGGCGGCTGCCGCTGGACCTCGACCGCGAGCAACCAGAACTTCGTGAACATCGGCGCGCTCCCGCAGAACAAGAACGGGATCAGCGACATCTACGCGCAGAAGGACAAGCAGGCCTACTTCACGCCCACCAGCATCGACGGCTATCCGGCGGTCTTCGCCGACACGCAAGACGGTCGCCCGTCCGGCAGTTGCAGCCTCTGGGTCGGAGTCACCGACCAGCTCGCCGTCTCGGTCATCCCGAACATCGGCGTCGGCCCGCACCGGAGCGACCCGTGCGGCATCGCCGAGAAGGCCGCCACCGCGATGATCAAACATCTCAAGGGGGCATAGTGACCGGCATTCGGCCGGTGCCCGGCTCGGAAGGAGCGGCTCATTATGGGGAATGACGCCAACACTGCAGGAAAAGCGCTGCAAGGCGCGGCGGTCGGTGCGGCTGCGGGGTCCGTCGCGGGCCCGGTCGGGGCAGTAGTCGGCGGTGCCGTCGGCGGTCTGGTCGGGCTGATGAGCGGAGGCCCGGAGGCGCAGCAGCAATCCGCTGACCTCGGCGGCCGCTCGATTGACGCGTACACGATCTACGAGAAGATCAACGCAGGCGACACCACGTCACTCGACTCCGGAGTGACCTCGGCCAAGAGCCTCGGAGATGCCCACGACAAGCGGGCCACCGAGATCGACAACCTGAACAAGAAGATGGACGGTGCCTGGCAGGGCGGCGGGGCCACCGCCGCTCAGGCCGGCGCCCACCCGCTCAAGACCTGGCTCGAGGACTCCGTCTCCAACCTGAGCAAGAGCCACACCTTCCTCAACACCCAGGCCGAGTGCTTCCACACGGTCAAGGGCAAGGTGCAGAGCCTGCCCAAGGATCCGCCGTCCGCTGGGTTTCTCGACGGGCTCAACCCGATGAGCGACAAAGACGACGAGATCAACAAGTACAACGACAACTCCAAAGCCAACGTCCAGGCGTACACGAACTACTTCAACGCCAGCGGGCAGAACGCGAGCAAGCTGCCGCAGTACAGCGCTTGGCAAGGCAACAACCTCTCCAACGGCCCTGACGGCCCCGGCAAGTTCGGCGGCGGTCCCAGCGGCGGACCGGGCGGCTTCAGCGGCGGACCCGGCGGCGGTGGCGGCAGCTTCTCCCCGCCCAAGGTGGACACGCCCAAGTTCGACCCGAACGGGCCGAACGGGCCGCACACCAATGTGCCGACCCCGAGCGGTCCTGGCCAGTTCAACGACCCGAACGGTCCTGGCCACTACACCGGCCCGAACGACAGCACGTCGACCTCCGGCTGGACGCCTCCGACGACCGATCCGTCGAAGTTCAGCCCGAGCACCTTCGGTCCCGGCGGTGGAGCCAGCCAGTTCGGCCCCGGCGGCGGGGGCGGAGGCGCCGGTACGGGCGCGGGTACGGGTGCGGGTGCGGCATTCGGTCCCGGCGCGTTCGGCGGCGCGGGATTCGGTCCCGGCGGCTCCGGCTCTGGAGCCGCGGCAGGCGGTGCCGGTGCTGGTGCCGGCGCAGGTGGCATGAGCGGAATGCGCGGCGGTGCGGCCGGCAAGGCAGGCGCGGCCGGAATGGGCGGCATGGGCGCCGGAGCCAAGGGCGGCAAGGGCCAGGAAGACGAGGAGCACCAGACGAAGTACCTGGTGGAAGAAGACGCCAACGAACTCTTCGGCTCGGACCAGATGACCGTTCCTCCGGTCATCGGTGAATGAGGCCCAGCACAGTGGTCTCTCTTGACGCACCGACGAAGTTCACCGTCTTCACCTTGTGCAACCTGATCAAGCGGCGGGGCGGGGAACCGCACCAGGTCATCGCCGAGACGGCGGCGTTCTACGACCCGACGGCCGAGCGGAAGCTCGACCAGCAGGTCAACGCCGCGTTGACCGCGGCGGGGCTCATGGGACCCCGGGGAATGGATCGCGACCTTCTCGCGCTGGTCGAGTCCATCTCGCACCCGCAGCTTGAGTACTACGGCTGGTTCGACGGAACGTTCGAGGACAGTCCCTCGAACTTCGGCGCACTGGTCGGCAGCGGCAACGGCGGCGGCTTCGGCTTGATCCGGGTCCACGGCGAGCAGATGCTCACCGTGCTCCGTCAGCGTCCGGATCTGCTGCTGCAGACGTTCCTCGACCTCATCCCGGCGGGCAAGCCTGCGGCCGGGCAGCCGTTGATCACCACCAAGAGCGAGTACGAGAGCGGGCGGTCCTTCGGGTCCGACGAGGTGCCCCGGGCCTCGATCATGCAAACCGGGCAGCGCACCGCGCAGGTGGAACCGCTCAAGGAGATCCAGCGGATCCTGAAGCTGCCACGCACCGGGAGCGGCGCGTTGTACGTCGCGTCCCGGCCGCAGGGCGGACGTCGGCGGCGGGTGCCCAAGCCGGTCAACTTCATCGACACCAGCGAAGGCCGGTGGCTGATGGAGGAGCGGCCGGGGAAGGAGTCGCTCATCGTGTTCACCCCCGGCACTCAGCAGGCGATCTCCGAACGGCTCCGCCAAGCGCAAAGCGCCCTGGGCTGAGCGCCCCGAGCGTTACTCCGGGTGGGGTTCCCGGCACGGCACCGCGAGGTGTCCGGCCGGTGAACCTCACCCGGTTTCGCGTTCGCGCGCGGTTAACCTGCGCTTTTGCCTGATCGCTCACTGTGCGCAGCCGTCGGCTGGGTCGCGTGGGGAATTCTCCTTCGTTCAGCCCATCGGGTCGGTGATCTACCGTGCGTAGCAACCATCCACAGGGCAGGGGACCGACGCGGGTGCGACACGCCGAAGAACCAGTTCGACACGACACGCCGGACGAGTTTTCGCGAAGTTCTCCACAGTCTCTGCACAGGGCTTGACCTGCGGTTTTACTGGAGCCGATCTGCACTGTCCCCACTTTGTCCACAGGCTCACGGATACCTGTGATTCGTTGCCCCCAGTCATCCACAGGTTGTCCACAGCACGGTCAACACCCGGAATTGCACTCGTCCGTCCGAGGGATCTAGCGTGCGTTCGCGCCCAGTGCTCCCGGTCGCTCCGCGTGGCGGTCACCGGCGCGGGGAACCGTCCGGTCCATCATCGAAGCGGACCGGACGGACGGGCGGGAAAGCCGGGCCGACTCCGGCATACTCGAACAGGTGTTCGCCTGGACTGACCGCCACGCCAGGCGGCGGGCGGACGCGGTTCAGCACAGGACAGGCGCACGCGAGACGACGGGGACGGCCGGAACGAACGGCTGGGCGAGGGAGGTGTCCGGGCAGTGGCGGTGACCGATGACCGCGGTCCGGCGTACGCGGAGTCCGATCCGGGTCCCAGCGACCCCGGCCCTGGCGGGTTCGACCGCCAGCCGCCGCAGGACATCGCGGCGGAGCAGTCGGTGCTCGGCGGCATGCTGCTGTCGAAGGACGCGGTCGCCGACGTCATCGAGGCGCTCGGCCCCGGCGATTTCTACCGTCCCGCGCACCAGGCCGTGTACGACTGCATCCTCGACCTTTACGGCCGCGGCGAACCGGCCGACCCGATCACCGTGGCGGCCGAGCTGGAGCGGCGCGGCGAACTCGGCCGCGTCGGCGGCGCGCCGTACCTGCACACCCTCATCGCGACCGTGCCCACCGCGGCCAACGCGGGGTACTACGCCGAGATCGTGTCCGAGAAGGCGGTGCTGCGCCGTCTCGTGGAGGCGGGCACGCGCATCGTGCAGTACGGCTACGGCGCGGCCGCGGCCGACGGCGCGAACATCGACGAGGTCGTCGACCGCGCACAGGCCGCGATCTACGACGTCACCGAGCGCCGCACGAGCGAGGACTACGTCGCGCTGGAGGACCTGCTCCAGCCGACCATGGACGAGATCGACGCGATCGCCTCGCGCGGCGGCCAGTCCCAGGGCATCCCGACCGGCTTCGCCGACTTCGACGAGCTGACCAACGGCCTGCACCCCGGCCAGATGATCATCGTCGCGGCCCGTCCCGGTGTCGGGAAGTCGACTCTCGGACTGGACTTCGTCCGTTCGGCCTCCATCAAGCACGGCCTGACCAGCGTCATCTTCTCGCTGGAAATGAGCCGGACCGAGATCGTGATGCGCATGCTGTCGGCCGAGGCGAAAATCCGCCTCGCCGACATGCGCGGCGGCAAGATGTCCGACGACGACTGGACGCGGCTGGCCCGGCGGATGAGCGAGGTGTCGGAAGCCCCGCTGTTCGTCGACGACTCGCCGAACATGACGATGATGGAGATCCGCGCGAAGGCGCGCCGGCTCAAGCAGCGGCATGACCTGAAGCTCGTGGTCGTCGACTATCTGCAGCTGATGACGTCCGGCAAGCGCGTCGAATCGCGGCAGCAGGAGGTCTCGGAGTTCTCCCGTCAGCTCAAGCTGCTGGCGAAGGAGATCGAAGTGCCGGTGATCGCGATCTCCCAGCTGAACCGTGGTCCAGAACAGCGCACCGACAAGAAGCCGATGCTGTCGGACCTGCGTGAATCCGGCTCCCTGGAGCAGGACGCGGACATCGTCATCCTGATCAACCGGCCGGACGCCTGGGAACGCGACGACCCGCGCGCCGGGGAGGCCGACCTGATCCTGGCGAAGCATCGTGCGGGCCCGACGAGCACGATCGTGGTCGCGCACCAGCTGCACTACAGCCGGTTCGCCGACCTGGCCCACGACTGACGCGAGCCGCGTAGGATCTCAAAACCGATGGCACTTTCTCAACCAGCCGCGTCGGTACCCGGCCCAATCTCACGCAGTTGGCACTCCGGCGGCGGCTCCCTCACCCTTCGGGTGCTGGCTGTCTCATCCGAGGTGGCCCGTCATCACCGAACCTGTCCGACAACGCCGCCCTGGACGCACGGTCATAGCCGATGAGCGACTTGCCGCCACCTGTCACGCTCCCGTCGAAGCTGTCGCTCGTCGAACTCCATGCCGGGCTGGACTCAGGGGTGCGGGTCGGCCGCGTCGAGCAGAGCGCGCAGCGTTCGTTGCAGGGTCACGCGATCGGCAGGATCGAGCGGCCCCAGTAGCTCTTCCTCGATGTCGGCGCTCAGTGATCGGAGCTTCTTGGCGAATCGTCGGCCGGTGGGCGCGAGTTCCAGCACCCGTCGGCGCCGATCGGCGGGGTCGACCTGACGAATCAGCAGTCCCTGCTCGACCGAGGTCTCGATGATCGGCACCGCGTTGCGGGGGTCAATGCCGACCAATTCGGCCAGTCGCTGCTGGCCGAGTGGACCGGTCTCGTCGAGGGTCAGCAGGAGCTTGTACTGACTTGAGGTCAGCTCGAGCCCGGCGAGCATGCCGGTCCACCGTTGCAGGACAAGCTTGCCGGCGCCGGCCAGCAGCCAGGAGGTCGTGCGCTGGAACCGGAGAGCGCCGGGCGTGTCTGGTGGCGGGGGGCCGTGGCCGAGGTGCTGGTCCGAGTTCACCATGCCGAGTCTAGCGAGACCCACATTCACCATGATAGACATGACTCATGTTCGAACATGAGTCATGTCTATACGTCGGCGGGAGCCGGCGCGATCATGGGAGGTTGAGGATGAAAGCGGTTCGCTTCGACCACTACGGCGATGTCGACGTGCTCGACGTGCGCGACGTCGACGACCCGGTGGCCGCACCTGGACAGGTGGTGGTCAAGGTCCGGGCGGCCGCGGCCAACCCCGGGGACATCTATGTGCGGGAAGGCCTCGCCGAGCAGGCGTGGGCACTGCGGGCGCGGCTGTCTGGACGGGCCTCGGATACGCCTTTGCCGTCGATGACCTTCCCCGCCGGGCAGGGCACGGACCTGGCCGGGCAGATCGTCGCCGTCGGCGCGGGGGTCGAGCGTTGGCATGTCGGCGATGACGTGCTTGGTTGGTCCGACGAGCGGGTCAGCCACGCCGAGCTCGTCGCCGTGGCTGCCGATCATCTCGTCACCAAGCCCGCCGGCATGAGCTGGGAGGTCGCCGGCTCGATGTACGTCGCGCCGATGGCCGCACTCGCCAGCGTCGAGACGGTCTCCCCGGCGCCCGGCGAGACGATCGTCGTGTCCGGTGCGGCCGGTGCGGTCGGCGTCGTGGCCGTCCAACTCGCGCGCCGCACCGGTGCGGCTGTCATCGGCCTGACCAGCCAGGCCAACCACGCGTGGATGCGTGACCACGGCATCACCCCCGTCACCTACGGCGACGGCCAAGCGGCAAGGATCCGGTCGGCCGCCGGTGGTCGAGTCGACGCGTTCATCGACACCTTCGGCGCCGACTACGTCGATCTCGCGCACGAGCTGGGTGTCCCCGCCAAGCGCGTCAACACCGTCGTCGACTTTCACGCCGCACTGGACGGCCGCGCCGGCATCGCCGGCACGAACGACGCCGGTGGGGCCGCGGGGCTGCAACACCTCGTCGATCTCGTCGCCACCGGCGAGCTTGACATCCCCATCGCCGCCACCTATCCGCTCACCAACGTCCGCAAGGCCTACCAACTGGTCGCTGAGCGGCGGACCCACGGAAAGATCGTGTTGGTTCCATGATCGCGAGCTGGCCGGGCTGCCAGCAAGCCCGGCAGCCTCCGCTGCTGCCGCAGACCGGAGGTTGATCGCGGGGAGCGCTCACGAAAATATGAGCCCACCGAACCGCCTGAGGAAATGCCACAAAACTGAGACCGATCTCAGATGACATCACAGTGAGACAACCGCGAAACCGCAGGTCAACCAAGATCAACATGTCACACGCGATGAGACCCTCCAGAGCCGCTCAAAGCTGTCCGCATTTTCTCACCGGCCACTTCATCTCGCTTCAGGCGTGGAGCAAGGAGGAGATGGGGCCCATCCGGTTGTCGTCGTGGACAGGCCGAGGCAGGTCCGTTTCGGTGCGCACCTGCAGCGGGTCACTGCTCGGACGAGTCCGGCACGCCGCCGCGGAGGAAGGCGTGCAGTGTGTCGAGAAGTTCCGTGACGCGGTCGAGTCCGATGGCATCGAATCGGCGTTGCAGTTCCGGTCGAATGCGCCGCGCGATGAGGCCGACGATCCGGCGTCCCTCGTCGGTCAGGCTGACCGTGAGTCGTCGCGCATCGGCCGTGGTGCCGGAGCGAACGAGGCGGGTGCTGGTGCGAGTGGTTGCGCTCGGGTGCGTGCTCAGCTGCCGCGTCAGCTCCGTGGGTGACACCGCTCCCCGGGAAGCGGCACGCAGCACCATGAACACGCTCACGTCCAGATCCGCGATCCCGGCGATGTGCTGCCGGGCGTCATCGACGATCAGCCGCTACCCGAGCCGGGCTTGCCGGTCGATCATCGACACCAGCGTCGAGACCAGGTCCTCGGCCGTGACCTGCCATTTGCCCTCCGCCAGGTGGCCGCTGACCGCCATGTCCGTGATCCCGTGCGCGCTGGTCAGCAGCAGCGCCCCGAACCGCCGGGCGTGCTCGGCGCCGACCAGGTCGCCGACGATGGCGAGGAACTCGCCCATCGCGCGATCGCCCGCCTGCTCCGCTGCTTCGATCGCGGCCGAGTCCCCGGCTGGTGCGGCGAACATCAGCTGGTAGAGGTGCGGCTGACGGCGGCCGATCGTCATCAGGGCGGCCAGACCACGGTGCACCGTGTCGTCCGCGGCCACCTTCGGATCGGTGCGCACCGCGTGGACCTCGTCCGCGAGCCGCTCCAAGGCTTCGGCCGCGACTGTGGTCAGCAGACTGTCCTTGTCGGGAAAGTGCCGGTACGGCGCGCCGCGGCTGACCCCCGCCCGCGCCCCGACCTCGCGCAAGGTCACCGCTTCCGGGCCGCCGACGTCCAGCAGTCCGGCGGCGGCGTCCAGCAGGGCGCGGCGTGTCGCGGCAGCGGATTCCGCACGGCTGACCATGCCGCCCAGCATACAGTTGACATCGTCATCTGAACTACCTACCCTCACTGGGGTGACAGTGTCATCTGAAAGCGGCGTAGCAGTCATCACGGGAGCTTCGACCGGGATCGGCGCGGCGACCGCGCGCGAACTCGCCCACCGGGGATTCCACGTTCTCGCTGGCGTCCGCCGCGAGCGGGACGCCGACGCACTGCGCGCCGACGGCATCGAGCCGGTCATCCTCGACATCACTCAGCCCGAGCACATCGCCGAACTGACCCGGCGCGTCGACGCGCAG
The DNA here is from genome assembly GCF_001651785.1 of Amycolatopsis sp. M39. NCBI lineage: Bacteria > Bacillati > Actinomycetota > Actinomycetes > Pseudonocardiales > Pseudonocardiaceae > Amycolatopsis > Amycolatopsis sp. M39. The sequence goes on from NZ_LWSF01000003.1 coordinate 43,645, forward strand.
GCAGGTCCGCTGCGGGCGCTCGTGAACAATGCCGCGATCCAGATCAACGCACCGGTCGAAACTCTGCCGCTGAGCGAATGGCGACGGCAGTTCGAGGTCAACCTCTTCGGCCACGTTGCCGTCACCCAGGCATTGCTGCCCGCACTGCTGCGCGAATCCGGCCGGGTGGTCAACATCAGCTCGGTCGGCGGCCGAGTCGCGCTGCCTGCCTACGGCCCCTACGCGGGCACGAAGTTCGCGCTCGAAGCGGTCAGTGATTCGTTGCGCCGTGAGCTGGCACCGCTGGGCGTGCGAGTGGTCGTCGTCGAGCCCGGCGCGGTCCGCACGCAAATGCCCGATCGGGTCATCGCCGCCACAAACCAGCAGGCCGGCACCATGTCACCGGAACAGCGCGACCGGTACGGAAGGCTGCTCGAAGCGGTCAACACCCACGCCGCCGCGCATCTGCCCAACGGCAGACCCGCGGAAGACGCGGCTCGGGTGATCGCGAAGGCGGTGACTGCCCGGAAACCGCGCACCCGCTACACCGTCGGCCGGGACGCGGCGCTGATCACCCGCCTGTCGCGCGTCGTGCCGGATCGGATGCTCGACCGGGTCCTCGCGGCCAGCCTTCGTCCGCACTATCCAGAACCGGCCGCGGCAATCAAGGCTGCCAGTCCGCGACGAGGTTGAGCAGCCCGGGAAAGCGGGCGTTGAGGTCCTCCGCGCGCACCCGGCTGCGTCGTTCCAGCCCGTATTGCCGCTGCCGCAGGACGCCCGCCTCTCGCAGCGCCTTGAAGTGGTGGGTCAGCGACGACTTCGGGCGGTCGAACCCGAACCAGCCGCACGGATGGTCGTAGGCCTCGCGTTCCAGCAGCAGTTTTCGCACGATCGTCAGCCGCAGCGGGTCGCTCAGCGCGCCGAGGACGACTTCCAGCCGCAGGTCTTCTCGCGCCGGTTCGGGCAGGGGCGGCGGAAGTTCGGCGGGCGGGGTATCCAGACCTGTCACCGAGGACGAGCGCATGCCGTCATTCAACCACTCCAGTACGAGATTAGTCGAACTACTGCTAGGTTCGAGTCGATAGTTCGAACAAATTCGTACTGGAGGATCCATGGCCGTCGTCGCACCCTCGCGGGCCGGCAGTCCCTGGCTCGCCGCGTGGCCCGTCACGGCGGTGTTCGTGCTTTCGAACGCGCCCACTCCGCTGTACGTGCTGTGGCAGCATCGGCTCGGCTTCTCCGCTGGCACGCTCACGGTGATCTTCGCGGCCTACATCGCTGGATTGCTGGCCGCGTTGCTGGTGGCGGGTCGCGCGTCCGATCGGCTCGGGCGCAAACCCGTTGTGCTGCCTGGGGTTTTGCTCGCCCTGATCGCTTGCGGGTTGTTCGCCGTCGCGACGTCGGTGCTCGCGCTGGTGGCCGCTCGGTTGCTGGCGGGGATCGCGGTCGGCATCACGGTGTCGGCGGGGATGGCGGCGGTTGTCGACGTCGGCGGGCCTGGACGCGCTCGCACCGCCACGCTCGCCGCGTCGACCGCGATGGTGTTCGGGGCCGGACTGGGACCGCTGCTAGCCGGCGCGTTGTCGGAAAATCTCCCCGGCCCGACGGTGACGATCTTCGCACTTTCGGCGGTGCTGCTGCTCAGCGCGGTCGTCGTGGTTGTTCGGTTGCCGCTTCAGCGTCCGGTCGATCCCGACGCAGCCGGCTGGGTCCGGATCCCGGCGGTGCCGCGAGCGCAGCGCAAGTACGTCGCGCTCGGGATCGCGGTTTTCGCGCCGGGAATCACGTCGACGTCGTTCGTGCTTTCCCTCGGACCGGCGCTGCTGGCCAACGTGCTCGGCACCAGCAACCGCCTGCTCGCCGGGGTAACGGCGTTCGTCATGTTCGGTGCGGCGACCGCGGTTCAGTTCGCGGCGAAGCGACTTGAGGTGCGCGCCATCCTGCTCACCGGAGCGGCAGTGGGGGTCGCCTGCATGGCCGCGTTGCTGGTCGCCGTGCACGCGCAGTGGATCGTGGCCATCGTCGTGACCGCCGTGCTCGCGGGAGCCGCGCAGGGGCTCGGCCAACTCGGCGGACTCACCCTGATCAGCACCCACGTGTCCGGGCGGCGGCGCGCCGAGGCCAACGCTCTGCTCAACTTCGGCGGCTACCTCCCGGCCGCACTGCTGTCCGTCGGCACCGGCTATCTCAGCGACGCCCTCGGAATCGCTGCTGGATCAACAGTCTTCGCCGCGCTTCTGGCACTCGCCTCACTCACCGCCGGTGGAATCGTGTGGCAGTCGCTCAGGAACGGCCGCCGGGCGCCCAGTCGTGCACCTCGATCGCGGCGTAGTGCTCCGCGGTGAGGAGTCCGCGGGCTGCGTCGGCATCGGCGGCTTGCACCAAGGCTGCCGTGCCGAGCCAGGCGGTGCCGTCGTCGGACCACAGCGGGCCGTAGGCGATCAAGGACTCCGTGGCGGCCGGTTCGAGGTCGGCGGCGGAGCCGGAACCCCAGCCCAGCACCAAATACAGGTTCGCTGCCTCCGGATCGCCGGGGAACTCCCACATGGTGCGGCCGAGAGCGTTGTCCCAGCGGCGGATCAGGACGTCCCGGTAGACGCCGGCCTGGTAATTCGGTTCCGCGAAAGCGAATTCGCGAGCCGCGGCGGCGTCCGGGAGGTCGACGACGTGCACGCTGCCGGTCGGCACTTCGCCCTCCAGGGTCGGGCCGCGGGCGATCAGTTCGGCGGCGAAACCGTCCATATAGGACCAATGCGCTTCGACCAGTTCGGCGCGCAACGCGGCGGAGCCCGGGCGGTCCCGGTGGTAGCAGAAGAACTTCACCAGCCGAGTCTGGCGCACAGAGGCGGCCGCCGAGGACGAATTCGCCAAGTCCGCGCATACGGCGTACCGTGATAGTTGAAGTTTCAAACACTTGGAGGCAGTCATGGCGACCCGCACCCCGGTCCTGTACCTGAGCCACGGTGCGCCGCCGCTCGCCGACGACGCGACGTGGACCCGGCAGCTCGCGGAATGGTCCGCTGACCTGGCGAAGCCTCGCGCGGTCCTGGTCGTTTCGGCGCACTGGGAAGAGGCTCCGCTGACGCTCGGGGCGACCACGACGGTTCCGCTCGTCTACGACTTCTGGGGCTTCCCCGAGCACTACTACCAGGTCAAATACGCCGCGCCGGGTGCGCCGGAGCTCGCCGCGCAGGTGCGCAGGCTGCTGCATTCGACCGCGACCCCGGTGCACGACGCCCCAGACCGCGGCCTCGACCACGGCGCGTACGTCCCGCTCGTCGAGATGTTCCCCGACGCCGACGTCCCGGTGCTGCAGATTTCCATGCCCTCGCTCGACCCTCGGGCGCTCTACGACCTCGGCCGCAAGCTCGCGCCGCTGCGCGACGAGGGCGTGCTGATCATCGGCAGCGGATTCTTCACCCACAACCTCCGCGCGATGCAGGAGGTCAACGGTGCCGACGGAACCCCGCCGGGCTGGTCCGCGGAATTCGACCACTGGGGTGACGAGGTGCTGCGCGCCCGCGACCTCGACGCGTTGCTCGACTTCCAGCACAAGGCACCGGCCGCCGCGATGGCGCACCCGCGGATCGAACACTTCGCGCCGCTGTTCGTATCGCTCGGGGCCAGCTCGGCCGAAGGCGAGGGCCGCACGGTGATCGACGGTTTCTGGCACGGACTGGCGAAGCGGTCGCTCGAATTCTGCTGACCCAGCACGCGAAACGGGCCCGGAAGCACCTGGCTTCCGGGCCCGTCCGGGGTTATCCCCGGCTCGCTTCAGGCGAAGCGGTTCACTTCTTGAAGATGCCGGTCACCTTCGCGGCCAGCTTCTGGAACGCACCCAGCGGGCCGGTCGCGTCACCGATCGCCGGCACGGCCGGAGCGGTCGGCATCGTGGTCGGCAGGGTCGTCGGGATGCCCGGAACGGCGGGCAGCGCCGTGACGGCCGGCAGCTGGTTCAGCGTCGGCAGCGAGGTCTTCACCGGCAGCTGAGCGGGAAGAGCCGGAACGTCCGCACGCTGCGCAGCCGCACCCGGCAGAGCCGGAACGCCCGGCAGAGCCGGAACGGCCGGGGCCGAGGGCAGGTGGATGCCGTTCTTCAGCCCGGACACCGACGGCAGCGCCGAAGCGCCCTTCAGCTGGTTCAGCTGACCCAGCGCGGACAGGCCGCTGACCTGCGGCACGTCGGCACGCTCGGCACCCGGCAGCGCCGGGGCGGGCAGCGTGGTGGCGGTGGGCAGACCCGACAGGCTCGGCAGCGCCGGAGCCGACGGCAAGGCCGAGGAACCGCCCGGCAGACCCGGCACGGCGGGCAGCGCGGGGAGCTGGTCAGCGCCCATCTCGCCGCCGAACGGCACGTTGATGACGGGCTCGGGGTCGACCTCGGTGGAGTTGGCGGCCTCGGCGGTAGCCACGCCGAGCACCTCCAGCGGCACATCGAAGATCTGCACCAGCGCGCCCAGCGAGTGGTAGTAGTCGAAGCCGGACAGGGCTTCGCCGGTGCCGTCGGTGCTGGTGGCGTCGTCGCCGTCGGTCACGTCGGTGACATTGTCGGCAACCGCGTGCGCCACGCCGCCCACGGCGACGGCGTCGCCGAAGACCTCCACGACCGCCGGGACCGGGAAGTCGAGGATGTCGCCCGAGATCGAGCCCTCGGTGCCCGAGGTGGTGTCCTTGCCGGCGTCGGTGACGACGGTGTTGTTCATGGCGTCGCCCGAGGACACGCCCGCGACCGAAACCGCGTCGCCGAAGACCTGCGCCACCGGCGCGGGGTCCACGCCGACGATGTTGCCCGCGACCGCGCCGCCGTCACCGTTGGTAAGAGCGTCGCCGCCCGCGGTCGAGGTGATGTCGTTGGTGGCGGTGCCGTCGCCGATCGCGCCCCCGGCGATCCCGTCGCCGAAGATCGTGCCCGCACCGGCGATCGGAGCCTTGACGATGTTGCCGGCGAGCGCGCCGTCCTTGCCGTCCGCGGTGGCGTTGCCGCCCGCGGTCGAGTCGGTCAGGTTGTCCGACATGCCGGTGCCGATGCCGGCCACCGAGCCGCCGACGCCGTGGCCCTGCACCGGCAGCGAGACCGGGGCCTCGATGAGGTTGCCCGCGCCCGCGCCCTGCGCGCCGGTCGCGTGCACGTCCTGGCCCGCGGTGGAGGTGGTGTCGTTGCTGGCCGTGCCGTGGCCCTGGCCGACGAACGAGCCGCCGATGCCGAACAGCTGCACCGGGGTCGACACCGGAACGGTGCCGAGGTTCGAGCTGAGGAAGCCGTTGTCGTCAGCGGTGTTGCCGCCGCCGCCCGCCTTCACGACCTTGGTCTCGGAGCCGTCGCCCGAGCCCTGCCCGATGAAGGAGCCGCCCACGCCGAACACCTCGGCGGGCGCGGCCACCGGGACCTGCACGATGTTGCCCGAGCCGGACGAGTCGTTGCCCTGGGTGCCGTCGTAGTTGCCCGCGGTGACGGTCTTGGTCTCGGTCGAGGTGCCCGAGGCGTTACCGATGTGGCTGCCGCCGATGCCGTGCACCTCGGGGGCGCCCGCGACCTGGGTGTTGGCGATGTTGCCGGTCAGGAACGAGCCGTTGCCGGTGGTGTAGCTGCCGTCACCGGAGGTCGCGGTGGTGGTGTTGTCGCAGTTGGCGACCGCGCGGCCGATGTAGGTGCCGCCCACGCCGCACGCCTCGACCGGGAGCGCGACTGCCGGGTCGACCACGTTGGCCGAGCCGGCGGCGTCGTTGCCGGTGGTCTTCACGAAACCGCCGGAGGTGGCGGTGGTCTCGTGCGTGGAGGAGGAGGCCTGGCGGTCGAGCGCCTGGCCGGTGGTGGCGTTGCCGATCCACGAGCCGGCGACGGACGCGACGTTCGCGACCGGGCTGGCCTGCGCGGCGGCGGCGTTGCCGGACAGGAACGACTGGTCCCCGTCGGTCTCAAGGTAGGTCGGGATGCCCTTGAGGCTGCCCGGACGGGTGTCGCCCGCCTTGGCGTCGGCCGAGGAGTTGGAGGTGGAGTCCGCGTCCGAGCCCCACACGCCGCCTGCGTTGCCGTTGAACTTGACCGGCAGCGCGATCGGCGCGCCGACCACGTTGCCGCTGCCCGCGGCGCCCTTGCCGTTGGACTTCGCCGAACCGCCGGAGGTGGCCGTGGTGTCGGCGTTGTAGTCGCCGCTGTAGGCGTTGCCGAGGATCCAGGACGCGGCGTTGCCGGTCACCTGGACCGGGGTCGCGAACTGGCCGCCGACGACGTTGCCGGACAGGCCGGAGCCCTCGCCGGTGGTGTCGATGTTGCCGGTCTCGCTGGTGCTCTGGTGCGCCGAACCGCCGTGGACCGCGCCGCTGCCGCCGGCCAGGCCGACGCCGTTGCCCGCGATCTGCACCGGCAGCGCCCAGTCGAGCGCCACGACGTTGCCCGCGATGCCGGAGTACTTGCCGTCGGTCGCGACGTCCTGGTTGTGGCTGTAGGTCTGGTCGTGGTCGCCGCCCTGCACGTGGGCGTCGCCGATGACGCCGACCGCGTTGTCCACGATCTGGACCGGGACGACGACGTCACCGTTGACCTTGTTGCCCTTGAACGCGTCGCGGGTCGGCGTGACCTGCCGGGGAGCGTCCGCCTTCGGGAGGCTGTCGGTCAGGCTGCCCGCGGAGCCGCCGGGCGTCTTCGCCGAGGCGAGCGCTCCCTTGACGGCGGAGGTGACGGGCTTGGTGCTGATCTCGTTGTGGTGCGCCGGGAGGTCGACCTGCCCGAGCGGGGTGCCGATCGCGTTGTTGGCCTCGTCGATCGGGACGGTGACGTTGAGATCCAGCGGGGAGGCCGGGGTGTCCGGGTTGACGTTCTCGTCGGCCGAGGCGATGCCGGTGCCCAGCATCAGCAACCCACCCGTGACCAACGCGGTCTGGAGTCCGCGCTTTGCCCAGGTCTGCATGGGATTTTTCTCCTTCATATCGGGGTCCCTTGCGGGTTCGTGACGGTGTTCCTGTGTCTCAGGAATGCACCGGGGAATGCGTGCGCGGAAATTGCGCAGCGCGCGAAAAACCCGCGGGATATGTGTCGATGACGGCGACGGCACACGAAAGTGTGCTCGTGGGTGCGTCAAAGACCCCGCGGGTGAAGTGGATCAGTCAGGAGTGACGCCGGGCTGCTCGCCCGGGGTGCGCGGCGTGTGCGCGAGGCCGGTGCGGGTCGAACCCGCCACGGCGTTGTCGACGGCGGCGACGACCCAGGAGGGAACGCCGAAGTTCAAGCCGTCGAGGTGTCCGCCGGGCGCGGTGCTGCCACCGGCCGGGGAGTTCGGGATGGAAAGCGGCGCGACGGGAAGCTGCGCCGGGGAGAACGGAGCGCCGGGCAGACCACGGTCGCCGTGGTGGCGCTGCGGCAGTTCGGTTCCCTGCACCGGATCGACGGACTGCGCGTCCATCGCCGAGAAGACCGACTGCAATGCGTCGGACGTGGTCATCGTGGCGGCACCGAGGTTTTGCTCCGCCTCGGCGGGATGCTCGGGAATGCCGGGCGTGGGAGCCTGCTCGGATTCGGCGGGCGCGCTCGGCAGTTTCGGCAGGTCGACCAGGTTCGAGGGAGTGCTCGGGTCGAGCAGATCCCACAGCTTCCGGCCGAAATCCTGTGCGGCGGGCGGCGGGGTGGTCGCGTCGGCGATCACCTGGCGGGCGTCCTCCGGCTTGCGCGCGATGTGCTCAAGCGAGCCGAGCGTGCGTTCCACCGGCTTGACGACCGCGTGCTGGCCGAGGCCGCTCACCGCGTCGCTGACCTTTCCGGCGGCCTCCTGGCTTCCGGCGAGGTCGTCGCGGTGCGCGCGGCCGAGCTGGTCGAGCGAGCAGGCGGGCCGCGACGTGCCTGGTTCAGACCACGTGGTGGCTCCCTGACCGCACGACGAAAGCCCTTGCACCGCACCGGTGACCTCGCCCGCGAACCGGCCAACGCCGTCGGTGACGTCGCCGATCCCGGCGGCCGTCGCGTCGGTGACCGGCGTGACGCTCGCGTCGACCGGGTCCGCCGAGGCGGCGGGGGAGGAGACGGCCCACGCGGCCGCGGTGGCCGCGAGCGCGCCGCCAACGACGAACAACGCACGCGACGCGAGACGGCCGAAGCGCGTCGCGCCCCGCCTCTCGTGCACAGCGTCGTTCGTCACAGGTGATTTCTCCTCGGGTAAAAAATGATTTCGGTTTTTGCCGGGAACGGCACGGTTCCGCAGTGGTGCAAACCCGAGACAACCAAATTTCCGGTCCGCCGCGCATCCTTGACACGACTTGATGCCACCATCGTGTGAACAACACAGGGTGTGGCCGGGTCTCACGATGGGTCATCCCCGGAGAAGACGGCTGGTTACTCCTGAGTCGGTTCGCGTGACCCCGGCGATGCGGTGATTCGCGCCGGCCGCTGGGGCGATCCGCCCGGTTTTGGTCGGCGGGGCCGATACGGTTGTCCCCGTGAGCCAGCCAGGGCGCGGACAACGCGAACAACCGTCCCTTTCCGATCCAGTCGCCGACGTCACCGGCTTCATCCCGCGCGGCCTGCGCGTGTCCGCCGCGCTGTCGTGGCGGTTCATCGTGGTGATCGCCGCGTTGTACGCGGTGGTGTGGCTGCTGGGCTATCTCGCCTCGGTCGTGGTGCCGGTGTCGATCGCACTGCTGCTTTCGGCGCTGCTGGCCCCCGCGGTGTCGCGGCTCGTGCAGATCCGCTTCCCGCGCGGACTGGCCACGGCGATCGTCCTCGTGGCCGGACTCGCGGTGCTCGGCGGGCTGCTGACCTTCGTGATCACCCAGTTCTCCAGCGGCCTTCCGGAACTGCAGCAGCAACTGACCACGAGCCTCAACCAGATCAAGGACTGGCTGATCAACGGTCCGCTGCACCTGCGCCAGGAGCAGATCCAGGACTTCATCAACCAGGCCATCGGCTTCCTGCAGAACAACCAGGCCTCGATCACCACCACCGCGCTGACCACCGCGGGCACCGTCGGCGAGATCCTCACCGGCTTCGTGCTGACGCTCTTCGTCACGATCTTCTTCCTCGCCGGCGGCGACGGCATCTGGTCGTTCCTGGTGCGCGGCGTGCCGACGCGGGTGCGCAACCGGGTGGACGTGGCGGGACGGCGCGGCTTCGCGTCGCTGGTCAGCTACATCCGCGCGACCGCCGCGGTGGCCGTGGTCGACGCGGTCGGCATCGGCATCGGGCTGTGGATCGTCGGCGTGCCGCTGGTGATCCCGCTGGCGACGCTGGTCTTCCTCGGCGCGTTCATCCCGATCATCGGCGCGCTGCTCACCGGCGGCGTCGCGGTGCTGATCGCGCTCGTGTCGAAGGGCGTCATCGGCGCGGTGGTCGTGCTGGCCATCGTGGTCGGCGTGATGCAGCTGGAAAGCCACGTGCTGCAGCCGTTGCTGCTCGGCCGCGCGGTGCGGCTGCACCCGCTCGCGGTGGTGCTCGCGATCGCCATCGGCCTGGTCGCCGCGGGGATCGCGGGCGCGCTGCTCGCGGTGCCGCTGCTGGCCGTGCTGAATGCCGGGATCCGGTCGCTGCTGCACGAACACGATCCGGATCCGGCGACCGTCGACGCGCTGCACAGCCAAGCCGCCAACCCGAACGACGACCCGGAAGAGGACGCCGGCTCCGAAGAAAACACAGAAGACGAGAAGTGACCGTTCGCTCCGTCCGAGACCCGGCGACGCCGCTGTGGCGCGGTGTCGTGGTGCTGCGCGTCGTCACGTGGTTGTTCGCGCTGGCCGTGGTGATCGCGCACTACCCGGGCTTCCAACGGCCGTGGCTGGGGTGGCTCGTCATCGGAGTGATGGCCGTGTGGTCCGTCGTGTCGAGTCTGGCGTACATGCGCGAGAACGGACGGCACCGCTGGCTGGTGATCTTCGACCTCGTACTCACCACAGCGCTCATGCTCACGTCGCCGTGGATCCTGTCGGACGCGCAGTTCGACAACCCGACTACGCCGTTGATCACCACGGTCTGGGCGGCGGTAGCGCCGATCGCGACGGCAACGCGCTTCGGCGCGCGCAGCGGTGTAGTGGCAGGCCTCGTCGTGGCAGTAGGTACTGGTGTCGCTCGCGCGCACGTCGACATCGACGTCATCCGTGATGGGGTGCTGTTGTGCGCGAGCGGTCTCCTTGTCGGTATGGCCGCGACGCTCGCACGTAACTCCGCCGAAGCGCTCGCGCGCGCACTTCGCACCGAAGCAGCGACGGCCGAGCGCGAACGGCTCGCGCGCTCCATTCACGACAGCGTGCTTCAGGTTCTCGCGCGCGTACGGCGTCGCGGCCTCGAAGTAGGCGGTGAAGCAGCGGAGCTGGCGAGGCTCGCGGGAGAACAGGAGATCGCGTTGCGCGCGTTGGTGAGCAGCGAGCCAACCCGGTCCGGCGACACCGCGGACCTCCGTTCGGCANTCGGCATTGCAGCTGCTGGCGACCACGTCGGTGCAGGTCTCGACGCCGGCCGGAACGGTGGACCTGCCCGCGCACGTCACCGAGGAACTCGTCGCGATCACCCGCGAAGCACTGGCTAACGTGGAGAAACACGCTGGTCCGGACGCGCACGCCTGGGTGCTGCTCGAAGACCTCGGCGGCGAGGTCGTGGTGAGCATCCGCGACGACGGCCCGGGAATCGAGGGCGGCAGGCTGGAACGAGCGGCGGCCGAGGGCCGTCTCGGGGTGGTGAAGTCGATTCGCGGCCGGGTGGACGACCTCGGCGGGACCGCGGTGCTGGACAGCGCTCCCGGCCGGGGCACGGAGTGGGAAGTGCGAGTGCCAGCCACGATGAGGGACGGGCGATGACGGAACGGACGATCTCCGTGATGGTGGTCGACGACCACCCGATGTGGCGCGACGGCGTGGCCCGCGACCTCAGCGAGAACGGGTTCGAGGTGGCCGCGACCGCGCCGGACGCCCCGGCGGCGATCCGGATCGCGCGCGCGGTGCGGCCGGACGTGGTGCTGATGGACCTGAACCTCGGCGGCACGTCCGGCGTCGAAGCGACTCGCGAGATCACCGCTGCGGCGCCGGACACGCGGGTGCTGGTGCTCTCGGCCAGCGGCGAACACAGCGACGTGCTGGAAGCGGTCAAAGCGGGCGCGTCGGGTTACCTGGTGAAATCGGCGTCCGCGGCCGAGCTGGTGGACGCGGTGCGCCGCACCGCCGACGGCGACCCGGTGTTCACCGCCGGGCTGGCCGGCCTGGTGCTCGGCGAGTACCGGCGGATGGCCGACGTTCCGGACGGCGCGCCGGAACCGCCGCGGCTCACCGACCGCGAGACCGACGTGCTCCGGCTGGTCGCGAAGGGACTGACCGCGCGGCAGATCGCGGAGCGGCTGGTGCTGTCGCACCGGACGGTGGAAAACCACGTGCAGTCGACGTTGCGGAAGCTTCAGCTGCACAACCGGGTCGAGCTGGCGCGCTACGCGATCGAGCACGGCCTCGACGAGGACTGACCTCAGGAGGTCGCGACCCCGGCGGCCTGCCGCGCCGCGGCGAGTTTCGCCTTCCCCAGCCGCCAGGCCGGTTCGCCCGGATGCCACGCCGCGACCACTCCGTCGTCGATGACCAGGTCGCCCGCTTGCGTCCACTCCAGACCGGAGTGCTTCAGGTTTTCCGTCGAATACGGCATCGACGGCGTTTGCTGCCAGCTGCCGTCGCGCAGGTTCAACAGCCACAGATCCCGGGTCTGCGTGCCGGTTCCAGGGAACGACGGGGTGCCGAAATCGACCGCGGCGACGTCGCCGTCCCGGCTCGGCAGGACATCCGGATTGGGCGAGGGCACCGGCAGGGCCACCGGTTTCCGCGCTCCGCCGCGCAGGTCAAGGATCGTCAGGTCGGTCAGGCCGCCGAGGACGAGCCGATCACCGGCGGCGGCGAGAATGCGCGGCGACTGCTGCACGGTCCGTCCGGTGGCCGGGTCGATCAGGACGTCAACGGTCTCGGCGGTGCCGCTGCCGACGGTGATCAGCAACCCGTGCGCCGTCTCCACCCGGACGAGCGTGTGGCACGACGCCACGGTGCCCCGGCCGAACGAGGTGCCGGTGAGCGCGACGTGTTCCAACCGGCAGAGGTCCGGACCGTCCTCCCGGATCAGCCACACGCTGGTGCCGTCCTCGCCCGGGGCCGCGCTCACCGCTTTGCCGAGCGACCGCGGGGGCGAAAGTCCCAGGTAGACGTACACCTCCGCGGGGGCGCAGGCGGCCGGTGAGCAGGTCGGCGCGGTCAGCACGACCGGGGTGTGGCCGACGCGCAGCACCGACACCACCCGCTGCCCGCCGGGAACGCCGGGCAGGGTTCCGCGCACGCCCGAATCGGCGTCGAACACCGTCGGCGGCGACGTGGCCAGCAGCAACTCCACGCCGAGGCCGCCGGTGGCGACGAGCCCGTCGAGGCCGGTCGGCGGCGGGGTGGTCGGGGCCGGGTGCGCCGAACTCACCGGGGCGGGCGCGGGAGTCCCGCTCGTGCAGGAGGTCAGCAGACAGCAGGCCGCGGCCAGGGCGACCAACGCGCGAGGTACGGGTCCGTTCAGGGTTTTTCCCCGATCTGCCAGCGTGAATCGAGTTCTACCATCGAAGCCATGGCCGAGGAAGAGACGACCGCCGCGCAGCCCGCGACCGAGACCAAGCCGTTGACCGCGCGCGACATCCGGGTGTCCGACGACGAACGCGAGCACGTCGTGGGCGTGCTGCAAAAAGCCATCGGGCAGGGGATGCTCACCCTCGACGAGTTCACCGAACGCACTGACCAGGCGCTGGCCGCCAAGACCAGGGGCGATCTCAACACCGTGCTCGCGGACCTGCCCGGGCTGGTGCACCCCGGCGCTGCTCCGCAGTACGCGCCGACGCCCGAACCGCCCGGCTACGGGCCGAATTACGGACTGGGCCAGCGGCTCGAACTCAACGCCAAGTACTCGTCACTGCAGCGCAGCGGCCCGTGGCAGGTCCCGGCCGCGATGGTCGTGCGCAACAAGTACGGCAGCACCAAACTCGACTTCACCGAGGCCCGCGTCGCCACCCCGGTGGTGCAGATCGAACTCGACTCGAAGTGGGGTTCGGTCGAGCTGATCATTCCGCAGCACGCGGCGGTGGACTACAACTCGATCACCGAGATCAAGTTCGGCTCGCTCGACGACAAGACCGGCAGCAACGGCCGCGCGGGCACCCCGCGCTACGTGCTGACCGGCCGCATCCACGGAGGCTCGCTGGTCATCCGCCACCCTCGGCGGGGCATCTTCGGCTGACCAGCGCCCGGCACCGGATCCGTTTACCCATCTCTCGCCCGGATCCGGCGTCCCCTGCTAAGAAACGGCGTCCGCGACCGCCTTGCGCGCCGCGGCCGGGTCGGCGGTGGCCAGCGCCGCCGCCGCGATCTCGCTGGCCTTCTGCCGAGACACGGTCGCCAGGCTCGCGCCGACCGCCCGGATCGCCGGGGCGTTCATCGACAGGCTCGTCAGGCCGAGCCCGGCCAGCACCAGCGCGAGCCGCGGATCGGCCGCCGCCTCGCCGCACACGCCCGCCGGTTTGCCGGTCGCTTCCGCCGCGTCGCCGATCAGCTTCAGCAGGCGCAGCAAACCGGGCTGCCACGGGTCGTTCAGCTTCGCCACCGCGCCGAGCTGGCGGTCGGCGGCGAAGGTGTACTGGGCCAGGTCGTTCGTGCCGACGGACACGAAGTCGACCACGCCGAGAATCTCCCGCGCCAAAACCGCGGCGGCGGGGATCTCGATCATCACACCCGCCCGCGCGATCCCGGCGGCGCGCACGCGCGCGGCGAACCACGCGGCTTCCTCGACGGTGCCGACCATCGGGGCCATCACCGAAACTTCGGCGCCGGAATCCTCCGCCGCGCCCGCGATGGCTTCGAGCTGCCGGTCGAGCACCTCGGGCCGGTCGAACGCGATCCGCACGCCACGTACGCCGAGCGCCGGGTTGGGCTCGTCGTCCGGGGACAGGAACGCGAGCGGTTTGTCCGCGCCCGCGTCCAGCGTGCGCACGATGACCGGCTTGCCGCGGAACGGCGAAAGCACAGCGGCATAAGCTTTTCGCTGCTCTTCGACGGACGGCTCGGCCGGCGCGTCGAGGTAGCAGAACTCCGTGCGGAACAGCCCGACGCCCTCGGCGCCCGCGTCCGCGGCGGCCTGCGCGTCGGCCGGGGAGCCTACGTTGCCGTACACCTTCACCCGGTGCCCGTCGGACAGTTCGCCGACGCCGTTCCACTCAGCAGGCCCGGAAGCGGCGGCGGTGACGATCGGCGCGGACGGGTCTACCGCCTCGATCACGCCGGTGTCGCCGTCGACCGCCAGCGCCTTGGCGTCGGAGGCCAGCAGCCCGCGCACCGCGACGACCGCCGGAATCCCCAGCGCCCGCGCGAGAATCGCGGTGTGGCTCGTCGGTCCGCCCTCCTCGGTGACCAGCGCGAGCACCTTCGCCGGGTCGAGCCCCGCGGTGTCGGCCGGGGCAAGGTCGCGGGCGACGAGAACGCTCGGCGAGGTCAGCTCGGGCACCCCGGGCGGGGCGACGCCGAGCAGTTCGGCGACGAGCCGGTCGCGCACGTCCCGGACGTCGCGGACCCGCTCGGCCATGTACCCGCCGGCGGCCGCCAATGCGTCGGCGAACCCTTCGGCGGCCTGGTAGACGGCGCGGGCCGCGGGTAGGTTCCGCGCCGTCACCAGCTGGTGAGCCTGAGCGGCGAGCGCCGGGTCGGCGGCCATCGCGGCGGTCGTGATCAGGATCGTCGCGGCTTCGCCGGTCGCGGCCTCGGCCTGCGCTTCCAACCGCGCGGCGACCGCCTGCGCGGCGGGTTCGATCCTGGCCGCCTCCGCCGCCGGATCGTCGGGCGCGGGCGTGCTGGCTGGTTCCCCGAGCGGCTCGGCGACCCGTACGACGGGTCCGCTCGCGCGTCCGGGGCTCACCGCGACCCCGGTCAGCGAGGAACCGGCAGCGGACTCGGCCGGAGCGGCGGCACTCTCAGACATGGTCTAGACCATAGCTCACGTAAACGGCGATCTCCCGGGGCACCGCACCCGTTTCCCGATTTCGCACCCGTTCGACCACCGGCCGGACCTCCTCGTGCCACCACGCGCGGGCCAGTTCCGCGCGGTCGCGCAGCACCCGGCCCCGCAAAGTCTGCCGGAAACCCCATGCCTCCGCCGAGTCCGCGAGCCGGAACCAGTCCGCTGGGTCGTCCAGCCACAGGTCGGTCCGGTCGGCGTCGGCGAGCGGGATCCGCTCCAGGAACATCCGTTCGGCCCGCTTCGACGGCAGATCCGCCAGCGTCAGGCAGCGCATCGCGAACGCGACTGTGCAGACTGACCGCACCTCGGCGAGGACCGCCTCCGCCCCGCGCGCCCTGGCCAGCGCGATCCGGTGATGTCCGTCCTCCACGAAGTACATGTCGCCCAACCGCACCAGCCGTACCGGCGGAAGCTCCCCGACGGCGTCGGCGATCGCTCGCCAGCGCACCCGCAGCGCGCGGTTGCGGGGCCGGAACAACCGGTCGAAATCCCCGGCACGCGCGAGAGATCCCACGACGCCCTCGACCGGGACCTTGCGGAGCCCCTCGTAGGTTTCCGCTGTCCGCCCCAACGCGGCGAGCGTCTCGTCGAGCGGCATCAACGCGAGCGGATCACGCGCTGCCGCGATCCTCCGCAACCGGGTCGCGTACCCCTGCCACCACGCCGAACCGAACGAATCGCCCACGTGATCTGCAACACGGCCTGGACGTGACTCATTCCAGCTCGGCGGCGGTCGGATACGACGGCTGGGCGCCACGGCGGGTCACCGTGACCGCAGCGACCTTCACCGCCCGCCCAGCGGATTCGACCAGGTCAGCGCCATCAGCGAGGGCCGCCGCCAGCGCACCCGCGAACGCGTCGCCCGCACCCGTCGTGTCGACCGCTTCCACCTTGGGCGACTCGACGGTTGTCGACTTGTCACCTTCAAGCACCGCCGCGCCCTTGGCTCCGAGCGTGACCACGGCCGCGCGCGGGCCGAGTTCGAGCAGCTTGCGCGGGTCAGCGTCTTCCGAACCGAGCAGGTAGGCGGCCTCGTGCTCGTTGACCAGCAGGACGTCCAGCGCGGCCAGCGTTTCCGGCGACACCTCGGCCGCCGGGGAGAGGTTCAGCAGCACCCGCACGCCGTTTTCCCGCGCCCGCACCACCGCGCGTTCGACCGTCGGCAGCGGCACTTCCAGCGAGGCGACGAGCACGCGTACGCCGTCCAGTGCTTCGTCGGTGATGTCGCCGGGTTCCAGCGCGGAGTTCGCGCCGGGGGAGACGAGGATGGAGTTTTCCCCGTCCGGAGTCACGGTGATGTAGGCGATTCCGGTAGGCCGATCGACAGTCCGAACGAATTGCGTATCGACACCCGCATTCGACAACGAATCCCGCAGCAATCGGCCATAGGGGTCGTCGCCGACCGCACCGAGCAACGCGACGTCCGCACCGAGTTTTCCCGCCGCGACCGCGGTATTCGCGCCCTTGCCGCCGGGGGACAACGCGGTGTCGCCNGGTGTCGCCGCCCAGCACGGTCTCGCCGCCGCCAGGACGACGGTCGACCGGCACCACCAAATCAGCATTCGCGGACCCGACCACCAGCACCGCAGCACTCATGGCCGCCACTCTGCCACGACCCGTCCTTTCCGCCATCTGTGCCCGAAAGTGAAAGCGTTTGTAACTTTCTTGGCGCTCAGTGCGACAATCAGGCGGAACAGCGGCTGTCCGTCACTCGATCGGGGGATCCGTATCCCCCAGGCGTCACTTCTGCGGCGGGCTTCGCTCTTCTTCGAGCGTCACCGGACTTGAGCCGATGACGTTGCCCCGACCGGAAGCGCACCGGAGAGGGCATCGGGTCGCCGGCGCCGATCACGTAGCCCCCCGAGTGATCGGCGTCGGCGGCGCCCCGGTTCTCGCGCCAAGTGCCGAAATCGGTGTCCAGACCACCTAGA
Organism: Amycolatopsis sp. M39; assembly: GCF_001651785.1. Taxonomy (NCBI): domain Bacteria; kingdom Bacillati; phylum Actinomycetota; class Actinomycetes; order Pseudonocardiales; family Pseudonocardiaceae; genus Amycolatopsis; species Amycolatopsis sp. M39. The sequence goes on from NZ_LWSF01000003.1 coordinate 60,538, forward strand.
CTGCCCAGATGAGCAGCCCCACACGCAGGGGTCGCGCGCGAGCGGCTACCGAATCCGACATCCGCCGGACCGCGCGGAACCTGCTGGTCGGCCAGGGCCCGGAAGCCGTCACGCTGCGGGCCATCGCCCGGGAGCTGGGGATCACCGCACCGGCTCTCTACCGCTACTACGAATCCCGCGACGACCTGCTGGAAAGCCTCCGCCTCGACGTCTGCACCGACCTCGCCGCCGAAATCGCCGAGGACATCGCGGAGCTGAAGGACGAGGGCCTGCTGCAGCTGTTCCAGATCTGCAAAGGGTTCCGCCGCTGGGCACTGACCCACACCAAGGAATTCACCCTGGTGTTCGCGTCGCCGACCGGGGCCACCGGCACCGCGACCGGCAGCGCGCTGCACAGGCTCGACGAGCCGTTCGGCCGGATCTTCCTCGCCGCGGCCGGACATGTGCTCGCCCAGCACGACCTGGTCATGCCGCCGAACGACGTGGTCCCGCCCGAACTCCGCGACGACCTCACCGCGTTCCAGCAGGATCTGCTGACGGTGCTCAAGGAGTCCGGGCGGGAAATCCCGCCGGAGAAGCTGGATCTCGGGCTCACCTACCTGATGATCACCTTCTGGGCGCGGCTCTACGGCCACGTCACCCTTGAGGTGTTCGGCAACTACCCGATCCCGGTGTCCAAACCGGACGTCCTGTTCGAGGCCATGCTCACCGACCTCGCCCGCGACGTCGGCCTCTACTCGGACTAGGCCGCGTGCCCGCCGTCGACCGAAAGGGTCGCGGCGGTGATGTAGGCACTGTCCGGCGAGGCCAGGAAGGCCACCGCGGCAGCGACTTCCGCCGGATTGCCGTACCGGCCGGCCGCGGTCATCGACGCCTGGTCCGCGGCGTACGGGCCGTCGGCCGGGTTCATTTCGGTGTCGGTCGGCCCCGGGTGCACCAGGTTCACCGTCACGCCGTTCGCCGCCAGTTCGCGGGCCAGCGCCTTGGTCAGCCCGACCATCGCGGACTTGCTGACCGCGTACAGCACCATCCCCGGCCCCGGCACGCGATCGGTCACGCAGCTGCCGATGGTGATCACCCGGCCGCCCTCGCGCAGATGTTTGGCCGCCGCCTTGGTCGCGGCCAGCACGCCGCGCACGTTCACCGCCAGCACGCGGTCGACATCGTCCATCCCGGTCTGCTCCAGCGGCCCGACGAAACCGACACCCGCGTTGTTGACCAGCACGTCCAGCCGCCCGAACTCGGCGACCGCCGCTTCCACCGCGGCTTCGACCGCCGCCGAATCCGCGCTGTCCGCACCGACCGCGAGCGCGCGCCGGCCGAGCGCCTTGATCCGGTCGACCACGCCCGCTGCCTGCTCGGCGTTCACCGCGTAGGTGAGCACCACGTCCGCCCCAGCCTCGGCGAGCCGCAGTGCCGTCGCCGCACCGATTCCGCGGCTCCCACCAGTCACCAGCGCCACTTTGCCGTCGAGGTCCATGTCCGTCCTTTCGGTGTGTTTCCCTTGCCCCTCAATAGAAGCGGGGTGGGACGGACGAAGCTGGCGTCTTTCGGCCGTGACGGTCGGGGAGACACGACCGGCCCGGGACTGTGCGGTCCCGGGCCGGGTGTGCGGAGTCAGCTCAGAGCACGATGTTGACCAGCCGGCCCGGCACCACGATCACCTTGCGCGGCGTCTTGTCGCCGACCAGCGCGGCGATCTTCTCGTCCGCCAGCGCGGTCGCCCGCACCGCGTCGTTCTTCGCGTCCGCGGCCACGGTGATCCGCGAGCGGACCTTGCCGTTGACCTGGATCGGGTACTCGACCGAGTCCTCGACCAGGTACTTCTCGTCCACGACCGGGAACGGCCCGTGCACCAGCGAGTCGGCGTGGCCCATCCGGTGCCACAGCTCCTCGGCGACGTGCGGGGCCAGCGGAGCCAGCAGCAGCACCAGCGGTTCGGCCAGCTCGCGCGGGGTCGCCGCGGCCGAGCCGTACGCCTTGGTCAGGTGGTTGTTCAGCTCGATCAGCTTCGCGCCCGCGGTGTTGAACCGCATCTCCGCGTAGTCCTCGCGGACCCCGGCGATGGTGCGGTGCAGCAGTTTCCGGTCCACCTCGGTCGCCTCGTCCGCGGAAACCCGCAGCTCGCCGGTCTGCTCGTCGACCAGCAGCCGCCACAGCCGCTGCAGGAACCGGTGCGCGCCGACGACGTCCTTGGTCGCCCACGGCCGCGACATGTCCAGCGGACCCATCGACATCTCGTACAGGCGGAAGGTGTCCGCGCCGTAGGTGTCCGACATTTCGTCCGGCGTCACGGCGTTCTTCAGGCTCTTGCCCATCTTGCCGTATTCCTGCTTGACCTCTTCGTCGCCGAAGAAGAACTTGCCGTCGCGCTCGACGACGTCCTCAGCAGGCACGTACACGCCGCGCTTGTCGGTGTAGGCGAACGCCTCGATGTAGCCCTGGTTGAACAGGCGGCGGTACGGCTCCTTAGAGGACACGTGGCCCAGGTCGTACAGCACCTTGTGCCAGAACCGGGAGTACAGCAGGTGCAGCACCGCGTGCTCGACGCCGCCGACGTACAGGTCGACGCCGCCCGGGTCGTCCCCGCCGTGCTCGGCCGGGCGCGGGCCCAGCCAGTACGCCTCGTTCTCCGGCGCGCAGAACACGTCCTGGCTCGTCGGGTCGACGTAGCGCAGCTGGTACCAGCAGGAACCGGCCCACTGCGGCATGACGTTGGTGTCGCGGCGGTACTTCTTCGGCCCGTCGCCCAGGTCCAGGGTCACCTCGACCCAGTCCTTCGCACGCGACAACGGCGGCGACGGCTCGGAGTCGGCGTCGTCTGGGTCGAAGGTCTTCGGCGAGTAGTCGTCGACCTCCGGCAGCACGACCGGCAGCTGGTCTTCGGGCAGCGCGATCGGCAGGTTGTTCTCGTCGTAGACGATCGGGAACGGCTCGCCCCAGTAGCGCTGGCGGGCGAACAGCCAGTCGCGCAGCTTGTACTGCACGGTGCCCTCGCCCGCGCCGCGGTCCTCCAGCCAGGCGATGATCGTCTTCTTGGCGTCGGCCACGCCCATGCCGTTCAGGTCGACGGTGTCGTTGGCGGAGTTGATCGCCGGGCCGTCGCCGGTGAACGCCTCGCCCTCGAAGCCCTCGCCGGGGTCGACCGTACGGACGATCTCCAGCTCGAACTTCTTCGCGAAGTCGTAGTCGCGCTGGTCCTGTGCGGGCACCGCCATGATCGCGCCGGTGCCGTAGCCCATCAGCACGTAGTCGCCGACGAAGACCGGGATTTCCTTGTCGTTGACCGGGTTCACCGCATAGCTGCCGGTGAAGACGCCGGTCTTCTCCTTGTTCTCCTGCCGGTCCAGATCGGACTTGCGGGAGGCGGCGGCCCGGTAGGCGGCGACGGCCTCGGCGGGCGTGGCCGCACCGCCGGTCCAGCTTTCCGGGTGCTCGCCCGGCCACTGCGCCGCGGTCAGTTTTTCGACCAGCGGGTGCTCCGGCGCGACCACCATGTAGGTGGCGCCGAACAGCGTGTCCGGACGGGTGGTGAAGACCTCGATCTTCTCAGTCTTTTCCGGTGAGCCCGCGGCGAACGAGACCCGCGCGCCCTGCGAGCGGCCCACCCAGTTGCGCTGCATGGACTTGACCTTGTCCGGCCAGTCCAGCAGGTCCAGGTCGTCGACCAGGCGGTCGGCGTACGCGGTGATCCGCATCATCCACTGGCGCAGGCTCTTGCGGAACACCGGGAAGTTGCCGCGGTCGCTGCGGCCGTCCGAGGTCACCTCCTCGTTCGCGACCACGGTGCCCAGGCCGGGAGCCCAGTTCACCGGTGCCTCGGAGATGTAGACCAGCCGGTGGTCGTCGATGATCTTGCGCTGCTCGACGGCGCTCAGCTCGGCCCACGGACGGCCGTCCGGCGTCGCGCGCTCACCCGCCGCGTACGCCTTCTCCAGCTCCTCGATCGGACGCGCCTTGCGGGCGTCGGAGTCGTAGTAGGAGTTGAAGATCTGCAGGAAGATCCACTGGGTCCACTTGTAGTAGTCCGGGTCGATCGTCTCGATCGACCGGCGCTCGTCGTGGCCCAGTCCCAGCCGCTTCAGCTGGCGGCGCATCGTGGCGATGTTCTGCTCGGTCGTGGTGCGCGGATGCGTGCCGGTCTGCACCGCGTACTGCTCGGCGGGCAGGCCGAACGCGTCGTAGCCCAGCGTGTGCAGCACGTTCCGGCCGATCATCCGGTGGTAGCGCGCGTAGACGTCGGTGCCGATGTAGCCCAGCGGGTGCCCGACGTGCAGGCCGGAACCGGACGGGTACGGGAACATGTCCTGCACGAACAGCTTGTCCGAGGGCACCGGCTCGCCCGCTTCCGCGAGCGGGCCGGCCGGGTTCGGCGCGTGGTAGGTGCCATGGTCGGACCAGTGGTCCTGCCAGCGCTGCTCGATCTGCCCGGCCAGCTCCGCAGTGTAGCGGAACGGCGGGGCGTGCTCAGCGTCCGCGGCACTCTTCGCCGCGGCCCCGGTGGCCTCGTCAGACCCTGTCATCGCCGTCTTCCTCCGTGTCGAGCCACTCCAGAAACAACTCGACCCCCCAAGCCAGAAGGCATGAGGGGTCGCCGCGCCGAGCCGGTCATCGGACCAGGTCAGCGCGGCAGGCCAAGGAGCAGCCGAGCCATGTTCACGCACTCATCGTAACGCGCTGGTCAAAGCCGTTCCGACGGGACCGCCAAAGCGACGACCTGGGTGACTTGCGACTCGGAGAAGTTGTTGTCGCTCACGAGCACGAGACTGCGTTCCCCGGACGGCAGCGCCGGGCCCCAGGTCATCCCCTCGATGTTGTCCACAGTGGAGAGAGGAAGGTCGGAGAGGTCGGCGAGCAGCTTCTTCTTGACCGGCTTGACGTGCTTCGCGGTCGCCAGCGACGAGGCGTGGAGGACGTTCGTCGCACCGGTGGTGTCGATTTCGAAGATGCGCACCTTGTTGCCGACGCCGGTGACGAAGGACCGCTCCATCATCAGGAACTTCGTCGGGTCTGCCTGGTTCACCGCGAGCATCGAGGAAACCCCGGTGTCGGCGAACCCGGTGGCGGGCTTCGGCTCGGCGAAAAGCTTCTCCTGCGGATACGCGTACTGCGCGAGCACCGGCCCGAAGCGGCTCTGCAGGGTGATCCGCGACAACGCGCCCGACGTCGGTGTGGGCGGCGGCCCGTCCTGCAGCAGCGGGGCCTCGACCTCGCTGGCCAGCAGCGTGCCGAACCCGGTGTAGGCGAGACCTTCGAGGACGTAATTGCGGCGCGGACCGGCCTCCGGCGTCATCCGCTCGTTGGCGGGCAGCGGCAGGTCGCGGACGTAGTGCCCGTCGCGGGTGGCCTCGCGGATGGACGGCTGGATCAGGTGCTGATCGGCGAGCCGGTCACCTTCCTGCGACCAGACGTAATGCCCGGTCCTCGGGTCGACGCGCAGTTCCTCGGGGTCGATCGTCTGCTCGTTCTGGGGAGCGGCCGGGTCGTTCTTCGCGAGCGGCGGGTACGGCGTGCCGTCCGGGCGCAGCAGCGGATGCGTGCCGGTGAAGGTGACCGGACCCACACCTTTCGCGCTGACGTCGAACTTCGCGGTGTAGAAACGCGCCGGGTTGATCGCGGACCGGTCGTCGCAGACGAAGGCGTAACCGCCGGTGCGCGGATCGAAGTCGATCGACGACAACCCGCCGACGGTGGTGCGCTGGAACTGCAAGTTGTGCGGTACCCGCTGCTCGCCGAGCAGCCGGACCGGCCGCGGCGCGGCGGCCGCGGTTGCGGGGATGAACAAGGACAGCGTGACGATCCCGGCGGCGGCGAGCAGCCGGTGTCGCGTGGACGAAGACATGGCCCGTAGCACAGCCGACGAGGGTATCCGGGACATTGCCGCGAGGTCACGCTTATCCTCAGGAGGTGTTCGCTATCGCGCTCGTTCCGATCGTCCTTGGTGTCGTCGTCGGCTGGGGTGGTTTCCTCGGCGTGCGCGGACGGCTGAGCAGGGCCAGCGGGGCCGGAGTCCGGACCGAAGCCTCGATGCGCAGCGAAGAGGCCTTCAAACTGGCGAACCGGGTGGCAGGCATCCCGACCCTGGCCGGAGGCGCGGCCGCGGTCGTCTGCGGACTCGCCGGACTCGCGATCCCCGCCACCGCGGGCCTGGTCGCCGCCGCGGTCGTCGGACTGCTCGGCCTGCTGGTGATGGTCGTCGCCGGAGCCCGGATGGGTGCGCGAGCCGCCCTGACCGTGCCCGCTCCGTCGCCGGTACCGGCCGGGTGCAGCGGCTGCGCGTGCGGCGCGGGCGGCTGCGGAGTGCTGCGGAGCTCTAGCGAGTCGTAACTCAGTTCCGCTGCAAATCGCCAGGATGGGTCGCCAGCAACGCGAGCGGCACCCCCTGGCGGCGCAGCACCTGCCCCCACAGATCACGGCTGGGCGGCGCGAGAATGTCGCTGGGCAACGCGGGAACGATCACCCAGTCCTCGCGCTCGATCTCGCCCGCGAGCTGCCCCGAATCCCACCCGGCATAACCCGCGAACACGCGCACGCCCCGCACCTTCGGCACGAGCACCTCGGGATCGCTGTCCAGATCGACCAGCGCGACCGGCCCCCGCACCGCGACGACTCCCGGCACGCTGGAAGCGGTCTCCCCAGTCCGCAACGCGGCGAGACAAAGCGCGGTCTTCTTGTCGACCGGCCCGCCGACGAACACCGACTGCGGCTCCGCGACGTGCGCGCCCCACCCCGGCAGGACGTCGTTCACCGGAACATCGGACGGCCGGTTCAAGACCACCCCGAGCGTGCCCTCCGCCCGATGATCGATCACGAACACCACGGTCCGCTTGAAGTTCGGGTCGAACATCGTGGGTGCGGCGACCAGGAGCGTTCCCGGTTCAACCTCGGCGTCCGCTGGCACGCCACCCATGATCCCATCACCCGCCACGGGAAATCCTCCCGGCACGGGAACACCAGCACCACCCGCCCCGTTGAGAACAGTGAGCCGGCGCACTCGTGTCCCCCGGGCTCACTGAAGAACCGCCTTTGTGGAATACCGGTCCGGCCGGAGCCGCACTGCGCCAAGCCGCCGAGAGGCGAAACGAGTGCGCCGGTGTTCACTCCTCCTGTTCGGTGCCTTCGGCACCTTTCCCCGTCACCGGCGCCATGTTGCCCGGGGGCCGAGCCCCCGGAGCCCCCGCGGTGCCTTTGGTGCGGTTTTCGGGGTGGGTGGGGGCGGAGCCCCCTTTTGGCTTTCGGGGTGGGCGGGGGGCGGAAGCCCCTTTGGTTGGGGAGCTGGTGTTGGTGGAGGTTTGTTGCGTCGGTTCCGTTGTTGGTTCGGCAGGGCAAATCGGCGGCCAGCGACCTGACCTGCACGGGCGCTGGTGGGCGTTGGTTGCTTCGGGCGGCGCTGTTGGCTCGGCGGCCAGCGACCTGGCCCGAACGGGGCGGGTGGGCGTTGGTTGCTTCGGGGCGGCGCTGTTGGCTTGGCGGCCAGCGGCCTGACCTGCACGGGTGCGGGTGGGCGTTGGTTGCTTCGGGGCGCTGCGATTGTCCGGGTCCGCTAGTCAGCAACAACTCACCACATCCGGTGCACTCGCCTGTCGATCTGCGGTCTCGTTGGGGCGCTGTGGTGCGTTCGGGTCTCTTGCGGGTGCAGTTGTCGGCGACTGTGCGGCGGGTGCTGGTGCTCGCCAGTCTGGGGGCGGGCGGTGGCGATCTTGGCGTCGGTCGTCGCGGTGGGGGCTGGAGCAGGCGGGATCGGGTTGTTCTCGCTTGCGTTGCTTGCCGAGGGGATCAGCCGGTTCATCGGGTCTGGGTTGTCTGCTGCCTTGCCGCATGGGGTGAAGCCGTCGGCGGTGGTTTCGGCTAATGCGGTCGCGGCGACGCTCGGGTCGGCGATTGCGGTCGGTGCGCGATCGGGTTGCGAGCGGTGTTCGGGTCCGGGAATGTCGGGTCGGCGGAGACTACGGCGTTCGCGGCGGCAGGGGCGTTGTGGTCGGCGTTTCTCGCGCATCGGTTCGCCAAGGGAGCGCTGGGGCCGGCTGTTGTTGATGAGCCGGCCAATCCGGTGGTGGCGGTTGCGCGGGGGCTTGCTGACGGAGCTCGGCATGCGTGGCGGGCGCCTCGGGTCACGGCTGGGTTTGTGGCGTTGTTCGCGCACCGGGCGGCGTATGGGATTTCGTTGCTGCTCAGTGTTGCTGATGCGCAATTACTTCGCCGACGACGGGATCTTCCGCGCGGGGTTGCCTGGGCTTGGGCAACTGGTCGCTTGTGCGGGGGCGGGCATTCTCGTCGCGGGGTTGGTGACGGCTCGGCTGATTCGGTCGGTTGGGCGGACGCGGGCGGTGTTGGCATCGCTGCTCGTTTCGGCGGTCGCGCAGGCCGCGCTGGGGTTGCCGATGCTGCTGCCGTTGGCGTTGATCGCGTCGTTCCTGATCGTGGGGACCGGGCAGGTCGTGAAGCTGTCCGTTGACTCGTCGGTGCAGCTCGATGTCGCGGACGAGGCTCGGGGGCGGGTCTTCGCGCTGTACGAACGCTGTTCAACATCACCCAGGTGGTGGCGGTCTCGCTCGCGGCGCTCTTCGTCAAGGACAACGAGTACTCGCCTGAGCTCCTGGTGGTCGCGACCGCGCTCTATCTGCTGGGCGGGGCCGGATATCTGCTGGCCCGCCGACGTCCCGGCGATTCGCTGCCGCAAACCGTTGAACCCAAACGGGGGAGTAACTCACCGTCTGGCATTAGGGTGACTTGTGACCCGGTCGAGTTAATCTCGGCACGCGCAACCGACACGGGGGGCCACCGTGAGCACCATCGGCGACGACCGTGCCCGTCTCGACGCCGCTCCAGCTGTCCTGACCTCGCCGGACGGACTCGTCCGCGCGACCGCCGGACCGGCCGGCACGCTCGGGCGGCTCGAATTCGCCCCGGACGCCTTCGAGCGGACGACCCCCGCGCAGCTCGCGTTGACCGTCCAGGCGCTCGTGCAGCACCTGGCCGACGCACCCGAACCGCAGCACAGCTCCTCGATGCCTGCCCCGCGGCCGACCCCGCGCCGCGTCCGTCCGCGCGGAACGGTTCCGCAGAACCGCCGTCGCGGGTCCTGATGTCGTCCGCTCCGGACGAAATGATTCACGTGGAACCAACGGGTACCGGTCAGCGGGTGCTCGTCGAGATCGGTCGGCTGATCAAGGCGCACCGGGCCGATCCGGACGCGCCGGCCGGGATCGGATTCGCCCAGCTCGGCGACCATTTCGAGGTGCAGGCCCGCAATACCGTCGCCAGCACCGAGGTGGTCCAGCGGCTCACCGCGTTGCGCGCCGAGATGTATCAAGCGGGCCGGGGCACCTGGGTTCAGGCGCGCTACGTGCTCACCCCGGACGGCGCGTTCGACTTCGACTACTTCACCGACGATGAGCCCCCGTGGACGACGCCGCCCGATTCGTCCGCTTACCTCGCCGAACTCACCACCTTTCCCCGCGACGACGAGCACCTTCCCGACTGGTGGCGGCTGCACGTCGGACTCCCGCTCGGCGTCGAATTCCGGCACGCCACCTCCGGAACCGGAGAACGGCTGCCGGAGGAAGAACTGCCCCTCGTGTTGCGGTACCTCGAACGCGAGGCTGAGGTCGGCGAACGACACCGCACCGACGGCACCTGGATCTGGCCGGTCGAGGTGGCCGAGCAGCTGCGCGAACACGGGACCGCGCCCGAGCCCGAACTGCTCCAGCACATTCGCGACCTGGGCTTTCACCCGCCGTACGTCGACCATCTGGTGCGCCGCACGGCGGAAGCCGACCTCGCTGGGAAGCCCCGCCCGCGACCGGCCTCGAAGGACCTCCAGCGGACTGCGGGCGACGTCGCCGCGGAGCGGGAGACCAACCCGGACCCAGTCCTGTCCGACACCGACCTCCTGACCCACCTCAGCCACCGGCTCGACTCCTTCGGCATCTGGCCCGACGTCCGCTGCCTCGGCGACCGGGAAGCCGGGAAATGGAGCCTCTACCAGGTCAAAGCCGGTTGGGCAGTCGTCGCACCGGACGGTCGCGAGCAGACCTTCGCCCGCCTCGAAGACGCCGCTCAGCAGCTGCTCGGCGCACTCCTGATGCATCCTGCCCGCGCGACCGGCGGCCGCGAAACTCCGCTGGAAACGGCGCGGGAAGTCGCCGACTGGCCGGTCCAGCCCGCGCCGGGTGACCCTCCCCTCACGCTGCTGCGGAACAAGAGACTCACTCGGTTGGCGGAAGGTACCGTCGTTCTGCGATTCGGCGAAGAACCCGGCAACCTGGTCCACCACCAGGCGGTACGGTTCGCGACGACGTCCCTGCCACTCGAACGGGAGCGCATGACCAGCACTTTTCGCCTCCGAAGATCACTCCAGGTGATCACCGGGGTGACGGTGCCCTGGGCGAACCTTCCCGGGGGCGCGGTGGCGTACGTCTTGCCCAAGCCGATCGCGGAACACGAGTCCGACGGAAGCCTGGAGAGGATCGAGTAGGTGGAAGCGGCGGAAGCGGTGGAGAAGGTCGGGAAGTGGTTGCGCGCCGTGCACGGCCCCGAGGTCTCCGGGCCGGGCGGCCTCCGGGTCGACCGCGACCGCGTGCTGCGGGTCCCCGAGGGCTGGTCGATCCCCTACAACACCGTCGCGTTCCTCGACGACGGCCGTCCGGACAAGGAGCTGTTCCCCGCCCCGTCGGTGCTCGTGCGCGAGCCGGACGGGGAGCTGCGCCAGGCGCACCCGCATCCGGGCGGGCTCAGCACCCCGGTCGCGTACCCGGGCCAGGAGAGCTGGCGCGAGGTCGTCGACCCGGAGTACGCGAAGGCCGGGCTGGGCGAACTCGGCGTGCCGCTGCCCGCGGTCGCGGGCTGGGTGAAGGTCGACAACGACGGCCACCAGACCGGTGACGAACGCGAGAACCCCGAGTACAAGGCCGGTCCGATCCGCCGCGGCTACCCGAAGCCGGAAAACCCGCTGGAAACCCTCCTCGCGTTCGCGAGCGTCGGCTGGCTCTCGCGCGAACAGCTGCTGATCGGCCTGCTGCGCTGCGAAGTCTTCGTGCCGTTCGACCTCAAAACCGGCGCGACCGACCGGTTCTACTTCTCCGAGGAACGCAACGAGCTGCGCGTCTTCAGCGCGACCCGGCATCTGCCCGCCCGCGAGCACGCCTGGTGGCGGGTCGACTTGGCGACACTCGCCGAGTTCGAACACCCGCCGAACCTGGTGATCAACGGCGGTCCGGCGACCTTCGAGGACGTCGCCGGCGCCGAGCTGACCACGATCGCGAAGCGGTTCCCCCGGCAAGAACCGCGGGTCGACGAGAACGGCCGCTGCCCGGAAATCGAAGAAGACCTGGAGAAGTTCGCCGTCGAAACCGCCGCCCGGATCGGGCTGGACAAGCCGGTCGACGTGCCGAAGGCGGCCGCGGAACGCGCGCGGCGGCACGGGTTCGAGCTGACCGCGGACGAATGCCGCAAGACCGTCCTCGGCCGGTCGTGGCTGCGCCGGTTCGACCAGCCCGAGCCGAGCCGCTCGCGACCGAACGACCTGCGCGCCAACGGGCTCGTGCCGTCCTGGGACAACGGCGGCCGGATCGTCCCGAAGCTCGACACGTTCGGCAAGTATCCCGAGATCAGCCTGGAGAACTTCCGTTACGGCTGGCAGCGGGTCACCGGCGCGTGGGTCGGCTTCGCGCTCGGCGAGGCGCTCGGATCGGCCGTCGACCGGATGCGGCTGGACGAGATCGTCTCGACCTACGGTCCAGACGGCGTCCGCGACCTGCCGCTCGCGTTCGACCAGCCGGGCCGGATCGGTTCGATGACGCAGCGGCTGCTTTTCCTGACCGAGGCGGTGATCCGCAGCCCGCACCGCGAACAGCCGGAGTCGCGCGACGTCGAAAAACTGTTCCCCGGCGTGGTCCGCGGCGCGCTGGGCCGCTGGCTGCACACCCAGGGCGCGGCGATCCAGAACGCCGACGGTTTCCTGGTCAAGGTGCCCGAACTGCACGCCCGCCGCGCGATCGACGACGCCGAGCTCAACGCGTACCACGCGCTGGTCACCGGCGATCCGCAGGCCGCGCCGCTGTCGGGTCCGGCCGCGCTGCTCGGCGCGCTGCCCGCGGTGCTGACCGCGGCGGGTCCGGGCACCGGGTTCAGCGGCGGCATCGGACAGGTCGTGCGCGATCTGGCCGGCGTGACGCATCAGCCGGACGACGTGGCCGCCGCGACCTATCTGGCGTGGGTGTTCGAGAAGGCGCTCACGAAGGATTCGTTCAGCTACCCGGTCTGGAACCTGTCCCGCGAGGTCCTCGACGAGCACGACGGCCCGGAGTGGGGACCGGTGCGCGATCTGGTGGCCGAAGCGGTGCCGTTCTTCGGCGAGCACGGCCTGCCGGACCTGCGGATGCCGGAGCTGATCGGCGACGGACACAGCACACTGTCCGTCCTCGGCCGCGCGTTCGCCGCACTGTCCGGTTTCGAGAACTACCCGGAGCAGGCCATGCTGCGCGCGGTGAACCACTCCGGCCGCAGCGCGCTCACCGGCGCGTTGACCGGTGCGCTGCTCGGCGCGCGGGTGGGCGTTCCCGGGCTGCCCCGGAAGTGGGTCGAACAGCTTGAGTTGCATCACCTGATCGAACAGGTGGCGACCGACGCGCTGTGGCATTTCGACCGCCATTCGGCGCGGAACGCCCTCGGCGACGCCTGGGTCCAGCGCTACCCACGGCACTGATCGGTCACCCGAGCAGGTATTTGTGGGCGCATATTCTCCCGTCTCCGGTGACCGATGGTCGGGTCGTGACACGGTCAGATAAGTTCGTTGCGGCTACACGGGGGACTTCGGGGAGGAACCAGACGTGCGGTACCGGGTGGAATCGGGAGAACGCCCAGACGGCCTGTACGCGACGCTCGACGATCGCACTTTCGCGGCACAACGCTCCACCACCGACGGCACGCTGCTGCTGACCGTCGTCGGCGACGAGGAAGCGCCCGAGGGGTTCGACCGCGAGCACGAGGGCAAGCCGGCGCGGGTCGTGCTCGCGAACGAGGTGCCCGCGACGTTCGACCTGCGCACCTACGTCGAGTACGACGACGAGCTGTTCGAGGTCGCGCCGGGCGACCAGGCGAATCTGACCCTGCGCTGGGCGCGGCACGATCCGGTGCGCGCGGCACAGCTCGGGCTCACCGATTTCTCGGTGAGCGTCCCGGGCAAGCAGCTCACCGGGCTGTGGCTGACCCGGCACGACTACGGCGAGCCGAAGGCCGAGACCGAGGGCGGCGACCAGACCCGGATCCTGCGGGGGATCGGCCGCACGCTGCGCCAGGTGCCCGGCGGATGGTCGCGGGTGGCGGCGCAGTTCCGGCAGATCGGCGACTACTCCGAGCTGGAGGTCCGCGCGGTCGGCGACGAGAACGGCCCGGTTTCGGTGGCGCTGCCCGGCACGCCGCAGCTGACCACGCTGTTCTCTCAGTTGCGCGCCGCGATGTACCAGCCGGAGACCGGCACCTGGTTCCAGGGCACCTTCACCCTCGACGCCGATTCGCAGTTCGATTTCGACTTCGACGCCGACCAGGAGCCGGACTGGCGGCTGCCGCCCAACGCCGGCGGCGAGCCCGCCCGCGAGTCCTACCTCGTGGAGCTGACCCGGTTCCCGCGCCCGGACAAGCACCTGCCGGACTGGCTCGGCGCGAAGGCCGGGCTGCCGCTGACCGTCGGGTTCCGCCAGGCGCATCCGGTCGACGCGTACAACGAGGGCGAGCGACCCGTGGTGAACCGCCCGCCGGTGCCGCCGGACCAGGTCCGCGGCGTGCTCGACTACCTGTTCCGCTCGCCCGTCGTGCTGCACCGGCCCGTACCGCAGCCGGACATCTTCGCGCCCGGCGCGCCGCCGGACGTGCCGCAGGCCTTCCACACCGACGGCACCTGGATCTGGCCCGCCGCCGTACCGCACTACCTGCGCAAATACGGGGTCCCGCCGGAGCCGGAGCTGGTCGAGCACATCCGCGCCGCCGGGTTCCGGCCGCCGATCGTGCGCGATCTGGTGCGCGCGACCGCCGAGGCGGACGTGCTCGGCAAACCGCGTCCGGGCCGTACCGAGGCCGACATCCCGGACGACAGTTCGCTCGCCCGCGCGGTCCGCGGCGAGCCGACCCTTGGGCTGCGCGGGGCCGAGACGTTGGCGCTGTTGCAGCAGCGGCTCGTCGAACACGGCGTGCCGTCGTCGGCGTACCGGATCGGCGCGAACGAGGTGCCCGCCGAAGGCGTGTGGACGTTGCGCCGCGCGGAAAACGGCTGGGAGGTGTCGCGTCCGCCCGCGGTGGAACCGGTGGCGTTCGCCAATCTCGCCGACGCGGCCCGGTTCCTCCTCGGCACGCTGCTGATGCTGCCGCCGCAGGCCCCGGACGAATCCGATCAGCCCGCGGACTGGCCGATCCTGCCGATGCGCGGCGAGCCGCCGTTGTCGTTCTTCCGCGGCAAGCGGGTCGTCGCGCTGCCCGCCGGCACGACGGTGGTCCGGTTCGGCCCCGAGGCCGGGAACCTGGTGCACCCGAATGCGGTGCGGTTCCTCGAAACCTCGCTGACGCCGGACCGCGAACGCGACCGGCACGAGTACCGCGTGCAGCGGACGATCCGGGTGCTGACCGGCGTCACCACGCCGTGGGGCCAGCAGCCCGGCGGGGCCACCGCGTACCTGCTGCCGCGGCCGATCGCGCAGCACCTCGAACAGGGAGCGCTATCCCGGCTGTGAAGCCGTGATCAGCACGGCGGGCGCCCACCAGTAGTCCGCCAGCGGTTCCACGGTCACGTCGGCGAACCCGGCAACCGCGAGCTGCCGGGTCCACTGCGCGGCCGGATGCTCCCAGTTCGTCCGCGCCGTCCCGGCGGCGACGCCGAGCAGCACCGGCAGCAGAAATCCTTGCGCCACCAGGGAAGCCTGCTCGCCGTATTCGGCGACGCCGCGTTCGTACCGCCGCACGAGCGATTCCAGATCGGCGGTGTCCGGCACGTCGAATTCGGCCAGCACCAACCGTTCCGTCCGCCCCCGCAACGCACTCAGTACCGCGGCACGGACGGAAGGCTCGATCGACTGCAGCGCGAAGGTCGACTGCGTGAGGTTCCACGTGGAACCGTCCGCGGCGAGAAAGTCCTGCGCGGTCAACGAAAACCGGCGCGCACCAGGAACTTCGACGTCCGCGAGCAGCGCCTCCGACGGCTCCACCAGGTCGATCCGCTCCGGCCGGAACGAGGCCCGCGCCAACGCCGGTTCGATCGCCGACCCGTCGCCGCACCCGAGATCCAGCAACGCGGCCGGACGCCAGGAGTCGTACCGCGCGGCCAGTTCTTCGCTCAACCGCCGGTACAACTCGACGTTCCCGCCACCGCGGATGAACGCCGTGAACGCGGCCGGCTGGTCGTACACCGGAGCGCTCGGACCCGCCGCGAGATACGTCGCCAGCTCAGCACCCAACGGCGTTGCCG
Source organism: Amycolatopsis sp. M39 (assembly GCF_001651785.1). Taxonomy (NCBI): domain Bacteria; kingdom Bacillati; phylum Actinomycetota; class Actinomycetes; order Pseudonocardiales; family Pseudonocardiaceae; genus Amycolatopsis; species Amycolatopsis sp. M39. Next base: position 75,992 of record NZ_LWSF01000003.1, read on the forward strand.
CCGCGGCGGCAAGCGCACCTGCCCGCTCGACATCGCCGTCCCGGTACGCCGCCAGCGCTCCGGCCACCCCGCTCACAGCGGCACCCACAACGTCACCCGCGTTCCGCTCCCCGGACTCGATTCGACCAACGACGTCCCGCCGACCTCGGACAACCGCGCGGTGATCGACTCGCTGATACCGAATCCGGCCGGCCGGTCCTGCGGACTGAAGCCGGTGCCGTGATCCCGCGTGATCACCGCGATCCCGCCGTTGCGTTCCTCCACGCGTACCACGACCTTGTCCGTCTCCGCGTGCTTCATCGTGTTGCGCATGGCTTCCCGCACCGCGTCGCGGATCGCGATCTGCCGGACCTCGGACAGCGTGTCGTTGTCCAGCTCGGCGATCACCAGCTGCGCGCGCAGCCCGTCCCGCGCCATCTCCGCGGCCAGCGCCGCGAGCTTCTCGCCGAGCGGCCGCGCGCCCTCCTCGGCTCGCTGCGCGGCGGCGGTCTCGATCGTCTGCCGCAGTTCGATCGCCTGCGCGCGAGCCAGCCGCTGCACCTCGACCAGCCGCTGATCCGAATCCCCTGGACCGCCGAGGGCGATCGCTTCCAGCGTCTGCAGCACCGTGTCGTGCAGCATCCGGTGCTGCCGTGCGCGTTCGGCGAGCCGCCCGTTGCGAATCCCGTACGCCAGCGCCAGCCGGATCCCGAGCCCGAGCAGGATCAGCGCGCCGACCGCGGTGAACAGGACGCCGAACATCGTCGGGTACAGCGACGCGGCCTGCGCGAAATCGAAGGTGCCGTGGTTGAGCAGGTCCGACAGCAACCGCACCGGCAGGCTGAGCGCCGCCAGTCCGATCCCGGACGGGATGCCGACGGCGAGGGTGACCAGGGCAACGCTGCCGAGCAGGTGTTTGTCCGCGACGCCGACCGCGTCGTGGAACACCGCGGGCGACACCGTCGCACCCATGAACAGCTCGAACGCGAGCGTCGCCACGAGGTCGGCCACCAGCAGCCGGCCCGCGAGATCGCTGCGGAACGGGGCCCGGCGCATCATCCAGAACAGGCCGAACGCGCTCAGCGCCACCGAGCACACCGCGACGACCGCGACCGACGCCAGCCCGGCCGACCCGTGCTTGACCGCGTACGACGCGAACGTCGCGGGCACCACCAGCAGCCGGTAGACAAGCGGAACCAGCACCACATACCGGGCCGCACGCAGCAGCAGCCCGTCGCGCTGCCGCTCGTCGACCGGACCGGCCATCCGCGAGATCCGCTGCAAGGCGCGCACCGGGGTCGGATCGCCGATCTCGTCGGTCAGCCCGGTCGTCGCCGTGGCCAGCGCGGGCGTGCCGCGCCGCAGCAGCATGACGAGAAAGCTGGCTCCGCGCCGGTCCCCGTCCTGCTGCCGCGTCATCGATCCCCCTGTTCGGTTCGAGACAGGGAGTATCTCGGCTGCCCGGGCGATGATCCAGGGCCCAAAGGGGGATCGTGGCTCTAATGTGGCGTCGGCTTCGCCGCCGCGGCGGGATCGCCGTTAAGTCCGCGATCCCGCGGTTCAGTTCTGCGGCGGCTGGCCCGAACCGAGGCCCTCCGCCGCCGCCCACTTCTTCAGCTCGGCGACCGCCTCGTCGTGCTCCAGCGGACCGCGGTCGAGGCGCAGCTCCTTGAGGAACTTCCAGGCCTGCCCGACCTGCGGGCCCGGCGGGAGGCCGAGCAGCCGCATGATCTCGTTGCCGTCGAGATCGGGCCGGACCCGGTCGAGGTCCTCCTGCTCCTTGATCCGCGCGATCCGGGCCTCAAGATCGTCGTAGGTCGCCTGCAGCGCGGCCGCCTTGCGCTTGTTGCGCGTGGTCGAATCGGCGCGGACGAGCTTGTGCAGCCGGGTCAGCAGGTCGCCGGCGTCGGTGACGTAGCGGCGGACCGCCGAATCGGTCCACTCGCCGCCGCCGTACCCGTGAAACCGCAGGTGGAGGAACACGAGCTGGGAGACCTGCTCGACGATCTCCTTCGAGTACTTCAGTGCCCGCAAACGTTTGCGGGTCATTCGCGCGCCGACCACCTCGTGGTGGTGGAAGCTCACGCCGCCGCCGGGGGTGAACTCGCGAGTGGCCGGCTTGCCGATGTCGTGCAGCAGCGCGGCCAGCCGCAGCACGAGGTCCGGCCCGCTGGCCGGTTCGTGCGATTTCTCCAGCGCGATCGCCTGCGCGAGCACGGTCAGCGAATGCTGGTAGACGTCCTTGTGCTGATGGTGCTCGTCGATCGCCAGCCGCATACCGGGCAATTCGGGCAGCACCCGGTCGGCCAGCCCGGTGTCGACCAGCAGCTCAAGGCCCGGTTGCGGGTCCGGGGCCAGCATCAGCTTCGACAGCTCGGTCTGGACCCGCTCGGCGGTGATCCGGTCGATCTCCTCGGACATCGACGTCATCGCCTCGACCACGCGCGGCGCGGCGGTGAAACCGAGCTGCGCGGAGAACCGGGCGGCGCGCATCATCCGCAGCGGGTCGTCGGCGAACGACTCCTGCGGCAGCGCCGGGGTGTCGAGCACCTTCAGCCGGAGCGCGTCCATGCCGTCGTGCGGGTCGATGAACGTCTTCCCGACCAGGTCGATCGCCATCGCGTTGACGGTGAAGTCACGGCGCAGCAGGTCGCCCTCGATGGTGTCGCCGAAGGTGACCTCGGGGTTGCGGCCGACGCGGTCGTAGCTGTCCGCGCGGAACGTGGTGATCTCCAGCGTCGTCCCGTTCTTGGTGACGCCGACGGTGCCGAACGCGATGCCGACGTCCCAGACCGCGTCGCCCCACTCGCTCACGATCTGCAGCACCCGGTCCGGGCGCGCGTCGGTGGTGAAGTCGAGGTCGTTCGTCGTCCTGCCGAGCAGCGCGTCGCGCACGCTGCCGCCGACCAGGTACAAGCTGTGGCCGGCGCGGGCGAAGCGCTCGGCCAGCTCATCGGCCAACGGGGACACTCGCATCAGTTCCGTCACCGCGTTCTGCTGGGCGACCAGGTTGTTCACTCGAATCCCACCACGAGAATGGCGCCACCACCGCGGACGCCGCCGGACACGGACACGGAGAGCCAGAGTACCCGGGCGACCGTTTGCTCTAGCATCGCAGCATGTCTGGATCCGCCGGTCGCGCCGGGCCGCCGACGCCGCGCCGGCGGCGACGGCGCCACCGCGGCAGGCGGCTGACCACGGTCGACGAGACCTCGGCGGGCGGACTGGTCGTCGATCCGGAGCGGGAACGCGCGGTGCTGATCGGGCGGCTCGACCGACACGGCAGACTGCTGTGGTCGTTGCCGAAGGGCCACATCGAGGACGGGGAGACGGTGGAGCAGACCGCGGTGCGCGAGGTGAAGGAGGAAACCGGCATCTCCGCGCGCGTGCTGCACCCGCTGGGCACCATCGACTACTGGTTCGTCGCGCAGCAGCGCCGGGTGCACAAGACCGTGCACCATTTCCTGCTCGAAGCCACCGGCGGCGAGCTGTCGGACGAGGACGTCGAGGTGACCGAGGTCGCCTGGGTCCCGCTGGCCGAGCTGGAGACCACCCTCGCCTACGCGGACGAGCGCAAGCTGGTTCGCGGGGCAGCAGAACTTTTCGCGCCCGACGAGCGCGGCTGAGAGGGAGCACCCGAGTGAAGCGGCCCGCCGCCTTCTTGCTGTCTTTGCTGATCGCCGCCGCCACCGCGCTGTTCGGTGCGCCGGCGGGCGCGCAGGAGAATCCGTCCCCGGAACCGGCCCGGCTGCGGCTTGACCTCGGCCAGCTGAACCCGCGCGTGATCACCAGCTCGGACCAGGCGCTCACGGTGACCGGGACGGTGACCAACACCGGATCCCGGCGGATCGTCAAGCCGATGGCCCGGCTGCAGATCGGCGAACGCCTCGCCAGCCCGCGCGCGATGGATTCGGTGCTGGCCGGGAACCCGGTGCAGGACAGCCCGCTCACCGAGTTCACCTCGCTCGCCGAGGAACTGGAGCCGGGCCAGAGTGCCCGGCTGGCCATCACCGTGCCGCTCGCCGGAGCACGCGGCGCGGCGCTCCGGCCGGGTGTGTACCCGCTGCTGGTGAACGTGAACGGCACCCCGGAGTACGGCGGTCCGGCCCGGCTCGCCGCGGTGAGCTTGCTCATGCCGGTGCTGTCGACGCCGGGGCACACGAGCAACCAGGCGACGCAGCGGCATGCGAAACTGGCCGTGCTGTGGCCGGTCACCGACAGCACCCCGCACATCCAGTCCGCCCCGTTCGGCGTGCCGATGACGCTCACCGATGATTCGCTCGCCGACGAGCTGAGCCCGGGCGGACGGCTGTATTCGCTGGTCTCGGCGGCGCGAGCGGCGCAGGAGACCAATCCGAAGGTCGGCGGCTCGCTGTGTTTCGCCCTCGATCCGGACCTGCTGCGCACCGTGGACGCGATGCGAAACGGCTACCGGGTCAGCGGCGGGGCGGCGGGCAAGGGCGCGGACGCCGCGACGAACTGGCTGGCGGCGCTGCGTGCGCTGGTCACCGGCCGATGCGTGATCCCGCTGCCGTTCGCCGACGCCGACCTCACGACGCTGGGCAAGATCCGCGGCGCCGAGGGCAACCCTGATGCCAGCCTCATGACCACGGCGTTGAACGGCACCGCGACGATCCGTCAGGTGCTCGGCGTCGAGTCGAAGAGCGGGGTGCTGTGGCCGGGCGGGACGCCGGACGAGAAGGCATTGTCGGCGATTTCGTCGGGCGGCTTCCAGACCGTGCTCACCGACAGCGGCAAGCTGCGGGCGGGCGGTGACGACGAAACCGTCACCGGCGCGGCGACCCTGTCCGACGGCCTGCGCGCGCAGCCGACCAACTCGATGGCCACCGCCGGTCTCACCGGATTCACCCCGAGCCCGCAAACGCCGACCACCTACAGCGGAGCGTCGCAGCGCGCGGTCTCGACGCAGAACGGTCTCGCCGCAGTCGCCTTCGAAGCCGGGCTCGGCCGTACCGAAGGAGCTACCGGCGGGCCTCTTCTCGTCGCTCCGCCGCGGCGCTGGGACGCCACCACCGACGAGCTGAACGCCTTCCTGTCCGGGCTCGGCAAGCTCACCAACGCGGGGGTGACGGCCGGTTCGACGCTCGACGACCTGCTGGGGAGCACCCCCGAAGGCAGCGCTTCGCTGGCCGCGGACACCCGCTCGGACGGCGGCGCGGCGGTCGCCAGCCAGCTGTCCGGCCTCGACCAGGACGCCACCGGCCTGGTCTCGGCGATGCAGATCGACCCGCGCAACCAGGTCGAACCGAAGGCCATCGTCGGGCCGGTGCGCGACGCACTGGTCCGCGGAAGCTCGACCGCGTTCGGCCCGCCGGCGGTGGCGTCCGCCTCGGCGAACGCCACCGCGGAGCTCGCCGCGATCCGCGACCAGGTGACCGTCGAACAGCCGAAGCAAACGATTGCGCTCGCGTCCGGATCCTCGCCGCTGCCGGTGTACGTGCACAACGACCTGCCGGTCGGCGTCACCGCGCAGATCGCGCTCAGGAACAACATGGGCGTCCGGCCGGAACAAGCGGACAAGAACCTGCTCTTCCCGGCGAAGGGCGGGCAGACCAAGTACGTGCAGATCGAGGCGCTGCGGGCCGGGCGCCTGTCGGTCGATGTGTCCTTGACCACCCCATCGGGCACGGATCTCGGCGCGACCGCGCGGTTCGAGCTGACCTCGACCGAATACGGCCCGATCACCATTATCGTCACCGTCGTCGCTGGTTGCGCGCTGCTGCTGCTGGCGTCCCGGCGGATCTACCGGCGGATCAAGGAAAGCCGCGGCGGCACGCCCTGACATCCGAAGGGGCCGGGTGCTCGCGCCCGTTCCCGATTACCCTGGGTCGGCGCTGCCACAATGGCAGGGGCAAGGGGACCGCCGAGGATTGGGCACGCGTTGGACAAAGAGCCGGGTCAACCACCCGAGCGTGCGGGTCGTCCTCGGCGGGACGGCGCGACGCCGAGGCGGAGCGACCAGCCTCGCCGCGCGGTGCGGGACGCCCGTCGCCAGCCTCCGCCGCCGCCGGCCGCCGACCGCAGGCAGCCGCCGCCGGGCGGCACCCGCCGGATGCCGTTGCCCGACGAACGTCCGCCAGCCGAACGTCCGCCCGCCGACCGGGCGCCTTCCGACCGAGCCCAGCCGCGCCGGATCGACCCGCGCGGCGGTGATCACCGGGATCCTCGCGAACCTCGGGACCGCGCGCCGCGCCGGGTCCCGCCGCCACCGCCGAACGGCCAGCGTCCGGCCCCGACCAGGGCCGCCATGCCGCCAGTGCGCAGGCCGCCCCCGCCGAGGCAGTCCGGGCCGCCTTCCGGTCCGCAGCAACTCCCGCCCTCCGGCCCGCAGCCGATCCCGCCGAACCAGCCGCCGAACCGCGGCCAGCTTCCGCAACCGACCCCGCCGCCCGCGAACGTGCCGGGCCCGCAGCCGCCGGTGCATCGCGGCCGCGGCCCGCGTCCCGGCGCGCCGATCCGGCCGTGGCAGGAAGAAGCGATGCGGGACCCGGACGCCACCCGGTTCATCCCGCGCACCGCGGGCGTCCCGCTGGCGGCCCCCTCGCGCTGGCCGACCGCCGACCCGGACGTGCTGCGCCCGTACGACGCGCTGGCCACCCAGGTCATGCCGCGGATCAAGGACGCGCCGCTCGCGCGTCCGGCCGAGGCTCCCGAACAGCCGAAGGACGAGGGTCCGTCGGTCGCCAAGGCATCCGGCCGGATGGCGATCGCGTCGCTGATCAGCCGGATCACCGGCTTCCTGTGGAAGGTGCTGCTGGTCGCGGCGATCGGTTCCGGGGTCGCGACCGACTCGTTCAACGTCGCGAACACGATGCCGAACATCATCTTCGAACTGCTGCTCGGCGGCGTGCTCACCAGTGTGGTGGTGCCGCTGCTGGTGCGTTCGCAAGACGATCCGGACCACGGCCAGGCCTACGCGCAACGGCTGCTGACCACCGGCGTCACCGTGCTGTTCATCGGCACCGTGATCGCGGTGCTCGCGGCACCGGCGTTCACCTCGCTCTACATCGACTCGTCCGGGCAGGCGAGCGCGGGCCTGACCACGGCGTTCGCCTACCTGCTGCTGCCGGAGATCTTCTTCTACGGCGTGTTCGCGCTGGTCTCGGCGATGCTGAACGCCAAGCACGTGTTCGGGCCGACCGCGTGGGCCCCGGTGATCAACAACCTGGTGGTCATCTTCACCATCCTCGTGGTGTGGCTGATGCCCGGTTCGATCGACACCGGCAATCCGTCGATCACCGATCCGAAGGTGCTCACCCTCGGCCTCGGCGTCACCGGCGGCATCGCCGCGCAGGCGCTCATGCTGATCCCGCCGCTGCTGCGCTCGGGCTTCCGCCCGCGCTGGCGCTGGGGCCTGGACAGCCGGATGAAGGAGTTCGGCGGGCTGGCCCTGTGGGTCGTCGGCTATGTCGCGGTCAGCCAGGTCGGCCTCACGATCACCACCCGCGTGCTCACCAAGGGCACCTCGGGCGGGGTCACCGCCTACAACTACGCGTGGCTGCTGTTCCAGCTGCCCTACGGCGTGCTCGGGGTCTCGCTGCTGACCGCGATCATGCCGCGGCTGAGCCGCGCTGCCGCCGACGGCGACACGAAGAAGCTGGTCAGCGACCTGTCGTATGCCTCGCGGATCTCGACGGTGACCCTCGTGCCGATCTCCGCGGTGATGACGATCGTCGGCACCTCGATGGGCGTCGCGCTGTTCGCGATGGGCAAGGGCACGCTGGAAGACGCCCAGCGGATGGGCCAGGCGCTGGCGATCACGGCGTTCGCGCTGCTGCCGTACGCGCTGGTGATGCTCCAGATGCGGGTGTTCTACGCGATGAAGGACGCCCGCACGCCGACGTTGATCATGATCGTGATGACCGTGGTCAAGGTGCCGCTGCTGTTCCTGTGCCCGGTGCTGCTGAACCCGGAGAACGTCGTGCTCGGCGTCATGATGGTGAACGCGCTGACTTACGTGATCGGCGCGATGCTCGGCCAGGTGTGGCTGTGGGTGACGCTCGGCAACCTGCGCAGCAAGCGGGTGATCGGGGTGATCCTGTTCACGGTCGTGGCGAGTGTCCTCGGGGTCGGCGCCGCGTGGGTCGTCGGGCTGATCGTGCCCTCGTCCCTCAGCCCGGTTCCGCACGCCTGGATCAAGCTCGTCCTGCAAGGAGTCGTCGGGATCGTGGTCTCGTTCGGGGTGCTCATGGCGCTGAAGGTCGAGGAGCTGAAGCCCGTAACATCGAGGTTCACCCGATTGATCAAGCGCGGGTAACGATTGATTCACGACTCACGACGCTTCTACGGCTGATGATCCGGGTACCCTCGGTGCCGGGAGCGAAGCGGGAGAGAGCGTGGACACGAGACGAAGCGAGCAGGCGGGGGACGCCGCGGGCATTCGCGCCCGGGGCGGATCGCTCGCGCCCGGACGCGTCGTAGGGGACGGCCGGTACCGCCTGCTTGCCCAGTTCGGGGTAGACGAGCGGGCCGCCGCGCACCTGTGGCGCGCGCGGGACGGGCAGCTCAAACGGGACGTCGCACTGACGCTGCTGGTCGGCGATCCGGCCGATCCGGAGGCGGCGCGGCAGGCGAGGCGCACCCTGGAACGGGCCGCGCACGCGTCGAAGTTCGGGCACGGCGGCGTCGCCAGGGTGCTGGACGTGCTCAGCCTCGGCAGCGGGGTCACCTCCAGCGAGGGGCTGCTCGGCGTCGTGGTGGCGGAGTGGACCAAGGGCAGCGACCTGGTGGACCTGGTCGCGCAGCGCCCGGTGGCCCCGGCCGCGGCCGCGCGGATGGTGCAGGCGCTCGCCGAAGCGGTCGACCATGCCCACCAGAACGGTCTCGTCCTCGGCCTCGACCACCCGCAGCGGCTACGGCTCACGCCGGGCGGCGCGCTCAAACTCGCCTTCCCCGGCCCGCTGCCGGAAGCCACTCTCCGCGACGACGTCAAGGCGCTCGGCGCGGTGCTGTATCTGCTGCTCACCGGACGCTGGGCGCTGCCGGGCGGACCGCCCGCGATTGCCGCGGCCCCGCTCACGCCGCAGGGGCACGTGGTGCCACCGCGGTCGCTGGTGCCCGCGGTGCCACCGGAGCTGTCCTCGCTGGCCGTGCGCACGATCGAGGACGGCGGCAGCGGCGGGATCCGCACCAGCTCGGCCATTCTTCGCGTGCTCGGCCAGGTCGCCGAGCAGGAGGAACGCACCCAGCTGATCAACGCGGTCGGCAAGGACGAGGCGGCGGCGGAGACCGACGGCACGATCTGGACCACGAAGAAGCCGGTGAAGGACGTCGCGCGGCGGCGGAAGCTGGCCTTCGGCGTCACCGTGCTGGTGGTCGCCACCGTGGTGATCCTCGCGTGGGGCGGGCTGATGCTGATCAACCTGTTCCAGGGCGACGGCAAGCCGACCGGTCCCGCGATCAACGTCGCGGCACCGCCCAGCTCGGCCCCGGCCAACCCGGGCAACCAGGCCCCACCGCCGTCGAACCAGCCGCCGGCCGGCCCGAAGATCGGCGACCCGGTGGCCCCGAAGTCGGCGTCGGTCTACAACCCGCAGGGCTCCGGCGACAACCCGGGCCGGGCGAAGAACACGATCGACGGAGATCCGGGAACGGTCTGGAAGACCGACCAGTACCAGCAGCAGCTGCCCGCGCTGAAGCCCGGCGTCGGCATCGCGGTCTCGTTCGACAACCCGGTGAACCTCGCGCAGGTGAAAATCAGCGCGAACAGCCCGGGCACGAAGGTCGAGATCCGGTCGGCGGACAGCAAGAATCCGCAGCTCGACGACACCAAGGTGGTCGGGAGCGGCGACCTGAACGGGCCGGACACCACGATCACCCTGCAGCAGCCGACGCAAAGCCAGTACTTCATCGTCTGGATCACCCAGCTGGGCGACAACGGCGGCGACGGCTTCCTGACCCAGATCGGAGNTCGGAGAGCTGAGCTTCCTGCCTGCGGCGTGAGCTGCGAGCACGACTCAGTAGGCTCTGCCGGGTGACGGCTGCAGCTCCCACGGATGCGGATCTGATCGCGGCACACGCCGCGGGCGATCCGCATGCGTTCAGTGAACTGGTCCGGCGGCATCGAGACCGCATGTGGGCGGTAGCGCTGCGCACGCTGCGCGATCCGGAAGAGGCGGCGGACGCGCTGCAGGAGGCGTTCATCTCGGCCTTCCGCGCGGCGGGCAAGTTCCGCGCGGAGTCGCAGGTCACGACGTGGCTGCACCGGATCGTGGTGAACGCGTGCCTCGACCGGATCCGGCGGAAGCAGGCCCGGCCGACGGTGCCGCTGCCCGAGACCGGCGAGTACAACGAACCGGCCGCGCCCGGCGATTCGATGGCCGAGAAGGAAACCAGCCTGCTGGTCCGCAAGGCGCTCGACGAGCTGCCCGAAGACCAGCGCGCGCCGATCCTGCTCGTCGACGTCGAGGGCTATTCGGTGGCCGAGACCGCGAAAATGCTCGGCATCGCCGAGGGCACGGTCAAGAGCCGGTGCGCGCGCGGGCGGGGGAAACTCGCGAAGGTTCTCGGGCATCTGCGGAACCCGGACGGGGGTGGCGACGTCCCAACTAACGAAAGCAAACGCAAGCACGCCACTTCGGAGGAGTCCCGGAGTGCCGGGCGAGCCCAGCGCTCGCCGGGGAACGGGGAGGGACGATGACGGACGAGAGCCGGGGGGCAGGCGGAACCATCGGACCGCCCTGGTCTGTCGACCTGCTCGCCGACCTCCACGCCGGGGTCCTCGACGACCAGGAGGCAGCGCAGCTGTGGCCGCGGGTGAACGCGGATCCGGAGGCGCGCGCGATCATCGAGGCGCTTGAGGCGACCACCGCCGATCTGTCCGCGCTCGCCGCGGCACCGGCCCCGCCGATGCCCGCCGAGTTCGCGGCCAGGCTCGACGCCGCGCTCGCCGCGGAGTCGGCGGCCCGGCAGGAGGCGACGTTTCCGGCGGCCGCACCGGAGTCCGCTGAGCCGCCGGTCGCGCCGGTGGTGGACCTGTCGGCGGCGCGGAAACGGCGGAACCGGCAGCTCGGCTGGGGCGCCGGGATCCTGACCGCCGCCGCGGCCGCGGCGGTAGCGATCACCCTGACAGTTCCCGGTGCGACCAAGACGGACACGTCCGGCGTCGCCGCTCCCGCACCGTCCGCGGTCGGCGGCCCGTCCGTCGGAAGCGACGGCAGCGGTGCGGAAGCGCTGCTGGGCGGCGGTCTCGGCGTGCGGAACTACGGCCCGTTGCAGGACTCGAAACGCTTCGACGCGTGCGTCGCCGCGGCAGGCATGGATCCGGCGGTGCGGCCGGAAGGCGTGCGACCGGTGACCGTCGAGGGCAAGCCGGGCGTGGTGGCGATTTACACCACCGGCAAGCTCGCGCAGTTCCGGCTGGTCGCCTTCGGCGCGGACTGCGGGCCGGGGAACCCGGACAAGCTGTTCGACAAGGTGGTCGGCAAGAAGTAGCGCCCGGACGTAGCGGGCGTCACCGCCGGGAACACCTCCACCTACGATCGTGTTGAGCCTGGAGCACAGGTCATGACGAGCGGAGGGTTGACGGGTGGCTGCCGAGGAAATCAGGAACCTGATCGTCGTCGGGTCGGGTCCTGCCGGTTACACCGCAGCGGTCTACGCGGCACGCGCACAGCTCGAACCTCTGGTGTTCGAGGGCACGCAGTTCGGCGGTGCGCTGATGACGACCACCGAGGTCGAGAACTTCCCGGGCTTCCGCGACGGGATCCAGGGCCCGGACCTGATGGAGGAGATGCGCAAGCAGGCCGAACGGTTCGGAGCCGAGCTGCGCGCGGAAGACGTCGAGTCGCTTGAGCTGACCGGCGAGGTGAAGTACGTCGTCGCGAACGGCCAGCGCTACGCCGCGCGCGCCGTCGTGCTGGCGATGGGCGCCGCCGCGCGGTACCTGAAGGTGCCGGGCGAGCAGGAGCTGCTCGGCCACGGAGTGTCCGCCTGTGCGACCTGTGACGGTTTCTTCTTCCGCGACCACGACATCGCGGTGGCCGGTGGAGGCGACTCGGCGATGGAGGAGGCGACCTTCCTCACGAAGTTCGCCAAGTCCGTGACGATCGTGCACCGCCGCGACGAGTTCCGGGCCTCGAAGATCATGCTTGAGCGCGCTCGCGCGAACGAGAAGATCAAGTGGCAGCTGAACTCGCAGATCACCGGGGTCGAGGGCGACGGGACGGTGTCCGGCCTGAAGGTGCGCGACACGAAGTCCGGCGAGGAGAAGACGCTCGACGTGAGCGGGTTCTTCGTCGCGATCGGCCACGATCCGCGCAGCGAACTGGTGCGCGGTCAGGTGGACGTGGACGAGGACGGCTACGTGCTCACCCAGGGCCGCACGTCGTACACGAACCTGCCCGGGGTGTTCGCCGCGGGCGACCTGGTGGACCGCACTTACCGGCAGGCGATCACCGCGGCCGGTTCCGGCTGCAGCGCGGCGATCGACGCGGAACGATGGCTCGCGGAGCACGGCGAGACCGAGGCGAACGAAGCACCGGAGCTGGTCGGCGGCGGCTACGGCGTCGGCGAGCACTGACTTTTCCACCGAGTTGAAGGAGCAAGCGATGTCCGAACCCGTGAAGGTGACCGACAAGTCGTTCGTGGACGACGTCCTGACCAGCGAGAAGCCCGTTCTCGTCGATTTCTGGGCGACCTGGTGCGGGCCGTGCAAGATGGTCGCCCCGGTACTCGAGGAGATCGCGAAGGAAAACGGCGACAAGATCAAGGTCGCGAAGCTCGATATCGACGAGAACCCGAACACGGCGCGTGACTACCAGGTGATGTCGATTCCGACGCTGATCCTGTTCCAGGGCGGTAAGCCGGTGAAGCAGATCGTGGGCGCGAAGCCGAAGGCCGCGCTGCTGTCCGATCTCGCCGACGTGCTCTGAGCGGTCCACCTGCTGAGAACCCGGGCCAGCGGCGATCGACTCGCCGGTCCGGGTTCTCGCTCGTTCGGGAACCACCCGCGCGGGGGTGTGCGCGCAGGTACGCCCGGCGTGTCCCGGCAACCGGCGCGCACCCCTCCGATGGCGCACCGACCGGGCCTGCGTCCTTACCGAGAGTTCACAGGGCACAATGGGTGCCTGGGTACACCCCTACCCGGGTTTCTGTTTCGCATCGAGCCGGTTTCGGTGCCTGAGGAAGAGCGAGGAGTGCATGCGGGTACTCCGCCGCGGTGACGCCGGTCCCGACGTCGCCGAGATCAGGTCGATCCTTGCCGGGATGGATCTGCTCCCGCCGGTGGCGGGGACCGAGCGGTACAACACGTTCGACGTCGCGGTGGAGCAGGCCGTGCGCGCGTTCCAGCAGCGCCGCGGGCTCATCACCGACGGGGTGGTGGGCCCGGCGACGTACCAGGCGCTCAAGGGCGCCAGCTATCACCTCGGGAGCCGCCCGCTCCAGTACCTTTTGTCGTCGCCGGTGCAGGGCGACGACGTTTTCACTCTTCAGGAGCGGCTCACCGAGCTGGGCTTTGACGCGGGCCGCCCGGACGGCTACTTCGGTCCCCAGACCGAGCGCGCCCTGCGCACCTTCCAGCGCGACATGCGGCTGACGTCGGACGGTATCTGCGGCCCGGCCACCATCCGCGAACTGCACCGCCTGTCGTCGCCGCGCGCCCGCGGCGGCCGCCCGGTTTTCCTGCGCGAGCAGGAGCAGGTGCGCCAGGCGGGCCCGCGTCTGCGCGGCAAGCGCATCGTGATCGACCCGGGCCACGGCGGCGAAGACCTCGGCGTGGTCGCCGGCGGCCTGCGCGAAGCGGACATCGCCTGGGACCTGGCGCGCCGGCTTGAAGGCCGGATGCAGGCCACCGGCATGGAGGCCCTGATCAGCCGGGGCCCGAACCACAGCCCGACGGATTTCGAACGCGCCCGTTTCGCCAATGACGCCGGCGCGGATCTGTTCCTGTCGCTGCACAACGACAGCAACCCGTCGCCGCGCGCGCAGGGCGTGGCGAGCTTCCACTTCGGCACCGGCAACGGCACGACGTCCACCGTCGGCGAACTGCTGGCCGGCTTCATCCAGCGCGAGGTCGCGGCCCGTACCGGCCTGCTGGACTGCCGCACGCACTACAAGACGTGGGAGATCTTCACCCGCACGCGCTGCCCGGCGGTCCGCGTGGAAATCGGCTACCTGACAAACCCGGACGACGCCGCCCGCCTCGGCGACCCCGCCTTCCGCGACGTCGTGGCCGAGGGCATCCTCATCGCGGTCAAGCGCCTCTACCTCCTCGGCGAAGGCGACCAGCCGACCGGCACGTTCACCTTCGCCGACGTCCTGGCCCACGAACTGGCCAAGGCCGAATAGCTCTCGCTATTCACCCTCGCGGTTCGTCCCTGCCCCTAGCTACGCCCTGATTCGCCCTGCCCCGGCCCTTGCCCGCGAATACCGCCAGGGCCCCGCTCAGCGCGCCCCGACGCCCCACCGCCCGCTCAGCCCCCGCCTGCTCCCGTTTACCCGTGCTGACCCGCACTCACCTCTACCAACCACTACCCACAGTCACCGCCAGCCGCCTCCCCCTCGGCCGAGTCTCCCCACGACTCCAGCCCCACCCCCACACCCCGCCATCCGCACCCAGAACACCAAACAACCGGAGCCACCACACCGCTTAACCGGCGCCACAAGAACTTGCGCCCCACCGCCACAACACCCACCACACCTGGGGGCAGCCCCCACCCTTCCCGGGGGGGCGTCCCCAGATCCATTCTATCCATCCACAGCTTTTCCACGGCCTCTATCTGCAATCTGTGGATAACTCGGGGACTCTTCCACAGTTGTGCACAGGTACCGGGAGTGGGTGTTTTCCGAGCGAATCGGAAGTGGTATAGAGCTCGTCGGGCGCGGTCTGGCTGCAACGGAACTCCACCCGAGTCGGCGGCGGAGAGGCTGGGGCTGACCTCGGGCGATGCGGTTCGAGCGGCTGCGTACCGGGTCGGGAATGGGTGGATTGCGGAGCGCATGAAGCGGACGAGACCCGGTAGCTGGCGCGGCGGTCGGCACGGAGAGTGACCGGCCGGCCGGGGAGTGGCGGGGCACTGCGGGCTAGCCAGGCGGGTCGTTCATGGTGGGTGTCAGCGAGGTCATTCTGGCTGATCTGCCCGGCCCAGGTGCGAAGCTCCGGTCAGGCGCGAAGCTCCGGTCAGGCGCGAAGCTCCGGTCAGGCGCGAAGCTCCGGTCAGGCGCGGCCGAGGCTCGGTTCCGCGGTCGTGATCGTCACTTGGCCCAGCAGACGTTCCAGCGCGGCTTCGACGTCTTCCTTCCAGCTGATCGCCGAGCGCAGTTCCAGGCGCAGTCGCGGGTACTTGGGGTGCGGACGCACCGTTTTGAAGCCCACGCTTTGCAGGAAAGCCGCGGGCAGCACGCACGAGTGCTGGCCCAGCGGATCCTCGTCGTCAGGGGTGGCGTCGCCGAAGGATTCGATCGCGCGGACGCCACGTTTGGTCAGGTCCTTCGCCACGGCCTGCACCAGCATCCGGCCGAGGCCGCCGCCGCGGAATTCCGGCAGGACCTGGGAGGCGGTGAGCAGGACGGCGTCGGCGCTCGGCGGCGACGTCGGGAAGGCGAGCGAGCGGGGCACCGCGTTCGGCGGGGCGTAGAGCACGAACCCGACCGGCAGTGTGTCGCTGTAGACGATGCGGCCGCAGGAACCCCATTCCAGCAGCACGCTGGACACCCAGGCTTCCTTCTCGACCTCGGTGGAGCCGTACTCCTCGGCCTGGGCCTTCAGATGCGGCGCGAGCTCCCAGTACACGCACTGCCGGCAGCTCTTCGGCAGGTGCTCAAGATTGTCCAGGGTGACGCCCACCACGCGACGTGACACCTGAAACCTCCCTGAACCCCGCAACTCCGGCATCCGCGCCCGCAAGAGCGCAGGCAGCGCCGGAAGAACCATCCCGAGGATAGGCCGATGTGACAAGCGCCGGAAGAGCGGGGAGCCGGAAGAGGCCGCGGTTACACTCGATGGATCTACCAGCAGGTACCACCGAGCCCTCAGGTGTCCGATGACCGAGAACCGCCCAGCAAAGCCGCAGACCGGCCGCCACAATCTCGACCCGCACCTCGACCGGTACGCAGCACGTACCGCCGGGATGACCGCATCCGAGATCCGCGCGCTTTTCGCAGTGGCAAGCCGGCCGGAGGTCGTCTCGCTCGCCGGCGGCATGCCGAACCTCGCCGCGCTGCCGCTCGACACCCTCTCGGCTCAGGTCGGCGAGATCATCGCCGAGGAGGGGCTCGTCGCCCTGCAGTACGGGTCTGCGCACGGGATCCCCGCACTGCGTGACCAGATCTGCGAAATCATGGCTCTGGAGGGGATCAAGGCGCACCCCGACGACGTCGTGGTCACCGTCGGTTCCCAGATGGGCCTCGACATGGTGACCCGGCTCTTCTGCGACCCGGGTGACGTCGTGATCGCCGAAGGCCCGTCGTACGTCGGTGCGCTCGGCTCGTTCTCCGCCTACCAGGCGAACGTCGTGCATGTCGCGATGGACGAGCACGGTCTCGTGCCCGAAGGGTTGCGGGAAGCCTTGCGCCAAGCCGAAAAGGCCGGGCAGCGGGTCAAATTCCTTTACACGATCCCGAATTTCCACAACCCGGCCGGCGTGACGCTGTCGGTCGAGCGGCGTCCGGAAATCGTGGAGATCTGCCGCGAGCACGGCGTGCTGATCATCGAGGACAACCCGTACGGCCTGCTCGGTTTCGACGGCCAGACCTACCCGGCGCTGCGCTCGCTCGACCCGGACAACGTCGTGTACCTCGGCTCGTTCTCGAAGACGTTCGCCTCCGGGCTGCGCGTCGGCTGGGTGCTCGCGCCGCACGCGGTGCGCGAAAAGCTTGTGCTGGCAGCGGAATCCGCGACGTTGTGCCCGCCGACCTTCAACCAGATGATCGTCTCGCGCTACCTCACGACGCACGACTGGAAGGGCCAGATCAAGAAGTTCCGGGAGAACTACCGCGAACGCCGCGACGCGATGTTGTCGGCGCTGCAACAGTATCTGCCGCCCGGCTGCTCCTGGACCAACCCCGACGGCGGCTTCTACGTGTGGGTCACCGTGCCGGAAGGCGTTGACACCAAGGCGATGTTGCCGCGCGCGGTCACCGCTCGGGTCGCGTACGCGTCCGGCACCGGTTTCTACGCTGACGGTTTCGGCTCCCGTCAGATGCGGTTGTCCTACTGCTATCCGACGCCGGAGCGCATCCGCGAGGGCGTGCGCCGGCTCGCCGCGGTGCTTGAGTCCGAAATGGACCTCAGCCGCACCTTCGGTAGCGTGAAGGCGCGCACCATCCCGGGGCCCGAGACCCCGTCTCCGGACACGGTCTGACCGGCCCAGCAACACTAAGGAGTTCCCACGGTGGTCGACCGTACCGTTGCCGTGCTCGCCGGCGGGCTTTCCCACGAACGCGACGTTTCGCTCCGCTCCGGACGCAGGCTGTCCGCCGCGCTGCGGGCCGAGGGCCTCACGGTGGAGGAGTGGGACACCGACGCCGGGCTGCTGGAACGGCTGCGCACGCAGCGTCCGGACGCGGTTGTCGTCGCCCTGCACGGCGGCGAGGGCGAGAACGGCTCGGTGCAGACCGTGCTGGAGATGCTCGACGTGCCGTTCGTCGGCACCCACTCGCAAGGCTGCCGCCGCGCCTGGGACAAGCCGACCGCGAAGGCGTTCGTGCAGCAGGCCGGATTCTCGACGCCGGACTGGATTGTGTTGCCGCACAGCACTTTCCGCGAGCTGGGCGCGCAGTCAGTGCTCGACGCGATGGTGGAACGGCTCGGCCTGCCGCTGATCCTCAAGCCGGATCAGGGCGGGTCGGCGCTCGGCACGCAGGTGGTCCGGGAAGCGGCGGAGCTGCCCGCGGCGATGGTCGGCTGCTTCGCCTACGGCGACACCGTGCTCGCGGAACGGTTCGTGGACGGCGTTGAAGTGGCCGTCACGGTCATCGAAGGGGAGAACGGGGCCGTGGCCCTGCCCGCGGTCGAAATCGTGCCGGAGAGCGGCGTCTACGACTACACCGCGCGCTACACCGCGGGTCTCACCGACTTCTTCTCCCCGGCCCGGATTTCCGACGAGGCCGCGAAGGCAGTCAGCGAACTCGCAGTCGGCGCGCACCGGTGGCTCGGGCTGCGCGACATCTCGCGCACCGACGCGGTGATCACGCCGGACGGGGGAGTCCACTTCCTCGAAGTGAATCTCTCGCCGGGTCTCACCGAAACGTCGACGGTGCCGATGGCGGTCGAAGCCGCCGGCACCACACTCGGCTCAGTTTTCGCGGACCTCGTCGCGCGTGCCGTCGCCCGCGCGAACTAAAACCAGGCGGACGGGGGCGGGCGGCGGACTGCCGCCCTTCCCCGCGCCGGTCGATTCCAGCGGCCACTCCGGGTAACCATGGCTGCCTCGATCCGCAATCATCACCGTGACGAAACGACCCTGGGTGATCCCTAATCGGTTTCGTCGCTCTGATTCGCCGATTTTTCCCCAGAATTCGCGTCGATGATCCCGACGATCCGCTCAAGATCGTCGACCGACCCGAACTCGAGAACAATGCGCCCCTTGCGCCGGCCGAGGTCGACCTTCACCCGGGTGTCGAATCGATCGGACAGCCGGTTCGCGAGTTCCTGCAATCCGGGTGCTTGCATCGGCTTGCGGGGGGCGGCCTTCGGCTTCGCCGGCTTCTCGCTCTTCTTCAGCGTGACGGCTTCCTCGGTGGCACGCACCGAC
The DNA here is from genome assembly GCF_001651785.1 of Amycolatopsis sp. M39. NCBI lineage: Bacteria > Bacillati > Actinomycetota > Actinomycetes > Pseudonocardiales > Pseudonocardiaceae > Amycolatopsis > Amycolatopsis sp. M39. The sequence goes on from NZ_LWSF01000003.1 coordinate 94,687, forward strand.
ATGCCCTCCGCGACGATCCGCGCCGCCAGTTCTTCCTGGCTTTCCGGATCCTCCAACGACAGCAGCGCCCGCGCGTGCCCGGCCGACAGGACCCCGGCGGCCACCCTCCGCTGCACGGGGAGGGGGAGTTTGAGCAACCGGATGGTGTTCGTGATGACCGGACGGCTGCGGCCGATGCGACCGGCCAGCTCCTCATGTGTCACCGCGAACTCGTCGAGCAGTTGCTGATAAGCCGCCGCCTCTTCGAGCGGGTTCAGTTGCACGCGGTGGATGTTCTCCAGCAGCGCGTCCCGCAACATCGACTCGTCGGCGGTTTGCCGGACGATCGCGGGGATCGCCTCTAGTTCCGCCTGTTGCGAGGCGCGCAGCCGACGCTCGCCCATGACGAGTTCGTACTCGTCGTTGCCGAGTTCTCGGACGACGATCGGCTGCATGAGCCCGAACTCGCGGATCGAATGCTCGAGTTCGGCGAGCGCTTCCTCGTCGAAAACCTGGCGAGGCTGCTTCGGGTTCGGTTTGACCGAGCTGACCGGGATCTCGCGATAGACCGCGCCGGCGACCTCGCCGCCCGCGATTGGCTGGCCCGCCGCGCCGTTCGCCGCGAACCAGCCCTTGTCCTCGCGCGCCGCCTCTGCGGCCGCGGGCGCGCTGGTGTCGCTCGCGGCCGGAGACGTCGCCGGCCCGGTGGGAATCAGGGCCGCCAGTCCGCGGCCGAGTCCTCCTCTGCGCTCAGTCATGTGGTGCTGCTCCTCTCGTTCACACCCCGCTCGGCGATCTCCTTCGCCGCGTCGAGATAGCTCATGGCACCACGTGAACCGGGGTCGTAGGAGAGGACAGTCTGGCCGTAGCCAGGTGCCTCGGACACCTTCACGCTGCGCGGGATGACGGTCTTCAGCACCGTGTCGCCGAAGTGGTTCCGGACCTCGTTGGTCACCTGGTCGGCCAGCTTGGTGCGACCGTCGTACATGGTGAGCAGAATCGTCGACACGCTGAGTTCGCGGTTGAGGTGCTGCTGCACGAGTTCGATGTTGCTGAGGAGCTGCCCGAGACCTTCGAGCGCGTAGTACTCGCACTGGATCGGGATGAGCACTTCCTGCGCAGCCACCATCGCGTTGACGGTGAGGAGACCGAGCGACGGCGGGCAGTCGATGAAGACGTAGTCGACGCCGAGCTCGTCGAGCGCCCCGGACGACAGCGCCTCCTTGAGCCGCGTCTCGCGGTTCGCCATGGAGACGAGTTCAATCTCGGCACCGGCGAGGTCGATCGTCGCGGGCACGCAGTAGAGGTTGGGGGACTGCTCGCTCTGCTGCGCGGCCTCGGCGATCGAGACCTCGCCGATGAGCACCTCGTAAATCGAGGGCGTCCCGGAACGGTGGTCGATGTCGAGTGCGGTGCTGGCGTTGCCCTGCGGGTCAAGGTCGATCACCAACGTTTTCAGCCCGTGCACGGCGAGCGCCGCGGCCAGGTTGACGGTGCTCGTCGTCTTGCCGACCCCGCCCTTCTGGTTGGCGACGGTAAGCACCCGGCGGCGAGACGGCCGGGGGAGTACCCCTTCCTTGGGGTGGAGCACGCTCGCGGCGCGAACGGCTTCTTCAGCGATCGGCGTCCAGCCCATCTCTTGGCTGGCCTCCGCGGAGTCGGACGGCGGGGGATTCACCGGTCTCGACACCTCCTCCTGGTAGACGATTCGGGGCGTTCACACCGCGATGTTTCACGTGGAACGGCGCGGCTGTTGTCGTTCGCTAGCTCCGTCTGCCGCGTGGCCGGTTCGGCTTCGGCGGCAGGCGACGGATCAGGACCACCGTGCTGGGGACTTCGAGAACCGCCTTCCCGCATTCCGCGACCTGTGGTTCGGCACCACCAGCCTTGCGCACCGCGTCGCGGTCACGGGAGATCTCTTCGGCAGCACTGGCGCCTTTGAGGGCAACCAGTCGACCTTCGGGACGAACCAGGGGAAGGCACCAGCCCGCGAGCCGAGCAAGAGGGGCGACCGCGCGGGCGGTGACGACGTCTGCGCCACTCAGCTGCTCGCGTACGGACCGCTCCTCGGCGCGTCCACGGACGATGGTGATCGGGAGTTCCAGATTCTCGGCGACCTCGGCCAACCAGTCAATCCGGCGAGCCATGGGTTCCACGAGCACGATATCGAGGTCCGGTCGAGCGATCGCCAGCGGTACTCCCGGAAGCCCCGCGCCCGACCCGACATCGACCACGCGCGCCCCGGACGGGATCTGCTCGCCGATCACCGCGGAGTTCAGCACGTGCCGTTCCCACAGCCGCTCGACCTCACGCGGTCCGATCAAGCCTCGCTCGACCCCATGAGTCGCCAGCAGCTCCACGTACCCGGCGGCTTGCTCGACGCGCTCCCCGAACACCTCCACCGCCGCGGTCCGGACCGTCCCGGTGGCGCCGTCCAAGCTCACTACTCCCACTCCTCGCTCCGCGCGTTTCACGTGAAACGCGCTCGCTTGATTGTCCCTGATGCCGACGCCAAATCGAGCCGACAGACCGCAACTGTGGACAACTCCACTCAGACGCCGAGCGATCCACAGGTCGTTTCACGTGAAACGCGATCGCCCGGGTGCGGCAAGGGCGGGGAGTTTCACGTGAAACGCCACGCGTGTAATTCGCTCCGCCGCCGAGCCACCGCGGCACCCGCGCCGGAAGCCTGAGAGGCCGGGAGAGAGGAGCAGACGAGTTGCGGCACGACGAACGAGATCAGCCAGCTCGGCGCACGAACCCACCGAACGGAAGACCGCAGCCACCGGCCGAGTACGCGAAGCCGGAGGCGAGCGATGGAGGCACCGAGCGGTGCGGCCGGAGACGGAGTGGTCCGGAGGGAAGCCAGCGCCGAGTGGCCGGGCCGTTCAGCGGGACCGACCGAGACAGTCGGCTGAGACAGTCGGCTGAGACAGTCGGCTGAGACAGTCGGCTGAGACGGCGTGCCCCATCTCCGCCGACGAGTCGGAAGCAGGCACAAAAAAAGCGGCCCACCGGATTAATTCCGGTGGGCCGCTTCGGCTCAGTGCTCAACGCGGATCATCGCGTCCGAGGGCTCAGTCCTCGGGGAAGATCACCACGCGGCGCTTCGGGTCCTCGCCCTCGCTCTCGCTCGTGACGCCCTTGACCGTCGCGACCGCGTCGTGGACGACCTTGCGTTCGAACGGGCTCATCGGCTGCAGGCGAACCCGCTCGCCGCTCGACAGCACCGACTCGGCGGTGGACCGGCCGAGTTCGCGGAGCTCCTCGCGACGGTCCGCGCGCCAGCCGGCGATGTCCAGCATCAGCCGGCTGCGCGAGCCGGTCTCCTGCTGGACCGCGAGACGAGTCAGCTCCTGCAGCGCTTCGAGCACCGTGCCGCGGGGGCCGACCAGCTTCTCCAGGTCGTCGCCGCCGTCGATGCTGACGATCGCGCGGCCCGCCTCGACGTCCAGGTCGATGTCGCCGTCGTAGTCGAGCAGGTCCAGCAGACGCTCAAGGTAGTCGCCGGCGATGTCGCCCTCTTGCACGAGAGCGTCGTCACCGCCCGCCTTCGGCTCGGCCGGTGCGCTCGTCTCTTCCTGATCGGCGTCGATCGTGTCGACCGTCTCCGACATCTTTCGTCTCCTCTCCGAACCCGAAGCGTCAGCGACGCTTCCGGCCCGACTTCCTGTTCGAGTCCTTGAGGAGTCCGGGCACCCCGGTGCCGTTCTCCTTCGATCCGTTCTGGGTCGACGTCTGCTCCGGCGCGCTCTCCGCCGGTTCGGCCGCCTTCTTCTCCGAGGAAGCGACGCCGCCGGACTTGCCTGCCGACGAGGTCTGCGCGAAGCCGTGCGCCGAACCCGCCTTGGTCACCTTGCCCTGCTGGCCCTGCTGCTGGTTCTTCTTCTGCTGCACCGGCTTCTGCCCGACCTTCGGCGCGGTCGGCTTCTGGCCCGGCTTCGGGCCGAGCGACGCGCGCTTCTCGGCCGCCTCCGCCTTGCGGGCCGCCTCTTCCTTGTCGATCTTCGTGTAGACGAGGCGCTGCTGCATGAGCGTCCAGCCGTTGTTCGCCAGCCAGTAGAAGAGCAGGCCGAGCGGGAAGAAGGCACCAAACACGAGCACGCCGAGCGGGAAGACGTACATGGTGAGCTTGTTCATGATCGCGGTCTGCGCGGTGCCCGCGGCCGACGCGTTCTGCCGGGAGACCGAGTGCCGTGCGGTGAGGTGCGTGGCGATCGAGGCGATGATCATCAGCGGCAGCGCGACCGGGAGGACCTCCCAGTGCCACCCGCCGTTCGCGACGTGCCCGGCGACGGCGCCGACGCCGTTGTTGACCGCCTCGCCCATGTTGACGCCGAAGAGCTTCGCGCTGACGTACGAGTTCACGTCCTGCGCGTTGAAGAAGTAGTTCTCGGTCTTCGGACCGCCGCCAGCGGGCGACATGGTGAACGCGCGCAGCACGTGGTTCAGGCCGATGAAGACCGGGATCTGGAGGATCATCGGAAGGCAGCTGCCGAGCGGGTTGACGCCGTGCTCGCGCTGGAGCTTCTGCATCTCCTGCGCCTGGCGCTGCCGGTCGTTCGCGTACTTCTTCTGGATCTTCTTCATTTCCGGCGCGAAGTCTTGCATCTTCTTCATCGACCGGACCTGGTTCACGAACGGCTTGAACATGATGCCGCGGACGGTGAACGTCAGGAAGATGATGCCGAGGATCCACGAGATCGCGGTCGCTTCCCCGAAGACGAACCCGAAGACCTTGTGCCAACACCACAAGATGAAGGACACGGGGTAGTAGATGAAATCGAGCACTGAGCTACTCCTCGATCGGTGTTTCAGGCGTGCGGTGCCGCCACGAGAACTTCTCGGGCACCGGGTCGCGGCCGGGCGGGGTCCACGGGCCGCAGCGAAGCAGCCGGCGCAGCGCGAGATAGGAGCCCTTGGCCGCGCCGTGGCGGGTCAGGGCTTCGACTGCGTACGCGCTGCAGCTCGGGTAGAACCGGCAGGCCGGAGGAAGGAAGGGCGAAATCGCCTTGCGGTAGAACCGCACGGGAAGGAGCAGCACCCACGCGACCGGTCCCGGCCGGGGCGGCGACTCTTCCTCGGGTACTTCGGTGGTGCTGTGTTCGGAGGTGGCGTCCATAGCCGTTTACACCGCTGATCCGTGGTCGGGTGCCGCGCCCTGCTGGCGCGGCTGCCGGGGAGCATTGGCCCCGGCCGGGCGGCCGGACGGCGCGAGGCCGAGCCGGCGCAGTGCGGCGTCGAGATCCGCGCCGAGCTCAGCGCTCGACGCGGACGCGGCCGGAGGCAATGCCCGTACCACCAACGAGCTGCCCGCGGGCAGTGTTCCGAGACGCGCGGAAACCAGGTGCCGCAACCGCCGGGTCACCCGGTGGCGCACCACCGAGTTCCCGACGGCCTTGCTCACCACAAAACCCGCCCTGGCCGCGAACGAGGCGGCCACGGACGGGTCCGTGGTCAACGCATGGACGACGAGGCGGCGCCTGCCGGCTCGGGACCCCCGGCGGAGGACGACCCGGAAGTCCTCGCTCCGCCGCAGACGTGCGCCAGCGGGCAGCACGACGCGGTCCCGCGGAGCCGGATCAGGCGGACAGCTCGGCGCGGCCCTTGCGACGGCGCGCCGCGAGGATCGACCGGCCCGCACGGGTCCGCATGCGCAGGCGGAACCCGTGGGTCTTCGCGCGACGACGGTTGTTCGGCTGGAAGGTGCGCTTGCCCTTGCTCACTGCTTCTCCTGTGTCTCGGCCGTCGGGCGACGGCGGATTCCCCGGCGCCCGGCGTGTCGTGCGGGTCGCACGGAAGTTCGTGCTGTCTCCTACCACCGGGTGGCCTCGTCACGACGAGCGACGACATACGTAGGCACGCGAAACGCACCCGTCGCATACGGGAGACCTTACGAGGGTACGCACCCCGGTCGTGAACGCCGCAGGCGCCCCTCCGCCACCCTCGGCGACCGACCGGCGAGACTGCCTTCCGGCACGGCGCGGCACCGAATGGCAACACGCCGTACACCGTGAAATGCTTGCGCAGCACCACGTCTTGTGGCATCGAGCAGGGCTTGTTAGCGTGCCTCTCTCGGCCTCCGGCCAGGACTGATCCGGCCTCGCCGGCGCCGGGGGGTGTGGAGGCGCCCGGGGAGTACGCCGAGCCCGCAGGTCGCCTGGCTGCGGACGGCCGTACATTAGTGCACAGCTGTGGACAACTTTGTGGATATCGCTGTGCCGTCGCGCGGGTGAGTCCGGACCGCGGGCTCGAGGCGAGCTTCCAAGACGTGCTCGGGGTGGGTCCGAGGCGTGCGCGCCGACGAGGGGAGGGGAGTCAGACCGGTGTCGGAGCACCAGCACAATCTGGGCGTCATCTGGGAGCAGGTGGTGCGGGAGCTGTCCAACGGCACCCTCTCCCCGCAGCAACGAGCCTGGATGCGGGTGACCCGCCCGATCGGTCTCCTCGACGGCACCGCGCTGCTCGCCGCACCGAGCGATTTCGCGAAGGAAGCCATCGAACGCGCGCTGCGCACCTCGATCACCGAAGCGCTGTCCCGGCGGCTCGGCCGTCCGGTGTCGCTGGCGGTGAAGGTCGACAGCGCCGAACCGGTCGCGCCCGCCCCCCGCTATGCGGCGTCACCCGCCCGGGTGGAAAACGATGTCCCCCGGCCGGAGCCGGTTCCGCAGGCGAGCCCGCACACGGACAACGGCCAGGCCGACCACGTGCGTGCGGAGCGCCCGAAGCCGATGCCGCCGCCGCGCCGGCCTCAGGTCGACGCGGCCGGTCTTCCGCCCGCGCGCGTCGAGCCGCCGCCACCGCCTCCGCAGCAGCCGGTGCACCCGGGCCTCGACGACCTCGAAGACCCGGACGAGGAAGTCGACGAAGAGGGCGAAGCGCTGGCGACCGCCAACGAGATCTGGCCCCGGTTCGCCGGGCAGCCGATCGCGGGCCAGCCCTATACCGCTCCCGCGCAGCCGCAGACCTCGAAGACGAAGCTGAACGAGAAGTACAACTTCGACACCTTCGTCATCGGCGCGTCCAACCGCTTCGCGCACGCCGCCGCGGTCGCCGTGGCCGAGGCACCGGCACGGGCGTACAACCCGCTGTTCATCTGGGGCGAGTCCGGGCTCGGCAAGACGCACCTGCTGCACGCCGTCGGGCACTACGCGCAGCGGCTGTTCCCCGGCATGCGCGTGCGCTACGTCTCGACCGAAGAGTTCACGAACGACTTCATCAACTCGCTGCGCGACGACCGCAAGGTCGCCTTCCAGCGGCGTTACCGCGACATCGACATCCTGCTCGTGGACGACATCCAGTTCCTGGAGGGCAAGGAAGGCACCCAGGAGGAGTTCTTCCACACCTTCAACACGCTGCACAACGCGAACAAGCAGATCGTGGTCAGCTCCGACCGGCCGCCCAAGCGGCTGGAGACGCTGGAGGACCGGCTGCGGACGCGGTTCGAATGGGGCCTGATCACCGACATCCAGCCGCCGGAGCTGGAGACCCGGATCGCGATCCTGCGCAAGAAGGCGGCGCAGGACCGGCTCGCGGTGCCCGGCGAGGTGCTGGAGTTCATCGCGTCGCGGGTCGAGGCGAACATCCGCGAACTGGAGGGCGCGCTGATCCGCGTCACCGCTTTCGCGTCGCTGAATCAGCAGCCGGTGGAAGTCGGGCTCGCCGAGATCGTGCTGCGCGATCTGATCCCGGATTCGCACACGCCGGAGATCACCGCGCCGACCATCATGGGCGTCACCGCCGAGTTCTTCGACGTGACGCTCGACGAGCTGTGCGGCCCTGGCAAGACGAAGGCGCTCGCCACGGCCCGCCAGATCGCGATGTATCTCTGCCGCGAGCTGACCGAGATGTCGCTGCCGAAGATCGGGCAGACGTTCGGCGGCCGCGACCACACGACCGTCATGCACGCGGACAAGAAGATCCGCAAGGAGATGGCCGAGCGCCGGCGGATTTACGACCAGGTGCAGGAGCTGACCTCACGGATCAAGCAGCGCGCCCGGCAGTAGCCGGCTGCCGCGTTTGGACACTCTCTTGTAGACAGTTCTGTTTCGACGCCAAGGGCACCACGGACCTCCGTGGTGCCCTTTTTGCTGCCATGACTGGCTTCTCGCGCGTACGCAGCTGAAGCGTGCGTACGGGTCGGCAGCGGAACGAAGCACGCGTACGCATCCACAGACGTCCACAGCCTGTGTACACAGAATTTCTCAAACTTATTGATACACAAGGGGTTTTCCCCAGGGTGTGGGCAGTTTGCCCACAGTGCCAACAGATCTCGGAGCTGCGATGACCCGGATTCGATCCACATCCCGCTCACACCGAATCCACAGGTTGTCCCCAGGGTTGTCCACGCGGATTCCCCAGGTTGCCCACAGGTCATCCACAACTGTGGGTCGTCACTCACCAGGGCGATCCCGGCCGCTTCGGCTGCCCCCAGAACCTGGGTACAACTCGGCCCCAACCTGGGGACAACCCTGGGGACAACTGGGCCCGACTGTGGATGAATCGGGGACGGCTCGAAACCATCCACGGATCGCCCGAACCATCCACCGATCCGCCACCAGGGCTGCCCACAAGCCGCCGCGCGCCACGACCAGCGCGAACGGGCGCTATCCACACAATCCACAGCCCCTATTACTGCTACTGGTTTTTGTTCTCTTCTTAGAAAGAACAGAACAAAAACAGGCGGAGGACGAAACTGGGGACAACCCGAGATTCGTGTCGTCTTGTCGACAAAGTGAAGGGGAGGCCGAGGTGACGGCACCCCCGGCGACGGCCTAACGTGGATGTCTGCAGCTGGTCCGTTCCCGCGCGGGGCGGACCGGACCGGCGGGGACCCGGTCGCGCGCGGTGCTCACGACTGGTGCCCGGCGACCCCTTCACGAGCCGAGGGGCTCGGCTGTCGAAAGGAAGCGCGCATGAAGATCCGCGTCGAGCGCGACGGGCTCGCCGACGCCGTCGCGTGGGTGGCCAGAAGCCTCCCCTCCCGGCCTCCGGTGCCGGTCCTGGGCGGCGTCCTCCTCGACGCGGGCTCCGGCGGGGAGTCCGACGCGCTCACGGTCTCCGGCTTCGACTACGAGGTCTCGGCCACGGTCGGCGTTCCCGCGACCATCGCCGACGGCGGACGGCTGCTCGTCTCCGGTCGCCTCCTCGCCGACATCACCAAGGCGCTGCCCGCGCAGCCGGTGGAGATCTCCGTCGACGGCGCCCGCGCCACCATCACGTGCGGCAGCGCCCGGTTCAGCCTCCCGACCATGCCGGTCGAGGACTACCCGCAGCTGCCGTCCCAGCCCGCGCGTGCGGGTGAGCTCACCGGCGACGTCTTCGGCCAGGCGGTCACCCAGGTCGCCACCGCGGCCGGCAAGGACGACACGCTCCCGATGCTCACCGGCATGCGCCTGGAGATCTCCGGCGAGACGCTCACCCTCGTCGCCACCGACCGGTTCCGGCTCGCCATGCGCGAGTTCACCTGGAAGCCCGCCGAGGGCCTGTCCGACGCCGCGGTGCTCGTCCCCGCGCGCACGCTCGCCGAAGCCGCCAAGACACTCGGCGGCGCGGGCACCACCGTGCAGCTCGCGCTCGCTTCCGGCGACGGGCTGCTCGGCCTGTCCGGGGCCGGCCGCTACACGACCACCCGGCTGCTCGACGCCGAGTTCCCGCCGTATCGCCAGCTGCTGCCCGCGAACCATACCTCGCGCGCGGTCATCGAGGTCAGCGCGCTCACCGAGTCGATCAAGCGTGTGTCGCTAGTGGCCGAGCGCGGCACCCAGGTGCGGCTCGAGTTCGCAGACGGCTCCCTGCGGCTGTCCGCAGGCGGCGACGACGAGGGCAGCGCCGAGGAAGAACTCCAGGTCGACTACGAGGGCGAGCCGGTCACCATCGCGTTCAACCCCGGCTACCTCGTCGACGGGCTCGGCGCACTGCACAGCGACCGGGCCGAGCTGACGTTCACCACGCCCAACCGCCCGGCGCTGATCAAGCCCGCCGACGCCGAAGGCAACGTCGTCCCCGGATATCTCTACCTGCTCATGCCGGTCCGGCTGCCGGGCTGAGCGCCGCGCGTCCAACCGAGGAAAACCGATCCAATCCAAAGGGGATCTCATGGTTCAGCTGGGTCTCGTCGGCCTGGGCAAGATGGGCTTCAACATGCGCGAGCGGCTGCGCGCCGCCGGGCACGAGGTGGTCGGCTACGACCGCAACCCCGACGTGAGCGACTCGACCTCGCTCGAAGACCTCGTCTCCCAGCTGTCCGGTCCCCGCATCGTGTGGATCATGGTCCCGGCCGGGGAGCCGACCCGGCAGACCGTGACCGAACTCGGGCAGCTGCTGTCCGAGGGCGACCTGGTGATCGACGGCGGGAACTCGAAGTTCACCGACGACAAGCTGAACGCCGATCTGCTCGCCTCGCACGGCGTCGGCTACCTCGACTGCGGCGTCTCCGGCGGCGTGTGGGGCAAGGACAACGGCTACGGCCTGATGGTCGGCGGGGCGGCGTCGGACGTCCAGCGTGCGATGCCGATCTTCGACGCGCTGCGTCCGGAAGGCCCGCGCGAGGAAGGCTTCTCGCACGCGGGCTCGGTCGGTGCCGGGCACTACGCGAAGATGATCCACAACGGCATCGAGTACGGCATCATGCAGGCCTACGCCGAGGGCTTCGAACTGCTCGAAGCCGCGAAGACCGTCGATGACGTGCCCGCCGTGATCAAGGGCTGGCAGCGCGGCACCGTGGTCCGCTCCTGGCTGCTCGACCTGCTGGTGCGCGCGCTGGACGAGGACCCGGACCTGGACGACCTGGAAGGCTACGTCGAGGACTCCGGCGAAGGCCGCTGGACGCTGGAGGAAGCGGTCAACAACGCGGTGCCCGCCCCGGTGCTCTCGGCCGCGCTGTTCGCCCGGTTCTCCTCCCGGCAGAAGGATTCCGCCGCGATGCGTGCCGTCGCCGCGCTGCGCAACCAGTTCGGCGGCCACGCTGTGAAGAAGGCCGGGAGCTAGCCTCCCGCGGTCCCTGCCCGTGTATCTGCGACATCTCCAGGTCACCGACTTCCGGTCCTGGCCGCTGGCCGACCTCGCCCTCGAACCGGGGCCGGTCGTGCTCGTCGGCCAGAACGGCCGGGGGAAGACGAACCTGCTCGAAGCGATCGGCTATGTGGCGACCCTCGGTTCGCACCGGGTCGCCACGGACGCCCCGCTCGTCCGGCACGGCTGTGAGCGCGCGCTCGTCCGGGTCGCGGTCGTCAACGAAGACCGCGAGCTGACGGTCGAACTCGAGATCACGCCTGGTCGCGCCAACCGTGCCCGAGTGAACCGCGGTGCGGTCGGCAAACCGCGCGACGTGCTCGGCATTCTGCGTACGGTGCTGTTCTCTCCCGAGGACCTCTCGCTCGTGCGCGGCGATCCGAGCGAACGCCGTCGGTTCATGGACGAACTGCTCGTGCTTCGCGCGCCTCGGTACGCAGGCGTGCGCGCGGACTACGAGAAGGTGCTTAAGCAGCGCAACGCGCTTCTCAAGACCGCGGGCAAACGCCGTACTGGTCGCGAAGACCCGTACGCACTGTCGACGCTCGACGTGTGGGACGACCATCTCTCGGTGGCTGGCGCGCAGCTGCTGGCGGCGCGGTTGAACCTCATCGCAGACCTCGCGCCGTACACGGCCGACGCCTATATGGGGGTCGCGCCCGACTCTCGCCCGGCGAAGATCGCGTACAAGTCTTCGCTCGGCGAAGCGCTGCCGCCCTCGTACGGAGTGCCTGGCGGCGAGCGTGCTGAGACAGAGGTACTGCGCGAGCTGTTGCTGAAGGCGTTGGCTGGCACGCGGCGGCAGGAACTGGAGCGAGGGATCAGCCTGGTCGGTCCGCATCGGGACGAACTGGAGCTGATTCTCGGCGAAGTGCCGGCGAAGGGGTACGCGAGCCACGGCGAGTCTTGGTCGTTCGCGCTCGCGTTGCGGCTCGGAAGTTACGAACTTCTGCGCGCCGAAGCGGGTGAACCGGTCTTGTTGTTAGACGATGTGTTCGCCGAACTCGACCGCAAGCGCCGGGCTCGGCTGGCCGAGGTCTCCGCGAGCGCCGAACAGGTCCTCATCACCGCGGCGGTGGCCGAGGACGTGCCCGAGGAGCTGGCCGGCGCGAGGTTCACGGTGGCCGACGGGGAGGTGAACCGTGCCTGAACAGCCACGACGACCACGCGGGGTGACCGGAGTCACGCGGGTTGCCCACCGATCTGGGGACAAACCTGTGGACAGTGTGGATAAACCCGGAGCCGGGTTATCGCCCCGCGTGACGAACCGGCCGGATGGCGGTCTTGACACCCCGGAAGCGGGCGACACTTCCGGAAATCCCGCGCGCGGCGCGACGGAGCGTGACAGTTCCACTGGGCCGAACGAGAGGCCCGCTGGGGACAAACCGAGCGGCCGCGACCTCGCGCACGCCGCGCTCGAAGCGGCGAAGGCGAAAGCCCGCGAGCGCGGAGCCCCGCCGAACCTCCGGCGCGGCCGGATCAGCGGGGGCGGCGGGCAGAACCGGGCGCGCAGGCGCTGGTCCGGTCCCGGCGCGGATCCGCGCGACCCGCAGCCGCTCGGTCGCCTCGTCTCGCGGCTGATTTCCGACAGCGGCTGGCAGGACACGATGACCAACGCGCGCGTGTTCGGGCAATGGGCCCGGCTCGTGGGCGAGGACGTCGCCGAACACGCCCAGCCGGTGGCGTTGAAAGACGGCGAGCTGACCGTCCGCGCGAGTTCCACCGCGTGGGCGACGCAGTTGCGGTTGCTGCAGGGCAAGTTGCTGGCGAAGATCGCCGCGGGCGTCGGGAACGGCGTGGTCAAGCGGATGCGGATCCAGGGCCCGACCGCTCCGAGCTGGCGGAAAGGGCCCCGGCATGTGCCTGGTCGCGGGCCGCGTGACACGTACGGCTGACGGGGGTTGCGCTCTGGCGGATGAGTTCCCCGAGAACCGGGCCGCGCGGGTTCAGATACGAGATGACTCAACTGAGGGTGATTTCGTCCCTCTGCGACCGGCTGAGGGGTGTCCTAGCCGCATGTGAGCGCGTGCGGGCAAGTACACTGTTGTAGTAGCGGGCGTCCGCTCGGGCGAGACGAGGAGAATCAACGCCGGTGACCGAGAACAAGAGCGAGTACAACGCGTCGTCCATCACCGTGCTCGAAGGCCTCGAAGCAGTTCGCAAGCGCCCCGGCATGTACATCGGTTCCACCGGTGAGCGCGGTCTCCACCACCTGGTCCAGGAGGTGGTGGACAACTCCGTGGACGAGGCGATGGCGGGGTACGCCACCAAGGTCGAGGTTACCCTGCTCGCGGACGGCGGGGTGCGGGTAGTCGACGACGGTCGCGGCATTCCGGTGGACATGCACCCCAAGGAGAAGAAGCCGACCCTCGAGGTCGTGCTCACCATCCTGCACGCGGGCGGCAAGTTCGACAGCGACTCCTACGCGGTTTCCGGCGGCCTGCACGGCGTCGGCGTCTCGGTGGTGAACGCGCTGTCCACGAAGCTGCTCGCGGAGATCAAGGTCGGCGGCCGCAGCTGGCGCCAGGAGTACACGAACCAGGTTCCCGGCCCGCTGGAAGACCTTGGCCCGGCCAGCGACACGGGCACCACCATCACCTTCTGGGCCGACGGCAGCATCTTCGAGACCACCACCTACAACTTCGAGACCATCTCGCGCCGCTTGCAGGAGATGGCGTTCCTCAACAAGGGCCTCACCCTGTCGCTGCGCGACGAGCGCGTCGCCGACGAGGAGACCGAAGAGGACGCGGCGGGCAAGCAGGCCAGGGTCAAGGAAGTCGTCTACTGCTACCCGGGCGGGCTTGAGGACTTCGTCAAGCACATCAACGGCAGCAAGGACCCGATCCACGAGAGCGTCATCTCCTTCGACGCCAAGGGCTCCGGCCTTGAGGTCGAGGTCGCGATGCAGTGGAACACCGGGTTCACGCCGTCGGTGTACACCTTCGCCAACACGATCAACACGCACGAGGGCGGCACGCACGAAGAGGGCTTCCGGGCCGCGCTCACCCGCGTGGTCAACGCGTACGCGCGCGAGAAGAAGCTGCTCAAGGAGAAAGACGCCAACCTGACCGGCGACGACGTGCGCGAGGGGCTTGCCGCGATCGTGTCGATCAAGCTGTCCGAACCGCAGTTCGAGGGCCAGACCAAGACCAAGCTGGGCAACAGCGAGGCCAAGACGTTCGTGCAGCAGCAGTCGAACGAATGGCTCGGCGACTGGTTCGAGCGCAACCCGAGCGAAGCCAAGACGATCATCAACAAGTCGATCTCGTCGGCGCAGGCCCGGCTCGCCGCCCGCAAGGCGCGCGACCTGGTGCGGCGCAAGGGCGCGCTGGAGATCGGCGGCCTTCCGGGCAAGCTGAAGGACTGCCGCTCCAACGACCCCGGCGAGTGCGAGCTCTACATCGTGGAGGGCGACTCGGCTGGCGGTTCGGCCAAGGAAGGCCGCGACTCGATGTACCAGGCGATCCTGCCGATCCGGGGCAAGATCATCAACGTCGAGAAGGCCCGCATCGACCGCGTCCTCAAAAACACCGAGGTCCAGTCGCTGATCACCGCGCTCGGCACCGGCATCCACGACGATTTCGACCTCTCGAAGCTGCGGTATCACAAGATCGTGCTGATGGCCGACGCCGACGTCGACGGCCAGCACATCACCACGCTGCTGCTCACCCTGCTGTTCCGGTTCATGACGCCGCTGATCGAGCACGGCCACGTGTTCCTGTCGCGGCCGCCGCTGTACAAGATCAAGTGGCCGCGGGCGGAGCCGGAATACGCCTACTCGGACAAGGAACGCGACGCGGTGATCCAGGCAGGCGTCGAGTCCGGCCGCCGTCTTCCGAAGGACGACGCGATCCAGCGGTACAAGGGTCTCGGCGAGATGAACGCCGAGGAGCTGTGGGAGACCACGATGGACCCGGCGAACCGGCTGCTCGGGCAGGTCACCCTCGACGACGCTGCGCAAGCCGACGAACTGTTCTCCGTGCTGATGGGCGAGGACGTGGAAGCGCGCCGCTCGTTCATCACGCGCAACGCCAAGGACGTGCGCTTCCTGGACGTGTAGGCGTCCCCTGCTAACCCGCTTCCCCAGGACTGCTCACCGAGAAGGACCCCATGACGGAAACCTTGCCGCCGGAACACGACCGGATCGAACCGGTCGACATCCAGCAGGAGATGCAGCGCTCCTACATCGACTACGCGATGAGCGTCATCGTGTCGCGGGCGCTGCCGGACGTGCGCGACGGCCTCAAGCCGGTGGCGCGCCGGATCCTGTACTCGATGTTCGACTCCGGGTTCCGCCCGGACCGCGGGTACAACAAGTGCTCCCGCGTCGTCGGCGACGTCATGGGCAACTACCACCCGCACGGCGACTCGGCGATCTACGACGCGCTCGTGCGGCTCGCCCAGCCGTGGTCGCTGCGCTACCCGCTGATCGACGGACAGGGCAACTTCGGCTCGTCGGGCAACGACCCCGCGGCCGCGATGCGGTACACCGAATCCCGCCTCGCGCCGCTCGCGATGCAGATGCTCGCGGACATCGAAGAGGACACCGTCGATTTCCGCGACAACTACGACGGGCGCACCCAGGAGCCCGACGTGCTGCCGTCGCGGTTCCCGAACCTGCTGGTCAACGGCGGTTCCGGGATCGCGGTCGGGATGGCGACGAACATCCCGCCGCACAACCTGCGCGAGGTGTCCGAAGGCGTCGTATGGGCGCTGGAGAACCCGGAAGCGACCGACGACGAACTGCTGGCCGCGCTGCTCGTGCGGATCAAGGGCCCGGACTTCCCGACCAAGGCGATGATCCTCGGCACGTCCGGCATCGAGGACGCCTACCGCACCGGCCGCGGTTCGATCCGGATGCGCGCGGTCGTCGAGGTCGAAGAGGACGCGAAGGGCCGCACGATCCTGGTCGTGTCCGAGCTGCCCTACCAGGTGAACCCGGACAACCTGGTGGAGAACATCGCGCACCTGGTGCGCGACGGCAAGATCACCGGCATCGCGGACATCGCGGACGAGTCCAACAGCCGCTCCGGCATGCGGATCGTCGTCACGATCAAGCGCGACGCGGTGGCGAAGGTGGTGCTGAACAACCTGTTCAAGCACACCCAGCTGCAGCAGAACTTCGGCGTGAACATGCTGGCGCTGGTCGACGACGTGCCGCGCACGCTGCGGCTCGACCAGATCATCCGGCACTACGTGAAGCACCAGGTCGACGTGATCGTGCGGCGCACCCGGTTCCGGTTGCGCAAGGCCGAGGAACGGGCCCACATCCTGCGCGGCCTGGTCAAGGCGCTGGACATGCTGGACGAGGTGATCGCCCTGATCCGGCGGTCGCCCTCGGCCGACGAGGCCCGGCCGGGCCTGATGTCGCTGCTTGAGATCGACGAGATCCAGGCCACCGCGATCCTGGACATGCAGCTGCGCAGGCTGGCCGCGCTGGAACGGCAGCGGATCATCGACACCCTGGCCGAGATCGAGCTGGACATCGCCGACCTCAAGGACATCCTCGCGAAGCCCGAGCGGCAGCGGTCGATCATCCGCGACGAGCTGATGGAGATCGTCGACAAGTACGGCGACGACCGGCGCACGCAGATCATCCCGTTCGACGGCGACGTGTCGGTCGAGGACCTGATCGCGCAGGAAGACGTCGTCGTCACCATCACCCGCACGGGCTACGCCAAGCGGACGAAAACCGATCTGTACCGGTCGCAGAAGCGCGGCGGCAAGGGCGTGCAGGGCGCGACGCTGAAGCAGGACGACATCGTCCAGCACTTCTTCGTGTGCTCCACGCACGACTGGATCCTGTTCTTCACGAACAAGGGCCGGGTGTACCGGGCGAAGGCCTACGACCTGCCCGAGGCCAACCGCAACGCGCGCGGCCAGCACGTGGCGAACCTGCTCGCGTTCCAGCCGGACGAGCAGATCGCCCAGGTCATCGAGATCCCGAACTACGAGGTCGCGCCGTACCTGGTGCTCGCCACGCAGCGCGGCCTGGTGAAGAAGACGAAGCTCACCGACTTCGACTCCAACCGCGCGGGCGGCCTCATCGCGATCAACCTGCGCGAGGGCGACGAGCTGATGGGCGCGGTGCTGGCCGCGGCCGAGGACGACCTGCTGCTGGTGTCCGCAGGCGGCCAGTCGATCCGCTTCCACGCCACCGACGAGGCGCTGCGCCCGATGGGCAGGCCGACCTCGGGCGTGCTGGGCATGCGGTTCAACGACGGCGACGAACTGCTCGGCATCAGCGTGGTCAAACCGGACAAGTTCCTGCTGGTCGCCACGGACGGCGCGTATGCGAAGCGGACGCCGATCGAGGACTATCCGGTACAGGGCCGCGGCGGCAAGGGCGTGCTCACCATTCAGCACGACAGCAAACGTGGCAGGCTGGTGGGGGCACTCATCGTCGACGAGGACGACGAGCTGTTCGCCATCACGTCCAGCGGCGGGGTCATCCGCACGCCGGCGCGGGACGTGCGCAAGGCGAGCAGGCAGACCAAGGGCGTTCGGCTGATGAACCTTGGTGACGGAACCACTCTTCTCGCGGTCGCACGCAACGCGGACGAGGGTTCGGACGTCGCCAATGGTGGCGAGGACTCCGCCGAGGAAGCTTCCGAGGCTTCGGAGACTCCGGAAGTCTCGTCCGAGACGGTTTCGGAGGAAGCGGCGGAGGCTACGCCAGAGGAGCCCACAGCAGAAGACGGCACGGCGCCGGAGCAGTGATCGGCGCCCCACGCACGGGTAAGGACTGACTCAACGTGGCACCATCCGACAAGGCCGACGACGCGTCGGCCAACCCGCCCTGGCAGCGCACCGCCAAGGACGGCGGCGGCGACTCCGAGGCCATGGCCACGGCGCGGATCGCGACCGAGGACGTGCCCACTGCGGCTCCGGAACCGGCCGCGGCCGAGAACGACTACCCGGTGACCGGTTCGGCGGCGCCCCGGCTCTTCGGAGGCGAGGCACCGCCACCGGCGGCCGACGTGCCGCCCGCGGGCCGCACCCGGCCGACGCCGAGCGCGCTGCGCCGTCCCGGCCGTGGCCCGCGGCGGGCGAGCCTGCAGATCAAGCGCTTCGACCCGTGGTCGGTGCTGAAGCTGGCACTGGTGCTCGGCGTCGCGATGTTCTTCGTCTGGCTGGTCGCGGTCGGCGTGCTCTACACGGTGCTCGACGGCATGGGCGTGTGGGACAAGCTGAACGGCACGTACTCGTCCCTGGTCGGTGGCGAGGGCGCGAACGCGTCCGCCGAACCGCTGATCAGCGCCGGTCGTGTGTTCGGCATCGCGGCCATCCTCGGGGCGATCAACATCGTGCTGGTGTCCGCGCTGGCCACGGTGAGCGCGTTCATCTACAACGTGTCGGCAGACCTCGCGGGCGGCCTTGAGGTCACGCTCTCGGAGCGAGAGTAACCCGGTTGCGAGGGCGGATGGGGAGTCCGGTAGAGTTCTCCTCGTTCGACGGGCCCATAGCTCAGGCGGTTAGAGCGCTTCGCTGATAACGAAGAGGTCCCAGGTTCAAGTCCTGGTGGGCCCACATTTCCCGGAAGGCCGGTTCGCAGCTGCGGACCGGCCTTTCGAGTATTTCGGATGACTGCCAGGCGGTGTTCTCGCCAGAATCAGCGGTATGCAGACCCCCGCGCAGATCCGTGAGCAGCTGAGCCTCGCCACCGGGCGTGCTCAGTCTGGCCTTGCCGAAACCGAGGCCTGGCTCGTGTCGGCGACTGCGCGCGAGTTGCTGCGGATCGACCACTACGCCCGCCAGGCCCGCTACCCGGTGCCGGTGCTGGGACGGGCGAAGGACTGGAAGCTGAAGAACGCCACGCCGGTTGTCGCCGCGCTGGCTTCGATGCACCCAGACGGTCGCCTCCGGGAGCAGGCCGTTCGCGTGTTGTGCGCTTCGGTTGGTGCGGTGAGCGATCGGGCGCTGGCGGTGCGGGTTACTGACCATGTCGAGGTGGTCCGCGAGCTGGCTGAACAAGAGGTGCTGCGGCGTACGACGGTGGCGCGGGCGGAGCGGATCGTGCCGCTGCTGCAGCGGATTTCGCAGCGCTGGCGGGGTTCGCAGGTGCTTGGGCGCTATCTCCGGGTGCTGGTCGCCGCGCAGGGCGAGGAGTCAGTGTGGGCGTGCTTGCGGAGTTCCGGGGACTTCGACGTACGGCGGACCGCGTTCCGGCACAGCTTCGAGAATGGATTGCTCGGCTTGCCGGACGCGGTCGGGTTGCTGCCGCGGGAACGGGACCAGGTCGTCCGGCGGAAGTTGATCCAGGTGATCGCGGACTCGGGTACGCCGGAGGTCGTCGCCGGGTCGTTGCTTCGCGGGCGGTCCGCGGAGAGCCGGGTGCTGGGGTTGGTGAAGCTGACCGCGGCGCAGCTCGATTCCGTTGACGTGGAACAACTTCTGGTCGACCGGTCGGTGCTGGTTCGGTTGTGGGCGCGGCTGCGCTGGCAAGAAATGGGACGGGACCCGGTCGAGGTTTATGCCGCGATCGCGCGTTCTGCTGCCCGGTCGGCGGTGCGGGCTCGCGCGTACGCCGGCCTCGCGGAAACCGGGACCGAGCTGGACCGTGCGGAGATCGCCGAGGTTGCGCGGAGTGCGGATGTGGCCTTGAAGAAGATCGGGTTGTCGTTGCTTCGCGGCAAGGCGGTCGCTGCGGAAGTTCCTTGGCTGCTCCGGGAAATGGGCGGCGGGGAGCCCACGGTGGCCCGGTTGGCCGGGGATGTGCTCGGCAGCAGTCCGCAGCTGTGGTCGCTGGCGGATTTGGCTGTGCTGAAGGATTCCCCGGACCCGGTGATTCGGCGTCGGGGATGGTGGTTGCACCGGAGCCTCGGCGGATGGGAAGCGGTGATCGCCGACCTGGAGTTCGGGGCGGCGTGGGATCGGCAGGTGCTGCCGATGTATTTCCGGCCGACTGCCGCGCAGCAGCAACGGATCGCGGGCTTGCTGGACACGCTTTCCCTTGACCGCGGGCCGGTTTCGGAGATCGCGTTCGCGGCTGGGCTTCCGAGGTGAGCGGCGAGGAACTGGGCGAGGGCTGGGACAGCGTCGCGACTCTCGTCGACGGGCGCTGGGTCGAGCGGCGGCCCAAACGGGACGAGGTGCGCGCGTGGCTGCTGCGCGAGACGCGGGTGTTGCCCTGGCTGGCTCCGCAGTTACCGCTTTCGGTGCCGATTCCGTTGGTGTGGCGGGAAAATCCGTTGGTCGTCCGGCATGAACTGGTGCCGGGCGAGCCGGGTGAACTGACCGCTGACGACGGTCGCGTGCTCGGTCGGTTCCTTCGCGCCTTGCACAGTGCGGGCGTGGCCAAGGCGCGTGAACTCGGTGCTGAGCCCGAAGTTGTGGCGCTCGATGCCGTTCCGCCGTTGCTTGGCCCCCTGGCCGATCGCGGGCGGGCGCTGCTGGCGGAAGTCCAGGGTTATCCAGCAGACACCGTCATCCATGCCGACCTCGGCCCGGAGCATTTGCTGAGGCAGGACGGCCGGTTGAGCGGGGTGATCGACTGGACCGACGTGTCTCTCGGCGACCCCGCGCGGGACCTGGCGTGGCTGCTGCACTGGACCTCGGCGGAGTGCGTCGCGGCGTTCTCCACGGAGTACGAGGTCACGCCGGAACTGCGTCGTCGCGCTCGGGCGTGGAACCAGCTGGGTCCGTGGTACGAGGTGACGTACGGAATGGAGAACAACCGGCCTGACCTGGTCGAATCGGGCCTCGATGGCACCAGGGCCCGGCTCGCGGAGACGAGTCAGCCCTGCCGGGAAGAGAAGGACCGGCAGGGCTGAGCAGTGCGCGGCCGCTGGGGCCGTCTGGTCCAACGGACCGATCACTCCGGATATTCCCGGTGTTCCACGTGGAACGAGAGAGCCGGAACCGCCGGACGGGACGCGCGGCGGGTCCGGTAGCATCGTGGCGTAGCGCAAGCACTCAGAAGGGGGCTTCAGGTGAAGAAGCTGTTGGCACTCGCGGTCGTCGCGGGCGGCGTCCTGTTCGTCGTCAAGCGCAACAAGGCGGCCAAGGCCGAGGCTGACCTGTGGCGGGAAGCCACCACGCCTGCCGCCCCGTCGGCGAACGGCAGCGTTCCGGCCAAGGCCGCGGACGCGTCGCGCAACTGACGTAGCACTTCGCGGGCCTCGGCCCGCACCGGGCCTGTAGCTCAATTGGTAGAGCACCGCCTTTGCAAGGCGGGGGTCAGGGGTTCGATTCCCCTCAGGTCCACCCGCACTCCCCGTTCGGCCAAGCCGGGCGGGGATTCGTGCGTTATGGGTCTGCTTCAACCGATCGATGATCGTGAAGATCGCGTCCCCGAACACTTCGTTGAGCGCGGGTGCCGGGTAGTCCTCGCTGCGAGAGATCCGCGTGGCCGGGAGTCATCGGAATCCAGCAGATCTCGCCGTCGCCCACCTTTTGTTCGAGGTGGCTTCCGCTGGTCCCCCGGACCGTCGATGTGCGGGTGGCAGTTCGCGTGGTTGGCATACGTCTCGACCCGAACTTTCTCGGTCGATCAAGAACTTGAGGGCGTCCTCCGGCTTTGGCGAGACCTGGCCCGTCCTCGGAGTGTCAGGGTGCATGGTCAGCGTGGCCGCACCCGGCCGCCGGCACCGCGAGACAGCCCACCATCTCGGTCCGCTTGGGAAGCATCAAGATCCTCTGTCCTCGTGACAGTCAGAGTACCGAGAGCCACGGCCGAAGGCTTGACTTCAACCTCCCTTGAAGTTCCATCCTTCGAGAGTCATCACTGATTTCGGAGGGACATCCATGACTGTCAATCACGTTGCCCGGCCTGACTTCGCGCGCACGGACGTCGACGCTGTGCTGGTTGCCGAAACGTCCGTCGAGGCGGCGGATGTGCTTGCCCGGCTGGAGAAAGAGCCGTGGCCGACCGGACTGATTTCGTTCAATGCGTTGGCCGGTAACGACGGCGAGGGGTCGCTGGTCTATACCCAGTGGGCGGAGGGGACAGCCGATCCCGGTCTCGTGCGGCGGGTTTCCGGGAGCGATCCGGTGGAATATCGGTTGTATCGCAGCGTAAATCGGGACAACTCGACGGTTCCGGGATGTGTTGTCGTGGTAAGCGTTGAGTTCGACAGTGCGGATGCGCAGCGGCAGCGACGTTGGGTGGATACCGTGTTCGGCGCGATGGCCAGTGAGGACAAACCTGCGCCGGGCGGGATATCCGGGCATTTCCATGTCAGCACCGACGGGACCCGGGCGCTCAATTATGCGGAGTGGACCGACGAACAATCGCATCGCGACGCGTTGGCGCGCTCCGGCCGAGGGACGGTCGGGGTGTCGGACGAATGGCGGAAGGTGCAGGACTTTCCGGGGGTACGCGGCGGTGGATTCCGGAGGTACCGGATGGTGCGCAGTCTTTCGCTTGGACTGTCCGCGAAGGAGCCAGCCTGATTCTGCTCAGCTGGGCGCGGAGTTCGTGCCGGTGACTGATGATGCTGCCGGGTGCTGCGTGGCTCCGAGCTGAAGTCATGAGACTGCGCGTAATAACGTCGCGGCGGTGCTCGGGGCAGGAACAGTGCGGGCTGCGCCGCGATTGGCGTTGTCTGCGCCTGGTGGAGCCAGGCCCGGCCGGGACTGCCACCTTTCACTTCACCGACACTTCCCGCGCGGATCCGTGGACGAATTCCACTGTGGACACTCAGTCCCGGCGGATGTCGTTGGTGGTGCTCTCGCCTGGGTTCACGTTGCCGTGTGCGACCTTGTCGTCGCTGGCGAGGAGCCGGCCAGCCGCGGGGATGCCGCTGCGGGGAGCGGGCACAACTACGAATCGACGGCGATCACCTTCCCGGACGGGCATACGACGGAATGCGTTGCCTGTCAGCTCCAGGACTGGAGAAAGCTCGTCCAAACCCGGGCGGCGGATCGCGATGATCGGGCAGTCGATCGGCGGAGCCAGCACGGCACCGGCGATGCTGGACGGCAGGTGCGGACTGCGGCTGCTGGACGGGCCGTCGCCACGGTACCCGCAGTGCGGTTGTCGGGCCGAGGTTCTTTCGCGGGCAAGTCCGCGGAATTTCTTCGCAACCCCCTCCGGCGGTGTGCGTCTCTAGAGGCAAAGGGAAATCCAAGAGCTGGTCAGGGGAGAATTGAAATGCTCATGAAGACTGTCAAATTTGCCACCGTCGGAGCGGCTCTCGGTGCGGTCGCACTGCTTTCCGCCTGCTCTGGCCAGAATTCGGCAGCCCAGGCGAGCAACCAATCCGCCCCGGTCAACGTCGCGGCGAAGAGCCAGGTGCAGCAGCCGGAGACGCCGGTGAAAAAGGGCGGCAGCGGCGGTGGCGGGGCCAGTTCCGAGGACGTTAATTGCAGTGCGCTCGGCGGGCCTGTCGGACCGCGCAAGGTTGATTTGATCGCGGACGCAACCGAGGCCGGTACTGTCGGATGCACCGAAGCGTTCAACGTTATTCCCGAATACTTCGACAATATCGACAAGGCCGTCGGATCCAACTACATGCTGACCGTGCGGGGCTGGCAGTGCCTGACCGACACCGGCGCGGAGGGCACGCACGAGATCCGCTGCGAGAAGGACGGGTTGAAGCTGCACACCACCCCGCCCAAGGACGAGAACACTCCGGACCCGCAGGAACAGGGCACGGGATACAACGGCGTGCCGATCGACCCGCCCACGGACCAGGGCACCGGTTACCACGGGGTTCCGGTGGACCCGCCGAACGCGCAGGACCGGGGGACTGGGTACCAGGGCGTGCCGGTCGACAGCCCGGACCAGAACTGAGCTGGCGCGAGACGCGGGAGCGGGCCGGGCACTTTTCGTGCCTCAGCCAATCAAGGTTCTGTGAACTGAACCAGAGTCACAGCACCGAGGACAGCCCCTCCCGCAGCATCCGGTAAGCCGCTCCCGCCCGAGCGACCGCTTCCGGATGAGTCTCATCAGCGCTTCGCCCGCCGCGGATCTCCCGGGCATGGTGAAACCCCAAGATCCGCTGCGCCCCGAGGACCTGCGCAGCCACCAGTCGCGCGGTGAACTCGTCCGAGACCCCGCACGAAGCCTGTAGCTCTTCGACCAGTTGCTGTTCCTTCTCCAGCAGGTACGTGGCAAGCCGGGCCAGCAAAGCAGGCGTTGAGTACAGCAGGGTGTGGCACGTGATCGCGTCCGGCGAGCCAGCCGGTCGACCGGACGCTCGAAGTGAAGTACCAGCACCGGACCTGGCGGTTGCATCCCGAGGACATCGCCGAGGAACTCACAGAAATCCTCAGCCGCGGCGCGGATTACAGTGCTGGGCGCGAATTGCTGGCCAACGGCTCGTGCATCGGGTGCTGCGCGAGATGGAGCGGTCCGGGGGCACCAGCGCGACCCTGCGTCAGCTTCGTCGCAATGCCGCGATCACCAAGGCGGTCCGCGACATGTGGCCTGCCGTCGAGCCTGCGCGGCTGGTCTATGACCTGCTGACCGAGAAGGCGTGTCTCGCGGAAGCGGCCGACGGAATTCTCACTGCTGAGGAACAGGAAGCGCTCATCCGTCCGCGCCCGCGCAGTCGTAAGGCGATGACCTGGTCGACACTCGATCTCGCGCTGCTGGACGAGGTCGCGGCGCTGATCGAACGGCCGGTGAAACTCGGGCACGTCGTGGTCGACGAGGCCCACGACCTCAGCCCGATGCATCTGCGGGCGATCGCGCGCAGGTTGGCTGGTGCGTGCACGGTTCTCGGCGACGTCGCACAGGCGACCAGTCCGTCTGCGGTCCGCGATTGGCCGACAGTGCTGACCCACCTTGACCGGACCGGCGGGCGGATCGAAGAACTCACGCACGGCTACCGCGTTCCGGCGGATGTCCTGGACTTCGCTGCCCGGCTGTGCCCGCAGATCGCGCCGGAGCTGCGGAGTCCCACGTCGTTCCGGCATTCCGCGGATGCCTTGCACCTGAGCGAAACGGACGAGACGGTCGATGCTTGCGGGGAAGCGCTCAGCCAAGAGGGATCGATCGGGCTGCTGGCCGCGGATATCCCCGAAGCGAGCCGGGCCCTTGCCGAGCGCGGGCTGGACCAGGCGGCCCGGATCACGCTGGTGCCGGTGAGTTTGGCGAAGGGGCTGGAGTACGACACGGTCCTGGTGGTCGAACCGGCGCGCAGCGTGGCGGCGGAGGAGCGTGGGCTGCAACGGTTGTACGTCGCGCTCACCCGAGCGGTCAGCGCATTGCACGTACTCCACGCAGACCCGTTGCTGGCTCAGACCGCGGCGGTGTGACGGCGCGTCGAGTAGCACTGCCAGCCCAGAAAACCCAGCGCCAGCAGCAAGTAGCTGTTGCCGATCACGTGCTCGACCGGACCCCAGGACAGCTCCAGATAGCCGTTCTTCGGCAGCCACGAATGCGGCGCGATCACGAAAATCGCCGCCACGGCAGCCAATCCGGCGACAGCGTTCCGGGTGTGCGCGCGAGCGGCGAACAGCACGATCGCGGGCACGATCCACACCCAGTGGTGCGACCACGAAATCGGCGAACACACCAGAATCGCCGTCGCGTTGAGCAGGAACGCCATCGGCGGGTCGGCGCGCAGCATCGCGGGAACGGTCAGCGCGAGCGCGGCCAGGGTCAGTACCGCGACCAGGATCAGCGTCGGCGCGTCGGTGAGTCCGAACCGGTGCACCGCGCCCTGGATGGTCTGGTTCGTCGCGAAAATCGATCCGCTCATCCCGGACGCACCGGTCAATCCGCCGCCGAACCAGTACTTCATCGACGCTTCCGGAGCGATCACGAACCCGGCAGCGCCGGCCAGCACGAAGGTGACCACCGTGGTCAATGCCGCGCGGAAGTCCTTTTTCAGCAGGAAGAACAGCAGGAACCCGGCCGGGGTGATCTTCACGGCGGCGGCGAGGCCCAGCAGGACGCCGCGGGGCAGCCGCGTCCGGGGGCCGAGGCAGTCGATCACCACGAGTGCCATCAGCAGCAGGTTGATCTGCCCGAACCACAACGTCTCGCGGACCGGTTCGAAGGCCAGCGAACCGGCACCGATCAGCAGTGCGGCCAACACCGCGGTCCGCCGCCCGGCATGCGGCCGGACCACGACGTAGACCGTCCCGCACAGGCACGTCAGGGACACGGCGAGCATCAGCATCGCGCCCAACGGCAACGGCATCGCGGCGAAGATCAGGAACAGGACGGCCGCGAACGGCGGGTAGATGAAGGGCAGGATCAGCCCGGCGCGGGTCGGCGGGAGCGGGCCGTAGACGTCCTCGCCCTGGGCCAGCGCCCGCGCGCCGGACCGGTAGATCTCCAGATCGAGCGGCCACATCGTGCAGACGAGCCACAGAATCGCCGCTGCCGCCGCCACCGAGGCACCGACCAGCGCGAACACCGCCGGTCGGCGGGTGCCGACGTCGTCTAGCCACCGGCGCAGCACGACAGCGGGGGGCCGGATGGAAGTCACTCCGGGATCATGCCGGTGCGATCACCCGGTCGCGCGGTGGGGGCGAGACCAGGCGACCTCGTCGACCGCGAGCCACGGTGCGTTCGCGGCGGCGGCGGGGGTGACTCCGGCGAAGGCTTTGACCTCGTGGTGCAGGTGCGACTGGTCGACATATCCGCTCTCGGCCGCCACCGAAGCCGGGCTTTCCCCCGCGGCGAGCCGGTGCACCGCGTGGTCGAACCGGACCAGCTGCGCGGCGCGTTTCGGGCTGAGCCCGAGCTGGCCGCGGAACCGGGACCACAGGCGTTTCCGGCTCCATCCGGTCTCGTCGGCCAGCTGCTCGATCCGCACCTGACCGTGGTGCGCGTGCATCCGCTGCCAGGCGAAGGCGACTTCCGGATCGACCATGCGCCCGGCCGCATACCGCTTGCCCAGCGTGGCTTCTACCAGCGCGAACCGGTCGTTCCAGGAGTCGAGTGCGCGCAGCCGGTCAGGCAGCCCAGCAGGCCAGACGTCCTCAAGAGGGGCGATCTCGCCGGTCAGATCCGTCCCGAGCACCGCGTGCGCGACCTCGGGGGACAGCCGGACCTGCACGCATTCGATGTTCTGCCCGCGCACGCGCATCTCTCGCGGTGCGATGCCGGTGACGGCGCTGTCTCGCGCTACCCCGTTGACGAACAGCCCTTCGCGGAGATTGACGAACAGCGTGACCGCCGGGTACGGGACCACCGTCAAGTCGATCAGATCAACGGTGTCGCCGACGAATCCGGCCATCTGCACCCCGGGCAGCCGGGACGGCACGGCGATACCCCAGACCGCTGCCCCGTCGCGAGCCCACTCGGCTGGTCGCATGCCGCCAGCGTAGCCAAATCCGGCAGCGCGACATTTCTCCAAGACCGCCGACCACCGGTCCGACCAGGTTGAACGGGAACCGGAAAGGGGATCGGTCATGGTCAATCCGTTCAGCTCCGCCGTCGAAGTCGCCGCCGCCATCCGCGCGAAGGAGGTGAGCCCGGTCGAGGTCGCCGACTGCTACCTCGACCGCATCGCCGAGCTGGATCCGAAGTTCAACGCCTTCTGCTTCCGCGCCGACGACGAGGTCCGCGCCGCCGCGAAAGCCGCCGCGGACGCTGTGGTGCGGTGCGCGCCGGAGGGCCTGCCGCCGTTCCACGGGGTTCCGCTGCCGGTCAAGGACCTCGTCCACGTGCAAGGCTGGCCGACCACGTACGGCTCGCTGGCCACCGACCGTTCCCCGCAGCCGAAGTCCGACCCGATCGTGCGGCGGTTCGCTGATGCGGGCTTCCTCCCGCTCGGCAAGACCACGACATCGGAGTTCGGCGCGGTTTCCTTCACTGAGAGCGAGGCGCAGGGCATCTCGCGCAACCCGTGGGATCCGGACCGCACGCCGGGCGGGTCATCGAGCGGCGCGGGGGTCGCCGTCATCGCCGGAATGGCCCCGGTCGCGCACGCGGAGGACGGCGGCGGATCGATCCGCATCCCGGCTTCGTGCACCGGTCTCGTCGGGCTGAAGCCGACCCGCGGCCTGGTCACGAACGCCGTGGTGGAGGTCGAGGGCTTCGCGACCAGCGGTGTCCTCAGCCGGACGCTGACCGACACCGCGGCCGCCCTGGACGTCCTCACACGACACGACCCGGGCGCGTGGTGGTCACAGCCGACGCCCACGCGGTCGCTTGCCGACGCACTGGCCGTCGAAGCGCCGTCCGGCCTGCGGATCGGCGTCCTCACGACCTCGCTGATCGACGGCATCACCGTTGACCCGGCTTGCCTGACCGCGGTCGGCGAAACCCTCCGCGCGCTCGAAGAAGCCGGACACCAGATCGTCGACAAACCGCTTCCGCTGCCGAAGTCCGAGGAGCTGCTCTCGACGTTCCTGAAGGTCTGGAGCGTCGCCAGCGCAGGCGTCCCGGTGGTCGATCCGGATCGCATCGAACCGCACAACCGGGCACAGCGCGAAGCCGCGAAGTCGGTTGATTCCTGGACTTACGCGGAAAGTGTGCACCAGACCCAGGTGTTCTCCCGCCGCATTGCCGAAGCCTTCGTCGACAGTTTCGACCTGCTGGTCACGCCGACCATGGCGTGTCTCCCGCCGAAGGTCGGCGGGTGGCGAGCGAGCGGAAATCCGGTGGTGGCCGCGTACCCGATGGGCGTCTTCACGTCGCTGTTCAACGTGACCGGCCAGCCGGCGATCTCCCTCCCGCTGCACCACGACGAGGCCAGCGGCCTGCCGGTCGGCGTCCAGCTGGTCGCCGCGCCCTGGCGGGAGGACCTGCTGCTGCAGGTCTCCCGCACTCTGGAGCAGGTGCTGCCCTGGACCGACCGGCGGCCGCCCCTCGACTAGCCCACGTAGGCGGCCAGGTGCTTCCCGGTCAGCGTCCGCTTCTTCTTCACCAGTTCGGCGGGCGTCCCCTCGAAGACCACCTGGCCGCCGTCGTGCCCGGCGCCGGGGCCGAGGTCGATGATCCAGTCGGCGTGCGCCATCACGGCCTGGTGGTGCTCGATGACGATCACCGACTTGCCCGATTCGACCAGGTGGTCCAGCAGCCCGAGCAGCTGTTCCACGTCGGCGAGGTGCAGGCCGGTGGTCGGCTCGTCGAGGATGTACACGCCGCCGCCTCCCCCCATGTGCGTGGCCAGCTTCAGCCGCTGCCGCTCGCCGCCGGACAGCGTGGTCAGCGGCTGGCCGAGGGTCAGGTAGCCGAGCCCGACCTGCTCCATCCGTTCGAGAATCCGGTGGGCGGCCGGAGTCTTCGCGTCGCCCTCGGCGAAGAAGGCGGCGGCCTGGGCGACCGACATCGCGAGCACCTCGCTGATGTCGCGTCCGCCGAAGTGGTACTCCAGCACCGAGGCGTCGAACCGCTTGCCCTCGCAGACCTCGCAGGTGGTGGCCACCCCGGCCATCATCCCGAGGTCGGTGTAGATGACGCCGTTGCCGTTGCAGTTCGGGCACGCGCCCTCGGAGTTGGCGCTGAACAGCGCGGGCTTCACGTTGTTGGCCTTGGCGAAGGCCTTGCGGATCGGTTCGAGCAGCCCGGTGTAGGTCGCCGGGTTGCTCCGCCGCGAACCGCGGATCGGGGCCTGGTCCACCGACACGACATCGTCGGATTCCCGGACCGACCCGTGGATCAGCGAGCTTTTGCCGGATCCGGCGACACCGGTGATCACGCACAGCACGCCGAGCGGGATGTCGACGTCCACGTCCTGCAGGTTGTGCGTGCTCGCGCCGCGGATCTCCAGCACGCCCGTGCGCTCGCGCACTGACGGCTTGAGCGATGCGCGGTCGTCCAAATGCTTGCCGGTCAACGTCTTGCTCGCGCGCAGACCGTCCACAGTGCCCTCGAAACACACCGTGCCGCCGTTCGTGCCCGCGCCCGGTCCGAGGTCGACCACATGGTCGGCGATCGCGATCGCCTCCGGCTTGTGCTCCACCACGAGGACGGTGTTTCCCTTGTCCCGCAAGCGGAGCAGCAGGTCGTTCATCCGCTGGATGTCGTGCGGGTGCAGGCCGATGGTGGGCTCGTCGAAGACATACGTGACGTCGGTGAGCGACGAGCCGAGGTGCCGGACCATCTTCACCCGCTGCGCCTCCCCGCCGGACAGCGTGCCCGCGGGCCGGTCCAGCGACAGGTAGCCGAGCCCGATTTCCACGAACGACTTGAGCGTCTCGTGCAGCGATTTCAGCAGCGGCGCGACCGACGGGTCGGACAGCTTCCCGACCCAATCGGCGAGGTCGCTGATCTGCATCGCGCACACGTCGGCGATGCTCATCCCGTCGACCTTGGCCGATCGCGCCAGTTCGCTCAGCCGCGTCCCGTCGCACTCCGGGCAGGTCGCGAAGGTGACCGCGCGGTCCACGAACGCGCGGATGTGCGGCTGCATCGCCTCGACGTCCTTGGACAGATACGACTTCTGGATCCTCAGCACCAGACCCTCGTAGGTCATGTTGATGCCTTCGATCTTCATCCGCGTCGGTTCCTTGTACAGGAAGTCCCGCAGCTCGCGCTTCGTGTACTTGCGGATCGGCTTCTCCGGGTCGATCAGGCCGGACCCGGTGTAGAGCCGGTAGTTCCAGCCGCCCGGGGTGTAGCCGGGGATGGTCAGCGCGCCCTCGGCGAGCGACTTCGCGTCGTCGTAGAGCTGGGAAAGGTCGATGTCGTTGATCGAACCGCGGCCCTCGCAGCGCGGGCACATGCCGCCGGTGACGCTGAAACTGCGCCGCTCCTTGATCTCCTTCCCGGCGCGCCGCACGGTGACCGCTCCCGCGCCGCTGACCGAGGCGACGTTGAACGAGAACGCCTGCGACGACCCGATGTGCGGCGTACCGAGCCTGCTGAACAGGATCCGCAGCATCGCGTTGGCGTCGGTGGCGGTGCCGACCGTCGACCGCGGATCGGCCCCCATCCGCTGCTGGTCGACGATGATCGCGGTGGTCAGCCCGTCGAGCACGTCGACCTCGGGACGGGCGAGCGCCGGCATGAAACCCTGTACGAAACTGCTGTAGGTCTCGTTGATCAGCCGCTGCGACTCGGCCGCGATCGTGCTGAACACCAGCGAGCTTTTGCCCGAGCCGGACACCCCGGTGAACACCGTCAGCCGGCGCTTCGGGAGTTCGACGCTGACGTCCTTGAGGTTGTTCACGCGGGCGCCCTGCACGCGGATCAGGTCATGGCTGTCAGCGGCGTGCTCCGGCGAGGGCGTGGTCTTCCCCTTGGCCTTGGTCATCGTCTCTCCCAGTTTTCCCGGCGGTCCGGCTCGGACTTCTTCAGCTCGCTTGCTGGATGCGGATCAGGTTCCCGGCCGGGTCGCGGAACGAGCAGTCCCGCAGGCCGTAGGGCTGGTCGGTGGGCTCCTGCACGACCTCGACGTCGCTGGCCTGCAACCGGTTGAAGGTCGCGTCGACGTCCTTCGTGGCCAGGTTCAGCGCGGCGTAGGTGCCCTTGGCCATCATTTCGGTGATCATCCGGCGTTCGTCGTCGGTGATGCCGGGGAACGCGGCGACCGGCTGCAGCACGAGCGAGGTGTCCGGCTGTCCGGGCGGGCCGACGGTAATCCAGGCCAGGTCCCCGTATTTGACGTTGTTGCGCACCTCGAAGCCGAGGACGTCACGGTAGAAAGTCAGCGTCGCTTCCGGATCGGTGTGCGGGAGGAAGCTCGCGTGAATGGTCATCTCCATGCCGGTCACACTAGGTTCGCGCCGAACGGGGTGCTTCTCGATTCCTGATCGGTCGGGTGACCTGTTTCGCGACGCACGGCGCCATGCCCTCGGTCGCCCCGGTCTCCTCCTGGCGGTAAACGCTTGGCGGCTTTCCGACCAGCTCGGTGAAGCGCGTACTGAACGTCCCCAGCGACGAGAACCCGACCTCGAAACACACCTCGGTGACGCTCAGGTCGCCTCGGCGCAGCAACGCCATCGCGCGTTCGATGCGACGGGTCATCAGATACGAATACGGCGACTCTCCGTAAGCGGCGCGGAACTGCCGGCTCAGGTGCCCGGCGGACACGTTGACGCTCCGCGCGAGCGCCTCGACATCCAGGGGACGCGCGTATTCGCGGTCGATCCGGTCGCGCACCCGGCGCAACCGTGCGAGATCGGCCCATCGCTGCGCGTCGTCCGGTTTGCTGGTCACTTCCGAATCGTGCCACGGAGATCGCTCCAGCCCCAGTAATCCGCTCTTTCGTGCTGGTGGCCGATTCGTTCAAGACCCTCGCGCCGGGCTCGTGCGACCGTTTCCGGGTGACTGTGAAATGGGAGGCCGTCGCCCCGTTCCTCGCCGGGCACGGCAGGTTGCTGGACCAGCGGCGGTTCGAGCTGCTGAACGGAAACGGGCGGGCCGAGGAGGTGCTCGCGGCGGTCGCGGCCTACCGGAATCCGGACGGCGGCTACGGCTGGGGCCTGGAACCGGACCTGCGTGCGCCGGAAAGCCAGCCGGGCGGCGCGCTGCACGCGTTCGAGATGTTCGCCGACCTCGCGCCGGTGACCACGCCGCACGCGGTGCAGTTGTGCGACTGGCTGGAATCGGTGTCGTTCCCGGACGGTGGGCTGCCGTTCGCGTTCCCGGTCGCCGACCCGACCGCGTGCGCTCCCTTTTGGACCGGAGCCGATCCGACGGCGTTCTCCTTGCAGAGCACCGCGTTCGTCACGTCCGCGGCGTGGCGGGTCGCCGAGCACGATCCGGCCGTCGCGGCACATCCGTGGCTCGCGCGGGCGACCGAGACGTCCCTGCGGGCGATCCGGGACCTCGAAGAGATGCCGCACGCCATCGAGCTGAGCTTCGCGATCCATCTGCTCGATGCCTCCCGCGACCGGTATCCGGAAGCGGACGAACTCCTGACGAAGCTCGGGAAGTTCTTGCCGGAGAGCGGAATCGTCGCGGTGCAGGGCGGTTCCGAGGGCGAGGTGCTGCGTCCGCTGGACTTCAGCCCGGTGCCCGGCCCGTCGCGGCGGCTGTTCACCGCGGCGGCGATCGAAGCGGATCTGACCCGGCTGGAACAGGGCCAGCAGCCCGACGGCGGCTGGACGGTCGACTTCGCCAGTTTCTCCCCGGCGGCCGCGCTGGACTGGCGCGGTTACGTCACCGTCGGCGCGATCTCCAAGCTGCGCGCCAACGCCCGGCTTTAGGGCCAGAGGCGTTCGCGGACCCAGCCCGCGGGGTCGCGGCGGTAGCGGACCCGGAGGTGTTGCCGGTCGTGCGCGGCCTGCCAGAACTCCACCGATTCCGGCTGGATCAGGTAGCGCGTCCACGTTTCCGGTGCCACGTCCGGGTTCTCCGCTACCCAATCCGCGGCCGCCGCGGCCGCTTCGACGAGCTTCGCCGGATCGGAGAGCACCTCCGACTGATGTCCGACGTACGCCTCGGCGCGCGACGCCGGCGGCCGAGCGAGGAAGTCGTCGGCGGACACCTCGGGCGCGGCCGGGACCACCAAACCGCGCACCCGGACCTGACGTCCGCGGCCGGGCCAGAAGAACGTCAACGCCGCGCGCGGGTTCGCCGCCAGCTGCTGGCCCTTCGGGCTTTCCGAACTGGTCGCGACCGCCCAGCCGTCCTCGCCGACGTTCTTCAGGATCACCACGCGAGCGTCCGGAGCCCCGTCAGCGTCCACTGTGGACAGAGTGACGGCATGCGGGGCCAGCACGTGCTCGCCCGCTTCGGTCAGCCAGNGTCAGCCAGGCGAGGAACAGCTCTTCGGGCGTTTCCGGGGTGTGGTCCGGGTCGAATTCCGGAAGCTGTTCGGGAAACGACTGCCAGCCGCGCAACGAAACCATGTCACCGACCGTACGGCGGTTGGCCCGGCGGCGGGTAATGCGGCGGCCGCGGCCCGGCCGGTCCGGCGGCGGGCGGAGGAGAAGTCCGCGGCATCGGTCCGGACGGAATCTGTCCAGGGAACCCGCCGGGACCCGATTGCGGGGGCTGCCCGTAGGCGGCCTGTTGCTGCTGCCACTGCACCTGCTGGAGAGCCTCGCCCGGCTGCGGGAAACAGAACGTCAGCTTCGCGTTGATCGCGCCGTGCATCGCCGCACCCCAGAGCTTCCCGCCGGTGAACGCGTAGGTCATGCCCGCGTGCGGATCCACCGCGACCATCCGGGTTTCGCCGCCGAACTGGTTGCTCGTCTTCGCGCTCGCCAGCTGCGCGGCGTCCGGGTGCACGCGGCCGACGAGCCCGCAGATCACCACCGACGCGGCGGTCCAGCCGATCGTGCCCTGCACGTTGGCGCGGGCGTGCTGGGTGGCCATGCCGGTGAACTGCCGCAGGGTCGCCGCGTCGACGTCGGAATAGGCGCCCGCGACCACGCAGTAGTTCATCGTGGACAGCATGATCGACTCGGCGAACAGGCCGACCGCGCACGTCACCGGTCCGATCTGGACGGTGTTGAGCCTGCCGCCACTGCGCACCACGCGTTCGGCGACCACCTGCAGGTACTGCTCGGGCGTGAGCACGTCCGCGACCTCCCCGGGCTGAGCGGAATCCGACGTCATCGTCGCACGCGCCGCCTTCGCACGGACTTCACCGGGCATGGTTGACTGTGCCCGCCATGCGCCGACTTCTCGTTCTCGCCCCAGCCCTGGTCCTGCTCGCCGGCTGCGCTCCGTCGAGCCCGGCGAAGGAGACTCCGTCTTCGGCACCGGCGAGTTCCGCGCCGACGTCGGCGGGGCTGCCGCCCGATCCGCAGCCCGTGCGCACCGCGGAGTGCCCGTACCTGTCGAACGAGACGGTGCAGGACGCGAACGGACAGCACGTCACCAAGGTGAGCGTGTCCGACGACGAGCCGCATCCGACGTGCTTTTTCTACCGTCCGGACGGCAGCCTTCAGCTGACCGTGCGGGTGTACGTGGGCAAGAGCGACGTCGCTATCGCGCTGGTCAACAAGGCCGCGCCGGTCGACACGTCGAATCCGGCCACGGAACCGGCGGGATGGAAGGGCGGCTATCAGCCTGTCGGTGACGGGGTGGTTTACGCCGTCGCCAAGGGCGAGGCCGCCGTCGTCGTGACGAGCAACCAGAAGCAGAGCATCAAAGCACGCACAGTGGCGAAAAAGGCTATCGCTGCCCTGAAGCTCTGAGTAACGGGCTCCGCACGGGTGAGTGAAGTTGATCTTGTATTACTCTAAGCAGCACGCGCGGTCCCCCCAACACTCGCGCGGCGGGTGCCCGTCCGGCACCGAATACTTGGTTACCCCTTTTGACGACAAGGACAGATTCGTGGCTGACACCCTCAAGGAAATCCTGCTCGACTCGAGCCGTCGCCCCAACGTGGTCACCGACCTCGGAGAGCTCGTGGACGCCGAGGTCTCCGACAAGGGCGGAGTCTCGGGCGCGGTCGTGAAGACCGGCTTCGCCGCCGTCAAGAAGATCAAGCCGGGCATCATCCCCTCCGCGGTCGACAGCCTGCTGGACGACTTCGCCGGTGCGCTTGAGCCGTTCTACGGCGACTACCGCGCCCAGGGCGGCAACGACTTCGGCGCCTACCTGACCAGCCGCTCGGACGAGGCCTCGGACGCGCTGCTCGGGGTCACCGACAGCCGCGCCGAGCGCAGCAGCCGCGACAGCATCAAGAAGGTCTACTCGAAGCTGCGCCCGAACGGCAAGAAGAACGTCGAGGAGGCGCTGCCGCGTCTCGGCCAGCTGATCGACAAGCACGCCGCCGCGGTCTGAACGGACTGAGCGACATACGAAAAAGGGCCCCGGGAAGCACTTCCCGGGGCCCTTTTCGCGCGTTCAGTTCTTCTTCTCGGCGGCCGACGTGCTCGGCGCCTTGCCGTTCGTCTTCGGTTCGCCCGGCTTGGCGTCCTTCGCGTCCTTGGCTTCCGGAGCCGGCTTCGCGGGCGGGGCGGGGGGAGCGGGCGGGGTGGCCTTCGGCGGAGCCGGCGCGACCGGCGGCTCCTGCTGCCGCGACTTCAGCGCGACGGCGGTGCCGACCGCGACCGCGCCGAGGCCGAGGATCCACGGCCAGCGGCGACGCTTGCGAGTGCCCTTGGCGGCGCTCTTCGCCTCCTCCAGCGCGGCGCGGAACTCCTTCTTCGCCGCCTTGAAGTCCTTCTTGCCGCGGCGCTTCGACTCGCCTGCCGACGCAGCGGCCTTGATCGCGGCCTTCTTGGCCTTGCGGCCCGGCTTCTTCATCTCGGCGATACGGGCGAGTGCTTCCTTGCGCGCCGCGGCGGAGCTCTTCTTCAGCTCCTTGCGGGTCAGCTCCGTCTTCTTCGCCAGCTTGCGCCGGGCCCGGCGGCTGCGCTTCCCCAGCTCCTCCGCGCCGGCCTCGGCGGCCTTCGCGCCCGCCTTGCCCGCCTCGACGACCAGCTTCCGCAGGTCCGCCGAGCCGGACTTGGCCGACTCACCGACCGATTCCACGGCCCGGGTCATGGTCTTCACCTCATCAATCGTTGTGAAACAGATCTGTTGCTTGACATCTATCCTGCCCTTTTTCCGCCCGTACCGCTGCGGCTTCCCGCTGCGGGCCTCGCGGAAACCTCGGGAAAGTGCCTTCTTCCTGGGCCGGTGTCCAGCGCGACGGGCTGGGGACGCCCCCTGAACCCCCCATTTGTGCGAAGGGGTGGCACGATGGCGGCGTGACTGAAAGCGCCCGCAAGGCCACCCTGCACACCAACCAGGGTGACATCCACGTGAACCTGCTGCCCGACCACGCGCCGAAGACCGTGGCGAACTTCGTGGGGCTGGCCACCGGCTCCAAGGAGTACACCCAGCCGAACGCGAAGGGCGGCAACTCCGGTCCGTTCTACGACGGCTCGATCTTCCACCGGGTCATCGACGGCTTCATGATCCAGGGCGGTGACCCGACGGGCACCGGCCGCGGCGGCCCCGGCTACAAGTTCGGCGACGAGTTCCACCCCGAGCTGCAGTTCTCCAAGCCGTACCTGCTGGCCATGGCGAACGCCGGGCCGGGCACCAACGGCTCGCAGTTCTTCATCACCGTCGCGCCGACCTCGCACCTGAACTTCCGGCACACGATCTTCGGCGAGGTCGCCGACCAGGAGTCCCGCGGCGTCGTCGACGCCATCGCGACGACCGCGACCGGACCGGCGGACCGCCCGCTGTCGGACGTGGTCATCGAGAAGATCACCGTCGAAGACTGACGCGCCGCAGGCAGGGATGGGGTTTCGGTAGGTTGGAGTCATCGTGAGCCAACCGCCGAACCCGTCCGCGCCGTCTCTCCCCGGTTGCTGGTGGCATCCGAACCGCCCGACCGGCCTCAGCTGTGCCCGCTGCGGGCGTCCGGCCTGCCCGGACTGCCTGCGCGAAGCCCCCGTGGGGTTTCAGTGCACGGACTGCGTCCAGACCGGGGCGCAACAGCAGAAACATCAGCACCGGCAGTACCGCGACGCCGGAATGGGCTCCCGCACGATCGCCGGGGCCCGGCTTTCGAACTCCTACACCGTCACCGCGACGCTGATCGCGGTGAACGTGGTGATCTTCCTGATCACCGTCATCCAGGCGAAGAGCCTGTTCGACAACAATCTGGCCCTCCTCCAGGTCCGGCTCTACCTGCAGCCGGTGCTCACCCTCGGCGCGGGTGA
Source organism: Amycolatopsis sp. M39 (assembly GCF_001651785.1). NCBI lineage: Bacteria > Bacillati > Actinomycetota > Actinomycetes > Pseudonocardiales > Pseudonocardiaceae > Amycolatopsis > Amycolatopsis sp. M39. Next base: position 132,091 of record NZ_LWSF01000003.1, read on the forward strand.
GTGGTGGCGGGTCTTCACGTCGGGCTTCCTGCACTACGGGCCCATCCACATCGCGGCGAACGCGTTCTCGCTCTGGATGATCGGCCGTGCGCTGGAGCAGGTCTTCGGCAAGATCCGGTACCTGGCGCTCTACTTCGTGTCGATGCTCGGCGCCTCCACCGCGGTGCTGCTTTTCGGCGACGGCACGCCGACCGTGGGCGCGTCCGGCGCGATCTTCGGGCTGCTCGGCAGCTACGCGGTGATCACCCTCAAACTGCGGCTGAACCCGACCGCGCTGCTCATCAACCTGGTGATCAACGCCTACATCACTTTCTCCATCCCCGGCATTTCGATCTGGGCGCACGTCGGCGGCCTTGTCACCGGGGCACTGGTGACGGCTGCGATGCTCTACGCCCCGGCCCGCAATCTGGTCCGGTGGCAGGCGATCGGCACCGCCGTCGTCGCGATCGCGCTCGTCGGGCTGATCGGGTGGCGAGCCACCGAGTTCCCCTCGCTGGATTGCTCTCCGCAGCTGGTCCAGGGGGACTACAAGTACTTCTGCAAGTCCTCAGGCTCCAGCTGAGCGAGCCCGCAGTTCGGCGAGCACGTCCAGCACGTCGCGAGGATCCTCGCCGAGGTCGGTCTGCCCGAAGATGAACAGCTGCTCGTCACGCTCCAGTTCGAGCGTCACACCGTCGCGGCCGAGGCGGCGGGTGCTGCGCAGCCGGACCGTCGTGCCGGTCCAGGGGAGCCGGTGCGTGCCGGTGAGCGTGCGGGCCCGCAGCCCCGCCGAGTCGGCGGACAGGCGGGGCCGCACGAGCGTCCAGTGGACCGCGAACGCGCCGACGGCCAGCGTCGCGAGGCCGGTGAGCACCGCGCCCTTGCCGTCGCCGAAGAGCGCGTCCAGGACGGTTCCGGCCAGCAGCAACGTGGCCAGGCCCCACGCCACTACCACGAGGTTCCGGCGCGGGGCCCATGAGGCCGAGTGGTTATCCACAGGGGTTATCCACACTGGGGATGAGTCACACCGGTGTGATTCGGTGTCAATCGGCCGACCGGAGCAAAGCTGATCCGGCGGATGGTCAGCGCCACCGCATCGTCATCAGCAGGCCGGCGATCATCGCGGCGAATCCGATCGCGAAATTCCAGTTTCCGAGCTCGCTGAGGAACGAAACTTTGTCGCCTGCGATGTAGTTCACGACCAGCCACACCAGCCCGAGGAGCATGAGGCCGAACATGACGATCTTGTAGAACAGGTTCGACGGTCCCGCGGCCTGGACCTTCACCGGGGTGCGGCGGTCGACAGGCGGGGTGTACGCGGTCTTCTTGCGGACCTTCGACTTCGGCATCGTTTCCTCGCGTGCTCTCGGGCATTCCTGGTGGCGGCATCCTGGACGAGGTCCCGCTGTCGGGGTGCGCAACCAGCGCCACGTGCACACGTTAACGTAAAGGACGGCTCCGCAGCACCGGGCGGGAGCGGTCGGGTTTCTCAGACTGTGACAACAGCGCCACCTGGAGTGCCGGGCAGGACTCCGGCCGGGCGCGGGAGGAGCTTGCGTGACGCCGCAAGATTGGCCGGGCGAGGACGACCGCCGCCCCGGCACGGGACCTGACCGCCCGGTCCGCCGCCAGGCGCCGCCGCCGAGAAGGCAGTCCGGGGAGACCCCGCCGCGGCGAAGAGTGGCCGGCGACCCGGGTCGGAGATCACCCGAACAGCGCACGCCGATCGACCGGGGCGGACCGCGCCGGGACGGCGGCGAAAACCGGCCCGGGCAGGGCGGGACGGGCGAAGGCAGGCCCCGCGAGGGTGACCCCCGCGGCGGTGATTTCGGCGGCCCGCGCGAGGCCGGACCTCGCCGTCCCGCCGAGTTCCGGGCCGAAGGAACCCCGCCGCGACGCCCCGCCGAATCGCGCCGTACCGGGGAATTCCGCGCCCAGTCCGGGGATCTCGGCGAACGTCCCCGCCGTCAGCCGGAAGAAGGACGGCAGATGCCTCGCCGGGTGGGGGCCGCGGCCCCGGATCCGTCCCGGCGGCGGATGACCGGCCCGGACTTCGCCGAGCAGCCGACCGAGGTGTTCTCCGCGGTCGCGGTTGAAGACAAGGACGACAAGAAGGCGAAAAAGACCCCGCCGCCGCTGGGCAAGGGCGGGCTCGCGATCCGCACCGCGGGCGAAATCTTCATCACGCTCGGCGTGGTCGTGCTGCTGTTCATGGTGTACGAGGTGTGGGTCACCGACCTGTTCTCCGCCGAGAAACAGCACACCGCGAGCGACCAGCTCGACGGCGACTGGGCGAAGGACCGCACGCTGCACCCCGAGCTGATCGACGGCAAGGCGTTCGCGCGCATCCACATCCCCTCGTTCGGGGCGGACTTCAACTTCACCATCCAGGAAGGCACCGGAGAGGATTCGCTGGCGGTCGGCCCCGGCCACTACAAGGGCACCGCGCTACCGGGCGAACCGGGCAACTTCGGCATCGCCGGGCACCGCGTCGGCAAGGGCGCGCCGTTCAACGACCTGGACAACCTGAGCTCCTGCGACCAGATCGTGATCGAAACGCACACCGATTTCTTCATCTACCAGGTGCTGCCCTACGACGACGAGATCAAGGGCTGGAGCAGCGGCAAGGGCGCGCAGCCGGAGTGCAAGGGCGTGTCGACGCTGCGCAACTCGAGCATCCCCGGCGGCGGCCCGTACGACGAGACGTTCGGCCGCAAGGTCGTCCAGCCGAGCCAGGGCGAAGCGGTGAACCCGGTGCCGTACAAGCCGGCCGGGGCGTTGCCGAAGGCGCAGCAGGCTTCGCTGCTCACGCTCACCACATGTCACCCGCAGTTCTCGGCGAAGGAACGGCTGATCATCACCTCGGTGCTGACCCGCCAGGTGCCGAAGACGCAGGTGCCGGATTACACGACGTTGCTGAAGAAGATCGGAGTCGCGTCCTGATGTACGGCTGGCTCTGGCGGCATCTGCCCGGTCCGTTCGCGGTGAAATTCGCGATCGCGCTCGTGCTGGTGCTCGGAATCGTGGCGCTGCTGATGTTCGTGGTGTTCCCGTGGCTGGACCCGCTGCTGTGGTTCAACAACGTGTCGGTGAACAACTGAGGTTCGGGGTCTTCCTGGTCTCGGGCCGCTTCCCGGGACAGGACGACGCCGCCGTACTGCGGCGCACCGTCCGCGCGGCCGGTGCGGCCGAAGCCGCCGGTTTCGACGACGTGTGGCTGGCCGAGCACCACTTCATGCCGTATGGCGTGTGCCCGTCGGCCATCACGCTCGCCGCGCACGTGCTCGGCCAGACGTCGCGAATCGGCGTCGGTACGGCGGTGAGCGTGCTGTCCACGACGCATCCGGTCGCGTTGGCCGAGCAGTGGTCCATGCTCGACGCCATCTCCGACGGCCGCCTGCGGTTGGGCATCGGCCGAGGTGGGCCATGGCAGGACCTGGAGGTCTTCGGCACCGGATTGCCGCGCTACGAAACGGGTTTCGCGGAGTCTCTGGATCTTCTGCTGACCGCCGCCGGTGGTCGAGTCTCGGCCCGGGGTTCGCATTTCTCCTTCCGCGAGGTACAGCTGCGCCCGGCTCCGCAGCGCGCTCCCCAAGTCGTGGTGGCCTGCGGCGGGCCGACTTCTTCCGCGGTCCGGCTGGCTGCGGAACGTGAGCTGCCGTTGTTGCTGGGCCTGCACGCGGATGATGCGGAGAAGGCGGCCACCGTTGCTGCTTACGGTGCGCCTGCGGACCATGTGTCGACAGTGCTGTGCCAGGTCGGCGACAATGCTTCGGCGGTGGTGCGCCGCGCTTTGCCGGGATGGCTGGCGGACGGCTTAGCCGCTCACGTGCCGGTGGACGACCGGCCTGGGCCGGCTCGGGATCCTTGGGAGTACACGGAAAAGCTGTGCGCGATCCATCCGGTTGGTCCGGTCGGCCACTGCGTCGAAACTGTGCGGACGAGTCTTGAGCGCACTGGGGTGTCCCACGTGATCATGTTCGTGGAAGCGTCCGGCACGGCGGAGGGGACGATGGCGAACATCGCGCGGATCGGTGCCGAGGTGTTGCCCGCGCTGCGGGGGCACGAGCCTTCTGGCCTCTAGGTCGCAGGTTCGAGTCCTGGGCGTCGAGTGCGCTGGCGTGGATCAATGCGAACCGGCACGAGGACATAGCCGACAATCCGGAGCCGCCATGAAGCCCCGAACATTCGTGATCGTTGGCACTCTGACTAACGCGATGATGGCCGACAAGGGATGCCCGAACGAGCTTGCGCCGATGCGTTATCGACGCGACGTACATGGGGTTCGGCTTGCTGGCAATCGGCGCACTCGCCCTCGTCGGCCATGCCGTTGCCGGTACGACGCCGCGGTCAGCGGCTGAATCCAGCTGAGGCTGGCGTGATTGCTGCTGAGATCAGCGCAGCCGAAGGACTGGCCTGCTCNCTGCTCAGAGCAATCTCCTGAGCAGGCCAGTCCTCAAGCCTGAACCGGACTCAGCAGTCCCGCAGTTCGGGGCTCTGGTTCAGCAACTGCCCCCGGGGCGAAACGAACGCCTGGTACCGATCCCCGTCCGTGTCCCGGAAAACAGCCACCCGGTGGCAGTTCTGGAACGCCAGCTTCACCCCGAAATGCCGTTCCAGCCCGCCCCGGATCGCGTCCGAGGCCAGTGCCCGCAGCAGTTGCCCGCGGGCGGTCTCGTCCGGCGGCGGGGTTTCGTTGTCCGCGAATCCGTCCGCGGCGGTGTCTGCTTCCGCGATCACTCCGGTGATGACCTCCCACGCGTACGGCAGCGATTCCCGCACGCAGGCCACGAACTCGGCGTCGGAGACCTCCCCGCGTTCGGCCTTTTCCAGCAGCGCGGGCGATACGTCCAAGGACAAGACAACCTCCATGGTCAGCGGTACCCCTCAGAGCTACCGGCCCGCCGGACCCGGCCACAAGAGAAAACGAGTTTCATCACCACTTTGGTGGATCACTCCCACCGGAACAGCCGCACGGCGAGCACCGTTCCGCCGAGCGCGAAGGCGGCCAACGCGGCGAACTGCAGCGGCTGTCCGCCATCGCCGACCCAGGCGTCTTGCAACGGCTGGGTGCCGGGCGGCACGTAGGCACCGATTTTCTGGATCACCGCGGGCAACAGCGGTCGTGGCAGATAGACGCCGCCCAGGAACATGATGGGGAAGAAGGCGATCATCGCCAGTCCGCCGGCGGCTTTGCCGGTGCGGGCGAGGGAAGCGGCGATCAGGCCTAGCGCGAAGACCGAGACCAGGCCGAGCAGCAGGGCCAGCAGGAAGAGCCCGGGATGTTTCGGGATCGGCACGGCGAACGCGATTTTCGCGGTGCCGAGCATCAGCAGCACCCCGGCCAGTGCGACGGCGGCGTGGATCAGCACTTGCGCGAGCAGGAGGTGCGCTGGCGGCACGGGCGTCGTGGCGAGGCGGCGGAGGACGCCGTGCTCGCGGTAGGTCGCGACGGCCGCCGGGATCACTTGGAGGCCCAGCATCGCCAGCGCGATCACGACCAGCGACGGCACCCACAGGTCGACAAATCGGTAGCCGCCGGTGGCGGGGCTGGGTTCCCGCATTCCGGGGATCGAGCCGACGCCCAGCAGGACCCCGGTCGGCAGGAAGACGCCCAGGATCGCCCACAGCGGCGTGCGCAGGAACAGTTTCGCTTCGGTAATCAGCAAAGTACGCATCGGAAGATCTCCTTCAGCCGCGAGTGAGAGCGACGAACGCTTCGTGCAGGTTCGGCCGTCCGGTGTCGGCGAGCAGTTCGGCGGGGGTGCCGGTGGCGACGACCCGGCCTCGGTCCAGCAGCACTAGGCGGTCGCACAGCCGTTGCGCCTCGTCCATGAAGTGCGTGACCAGCACGACCGTCACCCCGGAAGCACGCACGTTCTCGACCAGTTGCCAGGTTTCCTGCCGGGCGTGCGGGTCGAGGCCGGTGGTCAGTTCGTCGAGAATGGCCAGTTCGGGGTTGCCGACCAGGGCGAGTGCGATGGACAACCGCTGCCGCAGACCGCCGGAGAGCTTGCCGAAGGCGATGTCGCGGTGGGCGTCGAGGCCGAGCCGGGTCAGCAGAGCGTCGATGTCGGCCGGGTCGGGATAAAACGACGCGAACAGTGACAGCGCCTCACGGACCCGCAGTTTCTCCGGCAGGCGTGCGTCCTGCAGTTGGGTGCCGACGCGGCGGCGCAGTTCGGCGGTGTCGCGCGCGGGATCCAGGCCCAGTACGGAAATGGTGCCGGAGTCTGGCGCACGCAGGCCCTGGAGACATTCGACCGCGGTGGTCTTCCCGGCGCCGTTCGTGCCGAGAACGCCGAAGATCTCGCCGCGGTCGACGGAGAACGAGACGCCGTCGACCACGACCCGGCCCCCGTAGGCCTTGCGGAGTTCGGAAACTTCGATGAGTCGCATGCGAACGACGCTAGAAGCGCGCGCGGTCCGGCAGAATGAGCCGGAAACCCCGGTTGAGGTGGGGTTTTGCGGGCATCGGGGTGGGGCTGGGGCCACCCCGTACCGGGAGCTGGAGCCAGGGCCGGCGAAGGCCGCAGCGGCGAGACTGAGGAGCGAAAGGGGGTGCCATGACGTCGGTGCGGCGCGCGTGGGCACTCGCCGGTCTCGCGGTGGTGAGCTGGGTTGACGTCCTGCTCGAACTGATCGCGTTCGCGCTGTTGTGCGTCGGCCTCGTGCTCTTCTTCTCGCCGGTGGTCGAGCTCGCGCGCGTCCGGTCGCGGCACGCGCGGGAGCTGGTCGGCCGATGGACCGGACGGGAGATCCCGAGTCCGTACCGGCCTGCTCCGCCGGAGCCGGAACGCGAGCGCGACGGCTGGTATCGCGACGGCACCCAGCTCTACCGGCGGGCGTGGTGGATCCGCTGGAATCGACGTTTCACGTGGATCATGGAGGATCCGGCGACCGGCCGGGAGTTCGGCTGGCAGCTGCTGAACCCGCCGGTCGCGCTGGTTTTCGCGGTGTTTTCGCTGGTCGCCGGGCCCGTCGCGCTGCGCGGGTATGCCCGGTGGACCGGGTTCTGGCTCGGTCCGCACGCACCGCGCGGGAAGAGCTGGCTCAGCCGCCGGTTCGACGCGTTCGGATATCAGCTCGGGCTGTGGGCGATTTCCCTGGCGCAGCTGGGCATGACGGTCGCCCAGGTTGTCGTGCTGTCCGGCGCGGTGGTGGTGTTTCCGACTGTCACGCTGGCCAGCCGCGCGGTCGCCGACACCTTCCGCCGCGAAGCGGAGCGCTGGACCGGGGTGCGGATCGCCCAGCCGTACCTGCCGCCGCCCGCGTTGCCGGTGCCGCGCGGCGACGGGCTGTACCAGTTCGGCAAGCAGTTGTACGAGGAACCGTGGTGGCCGATGCTGCGCGCCCGGATCCATTGGGTGCTCCACGACCGCGCGACCTGGCGGGACATGGCAGCCGCGGTGGTGTTGCCGGTGGCGACTCCGGTGTTGTGGGTGCCGTCGGCGGCGCTGGTTTTCTGGGGGAGCTACGGCCTGGTCGCGCTGTGGATCACCGGTACGCACGGCTGGTTCGGGATGGTCGGACTGCCCGAGGTGACGAGCACCGGCGGAGCGTTCGCGATGACGCCGGTGGCGTTGGCGGCGGTGTTCGCCGGACTGCTGCCGACGCCATGGCTCGCCAGGTACCAGGCGAAACTCGGCCGATGGCTGCTCGGTCCGACCGAGGCGTCCCGGCTCGCGCAGCGCGTGCGCCGGCTGGACCAGACCCGGGTCGAGGTCAACGTCGCGCAGGCCGCTGAACTGCGCAGGATCGAACGCGACCTGCATGACGGCATCCAATCGCGGCTGGTCGCGATGGGGATGAAGCTCGGCGCGGTGGAAGCGTTGATCGAGCACGACCCGGACAAGGCGAAACAGCTGGCTGCCGAGCTGCGGGAAGCGTCGTCGGAGGCGCTCACCGAGTTGCGATCGCTGGTGCGCGGCATCCATCCGCCGGTGTTGTCAGAGCGCGGACTGGTGGACTCGGTGCGGGCGGCGGCGCTGGACAGTCCGCTGAAAGTCGAGGTCACGGCGTCGGTGCCGGGTCGGCTCGAACAGCCGGCGGAGGCTTGTGCGTACTTCGCGGTGTGCGAATTGCTTGGCAACGCGGCAAAACATGGCGGGGCCCGGCGCGCGTCGGTGGTGCTGGAGTACTTCGAGGGGCTCCTGCGCGCGACTGTGACCGACGACGGCAAAGGCGGCGCGGACGCCGCGCGCGGCACGGGTTTGCGCGGGATCGAGCGGAGGCTGTCCGGATTCGCCGGTAGGTTAGCGCTGACCAGCCCGCCGGGCGGCCCGACGGCGGCGATTGTGGAGGTGCCGTGCCAGCTCGACCCCGGACCGTCGTCGCCGAGGACCAGTACCTCCTCCGAGACGGCCTGACCCACCTTCTCGTCGCGCACGGCTTCGACGTCGTCGCGGCGGTCGGTTCCGGGCCGGAACTGGCTGCCGCGCTTCGCGAACACCAGCCGGACGTGTCCATTGTGGACGTCCGGATGCCGCCGACCAACACCGACGAGGGTCTGCAGGTCGCGCTTGCTGCTCGCCGGGAGACACCCGGGCTGCCGATTCTCGTGCTGTCGCAACACGTCGAGCAGCTGTACGCGCGCGAGCTTCTGGCGGACGGCACCGGCGCGGTCGGTTATCTGCTGAAGGATCGCGTATTCAACGCGGAGCAGTTCATCGACGCGGTTCGCCGGGTCGCCGCGGGCGGTACGGCGATGGATCCGGAAGTGATCGCGAAACTGGTGGCTGGCAACGCTTCGGACCCATTGGCGGTCTTGACGCCACGGGAACGCGAGGTGCTCGGCCTGATGGCGGAAGGCTGTTCGAACGCCGCGATCGCCGGCCGGTTGCACTTCAGCGAGGGCGCGGTCGGCAAACACACCGCGAATATCTTCGCCAAGCTGGGCATTTCCGCCTCGGACGACACGAATCGCCGGGTGTCGGCCGTGCTGAAGTTCCTCGGTTCTAGCTGAACGGCACCCGCACCGCGGGCGGCAGCGGTTCGGCGTCCGGGCGAGCCCGGAAAGACTGGATCAGAAGCGCCGACGCACCGCTGCGATCCGCGCGGAAGCCCTGCTCACGGGCGTGCGCCGCGGTGAGCTTCTCCAGCACCAGTACGAAACCCTGCCACGGCGCAACCGCCGCCATGCCCTCCTCGACGATTGACGAGCACAGCGCCAGCTCCTCGGCGAACGCTTTGGTGATGAGCGCGTCTTTGGTCGGAGAACGCCGATAAACCGTCGCGACGCTCGCCTCGGCCTGCCGCGCGATCTCCCGCATCGGCACGCCGTATCCGCTGGAAAGTTCGCATTTCCGGGTTTTCCGCGGGCGAAACCGCCATCCGGTCCGGGGCGCGCGCAATGCCGGTGACCCTCCCGTTCCGGACCGGGTACGACGCTGCGGGAGTGGTGGACGAGCCCGGTGCCCACGTCTTCGGGATGACCGCCGCGAATCGTCGTGGCGCCAACGCCGAATACGCCGTTCTGGCGCACTGGGCAGCCAAACCGGACGCGTGGAGCTGGGTTGAGGCAGGCGGTGCCGCGGAACGATCCTGGTGCACGGTGCGGCGGGTGGGGTCGGCACGGTCGCGGTCCAGTTGGCGATCGCCCGCGGTGCCACCGTGATCGGCACGGCGAGCCCGCACAACCACGATTTCCTGCGTTTCCTCGGCGCCGAGCCGACGACTTACAGTCCGGGGCTGGTCGAGCGAGTCCGCTCGTGACGATCGCCGACCTCACCACACTGCGCCACGGCGTGCACTTCTCGCACAGCGCCGCGATCCCCGGTGCGGATCCGCTGGCAGTACACGGCCTTGCCACGGCAGTAAAGCTCGCTGAGGAAGGACGCTTAAGCATCCCCGTCGCAGCGACCTTCCCGCTGAGCGAAGCCGCGGCCGCGCACGGATTGAGCGAAACCAGGCACGCTCGCGGGAAGATCGTCTACGTGACCTGAATTCAGGCGCGCGAAACCCGCACCATCTCGTCGCGTTCCACGACCTTCACCCGCTCGCGTCCTTCACCCTCGCCGAGCGACTTCTCGTGCGCGTCGAGCTTGCCCCAGCCTTCCCAGGTGGTGAACGAAATCCCGCGCGTGGCGAGGAATTCCAGGATCGCGTCCGGCGACGAATGCCGNAGCAGGTTCGCGACGGTCTCGGCCGCGTCGCCCTTCGTGTGGCCGATCAGGCCGACCGGGCCGCGTTTGATCCAGCCGGTCACGTACACGCCGGGGACCTGGTTCTCGTCCAGGTCCAGCACGCGGCCGCCCTGGTTCGGGATCACGCCCGCGGTGTGGTCGAACGGGATTTCCGGCAGGTGCGAAGACAGGTACCCGACCGCGCGGTACACCGCCTGCACGTCCCAGTCGTGGAACTCGCCGGTGCCGACGACCTTGCCGTCGCGGTACTCGGTGCGTTCGGTGCGCAGGCCGACGACCTTGCCGTCCTCGCCGAGCACCTCGGCGGGCGAGTGGAAGAAGTGCAGGTGCAGCCGGCGCGGACGGGTGCCTTCGTCGCGAATCGCCCATTCCTGCAGCGTCTTCACGACCATGTCGGTCTGCTTCGAAGCCCGCAGTTCGGCGACGCTGGCCTCGTCGAACTCCATGTCCTCGGGGTCCACGATCACCTCGACGTTCGGCGAATGGTCCAGTTCGCGCAGTTCCAGCGGCGAGAACTTCGCCTGCGCCGGGCCGCGGCGGCCGAACACGTGCACGTCGGTGACCGGGCTGGCCTTCAGGCCCTCGTAGACGTTCGCCGGGATGTCGGTGGGCAGCAGTTCGTCGGCGGTCTTGGCGAGCACGCGCGCCACGTCGAGCGCGACGTTGCCGACGCCCAGCACCGCGACCGAGGACGCGGTGAGCGGCCAGGTACGCGGCACGTCCGGGTGGCCGTCGTACCAGGACACGAAGTCGGCGGCACCGTGGCTGCCTTCGAGGTCGATGCCGGGAAGGTCGAGCGCGCGGTCAGCCATCGCGCCGGTCGCGAAAATGACCGCGTCGTAGAACTCGCGCAGATCGTCCAGCTTCAGGTCGGTGCCGTAGTCGATGTTGCCGAGCAGCCGGATGTTCGGCCGGTCCAGCACCTTGTGCAGGGCGCTGACGATGCCCTTGATGCGCGGGTGGTCGGGTGCGACGCCGTAGCGGATCAGCCCGAACGGCGCGGGCATGCGCTCGAACAGGTCGATCTCGACGTCCGCGTCGGACTTGTCCAGCAGGTCGGCGGCGTAGATGCCGGCGGGGCCGGCGCCCACGACGGCGACACGAAGGATTCGGCTCACCGGTCCACGGTAAGTTAGGTGATCCTAACTTTCACTGTGATCTGGCGTACGGTCCACCTGGTGGGAGCCGCTAAGCTGGCGGCATGCGCGTTCTCGTCGTCGACAACTACGACAGCTTCGTCTACAACCTCGTTCAGTACCTGGCGCAGCTCGGCGCCGACTGCACGGTGTGGCGCAACGACGTCGTCGACCTCGACCGCGTGCCGGACTTCGACGCGGTGCTCGTCTCCCCGGGGCCCGGCACACCAGAACGTGCGGGTCAGAGCATTGAAGTGATCGCGAAATGCGCCGAGACGCACACGCCGATGCTGGGCGTCTGCCTCGGCCATCAGGCGCTGGGCGTGCACTTCGGAGCCACCGTCGACCGCGCGGACGAGCTGCTGCACGGCAAGACCAGCCAGGTGCGGAACACCGGCTCCGGCATCCTCGCCGGGCTGCCGGAGGAGTTCACCGCCACTCGCTACCACTCGCTCACCGTGCTGCCGGACACCATCGATCCGGACATTTTCGAGGTCACCGGCACCACCGTAAGCGGCATCGTGATGGGCATGCGGCACCGTGCGCTGCCGCTGGAGGGCGTGCAGTTCCACCCCGAATCCGTGCTCACCGAATGCGGCCACCGGATGCTGGCGAACTGGATGGCCTCGGCGGGGCACCCGGTCGCGCCGACCGTCGTCGACGACCTGGAGCGGGCCACCCGCACCCTGCAGAAGGCCGCGACTGCGTGACCCCGCCGACCCCGCTGATCCGGCTCAGCGGAGTCGGAAAACGGTACGGCAGCGGCGAACCCGTCCTGACGCACATCGATTTCGAGGTGGCCGCCGGGCGGGTGGTCGGCATTCTCGGCGCCAACGGGTCGGGCAAATCGACGCTGCTGCGGATCCTCGCCGGAGTGTCGCGGGCGTCCTACGGCGACATCACCGGGAGCCCGGCGGTCGGTTACCTGCCGGACCGGTTTCCCGGCGGCCAGCGGCTGAGCGCGCGGGCCTACCTGCGGCATCTCGCACGGATCCGCGGACTGGCTGATCTGTCCGGGATCGATCCGCTGCTGAAGCGGCTCGCGCTGGTCGGCAGCCCGGACGCGCAGCTGCGCACACTGTCGAAAGGCAACGCGCAGAAGGTCGGTCTCGCCCAAGCCGTGCTGGTGCGGCCGGACCTGCTGATCCTCGACGAACCCTGGTCCGGCCTCGACGTCGGCACGCACACGGTGCTCGGCGAACTGGTCGCGGAAACCCGCGCACGCGGCGCGAGCGTCGTGTTCACCGACCACCGGCCGGACGTCGTGGGCGAACACGCGGACGAGGTGTACCGGCTCGAATCCGGCCGGGTCGCACCGCTGGAACCGCATCCGGAACGCAAGCGGATCACGTTGCTGCCGGTGTCGTCGAGCGTCGACAACTGGTCCGCCGAACCAGGGGTGCACGCGGTCGCCGACCAAGCAGGCGGCGTGGTCCTGACGGTCGACGCCGAACACGCCGACGCCGTTCTGCTGCGCGCTTTGTCCGGCGGCTGGTCGGTGCGGGAGGTGGCGCCGTGCTCGCAGTGAGCCGCTATTACCTGGCGCTGCTCGGCCATTCGCAACGCTATTTGCCAGCTGGGCTGGCATACCTCGCGTTGTGCTCAATCCTTTACGCGGACCCGAGTTCGCCAGTGCTTCCGCTGTTTGGCGTGAGCGGCGCGGGGGTTCTCGTACTCGGCTGCTGGCTCACGATCGCGTTGCTGGACATCGAAGATCCGGTGCAGCGCCTGATCACGCTCAACCACGCCGGGGGCACCCGCAAAACCATTGGCGGCGCGGTGCTGGCGGTGTTCGGCTGCACCTTGGTGTGCACGTTGGCGACCGTCGCGTGGGCCGCGACGCATCGGAATCAGCTGCATGGACAGATCGTCAGTGCCGGGCTGGCGACGCATCTCGCGTGCGCTTTGGTGGGCATCGCGATCGGCCTGCCGTGCTCGCGGTTGCTGGTGTCGCGCATCGGCTGGACGGTGCTCGCCGCGGTTCTCGTGCTTGGCGTGGTGCTGCTGGGAAAGTGGGTTCCGCTAGTGCATCCGCTGCTGGAAGCGCTGATGAGCGGCTCCCCGTACGGCGGTCCGCTCGGGTTGGCGGCAGGCACGTCGGTGGTGCTGCTGGCGGCGAGCATGACGGTGGTGGGCGCGGTTTCCACTCGCCGCTCCTGACCCCTTATGCAAATTGCATTCGGCAAATGCCGATTTGGGGGTTCCGGGTCAGGCAGCGAGTCGGTTACCCTCGCGCCGTCTGTTGGGCCCGGGAGGGGAGCATCCGTGACGGCTGGGATCGCCGCGATCACCGTGGACGGCTCCGCGGACGAGGTGCGGCACCTCGTTTCCTGGCTCGGCGCCGAGGACGAACTGGCCGGGCGGGTGCGGCTCGCCGGGCCGGGCAGCGGAGTGGTGGTGATGGTGAGCAGCCGGTCGGCAGGCACCTTCTGCCGGTCGCTTTTCGGCTGGCTGCGCGGACAGCGCGACGGACGCCAGGTGTCGCTTACCGTGAAGCGCTCCGGGGCCGTCGAAGAGCTGGACGTCGACTGCGGCGGCGGTCATGACGTAGACGAGGTGCTCGCCAGCGTGCGGAGTTTCCTCGACCAAGACTGATCGGCCGGCGCGAAAAAGGGCCCGCACGGTGCGCACCGTGCGGGCCCTCCTGACAAATGACGAGCGGGTCAGCCGCCGTTGTTGTTGCGGATCCCGCCCGGCGGGAAGATCCCGCCGCCGGAGCTCGACGTCGGCGGGCCGCTGCCGTCGTCCTCCTTGATGGTCAGCGTGATCGCGTCGGTCGGGCTGATCTGACTGCCTGCCTGGGGGCTCTGCTTCACCACGGTGTAGGGCTTGCCGCTGCCGGACGAGGTCGACTGCGTCTGGACGCTGCCCGACCAGCCCAAGCTCTGCAGCTTCTGCGTCGCCTGCTCCTCGGTCATCCCGGTCAGGTCCGGCATCTTGATCTGCTGCGGGCCGGACGACACGGTCAGCTTCACCGTGCTGTTCGGGGGCAGGTTGCCGCCGTTCGGCTGCTGGTTGATGACCTGGTCCTTCGGCTGGTCCGAGGCCTGGTCGAGACGCTTGACCTGGAAACCGGCGTTCTCCAGCGTCTGCTTCGCCGACTCGTAGTCCTGGCCGACCGTGTTCGGCACCGACTTCTGGTTGACGCCCGACCCGACGACGATGTCCACCGGTGTTCCCTCAGGGCTTGAGGAGTTCGCGGTCGGGTTCTGCGACACGACCTTGCCGACGTCGCTCTGGTTGTCGACGGGCTGCGAGGTCGTGTTGCCGAGCTTCAGCTTGGCCTGCTCGAGCGCCGACTTCGCGTCGTCCGGCGACTTGCCGCGCAGGTCCGGCACGGTGGCGTTGCCCGGCTTCATGCCAACGGTGAGGGTGATCGTGGACGAGGTCGACACCATCGCGCCGACCTGCGGATCGATCGCGATGACCTTGCCGATCTGGTCCTCGGAGCACGTCTGGCCGCCGGGGTTGCTCGCCTCGGGTCCGCACACCACCGTCTTGTTGTCCGCGAACGACGAGAAGCCCGCCTGCTGCAGCTGCGCCTTCGCCGTCGGCACCGGCGTGTTGACCACCGGCGGGATCTGCGCCTCCTTGTTGGCGTCGCGGAACGATCCGGACAGCCACACGATCAACAGCACCACGCCCGCCACCAGCAGCGCGGCGATCGCCGCGAAGATGATCCGGCGGCGGCGCTTGGCCCGCGGGTCCTCATCCGGCTCGTCGGCGTAGTCGTCGTAGGCCTGCGGCTGGCGCCGGTCGGCGTTCATCACCTGGGTGCGCTCGTCGTCCGACATCACCATCGGGGCCGACGGACGCTGCCCGGACAGCGTCCGGACCAGGTCCGAACGCATCTCGGCGGCCGACTGGTACCGGTTCGCCGGGCCCTTGGCCAGCGCCTTCAGCACGACCGCGTCCAGCTCCGGGGACACCGCCGGGTTCACCGACGACGGCGGGTTCGGGTCCTCCCGCACGTGCTGATACGCGACCGCGACCGGGGAATCGCCGGTGAACGGCGGCTCGCCGGTGACCAGTTCGTACAGCACGCAGCCCGCCGCGTAGACGTCCGACCGGGCGTCCACCGACTCGCCGCGCGCCTGCTCCGGCGAGAGGTACTGCGCGGTGCCGATGACGGCCGCGGTCTGCGTCATCGCCGACTGGCCGTCGTGCATGGCGCGCGCGATGCCGAAGTCCATCACCTTGACCGCGCCGTTCTTCGTGATCATCACGTTCGCGGGCTTCACGTCGCGGTGCACGATGCCGTGCCGGTGGGAGAAGTCGAGCGCGGCGCAGACGTCGGCCATGACCTCCATCGCACGCTTCTGCGACAGCGGGCCCTCGGTCTTGACGATGTCCCGCAGCGTCCGGCCTTCGACGTACTCCATCACGATGTAGGGCAGCGGCCCGACGTCGGTGTTCGCCTCGCCGGTGTCGTACACGGCGACGATCGCGGGATGGTTCAGCGCGGCCGCGTTCTGGGCCTCGCGCCGGAACCGCTCCTGGAACTGCGGATCGCGGGCGAGGTCCGCGCGCAGGACCTTGATCGCGACTTCCCGGCCCAGCCGCACGTCGTGCCCGTGGTGGACCTCGGACATACCGCCGTACCCGAGCGTGTCGCCCAGCTCGTACCGATTGGAGAGCAGTCTGGGTGTCGTCATCGCTTCGTGCCGTTCCATTCCGTCCAAGGTGTGGTCATCATGCCTTGCAGGCCCTGGGCCTCGCTCGTACCGGCCGGGGTGGCTGAGGTCGGTCCGCTCCCGCTGTCCACGCTTCGCGGCGGTCCGCCGTTGCCGCCCGACACCACTCTCGCGATCAAGAACGCCAGGGCCACCAGGACCACGACGATGACCACCGCGAGCAGCACCCACCAGCCCCACTGGTTCCGTTTCGGCGGCGGACCTGGCGGACCCGGCGGAGCCTGCAGCGGCCGGAACGCCGGGTTGGAACTGGGTCCGACCGGTGCGCCGGCCGCCTGCGGCACTGCGGGCGGAACCGGTGGCACCGGAGGTGCCTGGCCCGCCGCGTAGGCGGCGTTGACCAGGCCGAGCGGGGTGGGCAGCGGGCGGCCAGCGCGGACCGCGGCGATCGCGCCGGCGAACTCGCCGCCGCTGGCGTAGCGCTGCCGGGGGTCCTTCACGAGCGTCGCCTCGATCACCGCCCGCGCGCCCGGCGGGACGTCCGGCGGCAGCGGCGGCGGGACGTCGCGGATGTGCATCATCGCGACCGTCACCGCGTTCTCGGACAGGAACGGCCGGTGCCCGGCGAGGCATTCGTACCCGCACACCGCGAGCGAATAGACGTCGCTGGCCGGTTCCGCGTCCTGGCCGAGCGCCTGCTCCGGCGCGATGTAGTGCGCGGTGCCCATGACCATGCCGGACCGGGTGACCGGCGCGGCGTCGGCGGCCTTGGCCACGCCGAAGTCGGTGATCTTCACCTTGCCCGCGGGAGTGACCAGGATGTTGCCCGGTTTCACGTCGCGGTGCACCAGGCCCTGCTCGTGCGCGGCCTGCAGCGCGGTGCCCGCCTGCTCAAGCAGATCAAGTGTGTAGTCCGCGGTGAGCCGCCCGTGCTTGGCGAGGATGCCCGCCAGCGGATCGCCCTCCACGTACTCCATCACCAGGTACGCGATGGACAGGTCCTCGTCGACCGTCTCGCCGTAGTCGTGCACCGCGGCGATCCCGGCGTGGTTGAGCGAGGCGGTCATCCGCGCCTCGGTCCGGAACCGGTGCAGGAATTCGGCGTCGCCGGACAGCTCGGCCTTCAGCACCTTCACCGCGACGATCCGGTCGAGCCGGGTGTCGCTCGCCTGCCAGACCTCGCCCATCCCGCCGACGGCGATCCGGTTCGTCAGCTTGTAGCGCTCGGCCAGCAGCTGACCCGAGGACAGCATCGGCTATCCACCCCCGAGCCGGGCGGCGATGGCGGCACGGCCGATCTCGGCGGCCACCGAGCCGCCGGTCGCGGCGAGACCGCGGTTGCCGCCGTTCTCGACGATGACCGACACGGCGATCTGCGGGTTGTCCGACGGCGCGAACGCGGTGTACCACGCGTGCGGCGCGGTGTTCTTCGAGTCGACGCCGTGCTCGGCGGTACCGGTCTTCGACGCGATCTTCAGCGCGTCGTTCTTGCCGCCGCCCTTGGTGAAGGACTCCGACGCGATCATCATGTCGGTGAGGATCTTGTCGTTCTCCGGCGACAGCGCGGGCTTGCCGGTGAGCTGCTCCGGGTCGACGTTCTCGACCGTCGACAGGTCCGGGGCCAGGATCGACTGGATCAGCTGCGGCTTCATCGCGTAGCCGTTGTTCGCGACGGTCGCCGAGAGCAGGCAGTCCTGCAGCGGGGTGAGCCGGACGTCGCGCTGGCCGATGCCGCTCTGGTAGAGCGCACCCGGCGAGTCGAGCGCGCCGACGGTCGAGCCGACGACCCGCATCGGCACGGTCAGGTCGGTCTGCCCGATCCCGAAGTTGGTCGCGGCCGCCTTCATTTTGTCCGCGCCGAGCTGGCCCGCGAAGGTCGCGAACGGGACGTTGCACGAATGCGCCAGCGCATCCTTGAACGTGTTGCCAGGGCAGGTTTCGCCGCCGTAGTTCTCCAGCGTCCGGTTCGTGCCCGGCAGCTGGACGTTCGGTGCGGTGTTGATCTGGGTGTCCGGGCCGATCCCGCTCTCCAGCGCCGCGGTGGCGGTGACGATCTTGAACGTCGACCCCGGCGGATAGTTCTCCGAGATCGCCCGGTTCAGCATCGGGTTCTTCGGGTCCTTGGAGTAGGCGTCCCACGCCTTGTTCTGGTCGGTGCCGTGCGTCGCGAGCTGGTTCGGGTCGTACGAGGGGGTCGAGACCATCGCCAGGATCCGGCCGGTCTTCGGCTCCATCGCGACCACCGCGCCGGTGTAGCCGCGCTGCGTCATCAGGTCGTAGGCGGCCTTCTGCACCTTCGGGTCGATGGTGAGCTTCACGTTGCCGCCGCGCGGATCGCGGCCGGTGACCATGTCCGAGAGCCTGCGCACGAACAGCCGAGGGTCCGACCCATTCAGCACGTCGTCCTCGGCGCGCTCCAGCCCGCCCGCGCCGTAGTTGATCGAGTAGTACCCGGTCACCGGGGCGTACATCGGGCCGTCGGCGTAGGTGCGGAAGAACTTGAACTTGTCGGTCGAGGGCTTCACGCCGGCGAGCACGGTGCCGTCCGGGGTGACGATCTGGCCGCGCTGACGGGAGTACTCGTCGTAGAGCACGCGCTGGTTGCGCGGATCGGTGCGGTAGGTGTCGGCCTTGATGACCTGGACGTAGGTGATGTTGGCCAGCAGCAGCACGATCATCGCGAGCATCGCCATGCCGACCTTGCGCAGGGGGGCGTTCACGCGGTCCTCCCGTTCGGGTCGCCTTCGGCTGGCGGACGCCGCACCATGACGGTGTGCGCCTCGGCGATCGGAGCCTGCGGCTGCTGCGGCTTCGGCCGGGAGGCCGGCCTGCGCGCCGCGTCCGAAATGCGCAGCATCAGGGCGACCAGGATGTAGTTCGCCAGCAGCGAAGAGCCGCCGTAGGACAGGAACGGCGCGGTGACGCCGGTTTCTGGAATGAGCGCGGTGACGCCGCCGACGACTACGAAGATCTGGATCACGATGGTGAAGGCGAGCCCGCCGCCGAGCAGTTTGCCGAACGTGTCGCGCACGGCCAGCGCGCTGCGCATGCCGCGCATCGCCAGCAGCATGTACAGCACCAGCACCGCGGCCAGCCCGATGAAACCGAGTTCCTCGCCGATCGCGGCGGTGATGAAGTCGGTGCTCGCGGCGGGCGGGATGTCCGGACGGCCCGCGCCGAGCCCGGTGCCGCCGACACCGCCGGTGCCGAGGCCGAACAGGCCCTGCGCGAGCTGGTAGCTGCCGCCCAGCACGTCGTAGCGCGGGCCGGTGGGGTTGAGCCAGTTCTCCACGCGCTGCTGGACGTGGCCGAAGAGGTTGTAGGCGATGAGGCAGCCGCCGACGAAGAAGGTCAGCCCGACCACGACCCAGATCGCGCGCTCGGTCGCGACGTAGAGCATCACCAGGATGATGCTGAAATACAGCAGCGACGTGCCGAGGTCCTTCTCGAACACCAGCACGCCGATCGCGACGGCGGCGGCGATCAGGATCGGGCCCAGATCACGAGCGCGCGGCAGTTCCACGCCGAGGAATTTCTTGCCCGCCACCATGAACAAGTCGCGTTTGGACACCAGGAACGACGCGAAGAAGACCATCAGCAGCAGCTTCGCGAACTCGCCCGGCTGGATCGAGAGGAACGGCAGCTTCAGCCACACCTTCGCGCCGCCCGCCTCGGACAGGCTGGCGGGCAGCACCGCGGGCAGCGCGAGCGCGCCGAGCCCGACCAGGCCGCAGATGTAGCTGTAGCGGGTCAGCGTGCGGTGGTCGTTGATCACCACCAGCACGATCACGAACAGCACCAGCGAGACCGCGGTGAACAGCAGCTGCTTGGTGATTTCCGGGGTGTAGTCGTAGCCCCGCTGCGCTTGCGACTCGGCCTTCGCCAGGTCGAGCCGGTGAATCATCACCAGCCCGATCCCGTTCAGCAGCGCGACGCACGGCAGCAGTACCGGGTCGGCGTACGGGGCCCACCGGCGCACGGCGAGGTGCGTCGTGGCGAGTACGCCGAGGTAAGCGAGACCCACCCACAGGATCGAGAGCGTCAGCTCCTGCTCCTGGTTGGCCTCGACGATGACCAGCGCGAGCGTGACGATGCCCGCCGCGAACGCCAGCAACGCCAGCTCCGTGCCCCTGCGCTTGGGGAGGTCTCGCGGCGGATTCGTGGCGAACTGGGCGGACGTCGGGTCGGCCAGTGGCTGGCCCATCAGTTACCGCCCCCCGTCGGCGGCGTACCCGCCGTCGAGCAGTCCCTCCCCGCAGGCTGGTTCGCCGACGAAGGCGTGCCGCCCGGCGGCGCCACGCTGGACGAGGGCGCGCCCGACTGCGGGGTGCCCGGAGGATTGGCCGGTTTGCAGTCCGACAGCTTCTTCTTGAGGCGCAGGAAATCGTCGATGTACTTGCGCGCGTCGTCGAGGCTTTCGCGCTTCACGCCGTTCTGCACGGCGATCCGCGCGTCCTCCTGCAACGCGGAGACGCGGAGCTTGTCGGTGCACAGCTGGCCCGGCGGGCACGAGCCCTGCTCGAGCGAGTGCAGGTCGATGCCGAGGATGCTGCCCGGGACGCCGCGGTAGATCACGACCTCCTGATCGGGGCCTTCTCCGACGTAGTACTGGCTGAGCACGAAGTATCGAGTCGCGATCGCGGCGGCGCCCAGCACGATCAGCACCACGACCGCCCCCACGAGCCAGCGGAACCGTTTCCGCCGTTTCGCTTTCGGGTCCTCCGGTGGAGCCTGCTGCTCCGGTCGCGGCTGCGGCGACGGCTGAGTCAGCGCGCGCGCCCTCGCCGCGGGGGAGTCCCCCTGATGCATCTCGTCGCTGCCGTCGCCCGCGGCTCCGCCCACGATCGGGGCGTCGTCGCCGAAATCGACGTCGACCACGTCGGCGATGATGACGGTCACGTTGTCCGTGCCGCCGCCCTTGAGCGCCAGCTCGATCATCCGGTCGGCGCAATCCTGCGGATCCGGGATCTGCACGGCCTCGGCGAGCGTTTCGTCGCTGACCATTCCGGACAAACCGTCGGAGCAAATCAGGTACCGGTCACCGGGACGCGCCTCGCGCACGGTCAGGCTCGGCTCGACCTCGTGTCCGGTGAGCGCCTTGAGCAGCAGCGACCGCTGCGGGTGCACCGCGGCTTCTTCCGGCGTGATGCGGCCCTGTTCGAGCAGTTCGTTGACGAAGCTGTCGTCGCGGGTGATTTGGGCGAACTGCCCGCCGCGCATCAGATACGCGCGCGAATCGCCCACGTGGACCAGACCAAGTCTGCTTCCCGCGAACAAGACAGCGGTGAGCGTGGTGCCCATCCCGTCCAGATCCGGGTCCTGGGACACCAGCTCGGCGATCGCCGCGTTGCCGTTCTGGACGGCTTCGCGAAGCTGGGCGAGCAGGTCGTCGCCCGGCTCGTCGTCGTCGAGCGGGGCGAGCGAGGCGATGACGACCTTGCTGGCCACCTCACCTGCGGCGTGCCCGCCCATGCCGTCGGCGAGCGCGAGGAGACGCGGGCCGGCGTACACGGAGTCCTGGTTGTTGGAACGCACCAGGCCCCGGTCGCTGCGGGCCGCGTAGCGGAGGACGAGAGTCATGGGCGAAGCTCGATCACCGTCTTGCCGATCCGGATGGGGACTCCGAGCGGGACCCGGAGGGGTGCAGTGACCTTAGCCCGGTCGAGATAGGTCCCGTTCGTCGAGCCCAGATCTTCCACGTACCAGTCCTCCCCGCGCAGCGCGATCCGGGCGTGCCGGGTCGATGCGTAGTCGTCGTCGAGCACCAGCGTCGAGTCGTCGGCCCGGCCGATGAGGATCGGCCGCCCGTCGAGCGCGATGCGGGTGCCGGCGAGGGCCCCGTGTGTGACGAGGAGTTGCTGCGGGGCCTTGCTGCCCCGCGGCTTCTTCTCTTTGTTCCGGCGGAAGGAGGGCACCTGGACCCGGAGGCCCGACGCGGCGTAGAGGTCCGAGCGCACGACTCGGAGCGCGGCGAACACGAAGAGCCAGAGCAGCACGAGAAAGCCCACTCTGGTGAGTTGAACGACCAGCTCTGGCACTTGTTGTGTCCGCTCCCGCCTGTGCCTGCAAGCCGCGGCGCCACGCGCGCCGCGGTTCCCCCCGCATGACAATTCTGCGGGAACCCTGTGGACGGTCTGCGATCAGCCCTGGGTTCGGAACACCAGAGACGAATGACCCACCCGGATCACGTCGCCGTCCGCCAGCTGCCACGTCTGCACCGGAGTGCCGTTGACCGTGGTCCCGTTGGTCGACCCGATGTCGGCGAGCGTCGCGCTCTGCCCGTCCCAGGTGATCTCCAGGTGCCGCCGCGAAACGCCGGTGTCCGGGAGCCGGAAGTCCGCGTCCTGCCCGCGGCCGACGACGTTGCCGCCCTGCTTCAGCGAGTAGGTGCGGTTGGAGCCGTCGTCCAGCTGGAGGCTCGCCTGAAGCTGGCGGCCCGGGGCCGGAGCGCCCTGCTGCGCGTACGGGTCCTGCCCGTAGGCCGCCTGCGGCTGGCCGCCGTACTGGTCGTACCCGCCCTGCTGCCCGTAACCCTGGTCGTAGCCCTGCGCGGGCGGCTGCCCGTAACCCTGGTCATAGCCCTGCTGCGGCTGCCCGTAGCCCTGGTCGTACCCGCCCTGCGGAGCCTGGCCGCCGTAACCCTGGTCGTAGCCCTGCGCGGGCGGCTGCCCGTAACCCTGGTCGTAACCCTGCTGCGGCTGCCCGCCGTAGCCCTGGTCGTACCCGGGCTGACCCTGGCCGCCGTACTGGTCGTAGCCCTGCGCGGGGGGCTGGCCGCCGTAGCCCTGGTCGTAGCCCTGCTGCGGCTGACCGCCATAACCCTGGTCGTACCCGGGCTGCTGGCCACCCTGCTGTCCGTAGCCGTACTGGCCCTGCTGGCCGTACGGGTCACCCTGGTCGTATTGGCCGTAGCCGGGGGGCTGGCTCATTGGTGGGTCTCCTGCGTTGCTGGGTCGTGCCGACCGCGACGGCCCTTCCCCCGCAGTGTCGCGGGCGTCGGGATCGACGGACGAACGGGTCTTGAACTGTCCAGTATGCAGCGCCTCGTTGCGCTCGAGTGATACGACGACGTCACCATAGGTGTCCCAGCCCTGCGCGGCGAGGTGTTCCGCCACCGCCCTCGCGAGAACCCCGGTGACCCGCTGCTCATCGCCGGCCATGCGATCGTGGTCAGCCGCCCCCAACGACACGATGTAGTGATTCGGGGCGAGCTGCCGACCGCCTGCCAGCTCACGAACGTTCTCCTCGCCTTCCCTCTCGAGCGCAACCGCCACTTCCTGCGTGACGACGTTGCCGCCGAACATGCGCGCGAAAGTATTCCCCACCAGGTTCTCGAGTCGCCTGTCAAAGCGCTCAACGCGACCCACCGGGGACAACCTCCTCACACGTGTGCTTCCGCATCGATCCTATCCGGGGGAGGAAGGGTTGGGCATGCCCCCGGTGAAACCTGTCAGAAGGCCCTGCTAAGCTTTGCTGGCTGCCGCAAGGAAGCAACTCGGGCGAGTGGCGGAATGGCAGACGCGCACGGTTCAGGTCCGTGTGTCCGAAAGGACGTGAGGGTTCAACTCCCTCCTCGCCCACCGTGGGATCTTCACAGAAGGTCCGCAGGTCGGTTTACAGAACTCCCGCTCGGCTCTGGCCGGGCGGGAGTTTTGCGTTGCGGGGCTGTCTGGCTGCGGCTCACCCGGTCGACGGGAGTGGTCCAGGACACATTTTCCTGGGCGGGGTGTCCTGCGGGAGGCGTCGAACCGGGGCCAGCGGCTGATGTGGCCGGATTCCGGGCAGGGGTTACCGCCTGATCGGCCGGTGTGATTCGGGTTCGCGGGAGTGGGATAGAAGGTCAGCCGAGTGGATCGCCGAGGACGTTTGCACGGCGTCGGGCTCGGACTCGTGTCGGTTTCGGAGGCGCGGGGGTGGTGTCTGGTTCGTGGAGGAATTGGGCCCAGGGGTCGGGCAGGTAGCGCAAGGCGTGCCAGTGGCGGAGCTTGACGAGGTTGTAGCCGAGCATCGCGAAGACCAGCAGGCGATTGTTCTTGACGGTGCCGAAGACTCGGGTGAAGCCGAGTTCGAGGTGCATGCGGTGGGTTTTGAGTTCGGCGTTGGTGGATTCGATGGCGTTGCGGCGGTGGTAGTCCTGTGCCCAGACGGTGCGTTGGCGTTCGCGGGGGTGGTCGGTGGGTGCGACTGTGACGGTCAGGCCGCAGGGTTTGCCCGGTGTGCATGCGGTGGTCGGTCGGGCGTGTGACAGTCGCATGGACCGTGGAACGTTCGGGCAGCGGACTTTGCCTGCGACGGCGGGGCCTTTGAGCCGCTGGTAGCCGTCCTTGTCGCGGGCGCTGTGCGACGTAAAGACGTAGGACACGTTTGTCGTATCTGACGCGGAGTCTTGCTTGCGTTTGAAGCCGGGGAGGTCGCGGAGTCCGGCAGGGAGGGCTTCGGAGTAGGTGCCGTCGTCGAGCCAGAGCGTGCCGGGTTTCGCGGTCCAGGGGTGGTTCCGCGTTGGGTGGGGTGCAGGTCGCCGATGGCGTCGAGGTCGCGTTGCCACAGCGGCCAGACGAAGCTTTCCGGTTTACAGGGGGTGTAGCCGCGGTCCGCGGCGATCTCCCGGATTTCGCGGCCACGGGCGACGACGGAGTCGACGGGCTTGACGGCTGCTGTTCCTCGGTGGCTGCTGGCCGGGACGAGGTGCATGCCGAGGACGATGTGGGGTACGACGTCGGCGTCCTCGCCCACGGCGGGGATTTGGGTGGCGAGGTGGGTTTCGGAGCCGGTGTAGATGTTGCCGGGGCTGCCGTTTTTCCCGCTGCGGTGGCCTTCGCGAGCGTCGGGGTCTTTGGTGTGCAGGGGTTTGCCGTCGGACTCGGAGACGGCACCGTTCGGGACGGTTTCGATGTCGTCGGGCAGTTCTCGGTCGGGGTCTAGCTCGGGTGTCTTGCCCCAGGACCGTCGTCGTGCCCACGTCTCGAAATCGGTGCCGTCGATAGCGACGAACGGGCGGTATAGGTCGATCACCATGGACACAACTTCGTGGATGTCCATGCGCCGGTCTTCGCCGGGCAACGCCAATCCGGTGGTTTCGATGGTCGTGGCGAGGAGCGTGAACCGGTGCCAGAACCTGCGGTAGCCGGTCTCGTCGATGATCCCAGGTCGCGCTGTTTGGCGGGGTGAATGTCGGCGAGGGTGTCCACCGCCTGGGTCAAAACCATGTCCCGGCCGCTCAACGCGCATTCGATGCCGTGCAGGGCCAGGCCGATGAGCAGTGCGCACGGAGAATGGTCGCGGCCTGCCGTTGCTGAACTCGACGTTGGCCGAGACGATCGGCAGGAGGCCGGACTGCTCGACCGCCCGCACTGCACGATGCCACTTCTGACTCGGCGACAGCCGGCGCCAGGGGCACGGTTCAGCGGGAGCGGTCCGGCGGCCATGGCTAGTCGGCCGCCTCCACGACGAGACGCGTTACCGCGTGGTGGTCAGCGTTGCGCAGGAACGGCAGTAGGTCGCCGAGCGTTTGGGTGCTGACGGATCCGTAGAGCGCCGTGAATTCTCGGAGGGGGCTCCTGCGCCGAGAACTGTTGCGGCCCAGGTGGTACGCAGCCGGGCAGAGGTGATGTTCGGTAGGCCGGGCGGCAGGCAGATCCGGGAGAGTGGCTTATATTACCGCATCGGCATGCGCAACAGCCTGGAACGAATCTGGACCGCGTGCGACACGCTCAACGACCTCATCAACGCAATCGACGAAGAACTGCGCTGACATTCATGCGCCAAAAAAGCGCTGGGCGCGAAACACGGGCCTCAAACATCAACAATCTTGGCGTGCTGACTCGGCCGATTGGTGCCACGTCGGGTCTTGAGGAGCTGCGGCCGCAGCGTGGCTCGGTGCCGTTTGCAGGCAGCCCGGCAGTCAGCCAGGGTACGTATCGCCGTCTCCGTTGCCTGCTGACACCCAGATTCGTGGCGGGCGGCCGATTTCCGTATTGCAGTCTGCGCATCGGCGGCGTTCCAACTCTGTGCCGTCGTCAGCCGTGACCAGCTTGCCCGGTAAAAAGTCGGCGGCACCCGTACCGCAGGTTTCGCAGGGGTAGGTCACGGTTTCGCGCAGATGTGAGCCGTACTCGCGAGCCATCGCGAGGCCTCCTCTTCGTCGGAAAGCAACGCTTGATCAGGTCCGGATCAAGCGGAGGGTGTTGTCGAGGGTTCCGGCGATGTAGCCGGGGTTTCCGGGGCCGCAGACGATGTCGACGTCGCCGTGGGGGCTGTCGCGGAGGTATGTGAGTACGCGGCCGTGGTCGAAGCTGTCCACGGCGGTCAGCGGCATGCTGGATACCCGGCGGTCTCCGGTGCGGGCGGCGACGTAGAGCTGGTGGCTGGCTTCTCGCCGGGACCCCATGACGGCGCGGAGCTGGTCTGCCGGGGTGGTGACGGTGTAGTCGCTGCTGGTGTCGAGGTCGTACGATTCGTTGCTGTGGCCAGCGTTCCCGTCGTACTCGGCTTTAGGTACGGTGAACTCGCGAATGTTCGCGGCCGGGAAGTCGGGCAGTTGGTCGACGACGGCGCGGACGAGCTGGTTCGCGCCGATCGCTGTCAGGGTGAGCTGCTCGTCCTCGACGGTGGCCAGCACGGCGCTGCGGCCGGTCAGGACCGCGAGCAGGGCGCGGTCGCGGCCGTGCCGGTCGGCCGACCAGGCGTAGCATTCGGCGTCGGCGTTCGCGATCGCCAGCATCAGGTCGCGGAACTCTCCGCTGACCCGCTTGGTGCGCAGGTTGTAGAACCCGGGTTCGGCCAGCACCTGCCGGGTGAGGTCGTCCAGGCGCGCGGCGGCGCCGTCCTCGACCCAGACGTCGACAATGCCCAGCACCGGATGAGCCGGGCCGATTCGTTCCCATTCCCAGGCTTTCGCGACCGCCAGGCGCGGCAGGGTCACTGGTCCGTCGAGCAGCATCACGTTGTTTCCCCTCGATACAGCTGATGCTGCTTACTTGCCGATGACCGGCGGCGTGGCCTTGCCGTCGTAGCCGAACAAGGAATTCGGGTCGGCTTCCTGCAAGTAGGACGCGGCCTTCTTTTCCTTGTCCTCTTCGCCTTTGCCGCCCTTGCCCGCGCCTCCGGCCATCGGCATGCCGTTGGCGCCCTTGGCTCCGGGAACACCGGTGCCCGCTGCTCCGCCGCGCGCACCGGGCTCCGGTTCGCCGAACCGGCCCGCGCCGCTTGACCCGCCCTGACCGGGCGCTCCTCCCGAGCCGCCGCGAACGAATGAGCCAGGGCCACCTGGTCCGCTGCCGCCCGAACCGGGTGCTCCGGTTCCACCGACGGGCCCGAAGGACGCGGGCACGCCGCCGAGGTAACCGGGGCTGTTGTAGCTGCTGGAACCGCCCGGCGCGGTGCTGGGCACATAGGCGGTGCCGCCAGGGCCGAACTGAAGGGGCGTATTGCCGACGCCGGTCGAGCTGGGAGGGACGTAGCCGGACGTGCGGGTGCCGTCGTCGTACGCGGCCGCAGGCACGTAGGGCTGAGGCTGCTGTTGACCGCCGGGCACCCCGCCGTGCCCAGGCTGCGGCGCATACGACCCTGGCTGCGGCGCGGTCCCCGAGCCGCGCTGGTCGGTCTGGCCGTAGGAATGGCTGGACGGGTACGGGGTGGAGCTTTCCTTCTGCGGGTCCACCGGGTGCTCGACCGGTCCCTGCTGCGGAGCGAGGCCGTAGGTGCCGTCGGAGGAATCGGGGACTTGCCCGTAGTCGACCGGCATCTTTTGCGCGTGGCCGTCGCTGGTGCTGGTGTACTCCTGGTACCGGGAGTTGTTCTGCTGGACGGCGGCATTCCGCTGGTTGATCTTGTCTTCGTTGTCGGTGTCCCACGGAGTCGCCACGTCCCACCCGGACCGGGACGGCGGATCGTCGGACACGTCCTGCATCGAATCCCGGGTCGAGGTGAACGCATGCCCTTGGTCGGCGAGGGTGTTCTGACTGTCGTGCAATGCCAGCGACGCAGAGGTCGCCACGTCCGCCAACGGCTTCAACGATCCCCGTGCCGCGTCGCCGCTCTGCCCTGACCAGGCGGCCTCCAGCCGGCCGACCGCCGTCAGGGTGTCGGACTCGATGCCCTGCTGCTCAGTCGATTGCTGCAACGCGGCGTGCTGAGCCTGCCCGAGACTGTCTGGCCCAGGCCCGGCTTTCACTCGACGCACCAGCTCGCCCGGAAGGACGATGTTCCCCTCGGCCTGCATCTGCTTCAGGAACTCGTTGAACCTGTCTGCGATGAAGCTCATTGTCACGCACCGCCCTTCAGCGTGGTGACGGCGAGGTCGGCGACGTGCTGGGCGTCTTGGCAGGGATCGGCCGACGATCCGACCTGGTCGTTGGCCAGCTTGACGTCGATCTCGAATGCGGCGTCGTCTGCGATGCCGATGGCGACGCTGCACCGCCCGGTCGAGCGGTCGTCACTCGGCCCGTAGGCGACAACCGGGTAGCCCTGGACGGGAGCCAGCTCTTTGAAGAATCCCTCGTTTTTCTTCGCGTAGACGTGGCCGAGGCCGTCTTTCCACGCGTACACGAGCTGCACGCCGATGCCCGAACCCCGGCTCGGATTGGACCAGCGGCATTGCTTGGCGACGCCCGTGTCCTCGGACGGTTGCACCGCAGGCGACGCACCAGAGAACAGGGCTTTCACTTGCGCATCCGTCAGCACCTTGCAGGGATCGCCCTGGACGACCGATGCGGGCAGCGGGTTCGCGATCTTCGGGGCTGCTGAGGAAGGCTGCTGAGCATCGCCGCTTGATGATCCGGAACTGGGCAGCGGCTGCCCCGGAGGGTCGGCTTTCCCGCCGCTTCCGCTGCACGCCACCAGCCCGGCGGTCAGCGCCAACGCCAGCAACGAAATCCGGAAACCGGTCGAACGCATCAGAAGTGTCCTTCGCCCTGTTTGGTGATGTCCTTGCCTGCTTGCTGGTCGTGCGCGTCGTGGATGCCAAGGGCGTCTTTCATCTTCTGAATGACGGAGCCGAGGTAGGCGCTTTGCCGCATCAGGTGGCCGCGGTAGTAGTTCCCCGAGTTGTTGCTGGCGTCGGTGTTCCGCAGCGAAGCCGGGTCTTTCCCGGGCGGCACGATGCTCCACATTGGGACGGCCTTTTCGATTTGAGAATCGATGCGCGTCTGCAGGTTCTGGAGGTTCGTGAGTTCGGCGGTCATGGCGTCCTTGCTCAGATAGAAGCCGGGTGCACCGCCTCCGCCGGACGCGCCGCCGCCGCCTCCGGACGGGCCGTCGGCGACGAAAAAGCTCGCTCCGGTGAGCATTCCGATCGCACCGGTATCGCCTGGTGGTGTCGCCTGTCCAGCCATCTGCATCCTCCCCTTGCGGCTAGCCCCGCCCATAGCTTCACTGAGCCGAACCGATGGTAGCCAAACCGCCACCCTGTGTCCCGTGAACTGCGGAGATCGGGGCACGACCGGAGTGGTGCCTGCGATTCGGGCGGCTTCGGCTGGCGGCACAGGGCTGTTTTGCAGTCAGCGGGCGTCTGGTTCCGTGCGCGGCGGCGTGTGGCCGTTGCACATCGGGGAGAACAGCTGGTCGTAGGAGAGCCCGGTCGCCAGGGTCCAGACGGGTTTGCCGTGCTCGATGTCCATCACGGTCTGCCGGGACAGCCCCGTCCGTTCGGCCAGTGCGGTGAACGACCTGCGGCGGTCGTGGCGAAGCCGGGTTCGGGCGGCAAGATCACCCGAACGACTCAGATCGCAACCGATAGTCAAGTCATCCTGGAGGTCTTTGC
Organism: Amycolatopsis sp. M39; assembly: GCF_001651785.1. Taxonomy (NCBI): domain Bacteria; kingdom Bacillati; phylum Actinomycetota; class Actinomycetes; order Pseudonocardiales; family Pseudonocardiaceae; genus Amycolatopsis; species Amycolatopsis sp. M39. The sequence continues at coordinate 161,744 of NZ_LWSF01000003.1, forward strand.
TTTTTGTCCGGATCTGCTGCATAAAGAGAGGCAACGGGCTGTCGGGAGGGATGTCGGCCCGGCGATGGATTACGCCCGAACACGTTGGCAAGCGGGGAGAGCGACGCGGGATGGCGCACCGTTTCAGGCGAACGACCTCCGCGTTCTCCGCGGCGATGCCCTTGTTGGCCAGCTGACGGTCCTGTACGGAGTCAACGAACGGAGGCATGCCCGGGAACAAGGGCTCGGAGTGGTGGGACCCGGACGACGTGCGCGTCCGGTGCTGGCCCGACCGCCTCGCCTTGACCGCCGCCAAACACCTGGCAGCTCCGGGCTTCCGGTCGTTGCGATGCTCCTCAATCCAATTAACCTGATTATTGTATTTCGGCTCTTCTTCCCATCACCGCACGTTGAGCAAGTACACGGCCAGGGGCTGATGGAGAATCGGGTCAGGTCGTACTTCGAAGCCGGCTGGGGCGAGCCGGTGCGGGGCAGCCGGGTGGGACGGGGCAAGGTTCGGCTGGCCAGGGGGCATCGGGCTCGCGGGGCGGACCGGTCGCTGGGTGCGTCGCGGAGGTCGTGCTTGAGGTGCTGGCCCAGCTTGTTTTGCCGGTGGTGGCAGCGTGGGATTTCGTCGGCGTTCGCAACCGGCGGGGCAAGGTGATTGCGATGGCTGGCGGGCCGCGCGGCGGGCAGGCGTTTTCGGTGGCGGAGCGGTTGACGCGGTACAGCGGCGAGATCGCGGTGGAGGTGTGGCTTGGGCAGGGGAAGAACTGCCCGCAATGGAGTCCGTCGCCGGCTTGTCTGTACTGGGAAAGACGGAGCGATGGTGCTGTTCTCGGCGGGCTGAGTCGCCGAGGCAGGCCGGGGTGAAGTTCTGGACACGGACTGTGACATTTCCGGTAGCCTTGGACTGGACCAGCTGGGCGGGGGAAACGGTGCGCGACGGGAACTACTTCGACGGCCAGGCGGACACGGTCCTCCAGGCGCGGAACATCTACGGCAACGTGTATTTCAGCGAACCGCGGGAACCCGCAGTGCCGTCGTTGCAGGCGGCGGCACCTCCGGAGCACTACCGGAACAACGAGAGCCAACTGGCCGCGCTCACCCGGATCCATGACGAGGCGCTCGATCGAGTCACGATCGCGATCGTGCGGGGCGCGCCGGGCAGTGGGCGCACCACCCTGTGCGAAACCTGGTTTCACCAGCACCTGGACGGCTTCGACCGGTTCTTCTCGGTGCGGCTGGGGCATCGGGCGGGCACCGATGTGCTGGCCGAACTGCTGTCCATGGTGGGGTATCAGCCGGACGAGATGCCGGCGAGCCTCGAAGCACGATCGGCGATGTGGCGTGCCCAGACCGCGAAGTTCCGGGTCGGGCTGCTGGTCGACGACGCGTTGAGCGCGGCCGAGGTGAAGCCGCTGCTGCCGACGCGCGCCGGGTCCTACGTGCTCGTGGTCGGCTCGGGGCTCGCGGCGTTGCAGAGCCGGTACTCCGCGCGGGAAGTTGATCTCGAACCGTTGAGCCGCGAGGCGGCGCTCGGCGTGCTGAGCGCGTTGGTCGGAGAGGAACGATTCACCGCGGAGCCGGAGAGCAGGGACGAACTGATCCGGATCTGCGCCGGGTCCGCCGCCGAATTGAACGTCGCGGGCTCGCTGTTGCGGAGGTTCCCGAACTGGCCGCTGGGGCGGCTGATCGCACGGATTCGGCAAAAGGGTGCGCTGGCCAGCCCGGTGTTCGACGCTGCCTACGAGTCGTTGTCCCAGGACGCGCGTGCGGTGTACCGGTTCTTCGGTGCGCACCCGGGCGACGGCGACGTGCGGCCGGAGACCGTTGCCGCGGTGCTCAGCCTGGACGAGTTCGACGCCGAGGAAGTGTTGCAAGACCTGGTCGAGGTCAAGCTGATCGAAGACGTCGGCGGTCGCTACCGGATCTCCGCACTGGCCCGATTGCACGCTGCGACGCTGGCTGGCGAACTGTCCGCCGCAGTGATCGGGTACTACGCCAGACACAGCCTGGCTGTCGCGGAGAATGCGTTGCCGCGTAACTGGGCGGCAAAGGTGTGGCCTGGCTTTACCGCGGGTTCCTTCGACCGGGCCGACGCTCGTGCCTGGTTGCTCGACGAGCAAGCGAACCTCGCGGCCGCGACCGAGGCGGCGCTGCTGGAGGGCGCGCACGAGGACGTCATCCGGCTGGCGATGGCGTTGTGGCCGGTCTATAAGGACGGCAGTTACCCGATCGAATTGGCCGCGGTGAGCCAGGCCGCCGCACAAGCCGCGCAGGCGGCTTCGATGCCGCTTGCGGAAGGGCTTGCGCGAACTCAACTGGGGTTCGCTCGGATGCAGCGCCGGGAATGGTCCGCGGCGCAAGAGGAGTTCGCCAAGGTGGCGGAGTTGGCGGCGACTCCTGGAGAACACGCTTCAGCGGTGGAATCGCTCGGCCTGGCTTGCTTCGAGCCCGGTCTGCTCGCCCGGCAGCAGGGGCGATTCGAGGAAGCCGCGCGGTTGTTGGAGCAGGCGGAGGTGCACCTTCGGCGCAGCCTTGAACTCGCGGAGGAAATTCAAGACGAGCGTCGGCTCGCGCTCGCGCGGATGCACCTGGCCAAGGTCGCGGCTCCGGAGGAAGCAGCTGTGCTGCTGGCTCGCGCGGAGCGGGAGTTGGGGAAGGAGCCCGACAACCTGGTCAAGATCCGCCTGTGGCGGGGCCGGAAGCTGATCGAAGCCGGTTCGTTCGAGGACGGTGCGGCCGAGCTGGCGGAACTCGACTCGGCGGCCGAACAGCTCGGTATGCACCGAGAGCGGATCGCGGCGCTACGTTCCAGGGCGGAGGCAGCGCTTGCCCGTGGTTTCCGCGAGCAAGCGAAAGCACACGCGGAGGACGCGCTGAGCATTGCGCAGCTGCGCGGGTTCACCGCCGAGGCGACCGATCTGCTGATCTGGCTCGAACAGTTCTGACTATCCATAGTGGACAGTGAGCTCGGCCTCGTATTTGCGGCCGCCTGCGGTGAAGGGCAGCTGTTCGGGGAAATCGAGGCCTAGCCGAGCGCGCGTGCAGAACAGCGACGGCACGGCTTGCGGCAGGCCGGTGGCGGTGAAGGAGACGACCAGGCCGTCTCGGCTGCCAGCCAGCCAGCCTGGTCCGGCTGGGCAGGCGGCCCATTCGCAGCCGGGGAATTCGGCGAGCGTGATGGCGATCCAGCGGGCTGGGTCGGGGAAACGGTCGCCGAGCACGATGTCGGCTCGGCGCAGCAGGCGTGGGTCGGGGCCGTCGACGTGGACGACTAGGTGTGCGTCGGGGGAGGCGGCGGCGAATCTGGTGACTTCGTCGCCTTGGACCTGGACCCACTGTGCGCCGGGTTCTGGGCGCTGGACGCGCGGCAGCGGGAACGCGGTGAATCCGGCTGGTTCGGCCGGTGGCGGCAGTCGGAGCGTGCGGTAGCCGAGGTCGGTCAGCAACGCCGCGGATTGGCCGGGGACGCTGGTGGCCAGTTCGGTCGCGGCGATCAGGGCTGCTGGCTGGGTCGCGGTGCGCAGCTGGTCGGCCAGGTTTTCGCCGGTGAGCGTGGGGGCGGTGCGCAGCAGGGCGGCTACTGGGGAGTCCGGATCGACGGCGTCGTGTGGTGCGGCAGCCAGCAGAACTGGAGTGCCCAGGCAGGCGGAGTAGTAGGTGACGGAGCCGTGGTCGCCGATGGTGACGTCAGCGGCTACTGCGGCCGATTGCCACAGATCTTCTTCCGGGAGGATGATTACGCCCGCGCGTTCGCATTTTCGCAGCCACATTGTCAGCTGCCACGGGTAATGGCCCTGGCCGATGTTCGGGTGCAGGGCCAGGACGATGGCGAATTCGTCCAGCGGCAAGTGCCGGGCGATCCGTTCGGGGAGGTCTGGGCCGGATCCGTACGACGAGAGCTGGCCCCACGTGGACGAGATCAGCACCAGGGTCTGCTCGCCGGTTACGCCGAGAGCTTGGCGGTAGGACTCGCGTAGTTCACGCGCGTCGCGCAGGCGGTCCAGACAGGAGTCTCCGGCGATGACGGCGTGGTCAGCGGCTTCCGGACAGTACTGGCGCAGCCGGGTGAGCTGTTCGGGGTGGGACAGAACGTGATGTTCGGCGATCACCTCGCCGTCGCGCATCAGCCATTGTTCGGACAACCCGAAAACCGGTTTCCGGTTTCCGGTTTCCGGTTTCCGGTTTCCGGTTTCCGGTTTCCGGTTTCCGGTTTCCAAGAACTTATTGTACCCCATTCCGTGCGGCAAAACCGTCAACGGAGCGCGCAATTTATGCAGATCCCCGCCGTAACTGGCCGCCAGTGCCCAGTCGAAGTCCTCCGTCACGACGTCGTCCCACGGTTCCAGCGGGATCCCGCGCGCGGCGAGGTACTCCTCGGTCCCCCGGGTGAACGCGCTCGAATCCGGGCAGGTGAACACCACCTGCACCCGGGGGTCCCCGGCGAACAACGGCAGCACGTCCAAGAGCCGGGTCGCCGCGGTGACGTTGTGCACTACCGCCAGCAGCGTCCGTTCCGTGGGCACAGTGCGCCATCGGCGCGGCACGGGGTAGGACGACGACGGCACGGAGAGCGATCCTACCGATCGCGCTCCGTGCCGGTCGCCGGAAAAGGCTCAGAGGCTGATATTGCCTTGTACGTCACGCAGCTGAACGACCTTGGCCCCTTCGGCCACGGTGCCCACGTGGTTCGTCACCCCGCCGCTGCGTGCTTCCTGGTGCACCTCGAACTCGGTGCGCAGCGCCGCGCCGAATTCCGGGTCCTGGCGGCTGGCCTCGTCGAGGCGTTCGGCCAGTGCGGTGACGGTGGCCGGGTTGTCGGGGGTGGCCGCCTCCAGTTCCGCGGTTGCCTTGTTGTTGCCGGAGAACTTGCGCTTGACCAGGTCATACAGCCCGGTCGCGGCCTTCGTGGCCAGCGCGGTGGCGACAGCGGTCAGGATCGGCTCGGGCATGCGACTCTCCTCAGGTCGACGGCCCCTCCACCGTACTCACTTCGCGTGCTCGTCGATCCACTCGGCGAGCACATCGATGCGGGACGTCGTTTCCGCGCCGGTGTGCGGGCAGTCCGGGCCGTTGTTCTCGATCGAGATCAGTTTGCCGTCGGTGAAGTACGGCGCGCCCGTGTCGTAGGTGCACGCGCTGGTGGACGCTTGCGGGGCGACGCCGTGAATGCCGACCGTCGTGCCGCCGACTGACGAGATCTTCATCGTGCCCTGCTGCAACTGTTTGGACGGCACCGGATTCTGCGCCGTCCGGCTGCCCCAGCCTGCCAGCGTCACCTGCTGTCCGACGCCTGGCACCAGGTGGTTCACCGTGAGCGGCTTGACCTCGGAGACCGGACTGTCGAGCTGGGCCAGCGCGACGTCGTTCGGGCCGGCTTGCAGCACCTGGGTGACCTTGCGCTGGACGCCTTTTTCCTTGGTCTCGTCGACGAGGCCGAGAGACACCGTCGTCGGGTATGGCACCGGGCCGGACACCCGGTTCTTGTTCGCGTCGTGGAAGCAGTGGCCGGTGGTGACGATCCACTGCGGTGCGACGAGCGCTGCCGAACAGAAGCTTGAGTACGTGCTTCCGTTCGGCAGCGGGATTCCGGTCATGCTCAGCTTCGCGGCGAAGCCGAATTGGCCTGCTGGGACGTCAGAACCGTTGGCGACGGCCAAGGCCGGGCTCGCGGTGAGGATGGGCAGGAGAACTGCTGCGGAGATCGCGGCGCGGACGCGCATTCTGTCCCTTCGTCCGGGTCACCAGCGGACGCCGATGAACTCGGCCTTCCACGCTAACGACACCGTCCGCGATGCGGAATTCCCTTGATGGGCGACGAAAACCGACCGATCTCGCGACTTGCCCTCACTGGGTGTGCGAGGCGATCCACTCCTTGAGGATGTCGACGCGCGCGGTCGTCTCCGGCGTGGAGTGGGGGCAGTCCGGGCCGGTCGACTCGACCGAGATGAGGCGGCCGGTGTTGTCGCCGTCGTCGACGAAGTACGGCGCGCCCGAGTCGTAGCTGCAGGCACTGGTGTCCTTCTTCGGCGAGACGCCGATGATGCTCGCGGTGGTGGCGTCGGAGCTGACCACCTGCATCTCGCCCTGCTGCAGCTTGTCCGACGGCTTCGGCGAAACCTCGGTCAGGCTGCCCCAGCCGGCGAGCAGCACCTTCTGGCCGTTGGCCGGCGCGGCGGGCGAAACAGTCAGCGGTTTGATGTCGGTGACCGGCTGGTCGAGCTTGGCGAGCGCGACGTCGTTGATGCCCGCCTGCTGTACCTCGGTGACCTGCCGACGCTCGCCCTTGCCCGGCTCGTCGGTGGTCGCGCCGAGCAGCACCGAAGTCTCGTAGGGCACCGGGCCGGAAACCGGCTTGCGATTGACGTCGTGGAAACAGTGCCCGGCGGTGATGATCCACTGCGGCGCGATCAGGGAACCCGAGCATGCGCTCGAATAGGTGGTGCCGTCCGCCTTCGGGATGACGGGCATGGACAGCTTGGCCGCGAATGGATACTCGCCGGGCGCCACATCGTTGCCGTTCGCGACCGCGGACGCGGGAGCCGCGACGGCTAGCGCGGCGCCGGCGGCGAGGAAGGCAGCGGAAAGGGCAGCACGCAAACGCATAGAATATCCTCCGGAAGACGACTACTCAATGCGAACGTTAGGCGCCTTCCGGTTCCCCCGAAAGGGGGATCAGCCGGGGCTGCCCGTTCGGGCTTTCCCGGCTGCCCCCGTTTCTTTCCGGTCAGCTCACGCCGACGAGATCGACCACGAAAATCAGCGTTTCGTTCGGGGCGATCACGTCGCCCGCGCCGCGCTCGCCGTAAGCCAGGTGCGGCGGGATGACCAGCTGGCGGCGGCCGCCGACCTTCATGCCGGTCACTCCCTGGTCCCAGCCCGGGATGACCTGGCCGGCGCCGAGCTGGAAATCGAGCGGTGCGCCGCGGTCGTAGGAGGCGTCGAATTGCGCGCCGGTGGAGTGCGAGACCCCGACGTAGTGCACGCTGACCGCATTGCCCGACTTGGCTTCGGGGCCGTCGCCGACAGTGATGTCGTCGATCTGCAGCTCGGCGGGCGGCGGTCCGTCCGGGCGCTCGACTTGGGGCTTTTCCACGCTCATGGGGCTCACCGTACCTATCGGGCACATGCTGCGCCGGATGGAGTACCGCCAGTCGGACTACTCCCAACGAGGGGATAAACGCGAAAACTCTTCACATGTGCACTACCCGTCGGTAGCGTGCGCTGGGTCACCCTGGGGCATCCTTCGTGGACGGAGCTGTGGCATGCGACGACGCATTCCCATCCTGGCCGCGGGCGCGGTAGCCGTGCTCACGGCCGGGCTAGTGCAGATCGGGACCGCGGCACCGGCTTCCGCCGCGTTGCCCGGCAACGACTACTGCGCTGGCCAGTGCAACGACATCCTCCCGCCAGGCGAGAACGGCAGCGCGACGCTCGCCGAAATCCTCGCCAACAAGGCGTTCGGCACCCAGCCCGGGCACGCCGACGACCAGCTCGGCAAATACGCCGATCTCGCGGGCGGCTACAAGACGCTGACGACCGGCGCCATCGGCAAATTCTTCAACGACTCGTCCTTCGGCGTGCCCGCCGACCAGGTCGCGAGCACGCTGAAACCGCGCGACGACGTGACGATCACGCGTGACAAGGCGACCGGCGTCCCGCACATCCAGGGCACGACGCGGTCCGGCACCGAATACGGCGCGGGATACGCCGCGGCGCAGGATCGCTTGTGGCTCATGGACATCATGCGCCGGGTCGGCCGCGGCCAGCTGACGTCGTACGCCGGCGGGGCGGAAGCGAACCGCGAGCTGGAACAGTCTTTCTTCGCCTCCGCGCCTTATACCGAGGACGAACTGCGGCAGCAGATCGACGCGGTGGCGGCGAGCGGCCCGCGCGGCAAGCAGGGCCTCGAAGACGCGCAGGACTACATCGAAGGCATCAACAAATACATCACCGATTCGCACAACGGCCGGTACTTCCCCGGCGAGTACGTGCTGACCGGGCATGTCGACGCGATCACCAATGCGGGCACCATCGAACCGTTCAAGCTCACGGACCTCGTCGTGCTCGCCTCAGTGGTGGGCGCGCAGTTCGGCGCCGGCGGTGGCGGCGAGGTGCAGAACGCGGTCGCGAAGCTGGCGTTGCAAGAGAAGTACGGCGTCGAGCAGGGCGAAAAGGTGTGGCAGAGCCTGCGTGCCGCGGACGATCCCGAGGCCGTGAAGACCCTGCACGACGGGCAGAATTTCCCGTACGGCACCACTCCGGCGAACCCGCAGGGCGCGGCGTTGCCGGACAAGGGCTCGGTGACCAACCAGCAGCTCGTGTTCGACCAGACCGGCTCGGCCGCCGCCGCGCAAGCGAAGGTCAAGGTTCCGGCTCCGAAGGACCAGGAGTCCGCGCGCGGCATGTTCGACAACGGCGTGCTGCCGGGCAACCTGCTCAAGGAAAAGCACGGCATGTCCAACGCGCTGCTGGTGTCCGGCGCGAAGACCGCCAGCGGGCATCCGGTCGCCGTGTTCGGCCCGCAGACCGGGTATTTCGCTCCGCAGCTGTTGCTGTTGCAGGAAATCCAGGGTCCGGGCATCAGCGCGCGCGGCGCGTCGTTCGCCGGGCTCAGCATGTACGTGCTGCTCGGGCGCGGCCAGGACTACTCGTGGAGCGCGACGACCGCGGCGCAGGACATGATCGACACCTACGCGCTGCCGCTGTGCGACCCGAGCGGCAAACCGGCCACCAAGGACTCGAACTACTACCTCTACCAGGGCAAATGCCTCCCGATGGACACCGTGGAGCGCAAGAACGCCTGGTCGCCGACGGTCGCGGACGGCACCGCCGCCGGGTCCTACACGCTGCGCAGCTACCGCACGAAGTACGGCCCGGTGACCTCGCGGGCGACGGTGGACGGGAAGCCGGTGGCGTACTCGTCGCTGCGGTCCTCGTACTTCCACGAGGTGGATTCGCTGATCGGGTTCCAGGAGTTCAACGACCCGGGCTTCGTCAAATCGGCCGCGGACTTCCAGCGCGCCGCGAACGACGTCAACTTCACCTTCAACTGGTTCTACGCGGATTCGAAGGACATCGCGTACTTCAGCTCGGGTGCGAATCCGGTGCGCAATTCCACTGTGGACCCGATGATGCCCGCGTGGGGCGATCGCGGGTTCGACTGGAAGGGCTGGAACCCGGCGGGCAACAAGGCCGACTACACGCCCGCGTCGCAGCATCCGCAATCGGTGAACCAGGACTACTACATCAGCTGGAACAACGCGCAGGCAGACGGCTACGCGTCCGGCGGCGCGGACAAGTCCGCCGTGCACCGCGGCGATCTGCTCGATGCACGGGTCAAGGCGCTGCTTTCCAGCGGCACCAAGGTGACCCGGGTGAACCTGACCCAGGCGATGGAGGACGCGGCGCTGGCTGACCTGCGCGCGGAGAAGGTGCTGCCGCTGCTGTTGCAGGTGCTGGACAAGGCCCCGCTCACCGGTGCCGCGGCGGACGCCGAAGCGAAGCTGAAGACGTGGATGGAGCACGGACACCAGCGCGTCGAGTCCGGCCAGGGAAGCAAGACCTACAACGACGCCGACGCGATCCGGATCATGGACGCGTGGTGGCCGCTGCTGGTCACCGGCGAGTTCAAACCGGCGATGGGCGACGACGCGTTCGGCGCGATGACGAACGTGCTGCAGATCAACGAAAGCCCGTCCGGCTTCCAGAACGAGACGCCGGGCAAGCACGTCGGGCAGCCGCACCAGGGTTCGGCCTATCAGCACGGCTGGTGGGGTTACGTCAGCAAGGACATCCGCACTGCTCTCGGACAGCCGGTCGCAGGCCCGCTTGGCGCGAAGTTCTGCGGCGGCGGCGACCTAACCGCGTGCCGGCAGACCCTGGTCGACTCGCTGACCACGGCCGCCGGGCAGCCCGCGAACACCGTGTATCCCGGCGACGGCGACTGCTCGGCGGGTGACCAGTGGTGCGCCGACACGGTGATCCAGCGTCCGCTGGGCGGGATCGCGCACGGCAAGATCAGCACCCAGAACCGGCCGACGTTCCAGCAGGTCGTGGAGTACCCCGCCCACCGCGGCGACAACGTCTCGAACCTCGCGGCGGGCAAACCGGTGAACGCTTCCAGCGCGGAAACCGGCTTCTACAACTCCCCGGCTTCGAACGCGGTCGACGGCAACCCGGGCACCCGCTGGGCGAGCGACTGGAGCGACAACCAGTCGATCACCGTGGATCTCGGCTCGGTGCAGCAGGTTTCGCGAGCGGTGCTGTCGTGGGAGAAGGCGTACGGGAAGGGATACAAGATCCAGCTGTCCACGGACGGCACCGACTGGCACGACGCGGCTGTGGTGACGGACGGGGACGGCGGGTCGGACAACGTCTCGTTCGCGCCTTCGGACGCGCGGTTCGTTCGGATGCAGGGCGTTACGCGCGGGACCAAGTACGGGTATTCGCTGTACGAGTTCGAGGTTTACGCGCACTGAGTTCGGTTGCCACGGACCGCCCCGGCCAGCAGGATCGGCCGGGGCGGTTCTTTTCGCGCCGGTGTCGTCCACTTTGTGGAACGGCTGACCACCTGGTGATATTCGTCGCCTGCCGTTCCGACAGCCGCGAAGTTACCGTGTCCGCATGGACGACTGGACTCCGCGGACCCGCGCGATCGCGGCGGGCCGGCCGCACGGCCCTGGCGAGCCGCTGAACACGCCGATCGTGGCCACGAGCACTTTCGAGGCCGGCGGCGACGCGGTGTATTCCCGCTCAGACGGCACGGCTACCTGGGCTGCTTTCGAGGAAGTCGTCGGGTCGCTTGAGGGCGGCACTGCGGTCTCCTTCGCGTCTGGCGTCGCGACGTTGTCCGCGGTGCTGGATTCGTTGCCGGTCGGGTCGACGGTTGCGGTTCCCTCGTTCAGTTACGCAGTCACGCGCGGAGCGTTGAAGCACGCGCAGCAACTCGGCCGCCTCACGGTCACCGAATTGGAGCCGACGGACACGCAGGCTTGGCTCGATTGCGACGCCGATCTGTTGTGGCTCGAATCGCCGACTAACCCGACGCTCGACGTGATGGAGATCGAGACAATCGCGCGCGGTACGAAGGGACGCGTCGTCGTCGACAACACCTTCGCGACTTCGCTGCATCAGCAACCGCTGTCGCTCGGCGCGGACATTGTCGTGCACAGCGCGACGAAGCTCATTGGCGGACACAGCGACCTTCTGCTCGGCGTCGCGGTCGCAGTCGATCAGGACATTGTGGACGAACTTCGCGCGGCGCGGACTCGGGTCGGCGCGACGCCGGGTGCGCTCGAAGCGTGGCTCGCGTTGCGTGGTTTGCGGACGCTTCCGGTGCGGCTCGCCGAGCAAACTCGTACCGCGGAACTGCTGGTGTCCCGGTTGGCGGAACACCCGGCGGTAACAAAGGTCCGCTATCCCGGTTTCGGGATGATGGCGGCGTTCGAGGTCGCCGGTGCCGACGCTGCGGACAAGGTGTGCGCGAACGTCCGGTTGATCCGGCCCGCGACGAGCCTCGGCGGGGTGGAAAGCCTGGTGGAACGACGTGCGTGGCTGCCCGGCGAGGAGCGCGTGCCGCCGGGGCTCATCCGGTTTTCCATCGGTTTGGAAGACCCGGAAGACCTGTGGCGGGATTTGCTGACCGCGCTCGGCTGATTTCCGCCATTCTTTAACGGGGGCTGTGCGGGTCGCCCGGAAACTGTTACGGTATGGGCACGACGGGTCGGATTACCGGCAATCGGGAGAAATCATCGCCGTCGGGAAGGCATTCGTTACCGCTTTCTCTGGTGTCGTTAATCACCAGCTAAAGGGTTACCCCTATGGGCTGAATCTTGGGCAGGATCAGCGGGCGCGGTGGGGGTCATCGCGCTTTTCCTCAGAGGGGTAATCATCTTGAAGAAGACTCTGGGCAGACTCGCGGGCGCTGTGCTCGCGGGCGCCCTGATCAGTCTTGCCGTCGTGCCCGCCGCGAACGCGGAGGAGACCTCGCCGGAAACCTCCGCCTCGGCTCCGGCCACCACGGGCGAGACGGCTCCCGCCTCGGAGGCCCCGGCCAGCGAGACCGGCCAGCCGACCGAGACCAGTCAGCCGACCGAGACCGGTGCGCCGACGGAGACCGGCAAGCCGACGGAGACCGGCAAGCCGACCGAAACCGGTAAGCCGACGGAGACCGGCAAGCCCACCGAGACCGACAAGCCGACCACGCCGACCTCCTCGACCTCGGAGACCTCCACTCCGGAGGAGCCGCCGTACGTCGACGACACCGGCTACGGCGTCGACCTCGACGAGAACCTCGGCGTCGTCGTGATCGCGTGCGCGGCGGGCGAGCCGACCGGCCTGCACTCCAACGACTTCGACCTCGTCGAGGGCCCGCACCAGGACGAGACCGATGGTCGCTACTGGGCGTGGCTGGTCAAGCGCCACGACGGCGTCTCCTTCGAGAGCGGCAGTGTGCGCGCGGTCTGGACCTGCGGCGGCAAGCCGACCGACGGCGGCAAGCTTCCCCCGGCGGGCGGCGCGGGCGCTGGTTCGGCCGGCACCACCGGCGGCCACGGCGGCTCGCAGGTGAAGTACGCGCCGAAGCACGGCATCGAGACCGGCTTCGGGGGCATGGCCGCCTGATGACCAGGAAGTACGGGCAGGGCGTCGCTCTCGTGGGCGCTCTGCTCCTCTCCCTCTCGCTGAGCGCGTGCGGTTCGGACGCCCCGGCGGCGCCCGCCGCGCAGGCTCCGGCCAGTGCGGCGGTCCCGGTGACCAAGCCGTTCACCGGGCTGCGGCCGACGTCGGTCGAGATCCCGAAGATCGGCGCGAAATCGTCGCTGATCACCGTCCTGCCGAACAAGGACGGGCAGATTTCGGTGCCGTCGGTGAAGAACCCGATGCAGGCCGCGTGGTACCGGCTTTCGCCGGTGCCGGGCGACGTGGGCCCGGCGATCGTGCTCGGGCACGTCGACGGCAACCACAAGCCGGGCATCTTCTTCAAGCTCAAGGACGTGAACCCGGGCGACGAGGTCGACATCGAACGCAGCGACGGCAAGAAGCTGAAGTTCGTCGTGGACCACAAGGACCAGGTCCCCAAGGACACGTTCCCGACGCAGGCCGTCTTCGGCAACACGGACAAGCCGCAGCTGCGCCTCATCACCTGCGGCGGCGTGTTCGACCACGCCGAGCACAGTTACCAGGACAACATCGTGGTGTACGCGAACCTGGTCTCCTGACTCAGGTCAGCAACGGGGTGAGCAGCGTTCGCTGTTCCTTCGGCACGTACTCCGCATAGTTGTCATACAGCGCTTGACGCGCCAGCCGCGCCGCCGACTCCCCGTCGGCGGCGCGGATCGCGTTCAGCACCTCTTCGTGGTGCCGCAGCCAGGAATGCATCAGCGCGGCGCGGTCATTGGCATGGCTGAGTTTGTCCTCGATCAATTCCAGCACCACGCCGCGGACCACTTCGCCGCTCACCACCAGGAGCGGATTTCGGGACACTCGGGCAATGACGTCATGGAATGCGACGTCCGCGCGGCTGAATTCGGCGTATCCGTCCGCCGCTGCCATTCCTTCCAACGCGACGTCGAGCGCGGTCACATCCTCGGCGGTGCGCAGTTCCGCGGCCAGCAGGTGCGACGAACCGTCGAGCACCATCCGGAATTGCAGCAGGTCCGCCAGCCCGACGTGGTCCGCCCGGGCCAGCCGGTGCATCGACCGGTGCAGCGCGCCCGGGGAAGCGGCCAGCACCTCGGGTCCGCGCGGGTCGCCCGGCCGCGACCGGATCAGCTCGGCGGCCTGGAGCACCCGCAGCGCCTCGCGCACCGTCGAGCGGCCGACGCCGAACTGCGTCATCAGCTCCCGTTCGCCGGGCAGCCGTTCGCCGGGTTTGAGGCGGCCGCTGACCACAGCCTCCTCGATCTGCTCGACGATCCGCTCGTAGGCGCGGACCGGAGCCACCGGTTCGAACTTCATCTTGACCTCGGTGTCTGCCGGATGCGAGTCTGCCTAGGGTTTACTGGTCAGACCAGTGTACTGAGCAGGAGGCGGAATGAAAGCCCGGAGCCTGGCCGCGGCGCTGGCGCTGCTGCTCGTGACGGCCGGCTGCTCGGCAGGCTCCAGCGCGAGCGTTTCCCCAGGTCCGGACACGCTTTCCGTGGGATACACGGCGGAGCCGGCCAACTTCGACTTCACTCGTTCCGACGGCGCGGCCATCCCGCAGGCGCTGCTCTACAACGTCTACGAGGGCCTGGTGAAGCTCGATCAGCAGGGCCGGATCGTGCCGCTGCTCGCGAAGTCCTGGACGATCAGCCCGGACCGCAAGACCTATGACTTCCAGTTGCGGCAGGCCGTCAAGTTCAGCAATGGAGCGCCGTTCACCGCCTCCGACGTCCAGTTCTCGCTGATGCGAGTGAAAACCGACTGGACGATCTCGCTCAAGTCGGCGATGGACGTCGTGGACCACGTCGAGGTCGTCGCGCCGGATCACGCTCGCGTCGTGCTGTCGAAACCCAGCAACGGCTGGCTGTTCAGCCTCACCAGCAGGCTCGGCGCGATGTTCAGCCCGACCGGCGTCGCGGATCTGGCGAACCATCCGGTCGGCACCGGACCGTACGAGGTGGCCTCGCGCCGCCGCGGCGATTCCATTGTCTTACGGGAGAATCCGCGGTACTGGGGACGGAAACCGGCGTATCGCACGGTCGTGCTCAAGTACTTCGCCGATCCGACCGCGCTCAACAACGCCTTGCTGTCCAACGGAATCGACGTGATCTCCAACCTCACGTCGGCCGATTCGATCCCGCAGTTCCAGGGCGACGACCGGTTCACCGTGCTGCAGGGCACCACGAACAGCGAGGTCACGCTGGCGTTCAACGGCCGCCGCGCACCGTTGAACGACGTGCGCGTCCGCCGCGCGCTCACCTACGCCATCGATCGAAAAGCCGTGCTGGACCTGGTCTTCAACGGACGCGGCACGCTCATCGGCAGTATGGTCCCGCCCACTGACCCGTGGTACGAGGACCTGTCGAAGGTCTATTCCTACGACCCGGCGAAGGCGAAGCAACTGCTCGCCGAGGCGGGCGTGCATGATCTCAAGCTGCGGCTGCGGATTCCGAACCTGCCGTACGCGGTGTCGGCGGCGCAGGTGGTGCAGTCGCAGCTGGCGGACGTCGGGGTCACCACGACGATCGAGCCGCTCGACTTCCCGGCAGTGTGGCTCAAGCAGGTCTTCACCGATCACGACTACGACCTGTCGATTATCCAGCACGTCGAAGCCCGCGACATCTCGACGTTCGGAAAACCCAAGTACTACTGGGGTTACGACAGCAAACGGGTGCAGCAGCTGCTCGCCGCGGCGGACAGCGGCACCTCGCAGGAGCAGGTGCGCGACATGAAGGCGGTCGCGCGGCAGCTGAACACCGATGCGGCCGCGGACTGGCTGTTCCTGTTCCCGAACGTCGTGGTCGCCAAGAAGAAGGTGACCGGGCTCGCGCGCAACCAAGTAAGCGAGTCCTTCGACCTGACCGGGGTGAGGCCGGCATGACCGCGCGTGTGCTGCGGCGGGTGGCCGTGTTCGCGGTGAGCCTGTTCGTGGCGTCCATTGTGGTGTTCCTGTTCATGGCGGTGCTGCCGGGCGATCCCGCGCAGGTCGCGCTCGGCGTGAACGCGACGCCGGAGCTGCTCGCGAAGACCCGCGCCGAGTTCGGCATCGACCGGCCGCTGGTCGAGCAGTACCTGAGCTGGATGGGCGGGGTCGCCCGCGGCGACTTCGGCCGGTCGTACGTCACGCGCGAGGCGATCAGCCCGCAGCTGGTGGACCGGCTCGGCGTCACGTTGTGGCTGGTCGGCGCGGGGATGATCGTCGCGCTGGTGATCGCCTTGCCCGCTGGCGCGTTCGCCGCGGTGCGGCACCGGAAGGCCAGCGGCGTCGCGGTTTCCGGGCTGTCGCAGGTCGGCGTGGCGATTCCGGCGTTCCTCGCGGGCATCATCCTGGTGCAGATTTTCGCCGTTCAGCTGCGCTGGCTGCCGAGCGGGGGATGGACGCCGCCAGACCAGGACGCGGGTGAGTTCCTGCGCGGGCTGATCCTTCCGGCGTTGTCGCTCGGCCTCGTACAGGGCGCGGTGCTCACGCGCTACGTCCGCTCGGCGGTGCTCGACACGCTCGGCCAAGACTACCTCCGCACTGCCCGCTCCAAGGGACTCTTGCCTGGTCAGGCACTGTTCCGGCACGGGTTGCGCAACGCGTCCGTCCCGGTGGTCACCGTGCTCGGCCTGCAGTTGACGACGCTGCTGATCGGCGCGGTCGTCGTGGAGCGAGTGTTCGTGCTGCCCGGGCTCGGCAGCATGCTGCTGGACGCGGTCGCGCAGCGCGATTTGCTGACTGTGCAAGGGATCGTGCTGGTGCTGGTGGCCGGGGTGCTGTTGGTGAACTTCGTGGTCGACGTGCTGTATTCGGTGCTCGACCCGAGACTGCGGGGGTCCTGATGCGCCGCAACGGAAATCTCCTGCTCGGCGGGATACTGGTCGCGCTCGTCGTGGTGGCCGCGCTGGTGTCGTTCGTCTGGACGCCGTACAACCCGGTGCAGGTCAACGCGGCGGACCGGCTGCTGGGCTTTTCGGCCGGGCACCTGTTCGGCACGGACAAATTCGGTCGCGACGTCTTCAGCCAGATCCTCGTCGGCGCGCGAACGACGCTGTACGTCGGCGTGGTCGCGGTCGGCATCGCGGCGGTGATCGGCACGCCGCTGGGCGTGCTGGCGGCGATGTCCCCGCGCTGGCTCGGCGAGTTCGTGATGCGGGTGAACGACCTGGTGCTCGCGTTTCCCGCGCTGCTGCTGGCGATCATGTTCGGCGCGGTGTTCGGCGCGGACACGCTCACCGCGATGGTGGCCATCGGCATCGCGACCATCCCGTCGTTCGCCCGGATCGCCCGGTCGGGCTCGTTGCAGGTCATGGCCAGCGAATACGTGCTGGCCGCGCGGGCAGGCGGCCGGTCACGGACGCGGATCGCCTGGTCGCACGTGCTGCCGAACATCGGCGGGCTGCTGATCGTGCAGGCCTCGGTGTCGTTCGCGATCGCGGTGCTGGCCGAAGCGGCGTTGTCGTTCCTCGGCTTCGGCACGCGGCCGCCGACACCGTCATGGGGCCGGATGCTGCAGGAATCGCAGGAGCTGCTCACCGCGCATCCGCGGCTGGCGCTCGTGCCCGGCGTCGCGATCGCGGTGGCGGTGCTCGGATTCAACCTTCTCGGCGACGGTCTGCGCGACCGTCTCGACCCCCGATTGGCGGCGCGGGGATGACGCTGACGGTGGAAAACTTGCAGGTCGCGGACCTGGTGCGGGGGGTTTCGTTCGAGCTGGGCGCGGGCGAGCGGGTCGGGCTGATCGGCGAATCCGGGTCCGGGAAATCGCTCACCGCGCTGTCCGTGCTGGGCCTGCTGCCGGAAGGACTGTCGGCCACCGGCTCGGTGCGGCTGGACGATCGGGAGCTGCTCGGTGCGTCCGAAAAGGAGCTGTCCCGGTTGCGCGGCAACGGAATGGCGATGGTGTTCCAGGAGCCGATGACGGCGCTGAACCCGGCGATGCGGATCGGGCGGCAGGTTACCGAGCCGTTCCGGGTGCACCGCCGCCGCGGGCGTCCGGCGGGGGAACTGCTGGCCGCGGTCGGATTGCCGGACGTCGCGCGGGCATATCCGCATCAGCTGTCCGGCGGACAGCGGCAGCGGGTGGTGCTGGCGATCGCGCTGGCCAACGACCCGGCGCTGCTGATCTGCGACGAACCGACCACCGCGCTGGACGTCACCGTGCAGGCGCAGATTCTGTCGCTGATCAAGGAGCGGCTGTCGGCGGAGAGTTCGCTGTTGTTCATCACGCACGATCTGGCGGTGGTGGCGCAGATGTGCGACCGGGTGCTGGTGATGCTCGACGGGTCCATTGTGGAGCACGGCTCGACGCGTGAGGTGCTGACCGCGCCGAAGCACGCCTACACGCAGCGATTGCTGGCAGCCTCCGATCTGGAGGGCGCGCGATGATCTCCGTACAGGATCTGGAACGGCGGTATACCCGGCGGGACGTGCACGCGTTGCGCGGGGTGAGTTTCGATGTTTCCGCTGGTGAGCGGTTCGGGATCGTCGGCGAATCCGGGTCAGGGAAGTCCACGCTGGTGCGGCTGCTGGCCGCGTTGGATCGGCCGACCGCGGGCACGGTGTCGTTCCAGAGGAAGCGGATCGACTCGCTGCCCGAACGGAAACTGCGGTTCCTGCGAAGCGAAATGCAGATCGTTTTCCAGGATCCGATGAGCTCGCTCGACCCGCGGATGCGCGTGCGGGACATCGTGTCCGAACCGCTCGGCCGCCGGTCGCCGGAGCGCGTGGCCGAGCTGCTGGCCGCCGTTGGACTGCCCGAGGACGCGGCGATGCGATACCCGCACCAGTTCTCCGGCGGGCAACGGCAGCGGATCTCGATCGCCCGCGCGCTCGCGCCGAACCCGAGCGTGCTGATCGCGGACGAACCGGTGAGCGCGCTGGACGTTTCGGTGCGCGCGCAGATCCTGGACCTGCTGGCCCGGCTGGTCGAAGAGTTCTCGCTGACGTTGATTTTCGTCTCGCACGACCTCGGCGTGGTGCGGCACGTGTGCGATCGCGTCGCGGTGATGCGGCGCGGGGAGATCGTGGAAATCGGTGCGGTCGACCAGGTTTACGCCGCGCCGGCGCACGAGTACACCCGGGAACTGCTGGCCGCCGCGCCGAATCTGCGGACCGAGCTGGCCCGGTTGAAGGGAGAAGCGGATGCCTGACTACCCGGACGGCCTGCCGATTGGTCCCGGCTGGATGTCCACAGTGGATATCGCGGACGTCGTGTTTCCCTATGACGGCAGCGTGATCGGCACCGCGCCGGTCGGCACTGCCGCGCTGGCTTCACGTGCTGTCGACGAGGCGGTCGCAGCCGCTCGCGAAGTCGCTTCGCTGCCTTCGCGGACCCGCCGGACGTTGCTGAACGACGTGGCTTCGGCCGTGCGCGAGCGTCGGGCGGAGTTTGCGCAGCTGCTCGTGCTGGAGACCGGAAAACCGCTGGTCGACTGCCAGGTGGAGGTCGCGCGGACGATCGTCACCTGGGAGGCCGCGGCTGAGGAAGTGTCGCGGCTGCACGGCGAAACCGTGCCGCTCGACCTGCTGCCTTCCGGGGACGGACTGGTCGGGTTCTGGAAGCGCAAGCCGATCGGGGTGGTCGTCGGCATCGCCGGGTTCAACTACCCGCTGCTGCTGGCCTCGCACAAGATCGCCCCCGCTATTGCCGCTGGCTGTCCGGTGGTGGTGAAGCCGGCACCGCAAACCCCGCTGGCGACGCTGTGGCTGGTGCATCTGGTCCGCTCCCGCACTGACCTGCCCGCGATGGTCCAGCTGGTCACCGGAGACGCTTCGGTCGGATCGGCGCTGGTCACGGATCGGCGGATCGGCGCGGTGTCCTTCACCGGCTCTGCCGCCGTCGGCCACCAGATCGCCCGCGCCGCCGCGCCGACGAAGACCCTGCTGGAGCTGGGCTCGAACGCCGCGCTGGTGGTCGCCGAGGACGCCGACCTCGACGCAGCCGCGGACGCCGTGCTGCGCGGCGGGTTCTATGCGTCCGGGCAGGCTTGTATTTCCGTACAACGGGTGCTGGCGGTGTCTTCCGTGGCCGCGGAGTTCACCGACAAGGTGCTTGCCCGGCTTGGCGAAGTGACCGTTGGTGACCCGCGCTCCCCTGACACGAGGGTGTCCGCGCTGATCGACTCACGCGCTACTTTCCGGGTCGAGGAATGGATCGACAAAGCCGTCGCCGCGGGTGCTCGACTGCTGGCCGGTGGTGGGACTCGTGACGGGGTGCTGGAGCCGACGGTGCTCGCCGATGTTCCGGACGGCGTCGAATGCTGGGACGAGGAGATCTTCGGACCGGTCGTCTGTCTGCGCACAGTGTCCGATGTGGACGAAGCATTCGCCGCGGTCAACGCGTCGCGGTACGGCTTGCACGCGAGCGTGTACAGCCGCTCGTTGAAGACCGCGTTCCGCGCGCTGGACGAGCTGGAGGTCGGCGGGGTAGTGGTGAACGAGGTGCCGGGTTTCCGGTCCGACACGATGCCGTACGGCGGGGTCAAGGACTCCGGGATCGGGCGCGAGGGGCCGCGATTCGCCGTCGAAGAGCTGACCGTGACCAGGATGGCGGTGCTGCGCCCGTGAACTACGCCGGACTGTTCCGAATGGACGGCCGCCGGGCCGTCGTGCTCGGCGCGGGCAGCGGAATCGGCCGCGAAGCCGCCCGAGCCTTGGTCGCGCACGGCGCGTCGGTGATCTGCGCGGACCGCGACGTCGCCGCTGCTCGGGAGACTGGGGCCGGCGAGCCGTACGAGATCGACCTGCTCGCCCCCGGCGCCATCGCGGCCGCCGCTACCGAACTGGGCCCGCTGGACGCCGTGGTGCTCACCGCAGCCACGAACGTCCGGAAACGCCTGCTGGACTACACGCGCGAAGAGTTCGACCGCGTGGTGGAGCTGAACCTAGGCGTCGCCTTCGAGGTGCTACGCGCGTTTGGCGCACCCATGGTCGAGCAAGGCCGGGGAAGCATTATCGGCTTCTCCTCGATCCGCGGCACCACCGTCGAACCCGGCCAAGGCCCGTACGCAGCAACGAAGGGCGGCTTAGTGCAGCTCTTCCGCACAGCCGCCGCTGAATTCGGACCGTCCGGCGTACGTGTCAATGCCATCGCCCCTGGCGTTGTCGAGACGCCCTTGACCGCGCAGATCAAAGCGCGTCCCGACTGGTACGACGCCTACGCCCAGAAGGGTGCCCTCGGCCGCTGGGCGCGCGCGGACGAACTGGCCGGCGCCGTCGTGTACCTCGCTTCGGACGCTTCGACCTTCGTCACCGGCTCTGTCCTGGCCGTTGATGGCGGCTGGACCGCAGTCGACGGCCGCTTTGACCCACCCGCTTCGTGAATCGGAGGTTCCGCGATGACCGAATTGGCCGACCTGACCGCTAACGAGCTGGTAGCCGGGTACCGCGCGCAGACGTTCTCGCCCGTCGAAGTCACCGAAGCCGTCCTCGCCCGCATCGATGCCCGCGAACCCGAACTGCGTGCTCTGTACGCGTACAACGCCGCTTCAGCCCGCGAAGCAGCGAAAGCGTCCGAAGCACGCTGGCACGCCGGTGAGCCTTCCGGTCCCATCGATGGTGTCCCTCTGACGCTGAAGGAAAACATCGCCTCCGTCGGCGTCCCCACGCCCCTGGGCACCGCCGCAACCTCTCTAACGCCCGCTGCGGCCGACGCCCCCGCCGCGGCGCGCGTACGCGAGTCAGGCGCAGTGCTGCTGGCGAAGACGACCATGCCCGACTACGGCATGCTCACCTCGGGTCTTTCGAGCTTCCACGCCGCTTCGCGCAACCCGTGGGACGTCACACGCACCCCCGGCGGCTCCAGCGCCGGTGCCGCCTCCGCAGCCGCCGCGGGCTACGGCCCCCTGCACGTAGGCACCGACATCGGCGGCTCCATCCGCCTCCCCGCCGGTTGGTGCGGCTTGGTCGGCCTGAAACCCAGCTTCGGCCGCGTCCCGGTCGATCCGCCCTTCCTCGGCCGCGTCGCCGGACCCCTGACCAGGACCGTCGCCGACACCGCCCTGCTGATGAGCGTCCTGGCCCAACCCGACGCGCGGGACCACCTCAGCCTGCCGCCCGCTTCCATCGACTGGCTTTCCCTGGCTGGTTCCCTGTCCGGCCTACGCGTCGGCCTGCACCTCGACCCCGGTGTCGGCCTCCCCGTCACCCCGTCTGTCGCCGACGCGGTCACCGCTGCCGCCGATTTGTTCGCCTCCGCCGGTGCGATCGTGGAACCCATCGCGTCGTTCCTGACCCGCGAACACCTGAACGGCTTGGACACCTTCTGGCGAGTCCGCGCCTGGTCGGACATGGCTGCACTGTCGGAAGAGCAGCGTGCGCGAGTCCTGCCGTACATCGCGGAATGGGCCGCTGGGGGAGCGGATGCGTCCGGTGTCGACACCTACCGCGGTTTCGCTGCCATCGACGCGATCAGCGTGGCAGCGCTGGGCGCGACGGAACCGTACGACGTTGTGCTGTCACCGACCTGCCCCGTCCTGCCGCCGCCCGCCGACTGGCCGTCCCCGACGAACGACCCGGCGCGGCCGTTCGAGCACATCGCGTTCACCGTGCCGTACAACATGTCCGGCCAGCCCGCGGTGTCGGTGAACTGCGGCTATACGCCGGAGGGGTTGCCGATCGGGTTGCAGATCGCAGGACGCCGGTTCGCGGATCTGGAGGTGCTCCAGGTCGCGGCGGCCTACGAGGAGCTGCGCGGGCAGCAGCGTCCTTGGCCGGTCAGCTGAGCGGGTTTCCGCTCAGCACGGCCAGTTCGTCGGCGATCTCGCCGACTTCGGCTTGCAGCTCGGCGAGTTCCGAACGGCACTGAGCTTGCAACGACCAGGCAAGTTCGTGGTCACGCCTGCCGATTCCCGGCGGCCGAACGTCGTGATGGTCATCGAGCCGGGTGTGCCAATAGGTCAGGAAAGCCGGGAGAATCTCGTTCTGAAGACGGGGGAGCAGAGTCTGCAAACCCGGTCGAACTGAAGTGGAAGGGCGGAGCGCGTCCTGGTTGATCCCGCCGGCGATCTGCCGGAGGCTGCCGACCAGTGCGTGGAGCGAGCTGAGTGCGTTGCGCAGCAGACCTTCGTCGTCCGGCAGTTTGCGCAACGCGACGCGGCTGTTCAACTCGTTGAGGATCTGATGCGCGGCCCGCCGTTCCGCTTCGTCGATCTCCGAGCGCGGGCGAGAGAGGACAATGTGCCGTGGCCGGGCGTGGTTTTTGAGGAGCGCGATGGTCGCCTGCCGCACCTGCTCGGCTCGCGCCGGCCGAGGGTCCCGGCCTCTCAGCACGATCTGGAAGGCGGGCGGCAGCGTGAACTCGCCGAGCCCGCCGACGACGACTCCCGCGGCGAGCAACGCGGTGAACTCAGCGTCGAGGTCGGTGCTGATGCGCGCTTCCGTCAGAATCTCCGCGACTGCGTCCCGCGTCAGCGACGCGGGAGCGGCAGCGGCGAGCACTCGGGCGAGGTGCCACCCGCCTTCCACTGCCGGAAGGAGCCGTTCGGCCAACGGATCGAGCAACGGGGACTGGCGGTGCAGGCGATCGAGCACCGTCTCGGCGCTCTCGAAGAACTGTTCGGAGAGGCGTCGCGCCAGCCCGGTGCTGCCCTCCGCGGCGGACCGGAGTTCGGCAGCCAGATCCAGTTCGTCCTCGCGCAGATCGGTCAGCTCGACGGCAGTGCCCAGTTTCGCCAGCCGCGGGTCCCGGGTGAGCAGCAAGACCGAGACACCGGCGGGAAGCGGCTCCGGCGGAGCGCTGACGTCGTCGAGCACCACCAGATCGCCAGCGGTGGCCGCGGCCGAGTACCCGGCGAAAACCGCGTGATAAGCCTGGCCGAACTGCCGGACGTAGGCCTGGGCCAGGGTGGTCTTGCCGATGTCGACCAAGCCGTGCACCACGGCCGTCCCACCGCCGCGCAGGATCGAGTGGACCTCCCAGAGTTCCTTCCACCGGCCGGCGAACTTCGCCGGCGCGGACCAGCCGAGCGCCGTGCTCGCCCGTCCGATCGGGCGCGCAGCGGCCGAGACCCGCTGCCGCACCGCGTCGACGAGGGCGGTCAGCGCCGCTTTGGTCGCGGGATGCCCCGGCAGCAGGACGTCGAGCAGTTCCCGAGGCGCCAGGTGCCCGGTGCCCGTTTCGGGGTTCACCACCAGTACCTGCTCGGGGTCGGCCAGGTAGGCGGTGGTGAACTCTTCCTGGCAGGCGCGCCGCGATCCGTAGCTCCGGCTGTAGTAGGCGAGCAGGATCCGGGACCTGGCGAGGGCATCGCTCAGCCGCCCCGGGATGGGATCGAACGGGCGGATTTCCTCGGTGTCCAGGAACACCCGAAGCCCCACGCTCTCCAGCGCGGCCGCGATCCGCCGCACCGCCGCCGCGTCCGTGCGGTCGTAGCTGACGAACACATCCCAGTCCAGCACTCGGCCCTCCCCTCCGAGGCGGCTGCCGCCGCTGCCGCCGACACCTAGAATGCCGAACATGAGTGTGTCCGAGCGACCTGAGAAGTCCCTGGCCTGGAATTTGCACGTCGAACTGGCCAGCCGGATCTCCGCGGTCCGCCTCGGCCCGGACGAGGGACTGCTGTCGGAGGCGCTCAGCAGCCTCTACCAGGTGTTCACCGAGGCGCGCCGGGCACTGGCCGAGCATCCGCCGGAGCGGTCGCTGACGTCGGACTCCTTGCACCAGGTGGTGTTCCGGCTGCTCAATGACGGATTGCGCCCGTTCCTGGCCAAATGGCATCCCCTCCTCGACGCCCACCTCGAGCGCCGCCCGTCGCGGGCGTCCCAGTTCGAGCACGAGCGGGCGTGGGACCAGGCCGGGCAGCTGCGTGCCGAGCTGGCCGAGCTGCAGGTACTCCTGCGCGACGCGACTGAACGGCTCGCCGAACTCGCCGGCGCGGGCTCGCTCCTGATGGCGGTGCGCTGATGGGAAGGCGAAGCAGGCAGTTCCGGCCGCGCGAGGTCGGGGTGAAACTGAAGCTGCCGTTCGTCGGCGAGATCAGCGGATCCTGGACGCCGCAGCAGGCGGAAGCGAAGGCGGCGTGGGAGCTGTATGCCGAACTGGCGACCCGGATCTCAGTCGTCAAACTCCGCCGCGACGAAGGTCTCGCGCGGGAAGCGCTGAGCAGCCTCTACACCCTGTTCGGCACCACCCGGGAGATCCTGCGCAAATACGGCCCGGAAGTGTCGCCGCGGGGCAGCGCGGACGCGATCACGTTCGGAAAGCTCGCGCTGACGATGCTGAACGTGGCGGTACGCCCGCTGCTGGCGCGCTGGCACCCGCGTCTCGGCGCGTGGGAAGCCACGCGAGCGAACGGCGTGGCACCGGTCGACCACGAGAACGAATGGGAACACGTCGAGGAACTGCGCGCGGAAATCGAATCCGTGCGGGTCGCGCTCCTGCAGGTCGCCGAACTGCTGGCGGAGGTCTCTGGAGCCGCCCCGTTGACTCCGGACTCCCGGCTCTTGGGCGACCTCGGAAAACAACGGGGGGGGGGTAGTTGCCTGACGGTCCCGCCAGGGGCCGTTGACCGGCCGGTTCACTCCGCCCCGATCGCCTCCGCCAACGCCAGCACCCGCCGCGCGTTCTCCACATGCAGGTTCTCGATCATCCGCCCATCCACCGTCACCACGCCGCGTCCCTCAGCCGAAGCCTCCTCGAACGCCGCGATGATCCGCCGCGACCGGTCGATTTCCTCCGCCGACGGCGCGAAGATCCGGTTGCACGGCTCCACCTGCGAAGGATGGATCAACGTCTTCCCGTCGAAGCCGTACTGCCGCCCCTGCGAGCATTCCGCCTCGAAGCCGTCGGCGTCCTTGACGTCGTTGTAGACCCCGTCCAGGATCACCTTCCCGGTCGCGCGTGCCGCGAGCAGGCACAGCGAAAGCCCGCTCAGCAACGGTGCACGGCCGGGCACGAATTCCGCGTGCAATTCCTTCGCCAGGTCGTTCGTGCCCATCACCAGCACGGTCAATCGTTCCGACGCTCCCGCGATCTCTTCGGCGTGCAGCATCGCGACCGGCGTCTCCACCATCGCCCAGATCTTCGTGTGCTCCGGCGCTCCGCCGAGTTCCAGCGCGCGCTCGATGTTGTGCACCTCAGCCGCTGAGTTCACCTTCGGCACCACCACGGCGGCGGGACCAGCGGCAGCGGCGGCGCGCAGGTCGGCGTCGTGCCATTCGGTGTCCAGGCCGTTGACCCGGATCGTCACTTCGCGCGAGCCGTAAGTGCCGACAGCGGCGCAGACCCGTTCCCGCGCGGCTTCCTTCGCGTCGGGGGCGACGGCGTCTTCCAAGTCCAGGATCAACGCATCCGCGGGAAGAGTTTTCGCCTTCTCCAGCGCGCGTTCGTTCGCGCCGGGCATGTACAGCACGGACCGCCGCGGGCGGAGTTCGGTCATGACTGGATCTCCTTTGTCGCGGCGTCGTACGCGGCGGCCAGTTCGGGGTCGGTGGCGGCCAGTTCGTCCGCCAGTTCCACGACCACCCGGCACTGTTTGACCGAGGCGTCGTCCTGCATCTTCCCGTCGATCATCACCGCGCCGGTTCCGTCGCCCATCTCGGCGATCACGCGACGGGCCCAGGCCACATCGGCGGGGGACGGCGAGAAGACCTTCTTCGCGATGTCGATCTGCACCGGGTGCAGGCTCCACGCGCCGACACAGCCGAGCAGGAACGCGTTGCGGAACTGGTCTTCGCACGCCACCACGTCACGGATGTCCCCGAACGGCCCGTAGTACGGAAGGATTCCGTTCATCGCGCACGCGTCGACCATCCGCGCGACCGTGTAGTGCCACAGGTCCTGCTGGTACGTCGTCCGGCCTTCGTTGAGGTCCTCGCCGACCGGGTCGGTGCGCACCAGATATCCCGGGTGACCGCCGCCGACACGGGTCGTCTTCATCCGGCGGCTCGCGGCCAGGTCGGCCGGGCCCAGCGAGATGCCCTGCATGCGGGGCGAGGCTCCGGCGATCTCTTCGACGTTCGCCACGCCGCTCGCCGTTTCCAGGATCGCGTGCACCAGCAGCGGTTCGGTCAGCCCGGCCCGCGCTTCGAGCTGCGCCAGCAACCGGTCGACGTAGTGAATGTCCTGCGCGCCTTCGACCTTCGGGATCATGATCACGTCGAGCTTGTCGCCGATCTCGGTGACCAGCGTGATCAGGTCGTCGAGCACCCACGGCGAGTCGAGGCTGTTCACCCGCGTCCACAGCTGCGTGCGGCCGAAGTCCGTCGCCTTCGCGATCGACACCAGTCCGGCGCGCGCGGCTTCCTTGCGGTCCGCGCGGACGGCGTCCTCGAGGTTGCCGAGCAAGACGTCGGTCTTCTTCGCGAGGTCGGGGACCTTCGCGGCCATCTTTTCGTTGCCCGGATCGAAAAAGTGGATCATGCGCGAGGGCCGCACCGGGATCTGCCGCGGCGGCTGCGGCGCTCCGACGGCGAGCGGGGCGAAGAAGTCCTTCGGCGAGCGCATCCTGGTCCTCCCGGCGGGTACTTGACCGACGGGTAACCCTAAACCGGCGACGCGAACCCTCGCTGCGGCGAAGCTCACCCGCCATCCGGGTGACGTCCGTGACCAGGGGAAGTCCACTGTGGAACCGCGTTGATTAGGCCGATCGGAGTAAGACGCTGCGCTGCTTGCCCTGCCCCGCACGAGGCGGTGCGACACCCAGGGGGAGCGCTCCGTGCGCACCACTCACCCCCGTCTCACTCGGTTGGCCGCACGGTCGGGCTGAAGTCGAACGACCGCCTACCGACCGGTCACCGACCGCTGAGCGCCGCCGATCGCACGCGGCGGGGCAACCCGGAGACCTCGCGTCTTTGCCCTGGTACTCAGTTCATGTACCGGTTTTCGCCGGTATGCAGGAACAGGTGCTTGAAGGAGGCGGACTCGTGGCGGCTACCCCACAGAACACCGAGCGCTCGACGGTCGCCGGCGGTGCGAAGCGCAGCCGGACGACAGCGAGCCGGGTGCTGCCGCCGATCGAGCTCCCCGCGAGCGTCGACGAGCTGGCGCGCAAGGCCGCGGCCCTGCTGGGCTGGAACGGTGTGGTGCTGCCCGCGACGACCCTGCTCGGCCGCAAGGTCAGCATCGTCGCGAAGCTCAAGACCGACGTGCACGCGGAGCGGATCGCGATGGGTGTCGGTCCCGTCGCCGATCGCGCCCTCGTCGACACCTGGACCTGGCCAGAGCTGGCCGCGACCGCACCCGCGCCGGCCGCCGAGATCATCGGCGTCCTCGCGGTCGCCCGGCACTGGCGGACCGCGATGGCCTCCGCGGTGCCCTTTTCACGCTACGGCGAGGCCGCGATGGTGCTCCCATCGCCTGCCGTGCTGACCGATGACTACGTGACGAACTGCCTGCCGCGCGCCCGCGCCTACGGGCTCGCGGTCGTCGCCGCCGACCCGTACGCCACCACGGACCTCGACCTCGACACCCACCACGACCGGGTGCTGCTGCAGGAGGACCCGGTTTCGCGCTGGGTCAACGAGATGGCCTACGACCTGTTGCTGCGCGAGGACTCCGACGCCCCCGTTCCCGCCGAGGTGGACTGACCCGCCAGCGCCGGGCCGCGCGCGGCGATAGAGTCGGGTTTATGCGAGTCGTCATTGCTGGCGGACACGGCCAGATCGCCCTGCACCTGGAAAAGCTGCTCGCGCAGCGGCACGACGCGCCGGTCGGCATCGTGCGCAACCCCGAGCACGAAGCGGACCTCATCGCCGTCGGCGCCGAGACCGTCGTGCTCGACCTCGAAAAGTCCGATGTGGACGCTGTCGCCAAAGTGCTTGAGGGCGCGGACGCCGCGGTGTTCTCCGCCGGCGCGGGCCCGGGCAGCGGCGAGAGCCGCAAAGACACCGTCGACCGCGGCGCGGCAGTGCTGTTCGCCGACGCCGCGCAGCGGGCGGGCGTCCGCCGGTTCATCCAGGTCGGCTCGATGGGCGCGGACCACCCGGACGCCCCCGGCCTCGACCCGGTTTTCGCCGCCTACCTGCGGGCCAAGCGCGCCGCCGAGGACGACCTCAAGGCCCGCGACCTCGACTGGACCATCCTGCGTCCCGGCCGCCTGACCAACGATTCCGGCACCGGACAGGTCAAGCTCGCGGAGAAGACCGGCCGCGCGGAGATCCCGCGCGAGGACGTCGCCGCGGTGCTGCTGGCCCTGCTCGACACCCCGGCGACCGCCCGGCGCACGCTGGAGCTGATCTCCGGCGAGGATTCCATCGCTGACGCCGTGTCCCGGATCTGATGCGCGATATCGCGGTTTTCAGCGGCAGCGCGCACCCCGAGCTTGCCGAAGAAATCTGCGCCAACCTGGGCGTTCCACTGCTTCCGGTGGAGATCGACCGGTTCGCCAACGACTGTCTCCAGGTCCAGCTCCAGGCCAACTGCCGCGAGCGGGACGTCTTCCTGATCCAGCCGCTGGTCAAACCGGTGCAGGAACACCTGGTCGAACTACTGCTGATGCTCGACGCGGCGCGCGGCGCCTCGGCCGCGCGCACCACCGTCGTGATGCCGCACTATTCGTACGCGCGTTCGGACAAAAAGGACGCGCCGCGGATCTCCATCGGCGGGAGGCTGGTCGCGGACCTGATGGTCACCGCGGGCGCGAACCGCGTGCTCACCATGACGCTGCACTCGCCGCAGGTGCACGGGTTCTTCAGTGTGCCGGTCGACCATCTGCACGCGTTGCACGAGCTGGCGCGGTACTTCCGGCAGTACGACCTCTCGGAGACCACGGTCGTGTCGCCGGATTTGGGCAACGCCAAGGAAGCCGCGCATTTCGCCCGGCTGCTCGGCGCGAAGGTCGCGGCAGGCGCGAAACAGCGGTTCGCCGACGACCGGGTCGAGATCACGTCGGTGATCGGCGAGATCGCCGGACGCGACATCATCGTGCTGGACGACGAGATCGCCCGCGGCAGCACCGTGCTGGAACTGCTGGACCGGCTGCGGGAGCTGGGCGCGCGGACGATCCGGGTGGCCTGCACG
Source organism: Amycolatopsis sp. M39 (assembly GCF_001651785.1). NCBI lineage: Bacteria > Bacillati > Actinomycetota > Actinomycetes > Pseudonocardiales > Pseudonocardiaceae > Amycolatopsis > Amycolatopsis sp. M39. The sequence goes on from NZ_LWSF01000003.1 coordinate 191,314, forward strand.
CACGGGCTGTTCGCCGACGGCGCGCTCAAGCGGATCGGCAGCCAGGAGGACGTCCTGGAGATCGTCTGCACGAACACTGTGCCGGTGCCCGCCGAGGAACGTACGGAAAAGCTGCGGATCCTGTCCATCGCCCCGGCACTGGCCGAGGCGATGCGGCGAATCCACAACGGAGAGTCGGTCAGCTCGCTGTTCGAGCCGAACTGATCACGCGCTGCCGAGTACCCGGTCGAGGTACGTGTTCGCGAACGTCCCGGCCGGATCGCACTCCTTGCGGATCCGCAGGAAATCGTCGAAGTGCGGGTAGCGGGTGCGCAGCACGGACGCGTCGAGGTCGTGCATTTTGCCCCAGTGCGGCCGTCCGCCGACCTGGCCCGCGATGGCCTCGAACGCGGCGAAGTACTCGCGGTAGGGCATGCCGAGGAACTGGTGGATCGCGATGTACGCGGAGTCGCGGCCGTTCGCGGTGGACAGCCAGATGTCGTCCGCCGCGGCCACCCGCACCTCGACCGGGAACGCCACCGGATTCCGCAGCCGCGGCACCACTGTCCGCAGTTCGGCCAGCACGTCGAGCACCGATTCGCGCGGGACCGCGTACTCCGACTCCACGAACCGCACGCCGCGATGGGTCACGAAAACGCGATGCGAAAGATCGCTGTACTCACGCGGCGACGACACCTGCGACGCGAACGCGCCGAGCGGCCGCACCAGTTTCGGCACCGCGCGACCGAGCCGGCAAAGCCCGCCGAACGCGATGTTCTCGGTGAGTTCGTAGTCCACGAACTGCTTCAGGCGCGACAATGGTTTCCGCTCGGCGTGCACCGGCAGCCGGTTGTTGCGCTTCACCAAGGCCTTGCTGCCGTAGGGGAACCAGTAGAACTCGAAGTGGTCGTTGTTCGCGGCGTTGTCGTCGAAGCTGTCGAGGACCTGCTCCAGCGGTTCCGGGCGTTCCTGCGCGGAGAGCACAAAGGACGGTTCACATTGGAGGGTCACGGTGCTGATCACGCCCAGCGCGCCAAGGCCGACGCGGGCGGCGTGGAACAACTCCGGACGTTCGCCGGCCGAGCAGCGGACCACCGAACCGTCGGCGAGCACCAGTTCCAGCGCGACGATCTGCGTCGAGATTCCGCCGAACCGCGCGCCGGTGCCGTGCGTGCCGGTGGAAATCGCGCCGGCGATGGTCTGTGCGTCGATGTCGCCGAGGTTCGTCATGGCGAGCCCGAGCGCGTCGAGGGCGGCGTTGAGGGTGCGGAGAGTGGTGCCGGAACGGACCGTGACCTGCTGCGTTTCCAGGTCGGCGCGTTCGATGCCGGTGCACGCGGTGAGGTCGAGCGCGTCGGAATCGGCGGCGGCGATCGCGGTGAACGAATGCCCGCTGCCGAGCGCGCGGACGCGGTGTCCTGCTTCGGCGACCCCGGCCACGACCTCGGCGATCTCGGCCGTGCTGCGCGGCCGGTGCACCCGTTGCGGGGTGGCCTTGGCCGTTCCGGCCCAGTTGCTCCACGTCATTGCGGCACCTGTTCTTCGCTGGAAGGTTCCCACGATAGATGCCGGAACCGTAAGTGAATAGTATTCGCGTTTCAAGCGTTGTTGTCGTACCGTAAGTGGCGTGACCACCTCAGCGCACGGGTACGACCTCGCGACGAAGGACCTGGATCCGCCGCTCGCGATCGTCGACCTGGACGCCTTCGACGCCAACACCGACGACCTGCTGCGCCGGGCCGCGGGCAAGCCGATCCGGGTGGTCAGCAAGTCCGTGCGCTGCCGTGCGCTGCTGGAGCGAGCGCTCGCGCGAGACGGCTTCGAAGGCTTGATGTGCTACTCGCTCGCCGAGGCCGTTTGGCACGCTGAGCTGGGCACTTCCGACGACATCGTGGTCGCGTACCCGACCGCGGACCACGAAGCGCTCCGTCGGCTGGCGGCGAGCGAACGCGCTCGCGCGGCGGTCACGATCATGGTCGATTCGACCGAGCACCTCGACCTGGTCGACGCCGCGCTCGGCCACGGCCATCCGGACATTCGCGTGTGTCTCGAACTCGACGCGTCCTGGCGTCCGTTGCCCGGCGTGCACGTCGGCACGCGCCGCTCGCCGGTGTTCACGCCGGGGCAAGCGGTGACGGTAGCCCGCCGGATCGTGACGCGGCCGGGTTTTCAGCTGGTCGGGATGATGGCGTACGAAGGCCAGATCGCCGGACTCGGCGACGCCGCCGGAAAAGGCCTGCAAAACCGGGTGATCGGCTGGATGCAACGCCGTTCCGCGGCTGAACTCGCCCGGCGCCGAGGGGCGGCGGTGCGGGCCGTGCGCGAGGTCGCTGACCTGGAGTTCGTCAACGGCGGAGGCACCGGAAGCATCGAGACCACCGGCGCGGAGGACGTGGTCACCGAGATCGCCGCCGGTTCCGGATTCCTCGCCCCGACGCTGTTCGACGGCTACTCGCACTTCCAGCCGCGCCCGGCCGCGTTGTTCGCGCTNTTCGCGCTGCCGGTGGTGCGCCGCCCGGCGAAGAACGTCGCGACGCTGTACTCCGGCGGATACATCGCCTCCGGACCGACCGGTCCCTCGCGCGAACCGTCGCCGTACCTGCCGGAAGGCTTGCGCCTGCTGGGTTTCGAAGGCGCTGGCGAGGTGCAGACCCCGGTGACCGGCGAGGCCGCGCGCACGCTGCGGCTCGGCGATCGCGTCTGGCTGCGGCACGCGAAAGCCGGGGAACTGGCCGAACGGTTCCTGGCCTACCACCTCGTCCGCGGCAGCCAGGTGGAGCGAACCGTCCCGACTTACCGCGGCGAAGGCCAAAACTTCGGCTGAGCGCTCAGTCACCGAATTTGCTGGCCAGATAACCCTTCACCACGTGCTTGGCCTCGGCGACGATCCGCTCGTCCCCGTTCGGGTCGCGGCGGAAGGCGAGTTTCAGCAGCGCGTCCGCCGTTTCGTTGGCGATCGCGATGGCGAACCGGAGTTCGTCGGCGGGCCGGTCGACGTGCCCGCGCAGGATTTCGACCAGCGAATCCGCGATGACCGAGTTGTTGTCGCGGTCGTCGGCCAGCAGCCGGACGTCGATGACGTCGCCGAAGTGGACTTTGGAGAACCCCGGCACCTCCCGGTGCATCCGCAGGTAGATGTCGAGCACCGAGTCGACGATGTTCCACCAGTGCTCGGGGCTCAGCTGCTGCAGCCGCTCGTTCACCGCGGCCACGAACCGTTCCAGGTTCCGCTGCGTCAGCGCCTGCACGACCGCGCGTTTGTCCGGGAAGAACTGGTACAGCGACCCGACCGCGACGCCCGCGCGTTTGGCGATCAGCGTGGTGGTGAGCGCGTCGTAGCCCAGCTCGTCGATGAGCACGGCGCTCGCGTCCAGCATCTGTTCCACCCGCCGGGCACTGCGTTGCTGAACCGGCTTTCGCCGCAGCGGTGTGGGTTCAGCCTGGGTCTCGGCCACGTCGTTCCTCGGAGTCTCTCGCGATTCACTCATCTGATCTGGGACTTTAGCGCCCCGCAGGGCTTCCCCCGAGACGAGTGACGACCTAACATATGAGAACTTTTCACGTTCACCTGCGAGGGTGTCCGCAAGCAAGGGGTGCTCAGCGTGGACCATCCGACCTTCCCGCCCGACTTCCTGTGGGGTGTCTCGACCTCGGCGTTCCAGATCGAGGGGGCGACGGCCGAGGGCGGTCGCGGACCGTCCATCTGGGACACGTTCACCGCCACCGAAGGCAAGATCGCCCGGGGCGAGGACGCCAAGGTAGCGGCCGATCACTACCACCGCTACTCCGAGGACATCGCGCTGATGGCGGAACTCGGCGTCGGCGCCTACCGGCTGTCGATCGCGTGGCCGCGGATCCAGCCGGACGGTTCCGGCAAACCGAACGCGGAGGGACTTTCCTTCTACGACAAGCTGATCGACGAGGTCTGCGCGGCCGGAATCGCCCCGGCGATCACGCTGTACCACTGGGACACGCCGCAGGCGATCGAGGACGCGGGCGGCTGGCGCTCCCGAGACACCGCCTTTCGCTTCGCCGAGTACGCCACGATCGTGGGGGAGCATTTCGCCGATCGGGCGAAACTCTGGATCCCGCTCAACGAGCCGATGGTCATGTCGATCTACGGCTACGGCATCGGCGAGTACGCGCCCGGCGAGTTCCTCCTGCTCGACGCGCTTCCCACGGCACATCACCAGAATCTCGCGCACGGCCTGGCCGTGCAGGCGCTGCGCGCGGCGGGCGCGACCGGCATCGGCACCGCGAACAACCACTCGCCGATCTGGCCGGACCACGACACGCCCGCCGACCGCGCGGCCGCCGACTGGCTCGACGCGCTGATCAACCGCACCTTCGCCGACCCGATGCTGCTCGGCAGCTATCCCGGGCAGGTGCACCCGCACCTGCCGGAGAACTTCGCCGACGATCTCGCCACGATCGCGCAGCCGCTCGATTTCTACGGCGTCAACTACTACGAACCCCAAGGCGCGACGGCTCCCGGCGAGGGCAACCCGCTGCCGTTCGAACTGCGCCCGATCGAGGGTTATCCGATGACCACCAACGATTCGCCGATCGTCCCGCAGGCGTTGCGCGAACTGCTGGTGTCCTTCCACGAGCGCTACCGCGAGCGGCTGCCGCCGGTGCAGATCACCGAGAACGGCTGCAGTTTCGCCGACGAACCGGCCGCCGACGGCAGCGTCCCCGACCCCGAGCGCATCGAATTCCTCGCCAGCCACCTGCAAGCGCTGCGCGAAGCGATGGATGCCGGCGTCGACGTGCGCGGATACTTCGTCTGGTCGCTGCTGGACAACTTCGAATGGTCCAAGGGCTACGCGCCGCGGTTCGGGCTCGTGCACGTGGACTACCAGACGCAGCGCCGCACGCCCAAGGATTCCTTCGCCTGGTACCGGAAGCTGGTCCGCCATGAGTGACACCGCCGCCGCTGTCCCGGACGTTTTCGCCGAGCCGGTCAACCGCGTCCGCGCCGGATGGATGACGTTGCTGTTCCTCGCGAACATCGCGCTGTGGCTGGGCGTTTACGCGCCGATCCAGGTTTTGCTGCCCCAGCAGGCCGAACTGCTCGACGCCGCGCACAAGGAAACCGTCTTCGGCATCGTGACCGGCATCGGCGCGGCCGTCGCGCTCATCGCGAATCCGGCGATCGGCCTGCTCTCGGACCGCACCTGCTCGCGGTTCGGCAGGCGGCATCCGTGGACGATCGCGGGCGGCGCGATCGGCGCGGCCGGGCTGCTGGTGCTGGCCGAGGCCCCGAACGTCGTCGTGATGACGATCGGCTGGTGTCTCGTGCAGGCCGGGCTCAACGGCATGCTCGCGACACTGATGTCCGGCATCGCCGACCGGGTTCCGGTCGGGCAGCGCGCGCAGGTCGGCGGCCTGGTCGGCATCGCGCAGATGCTCGGCACCGTGCTCGGCGCGGTGGTGGTCGTGGTGATGCTCGACCTCGCCGGACTGCCGCTCGGCTACGCGGCCTGCGCCGCGATCGTCCTCGCCGGGGCGGCGGCGTTCGTGCTGCGCACGCCGGACGCGCGGCTGCCGGTGGAGTTCCGGCCGAGCGGGCGGATCCGCGAAATCCTCGCCGACCTGTGGGTCTCGCCGCGGCGGCATCCGGACTTCGCGTGGGCGTGGGCCTGCCACTTCATGATCAACCTCGGGAACGCGTTCGGCACGCTCTACCTGCTGTTCTTCCTCAAGGACGCGGTGCACTACCCGGATCCGGACAGCGGCCTGCTGACCATGATGGGGCTGTACGGCGTGGCACTGGTGATCGGCGCGGTGCTGGCCGGGCACTTCTCGGACAAGTCCGGCAAGCGCAAGCCGTACGTCCTCGGCTCGGCGGCGATCATGGCGCTGGCCGCCTTGCTGCTGGTGATCTGGCAGAGCTGGCCGGTGGCACTGGTGGCGTCGCCGCTGCTGGGGGTCGGGTTCGGGACGTACATGGCGGTCGCGCTGGCGATGCTGACGCAGGTGCTGCCCGCGGCCCAGAACCGGGCCAAGGACCTCGGCGTGGTCAACATCGCGAACTCGCTGCCGCAGGTGGTCGCGCCGCTGCTCACGACGTTGATCCTGCACTGGCTTGGCGGGTATCCGGGGCTGTTCGCGGCGTCCGCGGTGGCGACTTTGCTGGCCGGGGTTTTGGTGACTCGGGTGCGGTCGGTGGGTTAGCGCTTGCCTTTGAGCGCGCTCACAGGCTTAGCGTCTTCGGCATGGAGAAGGAGGACGCGCTGACCGAGGCGCTGCGGCTGGCGATCGACCCGCCGGGCACAGTGTCGGTCGAAGCGCTGCGGGAACTGGCCCGGGACGCTGGTCCAGGTCGCCAGGGACAGTGCCGGGCACCGGGTTTACGACGCCGCGTCGGTGCGCCGGCTGGTGTTCCTGACGCGAATGCGCGTGTCGGGCATGTCGATCAGCGACCTGCGCCGCTACGTCGAGCTGATCGAGTCCGGCGCGGACACCGTGCCCGAACGGCGCGAAATGCTCCTGGAGCATCGCGACACGCCGCGCGGGCAGATCGCTCAGCTCCAGCTTTCCCTCGCCGCCACCGAATACAAGATCGCCACTTACCAGGAAGGCCCCCCTGCCGTGACCCAGCACGACGTCGACAGCCCGGAAAACCTCGCCCGCCGCAAGCACGGGCTCGACGTGCTGTCCCGCATCGACGGCCACCAGGGCGAAGCCGTCCTCGACTCCCTCGCCGACATCAACCCCGCCCTCGGACACCACGTGGCCGCGTTCGCCTTCGGCGACATGTACGACCGGCCCGGCCTCGACCCGCGCAGTCGTCAGCTCGTCACCCTCGGCGTGCTGACCGCGCTCGGCGGCTGCGAACCGCAGCTCAAGGTGCACATCGGCGCGGCGCTGAACGTCGGGCTCAGCCGCGAGGAAATCACCGAGGCGCTGATGCACTCCGCGGTCTACGCGGGATTTCCGCGAGCGCTGAACGCCACCTTCGCCGCGCGCGAGGTGTTCGCCGCTCGCGACGCGGAGGCAGCCGCCTGACGTCCGCGGCACCCGGTGCGGACCGCACCGGGCTTCCGGTGCTCACCCGCCCCGGTTCTTCTTCGCGTCGTCCTGCATCTGCTTGGCCCGGGCAGCGTGTTCGTCCGCGGCCTTCTGGATGTCTTCCTTGCTGGGCTCGCCGACCTCGTCCAGGTACTTCTTCTTTTCGGGGTCGCTCCACTCCTTCGGGTCGTACTTCCCGTTTTCGAGGTCGTTCCAGTCCTTCTGGGTCGGCCCGACGCCCTGCTCGTTCCGGTTGCCCCATTCGGTGCGCATCTGGTTTCCGTCGAGCGGCTTGTCCGGGCGTTTCCAGTCCGGATGCGAGTCCTTGTTGACGTCGATCGGGTTGCCCTTGTCGTCGAACCGGTGCGGGTTGCCGTCCGGGGCCTTGTTGTACTCGTCGATCGTGGGATGCCGCCCGGACGGCGAGGGCAGCTCGTGGAACCGTTTGATGATGTCGTCGACGTCTTTTTCGGTGTAATTCTTCGGGTTTTCCTTGAGATCGGTGAATTCGTTGAAGGACTTGTGCCACTTCTCGAATTCTTCCTTCTTGCCGCCGGGCCAGTCGAAGTCCGCGCTGTCGCCGATGTCCCGGGTGGCCCGGTTCATCTCCTTGGGATCGGTGATGCGGTCCGCCTGCTGGCCGATCGGCCGCCAGTTCTTGTCGAGATCCGGGTGGTCCTTGTGCTTGTAGCCGCCGCTCTTGTCCATCGAGTCGCTCGGCCACTTCGGGTTCTCGGTCTTGATGTTGTCGTTCTTGCCGACCTTGAGCTTGCCCGCGATCCCGTCCTCGATGTTGCCGATCCGGGTCGAGACGCCGCCGATCCCGGCGTTGGTGTGCTGCGGGCCGAGCGGCAGGTTCTTCGGCTGGTTGTGCAGCTTCGGCAGTTCGTCCTCGCCGTATTTCTTGGTCAGCGCGCTTTGTTTCTCGACCGGCTGTTCGTGCACCCAGTTCTTCAGCCCGTCCCGCATTTTCTGGAACGAGATGATGTGCCGCTGCGCGACATCGCTGCCGGCCTTGTGGAACGGATCGTTCTTGTCGCCGGTCTGCTTGGTGCGCGCGTTCTTGGCGTCCTGGTTCCACGCCATCCGGTCCCAGACGTCCGGCTCCTTCTTTTTCTTCGCGCTTCCCTTGCCGCCGGAGCCGCTGGAGCCGTCGTCGTTGTCGTCGCGCTTGCGCTTGCCTTTGCCCTTGCCTGCAGAGGAAGAACTGGTGCTCCCGCCGCCGTTGTCGGCGTTGTGCTTGGCCGTGGAGTCCGCGGGCGGCGGGTCCGTGGCCTTGCCCTTGCCTTTGCCGCAGCCTTCGAGGCCGAGCGGGTCGTAGGCGGCGAACGGGTCGGGGACGTAGGCGACCGGGTTCGGCCCGCCCTCCAGCCCGAGCGGATCCTGGCTGAGATAGCGCGCGGCGGCCGGGTCGTAGTAGCGGAAAACGTTGTAGTGCAGGCCGGATTCGGCGTCCGCGTACTGGCCGGGGAACTGCAGCGGGATGCCGCCGGGCCGCACCCGGCCCCACAGCGAACGGCGCGCGCTCCAGGCGAGGCCGCCGTGCTCGTCGATCAGGTCGGTCGGCGTGCCGATGGCGTCGGTGACGACAGACGCGAACCGGTCGCCGCCGGGGCCTCGTTCGAGCTGGGTGACCGGTTCGTCGCTGCCCGGCCTGCGTTCCCAGGTGGTCGTCCGGCGCACTCCGGCGGAGTCGGTGTGCTCCTGTTCGATGAGCACGAAGCCGTCCCACACGAACCGGGTCGATTCGGCGACGGAACCGTCGGCCAGCAGCCGCTCCTTGGCGATCCGGCGGCCGAGCGGGTCGTAGCGGTAGCGCCACTGCGCGCCGTCCGGCGTGCGCAGGCCGGTGAGCAGATCGCCGGTCCAGGCGTACTCCCACACCCGCACGCCGCCCGGATGCACCTCGCGGTGGCGGATCCGGCGGCCGAGGGAGTCGTAGTCCGAGGACAGGCCCGAGCTGCCCGACCAGGCGGTCAGCTCACCGGCCGGGTTGTAGCGCAGTTCCTCCCTGCCTGCCGGGGAGGCCACCGTGACCACGCGTCCGGCCGGGTCCCGGGTGAAGGCGGTCTTCCCGGCAAGGCTGTCCTGCACCGCGGCGAGGCTGCCGTCCGCGTAGTAATCGAGACCGCGCCGCCGCACCGGCGTTGTGCCACGGGAAACCTGCTGTGCGGTGACCAGCCCGCGCGGGCCGAACGCCTGCTGCAGGGTGCTGATCCCGTCGGTGTCGCGGGCGAGCACGCGGCCCTCGTCGTCCAGCCGGTAGCGCACGGTGTGTCCCGCCGTGGTCAGCGAGACCGGCCGGTCTTCCTCGTCGAAGGTCCACACGCTCTCCGCTCCCGAAGGCGTCCGGCGGCGGATCGCCTGGCCCCGCTCGTCGTAGGAGAAGTGCACCTCGACGCCGTCGATCGCCTCGCGGACGACCCGGCCGTACAGATCGCGGTCGAACTCCACCACCGAGTCCGCGGATTCCACCCGCACGACGTTGCCGACCGGGTCGTAGGCGTAGCGCACGGTGCGGTGCGGAGCGCGGATCTCGACCCGGTTGCCGAGCAGGTCGTAGATGTTCTCGGTGACCGAACCGTCCGGCTCGGTCACGGCGACAGTCTGTCCGGCCGCGTCGTAGGCGTAGGTCCGGGTCCGGCCGTCGAAATCGGTCTGCGCGACCAGCCTGCCGAGCGGGTCGTAGGTGTAGGTCCAGGTGCGGTTCAGCGGATCGGTCACCGACGTCAGCCGCAGTTCGGTGTCGTAGGTGTAGCTGGTGCGCGCGCCCGAGGGGTCCACGACCGCGGTCACCACGTCGAACGGGCCGTATTCGCGCCGGGTCGTCCGGCCGAGTTCGTCAACGTGCTCGATCTCGTTGCCTTCGCGGTCGTACCGCCACATCGCCCGCTCGCGGCGCACTCCGACGCGTGAAGCCGGTTTTCCGTCGACCGTCCAGCCCAGTTGCGTCCGCCCGCCGCCGACCTCGGGCGCCGAACGCGGCCTGCCGAATTGGTCCAGTTCCGCGGCAGGATCGCCGTCCTCGGGCTCGCTCGCGAAGAGGGCGGGCAACTCGAGCGCGGNCGGGCTGGTCGTACCGGCGCTGCCAGCTCCGGCCGTTGCCGTGCACTGTGATCGAGGCCAGCTCGGTGCCGTCGTGTTCCAGTTCGGCGAGGCTGCCGTCGGGACGGGCGATGGTGAGCGGCGTGCCGTCGTCGGCGTAGGTGTACTCAGTGACCCGGCCGAGCGGATCGACCCGGCGGAGCAGATTGCCGTAGCGATCCCATTCCGACAGCGTCACGTTGCCCAGCGGATCGGTCTCCCGGACCGGCCTGCCCTCAAGGTTGTACTCGTACTCCGAAACGTGGCCGAGGGAATCGGTGAACCGGGTGATGCGAGCCGCGGGGAGGTACTCGAACGCGCCGTTGTAGAAGCCTTGCGCGCCTTCGGTGCGCACGCAGCGGCCTTCGGCGTCGTAGCCGTAGCGGTAGCTGACGCCGTTGCGGTCTTCCCAGCTCGTGACCCTGCCGTCGGGATCGTAGGTGTAGCGCTTCGCCGTTCCCGAGGAGTTGACGACTTCGGAGAGATGGCCCTGGTAGTTGTAGCGGTAGCCGCGCACGACGACGTCCGGAGCCGGGCCGGTGCCGATCATCCGCAGTTCGGTGATCCGGTGCCCGTCGGTGCGGAAGCCGACCTGGACCCCGCTCGAATGCGTGAGCAGCGCGGGCGCTCCGGAGTCCGCATAGGACAGTTCGGTCCACGAGCCGTCGGCGTCCTCGATCGAGCGCAGCGGCAATGTCTTGCCCGTGCCGGAAAACCGCATCGTCCGATCCGGGTGCACCTGGTCGATGGTGCAGCTGCCGTCGGCGTGTTTGGTCAGCGGCCAGCGCGCGCCCTCGATCGGCAGCACCGGGTCCTCCCCGGCGGGCATCGGGTAGTAGAGGATGACGCCTTCCGGCCCGTAGAACCGAAGATATTCCTCGCCGAACTCCAGCCGCTGGTCCACAGTGGACGTCCAGGTCGGGCCGAACCAGCGCCCGGAGCGGTAGGACGAGCGATGCGTCCGCCGCACCAGCAGCTCCGGCAGTTCGAGGTCGTAGTCCTCGACCAGCACCTCGCCGCTGGAGATGACGACCGGGTCGGTCTTGCATTCCGGCTCGGGGTCGCTCTGCTTCTTCGCACCGGACGTCTCGGTGCCGCCCGTCGGCCCGGTGTTCGACTCGTTCCCGCCGCGTTCGTTGGTTCCCGTCCCGCCGCCGGCTTCGCCGTTGCCCTGCGCCTGCTCTTTCGGAGGTTCGCGCGGGGGAGGTTCGTGGTTCCCGCCGCCCCTGGTTTCCGGCGGGCCGTCGTGCGCGCCGGAGGTGTTGGTGGACTCGTCCTTGACCGGCGGCGGTTTCTCGCCACCGCCGCCGCTCTTTTCGTTCGGAGTGTCCTTCACTCCGGAGGGCTTGGTGGAGCCACCGCCCGACTTGATCTCCTTCGGCGGGTGCGTGGCTTCCTTGCCGCCTGACTTGATGCCCTTCATCGACTTGGCGACGTCCTCGAACAGGCCGCGCGCCTTGGTGAGCAGCTTGCCGAGTTCCTTGAGCGCCTTGGTGAGGTTCTTGACCAGTTCGGCGATCTGCTTGGCGGTCTTGGCGACCAGGTTGACCACCTGCGGCACCACCCAGGTCATCCCGATGCCGAGGGTGAACAGCACCTGCAGCGCCCACGAGATCAAGTGCGCCACGACCTGGGAGATGATGTCGCGCACCAGCATCCGCACCGCGCCGACGACTTCGCCCGCGGTCTTCACCCCGCTGCCCGCGCCCTCGCAGGCCTGCGCCGCGCCTTCGAGGGTCTTGGCGACCTCCTCGGCCTGTTTGCGGTAGGCGTCGGCGGTGGCGCCCTCCCAGGACTCGATGTCCTTTTTGACCTGTGCGGCCAGATCCTGCGCGACGGAACTGACCTCTTTGGAGACGTTCTGCCACGTTTCGGAGTAGGCGTGGACCTGGTCGGGGTCCCCGGCCAGTTTGTCCAGCGCTTCCTTGAGCGGGCCGACGTGTTCGATCAGCCAGCCGACGCCCGCGGCGAGGATCGCGCCGAACGGGTCCATCACCGCGGCGAGCGCTTCCATGCCGACCCCGACCGCGCCCATCACGGTCGCCGCCCAGTCGCCGGACTCGATGCCGTCCTTCAGGCCCTTTCCGGCCTCGAGGATCGAGATGCCGGAGATCGCCGAGGTCGAGTCCTGCTTTTCGGCCACCAAAGGATTCGACATGCCCGGCCCTTCTCCACGCTCAACACCATCGTGGGCGCGCAGCCGAATTCGAACGTACGAGCCCCCAGCGCAGATTACCGACCGCTCCCGGGCGTTTGCCGTGGCGTTGCGCGGCATTACCCCGCCGGTACCCGTGCGCACCGCCGCGAACACGACAAAACCCGCCGCGGACTCCGAGGAGACGACGGCGGGTCTGGGAAGTGGAACCGCGGGCCGGTGCCGGTCGGGGGAGGGGAGTGCAACGGCACCGGCCCGCGGAGTTCTTGATCGCGACCGGCGCGTGGCGGCCGGAGCGATGATCTTCAACCTAGCGTCCGATTACTGCGTCCGCTAGGTGTTCTGCCGGACATTTTTCGATTAATCGCGTTGAAGGCTAGGGGTGGCCGAGGGTGGTCCGTCGCGCTCGGGGGGACGGACGGACCAGCCCTCGGCCGGGCGAGGATGCCGGGCGACCTGACCGGTTGGGGACGCCGGAAAGTCGCGCGCTCGCCAGTCGAACCTCGGGTGAGGTGATCCGCCCGGAAGCACCCCACCCGAGAGGTCAGGCGCTGACCGGGCGCGGCTTCACCAGCGCGTGCCTGCCGGTGGTCTCCGCGGGGGATTCGGCTCGCCGGTTCTGCCCGGGAACCGCCGGGACCGCGGCGCGGCGGCGGGCCGGGCGATGTCCGGCAGCGGACAGCGCCTGCGGGGCAAGCCCGCCCGCGACCAGGTGCTCGTGCGCTACCTGCCACACCGAGCACGGGGCCTTGCAGCGGTGCCAGCGCGTCGAGCAGGTGGGGCAGTCGCCGCGCTCGTCGGGCTCGTGCGCCTGCAGCATCGCGCGCCAGCCCTCGGCGAGCCGGGGCAGTTCGGAGCGGGCGACCGAGACCAGCGACGGGGCGTCGGCGCGTTCGGCCAGGTCGGACAGCATGTCGAGGCGCTCCCACACGGCGTTGCGGAGAACCTGACCGAGAACCTGATCCATGGGGAAACTCACCGTCACCTTTCCGCCATAGTGGCGGCTTCGTTGAGCGCGGCCCGGAGCTGGCCGAGCTGGCCGGACGTGAGGCGGGCGGTCTCCCCCGGCGGGGACACCACGACGACCTCGTCGTCCTCGACGAACACCGTGACGGCGCGCTCGCGGCTGATGAGATCTCCGCACTGCACGCGCCACACGACCTGGCCGCCCTCGAAATGCCGCACGCCCGCGGTGCGCGGGTCGGCGGACACCGAAGCGGCGACAGCGGAAGCGACAGTAGGCGGCACCGGACGTGCCGTGGTGATTCCCGGTGCGGGCCGAACGGACCGCACCGCGGTCCCGGCTTGTCCTCCACCGAGCGAATCCACGAACTCCACTGTCCCTCCACGCTTTCTCGTCCCGGGCCGCTGCACCTTGCGGGATGCATCAGCGCCGGCAGATCTGTGTCGTCGGGTCCATCGCTCTCCGTGATCGCCGCGGGTGTCCGGGCGGTGACGGAGATCTGGCAACTACAGTGAAGTGAAACCGGGTGCGAGAGAAGGTCGAAACCGCGTCATAGCGGTGACCGGACCGCGTTCCACGGTAAGCGGTCACCGGAGTTCGGCCCCGCCGATCAACCCCGCTGCCCGCGCGTTTCACAAGGTTCTCGCGTGTGCTTAGGGTGCTGATCAGACGCCCAGGAGACGGTGAGGGGGCGCAATGGCAATGGATGCCAGTGCTGGCAGTGGTTCCGGAGTCGCTCATGCGGACACCCGGTCAGGCAATCCGGTTCCGGCCGACGCCTGGGAACAGCCCGAAATGCGGGAGGCGCTCGCCGCCCGCGAGGTCAGCGCCGTGTACCGGCTGTTGCGCAAACACGGAGTATCGCAGCGCCAGATCGCCGCGATGACCGGCCAGTCGCAGTCCGAGGTGTCGGAGATCCTCAAGGGTCGCCAGGTCATGGCCTACGACGTGCTCACGAGAATCGCCGACGGCCTGGGTGTCCCTCGTGGATACATGGGTCTCGCCTATGACGAGACCACGGCGATACGGGTCGTCGGCGCGTCCGACGGCCGGCAGGCTGAGGAGGACGAGTCCGTGAAGCGACGGAGGTTCCTCGCGCACGCCGCCCAGGTCACGATGGGTGCGGCGGTGTTCGGTCCGGAATCCGGCACGTGGTCGGAGGCGCCCGCGCGCACTCCCGCCCCCGGGCGCATCGGGACGACCGACGTGCGCCAGGTCGAGGCGGCGACCAGAGCGTTGCGCGCGCTCGATTACCAGTACGGCGGCGGGTTCTGCCGCGACGCGGTCGTCGCCCAGCTGTCCTGGGGACAGCAGATGCTCGACTCCAGCGCGGCCGAGCAGGTGAAGAACCGGCTGTACACCGCGATCGCCGACCTGCACAGCCTCGCCGGCTGGACGTCGTTCGACACCGGCCTGATGGACTCCGCCCGCGGCCATTTCGCGCAGGCGCTCGACCTGGCCAAACAGGGCGGCGACCACCATCTGGTGGCGAACGTGCTGTACCGGATGGGCCGCGTCTACCTGCACCAGGACGCCGCGAACGACGCGCTCAAGCTGTTCCAGCTCGGCCAGATCGCCGCGCAGGAATCCGGTTCCGAGCTGGCCGTCGCCGTGCTCTGCGCCAATGAGGCGTGGGCCTACGCGATGATGGGCAACGAGGAGCAGTCGGTGAAGCTGCTCGGCCGGTGCAAGGACGAATTCGCGCGCGCCGACCTGGCCACGGCCGAATCGTGGGTCAAGTTCTTCACCGAGACCGACGTCTACGCGATGACCGGCACCGTGCACACCGTGCTGGCGATGAAGAACCCCGAGCACACGAAGTACGCGATCCCGGCGCTGAGCCGGGCGGTTGACTCCTACACC
>NZ_LWSF01000003.1:206409-252225 GCF_001651785.1 Amycolatopsis sp. M39
GCGTGAAGATCGGCGGCAAGGCCATCGAATGCGCGGAAAGCATCAAATCCGCGCGGGTCAAGGACCGGATGCGGCCGCTGCTCGCGGAGGCCGAACGGCGGCGCAACAACCCCGACGCCCGCGACCTCGCCGACCGGCTCAAGATCTTCTACGCGGCCTGAACCCACCGGATTCGCCTTGCTCGAAGGCAGGTTCACCCCTGCGAAACTGCGCCGGGTGCTGACCGCTGTCTGCGCTCGGCTCGGCTTCGATCCGGCGGGCGCGCGGCTGCTGCGATTCACCAACAACGCGGTGTTCGCGCTGCACGGGGCTCCGGTCGTCGTGCGGATCGTCGGCTCCACCCGGCTGCGTCACCGCGTCGGCACGGTCGTGCGGGTGGCCGAGCATTTCGCCCGGCACGAGGTGCCCGCGGTCCGGCTGCTCGCCGGGGTCGAGCAACCGCTTGACGTGCACGGACACCTGGTCACCGTGTGGGATCTGGTGCCGTTCGCCGGACCGCCGCCGACCCCGGCCGACCTGGCCGGACTGCTGCGGCAGGTGCACGCGCTGCCCCCGCCGGAGGGCCTTCCCGAATGGGAGCCGCTGCGCTCGGTCGAGGCGAGGGTCGCCGACGCGGAGGAACTCGCCGAGGCCGACCAGCGGTTCCTGCTGGAACGCTGCGCGCAGGTGCAGGACCGGCTCGACACCTTGGATTTCCCGCTGACCAGGGGGTTCGTGCACGGCGACGCGCATCCGGGAAATGTGCTGCCCGGTCCGGAGGGACCGGTGCTGTGCGATTTCGATTCCTCCTGCGTCGGCCCGCCAGAATGGGATCTGACGCCGCTCGCCGTCGGCCGCGACCGGTTCGGCGACCCTCCCGCCCAGTATGCGGAGTTCGCCGCGGCCTACGGGTTCGACGTGACGGTCTGGCCGGGGTTCTCGGTGCTCAGGGCGGTGCGGGAGCTGAAGCTGACGACGAGCGTGCTGCCGATTCTGCGCAGTCACCCGCCGGTGCGGGCTGAACTCCGCCGTCGGCTGGCGGACCTTCGCGCCGGGCGGACGGCCACCGCGTGGACGAGATACCGCTGAACGGCATTCTGCACGTGCATTGGCCGACTGCAGATGACCGTTCGCCGCATTCCGTCGATGGCTGACGAGGTATCGCTGCGCAGCGATAATTCGGTCCGGCAGATCGCCCCACTTAGCGTACTGCTAGTCCCATTGTGCAAGTTGCGGCTACCCGCCGTCACGCCGGCCGGTCAGGACACCGCGACCGGAGCCCGGGTGAGCACCACGGCGAACCCGAAGGCTAGCCCCATCACGGTCAGTTCCAGCGTGGCCCACGAAGCGAGCGCCGTCCGCTGGTGGCGCACGATGCGCGGCATCAGCCGCCACCGCAAGTTGGCGGCCAGCAGCGCGATCGCGCCGGTGCACAGCAGCTTCAGCACCATCAGCTGCCCGTACGGCGTGGTGAACACGCCAGCCCAGAAACCGATCGTCGGATTGGCCAGGATTTCCACGATGCCGTTGAACAGCCCGGTCACCGCAGAGAGCACCAGGCACAGCGTCGCCAGTTTCGAGAACCGCGGCAGGGCGTGCGCGAGCAGCGTCCGGTTGGCCGCCAGCAGCACGATCATCGCGCCGAGGCCGCCGCACCAGGCGACCGCGCTCATGACGTGCAGCTCCATCGAGATCATCGTGTAGTCGTGATAAGCCCAGTTCGACGCGTGGCCGGTGACCGGCAACGGCAGCAGCGCGAACATGCCAAGGCCCACCCGCACCTCGGCGGGCACCTTCTCGCCCTTGCGCAGCGCGACAAACCCGAGCACGGCGTGCAGCAGCGCGAGCACCGCCACGATCACCAGCGCCTTGCCCGCGCCGACCTCGGCGATATAGCTGCCGATGTCGCCGCCGGTCAGCATCTTCTTGCCCGGCTGGTACTCCGCGGTCTGCAGAATCAGCGCGACCACCGCGGTCGCCGCCCAGATCAGCGCGGCGGCGACAGCGGCGGGACGAGCCCGGCGCAGGACCGGTTCGGTGAGCTTCGGCCGGTCGTAGCCGACCAGCACGGACAGCAGGGCCAGCCCGATCGTCGCGACCGCCGACAGGTCCAGCAGCACGCGCACGATCGGGATGGCCGCCGAGACCACCTCGCTGGGTTCCACCACGCCCGGAATGGGCGAGGACGCGGTGAGCGCGATGCCGATCAGCGCGCCCAGCAGCCCCGCGACGACCACGCAGGCGAGCGTGGCCCAGCGGACCGCGGAGGTGGTCTCGGCTCGCGTCACTGGTCCGCCTTGTCCGATCCGGGCTCGCGGCCGGTGCGCAGCGCGACGGTGAGGCCGATCGCGAGCAGCACCACCGCACCGGCGATCCACACCCAGATCGGCACGCCGCTCGACGACGAGGAATCCGCCGGAGCCGACTGAGCGGGAGCCCCGGCCGCCTTGGCCGCGTCGCCCTTGGCCGGGGTGCCGTTGCCCGCGGTGGTGAGGGTGAACGGGATCTCGCCGGACACCGGGTGCCCGTCGGCGGAAAGGATCCGGTAGCCGACGGTGTACTTGCCCGCCGGGCCGAGCGGCCGCAGCGGGGCGCTGATCACGTTGTTCTCCACCGAAACCGGGCCCTCGGCCCACTGGCTGCCGTCCGGTCCGGTCACCGCGATCTGGTTGACGTCGGCGTTCTGCACGTACTGGTCGAACGTGAGCGTGATCTTCGCCGGACCCGTGGCGACGGACGCGCCGTTGGCCGGATCGGAGTTGATCAGCACGTTGTGCGCCAGCGCCGGGGTGGCCGTGCCGAGCAGGGCCACCCCGGAGATCGCCAGCGCGAGGAGNCGCGAGGAGCGCTTTCCTGATCCGGCCGAAAGCAGGCCGACCCCCGCGCGGCACGTAACCGTTGCTACTAAGCCATTCGACCGTGGCTGTGGCCGGATTGGTCAAGATCGGCACAGTAGGCATTACTTGGTTCCTTCGGTCTTTCCAGCGGCCGGGCGACGGGAACGCAGCACCGCGCCCGCGCCGACGCCGAGCCCGAGCGCGCCGACCACGAGGCCGGCCCCGCCGAGCCAGCGAGCCGTGTTGTCCGACGACGCCGCGGCTTCGGTGCTCTCCCCGGCGGCGGTGGTCTGCGCGTGGCCGCCGTGCTCCGAGGATTCGGCGGCGGCGAGCTTGATGGTCGGTGCCGGGTGCTCCGGCTCCTCGCCGCTGGGCGGGGTGGGCTGGTTCCAATCCACCACTTTGCCACCCTCGTAGGTCTGGATGGCCGGGAACTCCAGCTGGTCGACGTTCGACGGCAGCGGGCCGCCGCTGATCTCGAACTCCTGGAATTCGGTGAGGCCGATCTTCGTGCCCGGCTGTGCGGTCCAGACGATCTTCGTGACCGCCTCGGTGACCTTCGTGCCGGACGCGGTGGTCACCGGCCGCGGCAGCTTCGACTTCGTGACCTCGGCGGTCCAGCCGGGGATCGGCTTGGTGCGGATGTTGCCGATGCCGTAGTCCGGTTTGACGTCGACCTCGACCTTGATCGTGCCGAGCTTCGCGTCCTCGTTCGGGACGCGGAAGAAGATCGTGCCGTAGCCGCCCTTGGCCGGCTGGGTGCCGTAGACGTTGGCGGTCACGTGCGCGGACGCGATGCCGGCGCCGAGCAGACCGGTGGCGGCGACAGTCGCGGCGAGCACGCCGGCGCGACGGAAGACATGGTGGGACACAAGTTCTCCTGAACAGGGAAGGGCCGGCGGAGGGCGAGGCCTGCGCCGGAAAGGGGGAAAGGGGTCGTGAGTGCTGATCACGGTGAGAACCGGGACCGCCACTCACAAGACCGGCGGCCCTCTCCGTCCCCGCACCCGCCTCAGCTCAACGCTCAGCAACGGCACCGCCCCAGCCGCCCGCGACCGCGCGACTCCCGCTGCCGCCACCGGAACCGGCACCGGCCGGATCAGCAGCGGAAGAATCAGCCGCAGCACGTGCAGCACCGCGAGCAGCATCGCGTCCGCCCGCGCCAGCACCAGCGCGGTGAGCAGCGTCGCGACGGCGTGTGCCGCGGTCATCGCCCACCCGTCCGGCGCGGCGGCCGCACCGGACGGGTCGTGTCCGCCGAGCGTCGTCAGCACCAGGTGCATGACGAGCTGTCCGCCGCCGAGCACCGCGATCGTGCCGAGCGGTCCGCGGGCCCGCCCGGCGAGCGCGGTGGCGGTCCAGCCGAGCAGGCCGGTCAGCAGAAGAGTGAGCGCGGGATCCGGCAGTCCGCCGTCGGCGACCGCGTGCGCGGTAACCGCGAGTGATGCCGAACTCAGCGCGAGCAGTCCGCCGCGGACAGCGGCGAGTGCGCCGCGATGCCGGGCTGGAGTGCTCATTCGGGCAGCTTAACGGCACTCCGGTGGGTGACTGAAGTGTCTCGAATGGTGAGCACCTGCGGAAAACGCACAGGTAAGCGGGTCTCGATCCGATAAAAACCGCTCGGTGGAGCACGTTGCTTCGGTTGCCGACCCCTCGCTGATGCGAAACGGTGGGTAATCACAACCGAGAAGTGGGGGTTTCGACCGTATCCGTTCCGGGTAGTCACCCTGCCGATTGACGGGCTACTCCGAACGGGTGACGTCCGGGGCTCGCAAGCTGGCGGGAGAACGAATACGGATGAACCTCTTCGAGTACATCTCGGACCGGTGGGGAAGGCTGCTGCTCCAGGCGTGGCTGCACACCAGCATGGTCGTGCAGTGCACGATCCTCGCCGCGATCCTTGGCGTGCTGATCGGCATCGCCGTCTATCGCAGCCCCATCGGCTCCGCCGTCGCCACGGCGCTGGCCAGCACGATCCTCACCGTCCCGTCGTTCGCCCTGCTGGGTCTGCTGATCCCGCTTTCGGGTCTCGGCTCGACGACCGCGGTGATCGCGCTCGTGCTGTACGGCCTCCTGCCCATCGTCCGCAACACGATCGTCGGCCTCGACGCGGTCGACCCGGCGATCACCGACGCCGCCCGCGGCATCGGGATGAGCCGGATCTCCGTGCTCACCCGGGTCGAACTGCGGCTGGCCTGGCCGGCGATCCTCACCGGCATGCGGGTCGCCACGCAGATGCTCATGGGCATCGCGGTGATCGCCGCCTACGCCAAGGGCCCCGGCCTCGGCGCGGAGGTCTTCTCCGGCCTCACCAACGCCGGGAGCACGAACTCCCTCAACCAGGCCCTCACCGGCACCCTCGGCGTGGTCATCCTCGCGCTGGTGCTCGACGGCATCTACGTCCTGATCAAGCGATTCACCATTTCTAGGGGTGTCCGTGGCTGAGCACACTGCGACCGAAGAAAACGTCTCCGGCGTCGAGATCGAACTCGACCACGTCACCAAGCGCTATTCCGGCACCCGCGCCCCGGCCGTCGACGACTTCTCGATGGTCGTGCCCGCGGGCAAGATCGTGGTGTTCGTCGGCCCGTCGGGCTGCGGCAAGACCACCACGATGCGGATGATCAACCGCTTGATCGAGCCGACGTCCGGCCGGATCACCATCGGCGGGCAGGACGCGCTGAAGCTCGACGTGGACACCCTGCGCCGCCAGATCGGCTACGCGATCCAGCAGGCCGGGCTGTTCCCGCACTTCACCGTGGCGCAGAACATCGCCGTCGTGCCCGGTCTGCTCGGCTGGGACAAGAAGAAGGTGACCTCGCGGGTCGAGGAGATGATGGACCTGGTCGGGCTTGATCCGGCCGATTTCCGCGACCGCTACCCGCGCCAGCTCTCGGGCGGGCAGCAGCAGCGCGTCGGCGTGGCCCGCGCGCTCGCCGCCGACCCGCCGGTGCTGCTGATGGACGAGCCGTTCGGCGCGGTCGACCCGATCACCCGCGGCAATCTGCAGGACGAACTGCTGCGGCTGCAGACCGACCTGAAGAAGACGATCGTCTTCGTCACGCACGACTTCGACGAGGCGGTCAAGCTCGGCGACCGGATCGCGGTGCTCGGCAACCAGTCGAAGATCCTGCAGTACGACACCCCGGAGTCGATCCTGGCGAACCCGGCCGACGACACCGTCGCCGGTTTCGTCGGTGCCGGCGCTTCGCTCAAGCAGCTGACCCTGCTGCGCGTGCGCGACGTCGAACTCCAGCAGGACGCGCTCACCACGACGATCGACGAATCTCCCGCCGACGTGCGGGAGAAGCTGAGCAAGCAGCGCAAGCCGTTCGCGCTGGTGCTCGACCAGCGGCGCCGGCCGATCCGCTGGGTGCATGTGCGCGAGCTGACCAACGCCACGTCTCTGGGTTCGGTCGGCAAGCCGCTGCGCGACATCGTGAGCCTTCAGTCGACGCTGCAGGACGCGCTAGAGGCGATGCTCGCCGAAGGCGGTTCGGTGCCGGTCACCGGCGCTCGTGGCGAGTACGCGGGCACGATCAAGCTGGACACCGTCATCTCGACCATCCAGCAACTGCGCGACGAGCACGCCGACGACCACGTCGACGAGGACGGGGCCACGGCATGACCGCTGCCGTCGATACCGGATTCAGCACCGAGTCAGGCTCCCGCCGCGCGGAACGCGTCCGCCTGTTCGCCCAGCCCGCCGTGGTCGTGCTGATCGTCGCCGGGACGCTGATCTGGGTGTTCGCCAGCGGCCTCACCGCGACCGAAAAGGAAACGCTGAACGCGGAGTCGCTGCTCACCGCGCTGCGCGACCACGTGGCGATGACCGTCGTGGTCACCGCGATCGTGGTGCTGGTGGCGGTGCCGCTCGGGATCATCGTGACCCGGCCGTGGGCGAAATGGCTCGCGCCGATCTTCCTGGCCATCGCGAACATCGGACAGGCCGCGCCCGCGCTCGGCGTGCTGGTGCTGTGGTTCATCTTCACCGGCTCGGTCGGCGGGCTCTGGGTCGCCGCGCTGCCGCTGGCGTTCTACTCGCTGCTCCCGGTGCTGCGCAACACGATGGTCGGCATCCAGCAGGTGGACCCGTCGCTCATCGACGCCGGCCGCGGCATCGGGATGTCCGCGCAGAAGGTGTTGTGGCGGGTGGAGTTCCCGCTCGCGGTTCCGCTGATCCTGGCCGGCCTGCGCACGTCGCTCGTGCTGGCGGTGGGCACCGCGACGTTCGGCATGTTCGTCAACGCAGGCGGGTTCGGCCTGCTGATCGACACCGGCTACAAGCTCAACCTGACCAAGGTGCTGATCACCGGTTCGGTGCTGGCCGTCGCGCTGGCGCTGCTGGTGGACTGGCTGGGCGCGGTCGCCGAGCAGTACTTCGGACCGAAGGGACTGCGCTGATGAACGTCTGGAAAAAGGCGGGGGCGCTGGTCGGCGCCGCCCTGCTCGCCGGGACGCTCTCGGCGTGCGGGCTCGACGTCAACACCTCGATCCCGTTCAAGATCGAACCGGGGTCCATCCGGCCGATCCCCTCGCTCGAAGGCCAGCGCGTGGTCGTCGGGTCGAAGGACTTCACCGAGAACATCATCCTCGGCTACATGGCCGAGATGGCGCTGAGCGCGGCGGGCGCGGACGTCATCGACCTCACCGACATCAAGGGGTCGAACTCGTCGCGCCAGGCGCTGCTCAACGGGCAGACCGACGTGACCTGGGAGTACACCGGCACCGGCTGGATCAACTACCAGGGCAACGAACTGCCGGTGCCGGGCGGGGAGAAGGCGCAGTACGACGCCACGGCTAAGGCCGACGCGGAGAAGTACGGGGTCACCTGGCTGAACTACTCGCCGCTGAACGACCAGTACGCGTTCGCCACCACCGAGGCGTACGCGGCGAAGAACAACCTCAAGACCACGTCGGACCTGGCGAAATTCCTGACCTCGCATCCGGACCAGAACCGGTTCTGCCTGGAGACGGAGTTCACCAGCCGCCAGGACGGGTTCCCGGCGGCGGTCAAGGCGTACGGATTCAAGAACCCGAAGATCGAGAACTTCGGGATCGGCACCATCTATTCGGCGGTGGCCAACGGCACCTGCCCGGTCGGCGAGGTGTTCACCACCGACGGCCGGATCTCCGGGCTGAACCTGCGCGTGCTGGAGGATGACAAGAAGGCGTTCCCGCAGTACAACGCGGCGGCGACGTTGCGGACGGAGTTCCTGAACCAGCACCCGGAAATCCGCGGGCCGCTGGAGAAGGTGGGAGCCGCGATCGACAACAAGCAGATGGTCGAGCTGTGCAAACAGGTCGACGTGGACGGCAAGGACGCCGGAACCGTCGCGCACGACTGGATGCTGCAAAAGGGCTTCATCAAGTAGCGCCCGAGGTCCGTGAAGGGCCCCTTGCGGGAAGCTCATTCCCGCAAGGGGCCCTTCACGGCTTTTCAGATGCCCAAGCGGTGGAGCAGCTGCTCTTCCAGCCGTTCGAGTTCGCCGGTCACCGCGCGGTGCGCGGCCTTGCGCCGAGCCGCGGGCATGCGCTCGGCGGCGCGTACCGTCGCCGACAGCTGCTCCAGCGTCGACTGCGTTTCGGCGGCGAACTTCTGGTCCGCGTCGGTCGCCTTCGCCGACTTCTTCAGCTCGCCGAGCCCCTGCACGAGACCCGCGATCCGGGCGTGCAGCGCCGCGCCGCGGCCGGTGTACTCGCCGAGCTGGTCGACGGCGACACCCAGCTTGCGGGCCTGGTAGCGGTCGTACGCCTCCCGCGCCGCGCCCGCCGCGCGGACCGCGTACGGCGCGAGCACCGGCAGCACCGCCGGTCCGAGCACCTTGGCCACCGCGACCGCGTTCTTCGCCTTCTTCGGGGTGATCCGGGCTTCACCCTCGTCCTGTTTGGCCTTGCCCTGCTTGGCCTTGCGCGCCATGGCCGTTACCTCCCACGCCTTCTCCGGATGAACTTACTGGTCCCCGACGTGACGGGCATGTCGGCTCGCGCGGGGAATGTCGTACCCACGATCTATTGTGATCGCTATGGGAGACGAGGTGTTGCTCGACGCGGGAGCAGTGAGCCGTTGCCGCCGCCGGGTACACCTGGAACACGACCCGGCGATGCGCGACGTGCCGTTGCCGCCGACGGATCCGACCGCGCAGCAGCGCATCGACGACGCGACCGCGCACCGCGAAGAAATCCTCGAACAGCTGGTCGCGGCCTCGGGGCCGGAGGCCACCTGGGCGCGGGTGCCGCGCACCGCGCCCGCCGGCGAGCGGGTGCGGCTCACCGAGCAGGCGTTCGCCGATGCCGCGCAGTACATCTGGGGTGCGCTGCTGCCCGCCGATCCGGTCGGGCACCGGCGCGGCGGCATCGACCTGCTGGTGCGCGTCGGCGACGGATACGTGCCGGTGCTGGTGGTCCGGCACCGGATCACCGACCGCGGCCAGGGCGCGCCCACCACCGCGATGACGGAGCTGGATCCGGCGCGCCGTTCGCCGGACGAGCTGCGCAAGGTGCGCTCGCAGCCGCGAGACCAGCTGCGACTCGCCCACCTGCGGCGAATGCTGGAGACGCGCGAGCTGGCGGCCGGCGGACGCGCGATCGGCGGCGTGATCGGTCTCGACGCTGACGTCGTCGTCTGGCACGACCTCACCGCGGGCACCTGGCCAGGCGGCCGCAGCGCACTGGACGAATACGACGCGCGCTTCGCCGACCGGCTCGCCGTGGCGACCGCGGCCGCCACCGGTGCGGAAGCGCTGGCCGCGCCTTCTCGGGTGCTGGAGTGCCGTCGATGTCCGTTCTGGGCTACGTGCGAGGTCGTGCTCACCGAAACGCGTGACGTAAGCCTGGTGGTGCGCGGCGAGGACGCGGGCGAGCTGCGCCGCGTCGGAGTGTCCACTGTAGACAAGCTGGCCGCGCTGGACCCGGCCGCCGAAATGCCGCCGATGAACTGGACGGGCGGCACGTTCTCCGACGCGATCATGCTGGCCCGGGCGTGGCTGGCGGACCTGACGGTGGTGCGCCGCACGCCGAAGATCGAGGTGCCGCGCGCGGATGTCGAGGTCGACGTGGACATGGAAAGTTTCGGCGATTCCGGGGCCTACCTGTGGGGGACCCTGCTGTCCGGAGTGGACATCGGGGTGCGGCGGGGCTACCGGGCATTCGCGACCTGGGAACCGTTGCCGACCGTGGACGAGGCGCGGTCGTTCGCCGAGTTCTGGGCTTGGTTCACGGATGTTCGTTCGCGGACCCTTGCCGCGGGGCTGACTTTCCGGGCGTATTGCTACAACGCGCTCGCGGAGAACCGGTGGCTGTTCGGTTCGGTCGAACGGTTCGGGGAGTACTCCGGGGTGCCGGAGAAGCGGGCCGTGCAGTCCTTTGTGGATTCCGGCGAATGGGTGGATCTGTTTCGCAGCGTGACGGATCAGTTCCTGTGCTCGCGGGGCAAGGGGTTGAAGGTGATCGCCCCGGTCGCCGGGTTCACCTGGCGGGATCCGGAGGCAGGCGGCGAGGCGTCGATGCGGTGGTACCGCGACGCGGTCGGCATGGACGGCGAGGTCCCCGACGACGAACAGCGCGAGCGGCTGCTGCGGTACAACGAGGACGATGTGCTCGCGACCAAGGCGCTGCGGGAATGGATGAGCGGGCGGGCTCAGGACGAGGTCCCGTACATGCTGGACCTCTGAGGTCCGCGATTTCACCGCGGGAACGGCGGACCGAGGGCTTCGTGCGGGCCGGGCCGCCATGAAGGCGAGCCGCGGAATACGCCGGGAGCGTGCTGCGGTGTCCGGTCAGCACACTGGACCCGGCGGATGACTATTCGGCGGAGCGCAGTTCGGTGTTCTGGCGCTGGGACTCGCGGAGCTGGTCTTCGAGGGAGACGATCCGGCAGGCGGCATCGACCGCTGTGCCCTGGTCGACCAGTTCCCGGACGCGTGCGGCGAGGCGCAGTTGCCCGCGGGAGTAGCGGCGATGTCCGCCCGCTGAGCGCTGCGGCTCGATCAGGCCGGTCTCGTCCAGGCTGCGCAGGAAGTTCTGGCTGGTGCCCAGCATCTCGGCGGCCCGGCCCATCGTGTAGGCGGGGTACTGGTCGTCGTCGAACTTGTCGGTCCCGCCTGGATCGGAAGACGGGGTATCGCGTGGGCTAGGGATCATTCCACCTCCACAGCACGAGGGACCCCGGGTGCCAGGAGGCACCCGGGGTCCCGGGGTTGGGTTTCATCATTGTCAACCGGCCGTGAGACCGGCATTTCGTATCCGCGAAGTCCGTTCACCGGACCTGTTGCGCGGAGATCGCTGATTCGTAACCGAGAACCACCTGCCAATCTGATGGGACTGCGGTACCCGCGCCGCGCTACTGCTCCGCCGCTGCGGGCGATCCAATGATGTTCCCGTTCCCTTCTTTCGGTTGTTTTCCTCTTGCGGTGTTTCACTTTCGGTACTGCGACTGCCTCGGACGTCACCGGCTGGAACCCTTCCACTGACCGGCCCCAGCACGCGTAACGCCGCTGGTCACTGCCCGGGGCCCCGTCGGTAATCGGCCCCGGCCACCTGACCGTCCTCGCACTGCCGGATTGGCCAGTGCGGTTTTCCGCAACCGTGGTTGCCTTACCTGTCGCACTTCACGGGCAGTTCGTCATCTCCCGTGCCTGATTGACGTTGTCTTTCTCCGTACGAAGAGAACACTACCTTCCGCTGAGGTTGAATGTCTACTCCCGGCAGGGGAGATTTTCTCCAGCGATCACTGGTGCCGGAGAACCAGCAGGTCAGACCGCCGGTGTGGACGGGCAAGATCGCTCGGAAGGGGGAGTCCATGACTCTTCCGGGGCGGCGGCCGCGGCCGCCACCGGCTCGGAGGGGTTTTCAGCTTCCGTGGTTTCAGCGTTGCCGCTCCGGATGCTTCCCCATATACTCGCTGACGAGTAATCGCCTGCGAGGAGGTCGCGCGTGAAGCGGCGGAAGGTGTCCAACATGCTGGGCCTCGCCGTGCTGTCCACGTTGTGCGAGCGGCCGATGCACCCGTACGAAGTCGCCACGCTCCTGCGGGAACGCGGCAAGGAAGGCGACCTGAAGATCAAGTGGGGCTCGCTCTACACGGTGGTCGGCAACCTGGAAAAGCACGGTTTCGTCGAGGCGGTCGAGAACGTGCGCGAGGGGGCTCGCCCGGAGCGGACGGTGTACCGGATCACCGAGGCG
This sequence comes from Amycolatopsis sp. M39, assembly GCF_001651785.1. NCBI lineage: Bacteria > Bacillati > Actinomycetota > Actinomycetes > Pseudonocardiales > Pseudonocardiaceae > Amycolatopsis > Amycolatopsis sp. M39. The sequence goes on from NZ_LWSF01000003.1 coordinate 218,409, forward strand.
GGCCAGGCCGAGCTGGAGGATTGGGTCGCCGAGCTGCTCGGGGCGCCGGATCCGGAGCCGACGCGGTTTCACACCGGGCTGTCGGTGATGCTCGCGCTCGGACCGGAGGTGGTCGCCCGGCAGCTGGGGCACCGGGTCGGTGAGCTGGAGCGGATGATCGAAGACCGCGTCGAGGTGCTGGCGAAGATGCGGACCGAGCAGCCGCGGCTGGTGCTCGTCGAGGCGGAGTACCAACTGGCGATGTGGCGCGCGGAGGCCGAATGGGTCCGCGGGCTGTACGAGGAGCTGGCCACCGGTGCGATACCGGGGGTCGAGGAATGGCGGCGCTACCGGGAGACCGGGGAGCTGCCGGACATGGCCGCCTTCGTCGGGAACGAGGGCGAATAAAGAGGTCCCGGAGGAGGTGCTGGCACACCGCCGCCGGGACCGGGAACCGTCGAACTGGAAACCGCGGGTGCGGAAACCCTGTCCTCAGGCTGCGTCGAGAAGGATACCGGCCCCGCGGCAACCGGTTCGGTCTCAACCGAACAGGGAGAAAGCACATGGGCAACACCCAGGTAAAGCGCCATCGCAGGAAGCTGCTGCCGGAGATGGAGGGGCCGGTCGCCCGGGCGTACGCGCGTGGCCGCGGCACCGAACCGCAGCTTGTGCAGTATCGCGAAACGGCCGAAATGCTGGCTTCGGAGCTGGCCGAGGGCGCGGACGTGCTCGAGGTCGCGCCAGGTCCAGGGTTCTTCGCGGTGGAGCTGGCGCGCACCGGGCGGTGCACGGTGACCGGGCTGGACGTCAGCCGGACGTTTGTCCAGCTGGCCAGGGAGCACGCGCAGGAACAGGGCGTCTCGGCGGAGTTCCGCCGCGGTGACGTGGCGGCGATGCCGTTCGCGGACGGGTCGTTCGACTTCCTGATCTGCCAGGCGGCGTTCAAGAACTTCGCCGACCCGGTGGACGCGCTCGACGAGATGCACCGGGTGCTGCGGCCGGGCGGCGTCGCACTGATCCAGGATCTCAGCAAGAGCACGACGGACGCGGAGCTGGACGCCGAGGTCGCGCGGATGAAACTCGGTCCGGTGGCCACGTTCACCACCGTCCGGGCGCTGCGCGGGCTGCGGCGGCGGGCGTACACGCCGGAGCAGTTCAGCGCGACGGTCGCGGAGAGCAAGTTCCGCACGGGTGAGGTGACGGTGGACGGGATCGGGCTCGACGTGCGGCTGCGCAGGGAGTGAGGTGTCGTGAGGGGCAATCCCGGTTCTTGCCGGGATTGCCCCTCACGAGCAGGTCAGCGCGGGGCCATCCGCAGCGAGCCGTCCATGCGGACGACCTCGCCGTTGAGGTAGTCGTGGTCGATCAGTGACAGGGCGAGCTGCGCGTACTCGTCCGGCCGCGCCAGCCGCTTCGGGAACGGCACTCCGGCGGCGAGCCCGGCGCGGAATTCGTCGCTGACGGTGGCGAGCATCGGGGTGTCGACGATGCCGGGGGCGATCGTCAGCACGCGGATGCCGTGCGAGGCGAGGTCGCGCGCGGCGGGCAGGGTCATCCCGACCACGCCGCCCTTGGACGACGCGTACGCCACCTGTCCGATCTGGCCGTCGAACGCGGCGACGGACGCGGTGTTGATGATGACGCCGCGTGCGTCGTCGGCCAGCGGCTCGGTCTTCGCGATCGCTTCGGAAGCGACGGTGAGCACGTTGAAGGTGCCGATCAGGTTGATCTGGATGACCTTCGCGTACAGCCCGAGGTCGTGGCGGCCCTTCTTGGACAGAATGCGCGCGGACGGCCCGATGCCCGCGCAGTTGACCACCGTGCGCAGCGGCACGCCCGAGCCGGCCGCGGTGTCGACGGCGGCCTGCACCTGGTCCGGGTCGGTCACGTCGGCCTCGACGTAGGTGATTCCGTCGACCTGCTCGGCCTTCTCGATCGACGGCGCGAGGTCGAGGGCGAACACCCGCGCGCCTTTCGCGGCCAGCGCCTTGGCGGTCGCCCCGCCGAGCCCGGACGCGCCACCCGTGACGAGCGCTGCGGTGTCGGTGATCTGCATCTTCAGCCTTCCTCCTGCTCTCCGGTGCCGCGGTGCACCTCCGCGCCCAGGTTAACGCTCGTTCGCACGTGCGCCGGAGTGTGTCGCCTCACCCGCTTCTCGTCGCGAGGAGTATTCGGTCGCGACCGCTTCCGTTAGCACTGAGGTCAACTCCGGCTGTCACCTTCAGCGTCATGAGCTCAGCTCGGATCGTGGTGGTAGGGACGGGATACGTCGGATTGACCACGGGGGCTTGTCTCGCGAGCCTCGGGCACCGCGTCGCCTGTGTTGACGTGGACGTGGCGAAAGTGAACCGGCTGGCGGCCGGTCGCGTGGACATCCTCGAACCAGGACTGGCCGAACTGGTTTCCCGCGGACTGGCGAACGGACGGCTGTCGTTCGTCGTCGGCGCGCGGGAAGCCGTTCGCGGCGCGGAGGGCGTGTTCCTCTGCGTGCCGACGCCGATGGGCGCGGGCGGGTCCGCGGATTTGCGCGCGGTGGAATCAGTGACCGCCGAGATCGGCGACGTGTTGCCGGCCGGTTGCGCGCTGATCACGAAGTCGACGGTGCCGGTCGGCACCGCGAAACGGATCCAGGCGATGGTCGGCCGCGACGACGTGCCGGTGGTGTCCAACCCGGAGTTTCTGCGCGAAGGCACTGCGGTGCGAGACTTCCTGAACCCGGACCGGATCGTGGTCGGGTCGGATTCGCCCGCGGCCGCAGCGTGGGTCGGGCAGTTGTACGGCGACCTCGCGGCCCCGGTCGTGGTCGCCGACGCGGCGAGCGCGGAACTGGTCAAGTACGCGGCGAACTGCTTTCTCGCGCTCAAACTGTCCTATGTGAACTCAATCGCCGAACTGTGCGAACGGCTCGGCGCGGACATCGACCTGGTCACCGAAGGCATGGGCTACGACCGGCGGATCGGCCGCACCTTCCTCAAACCCGGCCCGGGCTGGGGCGGTTCGTGCCTGCCCAAGGACACCAGCGCGCTCGCCAAGGTCGCCGAATCGGTCGACTACGACTTCCGGATGCTGACCTCGGCGATCGACGAGAACATCGCCCAGCGCGACCGGATCGTGGCGAAGATCGCGGGCGCCTGCGGCGGAACGCTGGCCGGTGCGCGGATCGGCGTACTGGGCTTGGCGTTCAAAGCGGGCACGAACGATCTGCGGGATTCTCCCGCGCTGGCAGTGTCTTCGGTGCTGGGTGCGCTCGGCGCGGAGATCACCGCCTACGATCCGGCGGTGTCCGGCGGCATCGCCGGGATGACCGTCGTGGACGATCCGTATCAGGTTGCCAAGGACGCGGATGTCGTTGTGGTGCTTACCGAATGGGCCGAGTTCCGCACTCTCGACTGGGTGGCGGTCGCGGACGCGATGGAAGGCGACGACGTCGTCGACACCCGTAATCTGCTCGACCCGCGGATGATTCTCGACGCCGGATTGTCCTGGCAGGGCGTCGGCCGTCCGCGCGCGGCCCGGCGGCGAGTTCCGGTTTCCTGATTGGAGATTGGCCGCGGCTGGGGTATGTTCGACGGTGGCATCGCGTGTCGGTCACCGGCTGGGTGAGGCATGGAGGTGCGGGGATGCCTTGTGGAGGCATTGCTTCGTGTCTGGCTCTCTTGAATTGAATCACCTCATGGTCCCGTCCCGGGACAACCGGGAATCCGCCGAATTCTTCGCGCACCTGCTCGGTTTCGAGATCGGCGAGGAATGGGGCCCGGTTCCTCCCCGTCGAAACCAGCAACGGCGTACGGCTCGACTTCGCCACCGTGCCGGACGCCGATCGCAGGCTCCAGCACTACTGCTTCCTCATTCCGGAAGACGACTTCGCCGCGTTTTTCCTGCGCCTGAAGGAATCCGGGGTCGACTACCACGCCGGACCGGGCGGGCAGGGCCCCGGCGAGATCAACCACAACCACGGCGGCCGCGGCGTGTATTTCCTTGATCCGGGCGGCAACGGGATCGAGGTCATCACGCAGCCGTACGAGCCGGAGCGGAAACGCCCTGCCCACTGGTAAGTCCTTTGCAGACAGACGGCGGGCGGGTCACAGCGGAAGCGAGGCCCACCCGCCGCCCGCGGCCAGCAAGGTCCGGACGCTCTCCGCGTGGTCGAAGAACGCGGCGAGGTCGGCGTGCAACAGCGCGGCGCGCTCGGAATCGAGCGGGTCCGCGTCGTCACGCCAGAGTTCGAGCGTCCAGTTGGCGGCGAGGATCATCGAGCGCACCAGTCCGGCGACCGCGGAATCCGGCCGGTCGTACGCGGCGAGAATCTCGTCGCAGGTGGTGAAGCATCGTTCCAGACCGCGCACGGCTTCGGCGGGTGTGCCGTCCCAGCCTGGTCCCGGCCAGGCGCACGAGCCCAGCGCGAGCCACAGCTGCCAGCCGGCGGTCAGCTCGGCTTCGTCCCGGGGCGTCCAGTGCGCGGCCATCCCTTGAGTGTGCGCCCCGGCGGCCGGTTTGCCGCCGGGGTTTTGGCCGAGGTCACGTGCGTGGCTGTTCCCACAGCCAGAACTCGATCCCCTGGTCGTCAGCACAATCCGCCGTTCGGCCGTACGGCTGGTTCTCCACCTCGCCCGCCCGGCCGCCCTCCTCGCGCACCCGGCCGAGCGCGGCTTCGAGGTCGTCGACGGCGAACATCAGCTTCCAGCCGGTCTGCAGTTCCGACCCGCCCCACAGCCCGCCGGGCAGGCCGTCGCCTTCGATGCCCCACGCGGTTGGCAGGCTGCCCTGGCTGAACTGCCAGCCGAGCACCGCGCCGTAGAACGCCTTGGCCCGGCCGTCGTCGGGCACCTGGAAGGTGAAGTACCCGGCCTCGCCGTGCTGGTACGTGCGCTCCTCGGCCGCCTCCGCGCGCGGTGCGGCCTGTGCGACCAGCCAGCGCTGGCCGTATGGGTCCTTGATCGTGCCGTGCAGTCCGTAGCCGTGGTCCTCGACCGGACGCAGCTGGTCCGCGCCCAGCTCCACTGCCCGTCGCACTGAGCGCCGCGGATCGGGCACCTCGACGCGCACCATCGCGCCGCCCGCGGGGGCGACGACGTTGCCCATCTCCGGGAACTCCTCGGCCAGCATCAACACGCTGCCGCCGATGGCGAGTTCCGCGTGCCCGATCCGGCCGTCGTCCATCACGATCGGCTCGGACCGGCGACGCGCGCCGAAGACTTCGACATAGAAGTCGAGCGCGGCCCGGGCATCGGTTACGACCAGGTACGGCGTCAGCGCACCCAGTTCGGCCTGCTGGGGCGTGGTCTCGGAAGTGGTCATCTCCGCTCCGTTCAGGATCAGGCGGCGAAGGTCGTCCCGCAGCTGCTCGGCGAAGGCCGGATCGGGCTCGGCCGGAGTCGAGGGCAGTGCGAGCGCGTCGAACGGTTCAGGCATCGCGTCCCTCCTCCTGGTAGCTGCGGCGGAACGCGGTTTTGGCCCGCGTCAGCAACGCCTCCGTCGCGTGGATGGTCCGGCCGAGATACGCGGCGACGTCGCGCACCGGAAGACCGTCGACATACCGCAAGGTGAGCACCGCCCGATGCGAGACCGACAGCGTTTCGAGCACCTGCCGCGCGCGCAGGGCGTCGAGCTGCTCGTCCCAGGGATCCTCGACGTCGCATTCGGCTTCGTGCACGAGCCGCAGCCCGCGCTGTTCCCGTTCGGCGCGCCGCCAGTGATCGGCCAGCTTGTGCCGGGCCACCCCGATCAACCAGGGCGTGCTCACCGGCGGCACGTGCTCCTTGCGGCAAGCGGCGACCGCGCCGAGGAACGTCTCCGACGTCAGTTCCTCCGCCAGCACGCGGTCGCCGCACCTCGCGAGCAGGTAGCCATAGACCTCCGGCAGGGCCTTCTCGTAGAGGCCGAGCAGCGCGAAGGCCGGGTCTGGCTGCACCCGAGGTTCCGTCACATCTCCATCGTCGTCCGGGAGCGGAGTTTTCCGTCGGTCTCATTCTCAGCGCGGATCGGGAAGTGCGCGAGCCAGCCCGCTCACCAGCAGCGCCAGCGCCGCCAGAATCCCGATGACCAGCACGAACGCACCCTGGTAGCCCATCGCGCCCGGCACGCTCAGGCTGGCGAACAGGCTGCCCAGCACCGCGACGCCCAGCGCCAGCGACGTCTGCTGGGTCGTGGTCAGCACGCCGCCGCCGACGCCGGCCAGGTCGGCGGGTACCCGGGACAGCACGACGCGGAACAGGGTGCTCATCGCGAGCCCGTTGCCGACGCCGATCAGCACCATCGCCGGGGCCAGCTGCCAGATCGACAGGCCGGGCCAGTCCAGCAGCGCGGTTCCGGCGAGCACGAGCAGCCCGACGGTGAGGATCAGCCCGCCGATCGGCACGATCTTGCGGCCGAACCGGGCGACGAGGCGGCTGCTGACCAGCGAGGTCGTGAAGTACGCGACGGCCATCGGGGTCAACGCCAGCCCGGCGCCGAGCGGGCCGAGGTGCAGGCCGTTCTGCAGGGTCACCGCGTAGACGAACATGAACGAGCCGAAGGCGCAGAAGAACGGCACCGCGACGGTCAGGCCGTGCCGCACGCTCGCGGTGCGCAGCAGGGCAGGCGGCAGCAGCGGGGTGCCGCCCGCGGCTTCGAGCTTCCGCTCGGTGCGGGCGAAGCCGTACGCCGCGAACGGGAAGACCACCAGCAGCGCGATGCTCCACCACGGCCAGCCGAGCGCGCGGCCCTCCATGATCGGGAGCAGCAGCGACAGCAGCGAGACGGCCAGCAGCACGGTGCCCCAGCGGTCGACGCCGAGCGGGTTGCTCGCCCGGCTGTCTGGCACTGTCCGTCGCGCGAGCAGCAGGCCGACGATCCCGATCGGCACGTTGACCAGGAAGATCGGCCGCCAGCTCAGGTCCCACACATTGGCGGCGACCAGCGCGCCGCCGAGCAGCTGCCCGATCACGGTGGCGATTCCGCCGGTCGCGCCGAACATGCCGATCGCACGCGAGCGCCGTTCGCCGGACGTGCCGGCCTGGATGATCGACAGCACCTGCGGCAGCAGCAGCGCCGAAGCCGCGCCCTGTGCGATGCGGGCGATGACCAGCGTGGCGGCGTCCGGGGCGACGCCGCAGGCCAGCGAGGTGAGCGTGAACAGCGTGAGGCCGAGCAGGAAGAGCCTGCGGCGGCCGAAAGTGTCGCCGAGCCGTCCGCCGAGCACCAGCAGCACCGCGTACGCGATGCCGTAGCCCGCGACGACGAGTTCGAGCGTCGCGGTGGACGCGTGCAGGTCGGCATCGATCGTGGGCAGGGCGACGTTGACGATGAAGAAGTCGATGATCGGCAGTGCCGCCCCCAGCAGCACGGTGATCAAGCCGGCGGACGAGAGGCCCGTCCTCTCCGGCGTCCCGACGGCGGCGATGGCCGATGCCGGGGCGGTGGTGGTAGTCGTCATGAGTACCACGTTCCGCTGCGGCAAACCCTGGTACCAGGTGTGCTTTTATCCTGGTACTGGGACTACCTGGTAACAGGGTCGACGCTGTGCTTACCTGGTATTCGTGACCACTGGCATCGAAGACCGCCTGCGCCGGACCGAGCTGGGAGAGTTCCTCCGCAACCGGCGCGGCCGGATCACGCCCGAGCAGGTCGGCCTGCCGCTCGGCGGCCGCAGGCGCACGCCGGGGCTGCGCCGCGAGGAGGTCGCGCAGCTCGCCGGGGTGGGGGTCACCTGGTACACGTGGCTCGAACAGGGCCGCGACATCAACGCGTCCGAGCAGGTGCTCAGCGCGATCTCCCGCACGCTCCGGCTCGACCCGCACGAGCACGTGCACCTGTTCACGCTCGCCGGTGCGCCGGAGCCGGTGACGGGGAAGAAGAACTGCTCCGCGATCACCACGTCGATGTACGACATGATGGTCCAGCTGGAGCCGTTCCCGGTCGCGGTCCGCAACGCGCGCTTCGACGTGCTCGGCCACAACGCCGGCTACGACTGGCTGATGGGCGGCGTCGACGCGATCCCGTACGAGGAACGCAACACGCTCGTCCAGTGCCTGCTCAATCCGCGGTGGAAAGAGCGGATGGTCGACTGGGAGCAGAACGTGCCGCGGATGGTCTCGTCCTTCCGCGCCGCGATGGCCGAGCACATGGCCGAACCCGGCTGGAAGTCGCTGGTCAAACGGCTCAAAGCGGAATCGCCGTGCTTCGCGGAGCTGTGGGAGCGCCACGACGTAAACACCGAGCAGGCCAAGAGCAAGCGTTACCTGCATCCGGAAGCGGGCCTGCTCACCTTCGACTTCACCTACCTCTACGCGGGCCGTCGCTCGGAGATCCGGATGTCGGTCTACACCCCGGCGAACACCGAGACGCTGGAGAAACTGCGGAAGTTCGTGCCCAAGACGCTGTAGCCCAGGTGGGTCACGCTCCCGCCAGGGGTGATTTCGGGGCGGGCCGATCCGCACCGGGTCGAGCAGCACGGCGAGTCCTCCCATCCCGCAGCCGGCTCGTGCGGCACCACGACCACCGGACCGCCGAACGGATGCGTCGCGCCTCAGCCCGAGGTCAGGTCGAACAGCCGCCGTCCGACCGAGCAGCGCCCCGGTCGACTCCAGTTGCGCGCGCGACCTTCGCGCTGGCCCGCGACATGCGCAGCGCGCGTCCCAGCTGCGCGGCCGGCACCTCCTCGGTACCGCTGCCCAGCCAGCCGAAGAGCAGATCGAACCCCGATTCGCCCGGTCTCGCCACGAACCAGTCCAACGGCATGCTCGTCCCGGCCACTACTTCGCCCATCACCGTCTCCGTTTGCCTGGTGGCCGGAGCTGGGTGAGAGTTCTCGGCATACCGCGCCGCGCGTAGTCCGATCCCGCGCTTCACGACCGACGCGCCCGCCCGCCTTCCCCGGTAGCTTTCGCACCATGCACTACTGGTGGCGCGCGCGGAACCCGTGGTTCGGGCGGGTGTTCCGGACCTTCGTGGTGCTCGCCTTCGTGCTCGGCGGCTCCAGCGCGTCCGGCCGCTGGCAGCACGCCCCGCATCCGCTGAGTTCGCTCGGTGCCGCCTGGCTGGCCGCGACCGTGCTCACCTTGCTGCTCGTCCACCGGTACCCACTGCCGCTCTTCGTGCTCGCCGCGGCCTCGGCCTACGCGTACTACCTGTCGCCGGAGCCCGGCGGGCCGGTGATCATCGTCCCCACGATCGCGCTGTTCGTCCTTACCCGGCGGAAGGGCCCGGTGGTTGCCGGAAGCACCGGCGCGGCGGTGCTTGTGGGGGCGTATGTGGTCCACATCATCCTCGCGCAAACGTTTGCGGTCAGTGCCTGGGCATTGTTCGCCGTGGTCTGGATGGCCGCGGTGATCGGCATCGCGACAGCAGTCCGGTTCCAGTTCGCCGCCGTTGCCGCCCGGCGCGAGCAGGCCGATGAGCATCGGCACCGGATGGCCGAGCAGGAACGGCTCCGGATCGCCCGCGAGGTGCACGACGTCGTCGCACACAGCCTCGCGATGATCAACGTCCAAGCGGGCGTCGCGGCGCATGTCGCGGACCGGCGGCCGGAGCAGGCGAAAGAGGCGCTGCTCAACATCAAGGCAGCCAGCGCGTCCGCGCTCAACGACCTCCGCGCGACGCTCGCCGTGCTCCGTTCCGGCGAGAACCGCGCGCCCGCGCCGAGCCTCGCGCAGGTCGACGAGCTGCTCGACCACGCGCGCGCCGCTGGGCTGGCAGTCGAACTGCACGGCGACGCCGGTGACCTGCCCGCTCCGGTGGGCGGCGCGGCGTATCGGATCCTTCAGGAGTCCCTCACCAACGTCGTCCGGCATGCCGACGGCGCACAGCGCGTCGAGGTCCGCTTCGAGCGGAAGCCGGGCACGCTGGTCCTGATCGTGCGCGACGACGGCCGCGGCACCGTCCAGCCGACGCCAGGGCATGGTCTGCGCGGCATGCGGGAACGCGCGACCGCGCTTGGCGGCAGCGTCGAGGCGAGTGTCGCCGGGCAGGGTTTCCAGGTGCGGGCGGAACTGCCCGTGGAGGGGGAGAAATGACCATCCGCGTCGTACTGGCCGACGACCAGGCCCTGGTCCGCGCCGGATTCCGGCTGCTGCTGGATACCGAGGACGGCTTCGAGGTGGCGGGCGAGGCGAGCGACGGCGAGCAGGCCGTCGCACAGGCGGTCGAGCATCGGCCCGACATCGTGGTGATGGACATCCGGATGCCCGGCACCGACGGTCTTGAGGCGACCCGCCAGATCACCTCGCACCCCGACCTCTCCGGGGTGAAAGTGCTGGTCCTGACCACTTTCGATGTCGACGAATACGTCTACGAGGCACTCCGCGCCGGGGCCAGCGGTTTCCTGCTGAAGGACACCGAACCGGTCGAATTGCTGCACGCGCTGCGCGTCGTCGCGGCGGGGGAGGCGCTGCTCGCGCCGACCGTCACGCGCCGGTTGATCGCCGAGATCGTCGGACGGCCGGAGCACCGGCGGATCGACACCTCGGCCGTGCGGGAGGTGACCGAACGCGAACGCGAGGTGCTGGCGCTGGTCGCGGGCGGATTGTCGAACGACGAAATCGCCGCCCACCTGGTGATCTCCACGGCGACCGCGCGAACGCACGTCAGCCGCGTGATGACCAAGATCGGCGCTCGCGACCGGGCGCAGCTGGTGGTGCTCGCGTACGAATCCGGCCTGGTCACCCCGCGCCGCTCGTGAGTGGCAATCCCGGTTCTGACCGCGATTGCCACTCGCGAGGTCTCGCACGGATGAGCTAAGCCGAGAGTGTGAGTTACGCCGTGTCGGTGAACGTCGTCCCACCCTCGCACGCCTTACCGGCAGAGCATCACTCCTCAGCGAGGGGTGTGGCGGAAGGAGTTCCGGTGGCGTGGGAGATCGTCCTGGTCGCCGCGCTGGGCCTGGTTTTCCTGGTCCGGCTGGTAGCGCAGCTCCGGCGGAGCTGACGGACGCCGGCGCGGCGGCATCGCGCGGCGCACCGGCGGTTCGGCGGTGCGGTCGACGGCAGATTCGACGGGACGCGCCCGGTGCGCGCCCCCGTTCGCGCGAGGCGGCATCGCGCGCGGAGTGTCAGTCGGCGGCGGAGCGCCATCCCTCGGCAGCCGCCCGTTCTGCACCGGACGCGGCCGGGGTGCCGGACGCCGCGGCGGCAGTGGTTCGGCGGGAATCCTCGGGATCTCGGCGGTCACTTCGGCGTCGTTGACGAGCTGAGTGGTTTCCCCCGGCGTTTCGACCGGCGGTTCGGGCGTTTCCGGCGCGGGCGAAGGCGGCTTCGGCCGGTGCGACAACCGCCGGGCCAGCGAGTGGCTCGGCCGTTCCACGAACCGGTAGCTCAACTCGACCACCCCGAACACAGCCGGGATCACGACCAGCAGTGCGATCGGCAGCGGCACCGCCGGGCGAAGCAACTGCAGCAGCACGAACGTGACCAGCATGTGCAGCAGGTAGATCGAATAGCTGCGCTCGGACAGCATGGTCCAGATCTTGCGCTGCTTCAGCCGGTCCTCGGCGAACATACCCATCAGGAAGCAGGCGACGGCGAACGCCAGCGCGAGGTTGTACGAGCTGTCCACGCGGCCGACGTCGATCACGTCCGCCAGCACGTACAGCGACCACGCGCAGCCGCCGTACAGCGCGCCGGTCCACAGCGGGATCTGCTTCTTGGTCGTCGCCCAGATGACCTGGCCGATCAGCATTGCGGGCAGGTACGAGACGTTCACCGCGAACAGAGACCACGACGGTCCGAACTGCGACCGGCTCATCATCACCACGAAGACGAACGTCAGCTCGACCGCGATCCCGAGCCACACCCACCGGCGCAACAGCGGCAGCACCGCCATCAGCAGCAGGTAGAAGATGACCTCGACGATCATCGTCCAGGCCACCGGCACCAGCACGACCTGCGGGAAGATCAGGTAGTTGACCAGCGTGGTGTTGGTGAAGACGGTGAGCGGGTTCAGCGTCTGCGCCTGCCCGGTCGAGGGCGGGTGCAGGTTCACCAGCAGCAGGAACGCGGTCAGCGCCACCACGAACAGCATCGGCGCGTACACCCGGATGAACCGGTTGAGCGCGAACCGGCAGGTACCCTGGCGCAGCGCGATCGGCGTCACCACGAAACCGCTGACCAGGAAGAAGAACGGCACCGCGATCTGCCCGATGCCCTGCTTCGACATGTGCATCGGACCGCTCGTGAGCGCCTCGATGAAGTCGACGTACGGGGCTTTGTCGTTCTTCGCGATAACCCATGGATGGGCGATGTGGCTGTAGAAGACCAGCAGCGCGCCGAGGCCGCGGCCGATGTCGATGAAGACGATCCGGGTCTTCTTCGCAGGCGCGGACGACGGCTCGGCCAAGGCAGCGGAATTCGGCTCGGCCAGCGTGCTCACCCCCGTCTTCCGCTACCGACAACCTCGTGCAGGCTACCGCTTCCCGCACCCGGCCCGGACGTACTCCCCGCAATTGGCGGTAAGCAGGGGATTAGTCACAAAACCCGTTCTGGCCTCGGATTATGCGGTCGCCAGGTACGATCAGGCAGGAATTCGTCCGGTTTCACGCTAGGTAGTTCAGGAGTTCGGGGAGCGTGCAGCAGTCCAGTCTCGACGGTGCCGTCGAGCGTTCGCCGACCGCTTTCCGTCAAGCCGCTCCGGCGATCAGCCTTTACCTGCTGTTCCAGATCGTCGCCTTCGGCGTGCTGTGGATGATGAGCTGGAAGGCCGACGTGTCGCCGGGCCGGTTCATCGACAACTTCGACGCCAACTGGTTCCTCTCGGTCGCGCAGCACGGCTACGACCAGCCGATCACGCTCGGCACCGACGGGCTGCCGGTCGAGAACAGCCTGGTGTTCTTCCCGCTGTACCCGGCGACGGTGGCGTTGCTGACCCTGGTCGGGATTCCGCCGTTGGCGGCCGGGATGACGATCTCGCTGCTGGCCGGATGCGCGGCGGCGTGGGGCCTGTTCGTGCTGGGCCGCGACCTGGCCGGACCGCGCGTGGGCCTGCTGGTCGCCGTGCTGTGGTCGATCGGGCCGGGTTCGACGGCACTGCATCTGGTGTATTCGGAATCGCTGCTGATGGCGCTCGTGGCCTGGACGTTCGTGCTGCTCGCGCGCCGAGAATGGCTGGTCGCGGGCGGGTTCGCGGTGCTGGCCGGGCTGACCAGGGCGAGTTCCGGTGCGTTGGTCGCCGCGGTCGCCCTCGCCGCGCTGATCGCGGTTTTCCAGCGGCGCGACGGCTGGCGGCCGTGGATCGGCGGACTGCTCGCGCCGCTCGGCCTGCTGGGCTATCTCGGCTATGTCTGGATCCAGACCGGTCGCCCGGACGGCTGGTTCTGGCTGCAGAACGCCTGGCAGATGCACTTCGATTTCGGCGTCTTCACCTGGACCCAGGTCCGCGAAGGCCTCACCTCGGACGACGCCAGCTGGATCACCGTGACCGCGCTCGTCGTGCTCGCCGCGGTGGTACTGCAGTTCTGGACCTGGGCGACGAAGCTGCCGTTGCCGTGGCAGATCTACGGCACGCTCACCGTCGTGATCGCGCTGTGCTCGTCGAACTTCTTCCAGTCCCGCGCGCGTTTCCTGCTGCCGGCGTTCGTGCTGACCGTGCCGGTCGCGCTCATGCTGGCGAAGCTGCCGAACCGGGTGCTGGCGGTGCTGCTGCCGGTGCTCACTGTCGGAAGTGCCTGGTATGGCGCGTTCCTGCTGACCATCGCGCACGTGGCACCCTGAGACACCACGCGCGCGATCAGGTCAGGGCGCCAGCCACAGCGTGACGAATTCCTTCTCGTCCGCCTTCGCCGCGGCGATGATCGCCGAATCTTCGAGCCCCTGGTCGGACGGACCGTCGTCGGTGACCACCTTCGGCGTGTAGCCGAGCGAGCGGTACCCGGCGAGCACGGCGGCCGGGTCGTCGCCCAGCTCCGTGATGGCGCCTGGGTCGAACTCGCACACCACGTGCGGCCGGTCGCGGCGCAGCACCTCGGCCAGTCCCGCCAGCGCTCGGTGGTCGCGGCCCTGCAAATCGACTTTCACCAGGCTGATCCGCTGCTCGGTCACCTCGGGCACGGAGTCCAGCCGGACCGCGGGGACCTCGACGCCGGAACCGTCCATGGTGACGCGGTTGTCGCCGCTGTTGCCCGGGGTCGCCTGCGCGAGATGCACGGTGCCCGGCTCGTCCCACGCGGCCGACTCGACCACGGTGACCAGCTCGCCCGCCGCGGCGGGCAGGTTGGCCTCGACGTTGCGGCGCAGGTACGCGGCATTGACCGGGTCGGCCTCCACCGCGATCACCCTGGTCACTTCCGGCGTGGCCCGAAGCAGCCGCAGCGTGTGGTAGCCGACGTGCGCGCCGATGTCGAGGAACGCGCCGTCCGCCAGCGACGCCATCAGCTCGGCTTCGCTGTCCTCCCAGGACCGGTGGAACAGGATCCACGGCAGCATGACCTCGTCGACCGGCATCAGCAGTGCGCCGACGTCGCACTGGACGACGTCCGCCCCGCGCGGCACCGGAGCGTGCCGGAGCCGCGCCGCGTCCCGCATCGCGCTGACGTCGAGGGTCACCCGCTGGATGGCCTTCTCGTCGGCGTCGAGCCGTTCGTCGCGGCGCGCGAACATCTTGTGCACGGTTCCCGCGGCAGCTTCCACCTCCGCGCCGACACCGTCGTAGCCCTCGGCCAGCTTCGCCACGTCCGCTTCGAGATTGCGCAGCGCCAGGTCCGTCTCCGGAGCCTGCCGGCGCAACTCGTTGACCGTGCCGCGCAACGCTTCGAGCCGTTCGCCGAGGGCGCGCGTGGACAGCGCGGCCCGGCGCGATTCGTCGATGTTGCGTTCCAGGCCCTCGATCCGGTCCAGCAACCGCCGGTTGCTGTCCTCGGTGGCGGCGAGCAGCGCGCCCATCACGTTGCGCTGGTGCACGTCGTAGTGGTCGATCGCGCGCAGCACGGCCTTGCGCAGGGCGGGCGCGAGCGGCAGCCGCGACGGCGTGTCCGCTTCCGGCCGCCAGCGCAATGCCTCGGTGGCCTGCTGCAGCGGGCTCAGCGGGTGCTCCGGGGGCGGTGTCGCGACGCGCTGCCGCTCCTGCCATGTCGCGTGCGCCTGCTCCAGTTCGCGCCGCATCCACTCGGCCGCGGCGGTCATCGACCGCTCGCGCAGGATGACCTCCCGCGCACGCTTGCCACGGGCCGTCGCCTCGGCCGGCTCGTCGGCGATCTGCACCATCGCGGCCGCGGCGGCGTCCAGATCGGGCTCCGCCCAGACCGCGTCCGCGTGGTACGGGTAGTTGCCGTCGCCGACCGGCACCAGCCGGTACGGAATCGGCCAGCCGGTGGACGCGTCGAGGAATTCGGTGGTGCTGGAGTAATCCGTCGAGACCACCGGCATCGCCCGGGCCATCGCCTCGGCGACAGTGAGCCCGAAGCCCTCGCTGCGGTGCAGCGAAACGTAAGCGGTGCTGGTCTCGTACAGCTCGTGCAGCTCGGCGACGCTGAGGTAGCGCTCGATCAGTTCGATCCGGTCGTCGCCGCGGACCACCGCGCGCAGCCGTTCGGCGGCCTGCGGGTGCAGCTTCGAGTTGATCGCCTTGACGGTGAGCCGGACGTCCTCGCGGCCCGGGAACGCCCGCTGGAACGCGACGACAGCGCCCCAAGGGTTTTTGCGCTCCGCGACGCTGTTGAAGTCGAACGCGAACAGGAACCGAACCGGCTCGCCGTTGTCCCGCGCGGGCGGAGACGGCTCGCCCGGATCGCGCACCGGCACCGGGATCGTTTTGACCGGGATCGGCGAATGCTCGGCGAACGCGCGGCGGCAGAAGTCGCTGACCGTCCAGACCTCGTCGAGCATCCCGAACGCTTCGTGCTGCCACTGCGGGAAGTCTTCGAGTTCCCACGCCCACAGCCCGATCCGATAGCGGCCCGCGCCTACCTCGGGGTGGTTGGTCAGGATCGTGCGCGTCTGGTCCGCGTTCACCGCGAACACGCTGACCGGGAACCGCGGGTCGCCGACCGTCGCCGGCCGCTCGATGCCGGTGCGGTTCGAGACCGCCTTCTCCTCCAGCACCGTGGCCACCGGCACGCCGCCGGTCTCGATCGCTTCGAGCACGATCCGGCCCATCTCGCCGAGCCCCAGCTCAGCGGTCAGATAGCCGAGCAGGTTCACGCCGAACTCGTCGTGCGGGGCACGGGTGGCGACCGGATCGGAGGGCAGCGCCCACTCCGGCAGCCCCGCCTCGGAGACGCCGGACCCGGCGCACCAGTGCCGGAAACTGTCTGCGTCGTCGCCGTAGGGATGCGGGAACGCCATCTGCAGGTCGATCCGCGACGCCCAGATCGCGTGCGTCAGCCGGTTCAGCCCGGCCGCGGCCTGGCCCTGGTCCTCCGGGGTGGCGAGCCATTCGCGCAGCGCGAGCCCGCCGTCCTCGGCGTAGGCGTGCGGCGGCGCGGGTTTCTTCTTGCGCTCGGACTTGATCCAGCCCTCGCGGAAAACGCGCCGCGCGAGCTTCGGCACCGGCGTGCCGTCCTGGAAGTCCTTGAAGCCGTACGGAATCGAGTCGAGCGACTCGGCGTACCCCGCTTCGCGCAGCTTCGTGCCGTACGAATCGCAGATGGCGCGAAGGTCGTCGTTGTGCGACAGCAGCACGCGCGGCTTGCGCGCGCAGTGGAAGCTGAGCAGCCACGGCTTCTCCGGCCGATACCCGCTGAAGTGGAAGAACCGCAGCTTCGCACCGCCCGCGGTCAGCGCGCCGTCCTTGTCGCGGCCGATCGGCCGCTCGTGGAGGTTCCAGTACGCGACGTCGAACCCGGGATCGGTGACCACGTGGTGCCGGAACAGCGACGGCACCTGGTCGACCCAGCGCTGGTCGGTGAACAGCTGCTGCTCGGGCGCGACGATCGCGTCGTGGCGCAGCCTGCCCGCCCAGAAGTCGAGGAACGGCCCGGCACCGCGGCCGACGCCGATGAAGCCGAGGTTGAACATGCCGGTGCCCATGATCACCGCGTCGTCCGGCTCCATGCCGTCCTGCGGCAACGGGGTCAGAAAGTGCGGCGCGAGCACGATGTCGTGCTCGCGGGCCAGCTCGGCGACCTCGGGGATCGGCGCGAACAGCTCGATGTCCGGGTCGAGGTAGATCGCGGCCTCGGACTCTTTCAGCAGCTCGCGCAGCAGGTACGGCTTGACCGACGTGGCGAGTTCGGTGACCGAGTACGCGGTCGCCATCCGCAGGTAGTCGTCCTCGTCGATGCCGAACGCGGCCGGGCCGACGACGGTGAGTCCGTCGCCGGCCCGGTCCGACTGATCGCGCGGGGCGTCGATGACCGCGATGACGAAGCGGCCGCCCGGATGGTGCTCCAGGTAGGAGCGGGCCAGCACGCGCGCGGCCGGCACATAGTTGCGGGCGACGATCGTGCAGGCGGTGGTCCCGGGCTCAGGCATCGGCGGTCAGCACCGTGAGCTGCTGGTTCAGCGCGGTGGTGAAGTCGGTGGCCGTCTGTGCCTTGCCGGACACCTCGACGCGGACGACCACGTTCCCGTGCGCGTAGTGCCCGCGCGACTGGGCCGACTGGCCTTCCTTCGCGTCGATCGAGGTCGCGTACACGCCGTTCGGGGCGGTGGTGTCGCGCTTGGCCCCGTTCGTGGTCTGGACCTCCATCAGCTTCTCGGCCGCGGTCTTCGCCGCGGTCGGGCTGCTGGCCTGGGCGAGGAAGAGCGTGATCAGGTTGCCGTCTTCGAGGTGGTACACGACGAACTTGACCTTGGACGCGCCCGCCGCCTGGTAGGCGCTCAGTTCCTGCGGGTTGAGGTACTTCAGGGTGTCGACCTGCGAGAACGACGTGATGTCGTCGTGCGTCTCGGCCTTGCCCGGCATGGTCGCGACGCCGAGCGGGTCCGGCGGCTTCGGCGCCGACGACGGACCTGGCTGGTGCTGGGCACTGGTCTGCTCGGTGCCGCCGCCTCCGCTGTCGCGGCCCCACAGCCAGTACGCGCCGAACGCGATGCCGGCCAGCACGATGACGGCGCCGACGATCGCGCCGATCTTCTTGCCGTTGCCCTTCTTCGGCTTGTCGCTGAAGTACTCCGGACCCTGGCGGACCCATTCGGAATCGCCCCCGGACGGGCCGAGCGGCGGAAGATCGCCGCCGCCCCACGGCGGGGTCTGGTCGCTCTCGGCCGCGTTCCACGGCTGCTGCTGCGGGAAGCCCCCGGGCGGCGAGGCCGTGCCCTGCGGGAAACCGCCGGGCGGGGAGTAGTGCGCCTGCGGCTGGTGCTGCTGCGGCTGCACGACCTGGGTGCGCTCGGGACCGGCGTCCGCGGGCGGCTGCTGGGTCTGCCACGACTGCACGACCTGGGTGCGCTCGGCACCGCCGTCCGCGGGCGGCTGCTGCGGGGCCTGCGGCTGCTGCTGGGGGACGCCGCCGGGCGGGCTGACCGGGGCGATCACCTGGGTCGAGTCCGCGCTCTGGCTCTGCGGCGGCGGGGCGGGCTGGTCCTGCTGGCCGACAGCCGAGGACAGCACCTGATCACGCCGGATGCGATAGTCGTCCGCGGAGAGTCGCCCTGACGCGAGCTCCTCGTCCAGCCGGCGCAGCTCCTCCTGCCAGGACACCAGGGCCCCCCTTATCTGTCGGCATGGCGACGGTCAATGCGTCGTCGCTACCCGATTGTGTGTGACGACGTGGACATTGTGCACGGGTGCGACCCCGCGTGACCTGGCGGGTCGCCTTGGGCGCCGGGTGCGTTCAGCCGGCGGGCAGCGCGGCCGCGACCTTCGCGCGGATCTCTTCCATCCGCGACCGCAGCGCCGCCGGATCCTGGCCGACCGGGCCCGACACGCCGATGCCGACCGACACGCCGCCGGAGGTGTACCAGAAGGCCATGACGCGTCCGGCCGGGCTGCTCCCGGTGTAGAGCAGGTCGGTGGCCGCCGGGCCGAGCGGGCTGCTGTCGAACCCGCCGGTGACGAGGTTCTGCCGCAGTCCCTGGACGAGCTGACCGGCCTGCGCCTTGGACGGCACCGGAACGGCGATGAGCGTCGTGCCGCCGTCGGTGCCGGCGTAGGCGTGGTAGACGAGCTGGTCCGCGCCCGCCGCGCGCATGAGGTTCGCGTCGGCGTCGGAGACGGCCTTGGCCTGGACCGCCTTGTCCAGCGCCATGGTCGAGTTCTCCGGGTTCGGCGTGCCCGCCAATGTGGGCAGCTTGTCCTCGAGCGAGGCCGGCTGGGTGTTCGGCGCGGACGAGGCGGCCGGCGGCGGGGTGGCGGTGTCGTTCGGGTCGTTCCTGTTGCCGAGGAACCAGATGCCGCCGACGACCAGCGCCAGCACCACGAGCACAGCCAGCGAGAGGAACAGCCAGGTCGGCTTCCCTCGGCGAGGTTTGACGTCGTCCTCCCAGAGCCGGCGCGGCTCCGGCTGGCTGCCGTTCGCCGGGATCGCGCCGAAGACCGCGGTGGGCCGGTCGTCGGCGGGGCTCGGCGCGGTGGTCTGCCGGTCGGTGGAGAACGGGGTGCCCGGGGTGTGCGGGAAGGCGGGCTGGGGCTTTTCCGCCGACGGGACCGCGGCCCCGGAGTTCAGGAACGATTCGACCGCGGGCGGTTCCGGCGCGGGCATCGCCGGGTTGGTGCTGGCCCATCCGACGACCGGCTGGCTCGGCTGTTGCTGCTGGCTCGGTTGCTGCTGCGGGCCAGGGGTGTGCCACTGCACGGGAGCGACGCCCGGCCAGGTTCCCGGCTGCGCGGGCATCTGCGGTTGCGGCGGGGGCGGGGGCGCCTGGCTTGCCGGAGCGGGCGGCGGCGTTGCCGGGGTCTGCGGCGGCGAGAAGAAGGGTGCGGCCGGGTTGGCAGCGGGCTGCTCCGGTGCCACGGTGCCTCCGGGCGGGGTGGTGTCCAGCCGGAGCGTGGTCGTCGGGTCCTGCTCCGCCATGGTCGCCACGACCTGCGTAGTGCTCGCGCTGCTGTCGGCGGAGGCGCTCGGCTCCGCTGCTGGCTGGCTGTCCGATTCGGCAGGCGGTTCAGTCGCCTGGGCGGCCGGTGTGCTCCAGGTGGGTGACTCGCTGGCCGAAGGTGCGTCCTGCCGCAACGGCGACGCCACTGGCGAAGCCGCCCCGCCGCCCGACGCCTCGGCGAGCAGTTCGTCGCGCTGGCGGCGGTGTTCGGCGTGGCCGAGGCGGCCGGCGGCCAACTCCGCGTCCAAGCGCCGGAGCTCTTCCTGCCAGCTCATCACGCAACCCCCTGTCACCGGTTCGGGCGACAGTGTTCCACGCGCCCCGGCTCCGTGGGGCTCAGGTGCACAAGATCAGCCCAGATCTGCCCAGATCAGGCACCCGCTTCGCGCGTCCGCCGGGAAAACGCGACGTCTCCTACGATCGAGAGCATGTCCTCCGCGCGCGGTGCGCTCGCCGCCCTTGCCGTGGATCGGCTCGCCGGTCTCGACATCACCGCTGCCGAACTCGTCGAGGCCGGGGCGCGGGCCGTCGGCGCGGGTCTCGACGCGCCCTCCCTTCCCGGACTGGCCGCTCTCGACCACCGGAACCACCAGGCGGTTTCCGACGCGTTCTCGCACGTGGTCGAGGAGCTGGGCATCGAACTGCCGGCCGACGCCACCGCGGCCCAATGGCAGCTGCTCGGCGACCATCTCGGCGAAATGGTGCGCGGCGACGTCCGGCTCACCGAGGCCGCGAAGAGCGTCAAAGCCCTCGACGGACGGCTCGGCCACCCGGCCGCGCTCGCCGAGCTGCGCCAGTGGCTGGCGATGCTCGCGACCTGGATTCCGACCGACGTCACGCCGGTCAGCTACTGCGAGCAACAGGTTCTGCAGCAGGCGCGCGCGGTACTGGCGGGTCCGTGGCCGCCGGTCACCCGTTAAGCGGCAAAAACTGTCGTACATATGTTCTAAAATTGGTCGTGTACTGGGGAAACCATCCACCGGAAGGCGGCCGCCCATGACCAATTCTCAGTCGGCATACGTCACGCTGCCCACGTTCGTCGGGTACAGCGCCAGCAAGGGCCCGTCGCGCTCCTCGTTCGTCCGCAGGCAGCGCCGGTTGTACGAGGACCCGGCCCGGGCGGCGTTCAACTACTACCGGCGCGCGGCGAACGCGGTCCGGGCGGGCCGGGCGGCGCGGCAGGACGAGGTGGCCATGCGCGCGCTGGTCAACAACGCCGACGAGCGCACGCGTCCGCATTACGCCGCCATCGCCGAGGGCTGGCTGCGCTACCTCGGCAGGCGCGATCCGAAGCTGATCGAGGTCGGGCGGGCGAGGTTCGCGCTCGGCGAGCTGGAGATCGGCGTCAGCCCGCAGCTGGGGCTGCGGAAGTCGAACGGCCGCCGGTTCGCCACCTGGCTGTACTTCAAGGAGGAGCCGCTCACCCGGGATGCCGCGCAGCTCGCGTTGTGGCTGCTCACCGAGGGCATGCCGGATCTGCTTCCGGGCGGGGAGGCGCTGGTCGTGGACGTGCGCCGGGCGAAGGAGTTCACCTTGTCGGCGCGCGACCGGGAGCGGCTGCGGCCGTGGGCGTTCAGCGAGGCGTCGGCGTTCGTCACGCTGTGGCGCGCCGCATAACTGCTCCGTGCATGACTGGCGGGGGTCTCGGGTAAGGAACCTGCGGACCGGGCGCTGTTTTCCCGGTCCGCGGGCCACCCGGTCGAGTGACAGCTTGGCGCTCGGCTCCGGTGGACTGGACAATCCCGGCCCCGGACACGAAGCTTTCGGCAGTTTCGAGCCCGGTCGATGACTTCGAGGTCGACAAGTGAACGCTGCTGCAGCCTGGGAGCCGCTCTCGCGAGTGGCCGACGAACCCGCTTGGTATTGGGTGCACGACAAGCTCAGGTTCTGGCCGAGCACCTTCGCGCACGATTGGCCCGGCTTCCATGAGCCGCGTCCCTCGGCTGCCTGGGATCTGTCCACCGGCGAGTACGACCGCGCCTCGGCGGAGTTCCGCCTCGGCCCGTACGCGGTGGAAGAGCACGACGTGGCCCGCGCAGTGCTGGCCGCCCTCCAAGAGACGACCGCCGAAGACGACTGGCTGTGGGTCCTGCACTGGCAGCACCAGTCGTTCAAGTTCTGGCCGCATCGCATGCGGCAAAACGCGCCGTGGCCGGTCTCAGTCTTCCCGCGCGGCGACTACCACCTGTTCCTCGCCGCGGACTTCAGCTACGGCACGCTCGGCCACCCGTGGGAACGCACTCTGTGCGTCTTCGGCGAAAACTTGCTCCCCGCAGTCGAAAAGCACGCCGACGGCATTCTCACGACCAAGCTCCGCCGAGACGGCCAGCCCTCTGCGCTGACCCGCTGAACACGGCCGCTGCTACCGTCTCGCACGTGTTCGAATACCACGGCTGGGTGACCATCGCCGCCACCGCGACCGGCGACGACGACGCAGCTCTGCTGGAGCGCCTGGTCGAGCGCGTCGGCCGGTCGCTGCGCGACGTGGGCATGCTGGACCTGGTCGATCTGCGCTGGAGCGCCGGGCTGCCGATGCTCCATCTGGGTGGTCTGGACAAGCACGGCGGCGCGATCGGACCGCAGTTGCTGGAAACGTTCGCGCGGGTCGGCGAACTGGCCCCCGGTTCCTATGGGCTGCTGCACGTCTGGGACGACCAGGACGCCGAGCACGACAACGATTTCCGCGTGTACCGGATGGCGCGCGGCCAGGTGAGCGACCATAGCGATCCGCATCTTTCCCCGGTCGCGCCGACGGTACTGGACGGCTACGAGCTGTGAGCCCCTGCCCGTGGACACGGGCTCACTCGGCAGGTCAGTGCGGCGGGGTCTGCGGGCGGTGCCCGCGCTCCTGACGCGGCGGTTTCTGGTCGGTGCCGGGGAATTTCGGAGCGGGCAGGTGCGCGGCCTCGTAACGGGAGAGCGTCAGCGGCCCGGAGGTGTCGGGCAGGGTCGGCGGTTTCGCCCTGTGGTCGCGGAACCGGAACGCTGAGGTCAGGTCGCCGAAGGTGGCGCGCCGCCAGCCGGAGATGTTGGGCTCGGCCACACCGGTGACTTTTTCCAGGAACCGCAGGGTCGAGGTGTGGTCGAAGGGCTCGGTCGCGACCCATCCGCCCGCGGTCCACGGCGAAACGATGACGCAGGGCACCCGGTAGCCGGCTCCGACGGACAGGCCGTTGCCTTTGGTGCCGCCGGGCGAGGTTTTGGTGACGAACTCGTGCGGGGTGCCGGGGTTCGGCGTGGGCGGGATGACGTGGTCGAAGAGCCCGTCGTTCTCGTCGTAGTTGAGGATGAACGCGGTTTTGGCCCAGACGTCGGGGTTGGCGGCGATCGCGTCGATCTTGGACGCGACGAACGCGGCGCCCTCGGCGGGGGTGTAGTCGGGGTGCTCGGACGCGGTCGAGGTGCAGATGATCCACGAGACGGTGGGCAGTTTGTCGTTGCGCGCGTCGTACTCGAACTGGCCTTCGGCTCCGTGGGTGGTGCCGTTGAGCACGAGCGGGGAGTCGGCGGCCGCGTTTTTGAAGTTCGCGAAGTTTTCGAGCATGTTGCAGCCGTAGGTGTCGTTCTGCTCGTACACCTTCCAGCTCACCCCCGCCGCCTGGAGCCGCTCGGCGTAGGTCGTCCAGGTGTAGCCGCCCGCCGGGGCTTTGTTGTCGAGGATGGGCCCGCCGTGTTCCCCGTCGGGGTCGATGGTGCCGGTCATCCACATCATCCGGTTGGGCCAGGTGGGTCCGAGCACTGAGCAGTGGTAGGCGTCGCAGATCGTGAACGCCTCCGCCAGCGCGAACTGAAACGGCAGGTCAGCCCGGGTGTGGTAGCCCATCACGTAGGGCCCGTTCTTACCGTCCGCCTTGCGGTGCGCGGGCAGCCAGTTGTCCATTTTGCCGCCGTTGAGGGCGTCGTGCTGGACCTGCCAGGCGTGCGAGGTGGACGGGATCTTCTGTGCGTTGGTCGCATGGGTGTCCAGATGGAACGGCAAGGCGTACCCGGCCGGATTCTGCGGGTCGGGCTGATAGAACACCGACCGTCCATTGGGCAACCGAGCCGCCCCGGGGTCCGCGAATCCCCGGACCCCGGACAACGTCCCGAAGTAGTGGTCGAACGACCGGTTCTCCTGCATCAGCAACACCACGTGCTCGACGTCTGCCAGCGACCCCCGCCCCGGCACCCCCCGAGCCAACGCCTCCCGCACACTGCCCGGCAACAACGAAGCCGAAGCCGCGGCGGCCCCAGCCCCGGCAACCCCAAGAACCCGCCGACGAGTCAACTCAGTCATGCGGCCACGTTCCCCCGCCACCCGCGCGTCAAGAACCAACCGAACCGGAACAACTCATGAACGAGTCCAGCAAGTCAGACACACCCCGTCAAAGCCCCCCTCCGGGCGCCTCTCCCGCTCCGCCCCCACGTCTTCTCCGCTTGCTCCGCGCGCCACGAAGCCCTCCACGCCCTCTCCGCGCGCTACGAAGCCCTCCACCTTCTCCGCAAGCTACGAAGCCCCCCTCCGGGCGCCTCTCCCGCTCCGCCCCCACGCCCTCTCCGCTTGCTCCGCGCGCTACGAAGCCTCCACCCACCCAACCGCCACCGATGGCACCGCGGGGGTCCGGGGGCTCGGCCCCCGGGGCAACACAACGAAGGCCCTGTATCCACGCTTTCCGTGGATACAGGGCCTTCGGGACTGAGCGGATGACGGGATTCGAACCCGCGACCCTCACCTTGGCAAGGTGATGCGCTACCAGCTGCGCTACATCCGCGTTAACCGCTTGGTGCTCGGTGTTGTGGACACTCTATACCGTCGGCCCGGTGACACTTTTGGGGGCCCCGTTAATTGGCGTGGACCTGCTGAGATGTGGTGCTTGCGCGTCACGTCGAGCGCACAAGGGGTGACGACGGGCGCTCTGCTCCGTATGGTGTCCCCCATCGACTTCAGTGGTGAGTCCTTCGGGGGAGGAGGTGCCTTGCCGGATGACCGAGCTGGGCACGGCGCCGCCACCAGCGGCCTCGGAATCCGACGAGCAGGCACTTTTGAAGCGGCTGCGCGATGGCGAGGATGCCGCGTTCGGGGAGTTGTTCGAGCTGCATGCCGCGGCCGTGCGCAGATTGGCGCAGAGCCTCGCGTCGGATCGCTCCGAAGCTGAAGACATCACCGCGGAGACCTTCTTCCGCGTGCTGCAGGCGTTGCGCCGCGGTGCGGGTCCGCGGGATTACGTGCGGGCTTATTTGCTGACGGTCGCGCGCCGGGTGTCGTGGGAGTGGCACGGGGCGCGGCGCGATGTCCCGGTGACTGACGACGAGCTGACGTTCCGCGCGGGAGCCGGGGTGGACACGCCTGCCCGGACGGCCGAGCACACGTTGATCACGACGGCGTTCACGAGTTTGCCGGAGCGGTGGCGGACGGTTCTGTGGCAGACCGAGGTCGAGGGCGAGCAGCCGGCGATGGTGGCTCCGCATTTCGGGTTGTCGGCGAATGCGACGGCGGCGTTGGCGCGGCGGGCGCGGCAGGGGTTGCGGGCGGCGTATCTGCAGGCGCATTTGTCGGTGAACCGGGGTCCGGAGACGTGCCGCGCGGTGGTGGAGAAGCTCGGCGGGTTCACCGCGGGCAGTGTCACGGGCGCTGAGGCGGAGCGGATCAAGGCGCATTTGCTGGGATGTCCGCCGTGCCGGGCGACGCAGGACGAGCTGCGGGATGTGTGTTCGTCGTTGCGGGCGCATGCCGGGGTGCTGGTGCTCGCGGTTCCGGCGCTGGCCGGGGCCGGGAAGGTCGCCGGTGCGGTCGCGACGGTGAAGAGCGTGGTGTTCGGCTCGAAGGTGAAGGTCGGGCTGGCGCTTGCGTCGACCGCGGCGGCGGGCGCGGTGAGCTTGACCGCTGGTCCGCTGGTGTTCGGGTCGCATCCGGTGCAGAACGTCGGGTTGGGCGGTGGTGCGCCGGAGCTGGCGTTGCAGCCGCCGGAGCAACCTCCGCCGCCGGCGCAGCAGGGTCCGCGGGTCATCTCCGGGAAGCTGTACGGCAGCGCGCGGCCCGCGCATGCGGCGGTCCGGCCGGGCGCCTCGCAGCATTTGGGGGTGGCCGAGGTGCCGCATTTGCCGCCGGTGCGTCAGGCGGCGTCCGGGGAGCAGTCGTCGTCGACGTCGGACTCGGCTGGTTCGACGCCGCGGGATGATCTTCCTGGCCAGGACGGCGACCATTCGGAGTCGCCGATGACGAGCCGGTCGTCCAGCACCGAGTCGCGGTCGGATCTGGATACGTCCACGAACTCGTCGAGCCCGAGCGTGCTGAGCACGACGGCGGACGACCCCACTCCGTCGTATGTTCCGCCGCCCTCGTCGTATGTGCCTTCGCCGGATTCGTACGTGCCGCCGTCGGTCACGACCGCTCCGCGGTCTTCCAGCTCGGCTGAGTCGTCCGGCTGCCCGAAGTCCGCCAAGTCTTCCAAGCCCGTTGAGCCGGCCAAGTCGTCGAGGTCCGCCGAGCCCGCGACATCGGCCAGAACGGACTCCACGTCCGGGAACGATGTCACCGGTTCGGCCGATTCCTCAACGGACGCAAGCTCTCGAACAGCCAAAACCCGGCAAACCGCCAGTAACTCTCAGTGAGCACCTCGCGCTCGACGGCACGGTCACGGTAACGTTGACCGAGCTCGACGTCGCCCGGGAGGCAACAGGATGAACCGGCTGGTGCGCGGCGAAGACGGTCGCCATTGGGTGGTCCGTGCCCAGATGGAGTGGCGGGCTCCCGCCACCGCTGACGATTTCGAACACGACGTCGCAGGCAGTTACGGACCTGGCATCGCGATGATCGTGGTCATGGTGTTCCTCGTGATCGCGCTGGTGGTCTGGACGCCGGATGTCGTGAAGGTGCCCGCGTGGGTGCTGCTGGCGTTGCTGCTGGTGGTGTTGTTCTTCCCGCTGCGGTGGATCCTGCGCCGTCCGTGGACGGTGGTCGCCGAGACCGAGGGCGACGTCGCGGGCGACCGGCCGTCGGAGCGCTGGGTCGGCACGATCCGCGGCATGTTCACCGTGTCCGGCGAGGTGAAGCGGATCTCGAAGACGATCCAGAAGCACTCGCTGCCGGACTTCGACGGTCCGCTGCACCCGGTCGAATAGACCTGGCCGGAACCGGGCCGGCGCGCGAGACTGGTGCCATGCCCGAGTTGCCCGAGGTCGAAGCACTGGCCCATCACCTGCGCGAACACGCCGTGGGGAGCACTGTTTTCCGGCTTGACGTCGCCTCGTTGAGCGTGCTGAAGACCGCGGTGCCGCCGTATACCGAGCTGCATGGCCGCGAAATCACCGACGCGACTCGGCACGGCAAGCATCTGGATGTCGTGCTGGGAGATCTGCATCTGGTGGTCCATTTGGCGCGCGCTGGCTGGCTGCGCTGGTCGGACGCGCTGTCCCCGGCTCCGTTGAAGCCGGGGAAGGGGCCGATCTCGCTGCGGGTGCATCTGGAGTCGGCTTCCGGTCCTGGCTTCGATCTCACTGAGGCGGGGACGAAGAAGGGGCTGGCGGTGTGGATCGTCGCGGATCCCTCCGAGGTGGCGAGCGTGGCCCGGCTGGGGCCGGATGCGCTGGCGATCGATGCTTCGCAGTTGCGGGAGTTGTTCCGGGGGAAGGGAACCCGGCTGAAGTGGGCGTTGACTGATCAGTCGTTGATCGCGGGGATCGGGAACGCTTATTCGGACGAGATCATGCATCGGGCGAAGCTGTCGCCTTATGCGACTGTGGGGAAGCTCGACGAGGGGGCGTTGGAGGTTCTGGCCGAGGCGATCCGTGCGGTGGAGACGGACGCTGTTTCGCGGTCAGTGGGGCAGAAGGCTGCGCGGTTGAAGGGGGAGAAGCGGTCTGGGCTGCGGGTGCATGCTCGGACCGGGCTGCCNTGCCTTGTCCGGTTTGCGGGGATACTGTTCGGGAGATTTCGTTCGCGGACAAGTCGTTTCAGTATTGTGCGACCTGCCAGACCGGGGGGAAGCCGTTGGCTGATCGGCGGATGTCTCGGTTGTTGAAGTAGTTCGGCTCGCCGCCTGGCGGCGACATTGCTCCCCGGTGCTGGGGCGGCCCCGAAGCTTGATTGTGCAGTCGGGCTTCGTATCGGGGGTGGGTTGGCTGCGGGTGGCTCTCTGATTTGCCGACGTCCGCATCGCGGACCGTGGCCATCGCTTTGCGGAAAATCTGAACGCTTTCGGCGCTGCACCGGCCCCTTTGGGGGACCTCAGCGGGGATTCTCGGTTGCACGGTGTGCGGCACGCTCCGCGTGCGAGAGTGGCTTCTCTCCCTTCACGGACCTCGCCACCGCGCGCCGGCCGGGGCGAGAACCCCGCGTGCCCACTGCGCGAAGCTGCCGCTGCCCGCTGGCCCCAGTCGGGCTGGGGTGAACGTCTGTGAGGGGAACCCGGAGCGAATCAGACTCCTCAGGGTTCCCCTCACAGCACTTGGTCTAGCCCCGCTGGCGGGCGGGCAGGACCGGTCTTGCCGGGAGCGGTCCGGGTCGGGCGGGCAGGACCGGTCTTGCCGGGAGCGGTCCGGGTCGCGGGTGCCAAGAACCCTCATCCGCACTAGCCAAGCAATGAAGGGTCCCGTCACCCTTAACCGTCCGTAGTGATGAAGGGTCCCTTCACGCCATCCATTGGCGACTCACAGCCACCGCTACCACCCGAATGGCGCAAGATTCTCACGCTCACCGGGAGTGACGGCAGGGTTTGCCCACTCTCGGCGTCGCTACTGGACAGAAAGTGGGGAGCAGACCTTGCACCCGGTCGGTCGAGCGCAGAGCATGGACGTCGTGTCCGACTTCCCCTATGCGCTGGTCGTCCCGTGGGTTCTGGTCGGCATCCTGGTGATCGTGGTGCTGGTCCTCGCCTTCCGGGCGCGCCGGCCCAAGGGGGTCATCCAGGACGCCGTGCTCCAGGCCGTCCACCGGATGTCCAAGGCCACGCCCAACTTGCGGGCGGGGCTCGACGAGGAGGCCGCCAACCGGATGACGGCGGAGCTGCTTGAGGTGCTCGACTGTCTCGCCGTCGGCATTACCGACAGTGAAGGCACGCTGCTGTCCTGGGCGGGCGAGGCCACCGACCATTATCTGGACGTCGTCGAGGACATCGGGACCGCGTTGCGCAAACACCGTCGCGCCGTTGCCGATCACAACAAGATGCCGTGCAATCACCGTGGCACTTGCAAAATGAAGACCGCCGCGATTGTTCCCATTCTCGTTGAAGGCGAGGCCGAAGCGACGCTGATCGTCGTCGGGCGCACGCGCGGCAAGTTGGTGCAGATGGCTGAGGCGGTGGGCCAATTCGTCTGCACGCAGTTCGAGCTCGCGCGGCTCGAAGAATCGCGCAATCAGCTGCAGCAGGCGGAAATCAAAGCACTGCGCGCGCAGATCTCGCCGCACTTCGTTTACAACGCGCTCAACACGATCTCCGCGCTCATCCGCACCGACCCGGAGGAAGCGCGCGAACTGCTTCAAGACTTCGCGGACTTCACGCGCTACTCGTTCCGCACGTCCGGCATGTACACCACGCTCGCCGAGGAACTGCGCAACATCGACCGGTACCTGACCATCGAAAACGCTCGTTTCGGAGGCAGGCTCGAGGTGCGGATGAAGATCGCGCCCGAGGTGTTGAGCGTCGTGGTGCCGTTCCTGATCATTCAGCCGCTCGTCGAGAACGCCGTCAAACACGGGCTGGCCAGCAAGCCGAGCGGCGGCTGCGTCACGGTGATCGCGCGGGACGACGGGCACGAAGCGCTGATCACGGTCGAGGACGACGGCATCGGCATGGACCCGCGGCAGCTCACGGACCTGCGCAACGCGCACCGCACTGGTGCGCACGTCGGCCTCGGCAACATCAACCAGCGCATGCGGCAGGTCTTTGGCGAGGACTACGCGCTCACCGTCGAAACCGCGCCGGGTGCGGGCATGAAGGTCGCGTTGCGGGTGCCGAAGTTCAAGCTCGGCGTGCGGCCGAACATGCCGGACTACTCCGCCGATGTCCCGCAGCAGCCGCTGGCTCCGGTCGAGCCGGAACCGGAACCCGACGGAGTGCACGGCTCGCGTTCGGGGATGCTGCCCGCGCACTGAACTGGTTAGCCTGGGCAGATGAGCGTGACCGACAAGCTGACTTCCCGCCTTCCCGTGCTCGGCGACCGGGGCGACCGCAAGGACGTGGTCGCCGTCGTGAAGCTGCACGGCGTGATCACGCCGACGCCGTCGCCGCTGGCCCGCGGCGCGATCAACCTCGGTGCCGTCGAATCCGCGCTCACCAGGGCGTTCGCGCACGACCGGCTCAAGGCCGTCGCGTTGCAGATCAACTCGCCCGGCGGCGCGCCGACGCAGTCCGGTCTCGTCGCGGAGCGGATCCGGCAGCTGGCCGACGAGAAAGGCGTGCCGGTCCTGGCGTTCGCCGAGGACGTCGCCGCGTCCGGCGGGTACTGGCTGGCCTGTGCGGCCGACGAGATCTACGCGCACCGGACGTCCATGGTCGGCTCGATCGGCGTCATCAGCGGCGGCTTCGGGTTCACCGGACTGCTCGAACGCTTCGGCATCGAGCGCAGGCTGCACACCGCGGGCGCGAACAAATCGCGGCTCGACCCGTTCAGCCCGGAGAAGCCCGAGGACGTCGAGTGGCTGAAAAACATGCACAGCCAGTTGCACGAACTGTTCGTCGAATGGGTCAAGGAACGTCGCGGCGACCGGCTGACCGATTCCGCCGATCTGTTCACCGGGGACGTCTGGCTCGGGCAAAAAGCCGTCGACCTCGGACTGGTCGACGGGCTCGGTTCGCTGCGCGAGATCGTCCGCGAGCGATACCCGGACGCCGAGATTTCCGTGGCGGAGCCGAAGAAACCGCTGCTCGCCCGGCTCGGGATCGGGGCACCGGCGGCGGCGAGCGCGCTGCTGGACGCGGTGACCACGAAGGCGGCCTGGTCGCGCTTCGGACTCTGACCCCGAGGTGAGCGGCGACTCCGGTACGCCACTCACAAGCGGTACTCTCGGCTGGGGTCTGGACAATGCACCTCGCAATCGGCAGGATGCGTCTCACTGTGAGTGCTCACGACGACACCCGGAAACTCATCGTCCTTGCCGTGGACGACGAGCTGGCCGGGCTGGACGAACTCAGCCACGGACTCCAGAACAACCCGCACATCCACCGCGTTTTCCAGGCCTCGGACGCCTCCGACGCGCTGCGGCTGTTCTCGCACGACGACCCGGAACTTGCTGCCCGGCGGGCAAACGGCCTGCCGACAGTCGACGCCGTGTTCGCTGACATCGACATGCCCGGCCTGTCCGGCATGGAGATGTCGCGCGTGATCGCGGCGATGAACCCGTCGCCGGTGCTGGTGTTCGTCACCGGGCACGCCGAGGAAGCGGTGAACGCGTTCGACCTCGGCGCGGTCGACTATGTCCTGAAGCCGTTCCAGCAGGACCGGCTCGACCGGTCGGTCGCGCGGGTGCGCGAAAAGCTGGCCACGGCCGCGAGCCCGCCCGCCGGCCAGGGCGGGGCCGAGCCGGTGAAGAACGACGACGAGGTCATTCCGGTCGAACTGGCGGGCACCACGAAACTGATCCCGCGCTCGTCGGTGCGCTGGGTGGAAGCGCAGGGCGACTACGCGCGGCTGTTCACCACCGAGGGCAGCCACCTCGTCCGGATCCCGCTCGCCCAGCTGGAAGAACGCTGGGAGAAGGCCGGATTCGTGCGGATCCACCGGTCGTTCCTGGTCGCGCTGCCGCTGATCACCGAAATGCGGATGGGCCAGGGCGGCTACCAGGTCGTGATCGGCAACGAGGAGAAAGTGCTGCCGGTCAGCCGGCGGCACACTCGGGCGCTGAAGGACCGCATCGTCGGCTCCGGCCGGGGCGGCTAGCCGTCGATGTCCTCGCCCGAAGACCCCTACCACCGGCTCGAGAACGGAGTCCGCAAACCGGACCCGACGCTGGGCGTGCGGCCGGAGGACCGCGCGGTGGTCGAACCGGTGCCGCCCGCGCCCGAACCGGTCCCGCGTTCCAGCGAACCCGCGCACGTGCGGCCGAAACGGGAACGCGTGGTGCTCGCCGATTCGCGGCAGTCGTCGGCGCGGATGCGCGGGCGGGTCGAACTGGAGGAACAGACCAGCTGGGGAAAACTGCTGGTCCGCGACCTGGTGAAGGTCCAGCTGCGCACGTCGGTGTGGCTGGCGGTGCTCGTGCTGGTGGTGCTCGGGATACTGCCCGCGCTGTTCTATTTCCTCCCGGCGGTCGCGCGGTTCACCGTGATCGGCATCCCGATCCCGTGGCTCGTGCTCGGCCTGCTTCCGTTTCCGTTCCTCTTCGCCGTCGGCCTCTGGTACAACCGGCTCGCCGAGCGGCACGAACGCGACTTCGTCGACATGATCGAGAACTGACCCGCGCGGGGGATGCGTTCGCTGGTGGCGGCGCATCCCGGAAGCGTGTGGTCGTGCGAGGATGCACGCCGTGCAGCTGACCCCGTGGACGTTGACCGGCCTCGCGCTGGTCGCCTTCGCGACTTACTACCTTGGCTTCCGTTCGTCGCGCGGGGCCACCAGCACGCACGACTTCCTCGTCGCCCGCCGAACCGTGCGCTCCAGCCGCAACGCCGCGGCGATCTCCGGCGAATACCTGTCCGCGGCGTCATTCCTCGGTGTCGCGGGCATGGTGCTCAAACAGGGTGCCGACGCGACCTGGTATCCGATCGGCTTCACCGCCGGGTATCTCGCGCTGATGCTGTTCGTCGCCGCGCCGTTGCGCCGATCCGGTGCGTACACGCTGCCGGACTTCGTGGAAGCCCGGCTCGGTTCGCGAGGCCTGCGCCGCTTCGCGACCGCGGGCGCGGTGTTCATCGGGATTCTTTACATGGTCCCGCAGCTGCAGGCCGCCGGTTTGACGCTCGCGCAGATCGTTCCGGTACCGGCGTGGGCGGGCGCGCTGCTCGTCATCGTCCTGGTCGCGGTCAACGTGGTCTCCGGCGGGATGCGCGCGATCACCGTGGTTCAGGCGTTCCAGTACTGGCTGAAACTGTTCGCGATCGCTGTACCGACTTTTGTGCTGTGCATGGTTTTCTTCGCCGGCGGTGGCCCGGGCGGCGTGCGCGCGCTCGGTGCGCCCGCACCGCCGGTGTTCCCGGCGGACACCAAGGTGACGGTGCAAACCGACGTGACCGTGAAGGTCACCACCGAGACGTTCTTCTACGCGCACGGCCGCATCGACGACGGTCCCGCGGGCGGTATGGCGCGTTGGTCGCCGCTCATTCCGCACAAGGTGTCCTCGGGGACCACGCTGGAGTTCGCCGCGGGTACGCCGGTGCCGATCGTGAGCGACGCGCCCACGTCGAACGACGCGTGGCTGCATCCGGCGTCGAGCGGCATCAGCGATCTGCTGCAGACGTACTCGCTGATTTTCGCGCTGTTCCTCGGCACCATGGGCCTGCCGCACGTGCTGGTCCGCTTCTACACCAACCCCGACGGCAAGGCCGCGCGCCGCACCACCGTGCACGTCCTACTGCTGCTCGGGCTGTTCTATTTGTTCCCGACGATGCTGGGCGCGCTCTCGCGGATGTACGTGCCGCAGTTGCTGCTCACCGGCAACACCGACGCGGCCGTGCTGCTGCTGCCGACCGCGGTGTTGCCGGGCTGGCCAGGGCAGATCCTCGCCGCGGTGACGGCCGCGGGTGCGTTCGCGGCGTTCCTGTCCAGCTGCTCGGGGCTGCTGGTGAGCGTGGCCGGGGTGGTGTCGACGGATCTGCTGCCGGGCCGGGTCAAGGACTTCCGGGTCGCGACGCTGCTCGTCGCGATATGCCCGATGGCGCTCACCCTGATCTTCCGTACCGAGGACATCTCGCTCTCGATCGGGATGACCTTCGCGCTCGCCGCGTCCACGTTCAGCCCGCTGCTGCTGCTCGGCATCTGGTGGCGCAAGCTCAGCTGGCCGGGCGCGCTGGCGGGGATGGTCGTCGGCGGCGGGATGGTGCTCG
>NZ_LWSF01000003.1:252246-296546 GCF_001651785.1 Amycolatopsis sp. M39
TGATCTCGGTGCCCTCGGCGTTCCTGGCGACCTATGTGGTGAGCCGGCTGACCAGGTCCGGCCGCCCGGACCTGGTGAACGACATCATGCTGCGCCTGCACGCCCCCGACCCGCTCGGCCTGATGCGCGACCGCGCGGTCGCCCGGTTCGGCCAGGCCGACGAGAAGCTGCGGGCCGGCCGGGGACGCCACCGCAAGGCCTAGCGGTTAGCGTTCCTCACACGCGTACAACGTCATGACATGGGAGCATGGAACCTGTGGTGAGCCCTGCTGAAATTCCGACCGCTGAAGTCCGCGACCTGCCTGCGGACGTCGCACTGCTCGACGTCCGCGAGGACGACGAGTGGGCCGCCGGGCACGCCCCCGCCGCGGTGCACATCCCGCTCGGCGAACTGCCCGCGCGGGTCGGCGAACTCGCCGAATTCCCCGAGGACAACCCGGTCTACGTCATCTGCCGCTCCGGCGGCCGCTCGGCGCGCGCCGCGGCCTGGCTGAACGCGAGCGGCTGGGACGCGGTCAACGTCGCGGGCGGAATGGGAGCCTGGGCTCGCGAAGGCCGCCGCATGGTGAGCGAAAACCCCGACGCTGAACCCGAGGTTCTCTGACGGATGCCTGCCCAGTCTGTTCCCGAGCCGCCGGAATCCTCGGATCCGGCGTCGTTCGTTCCTGGCTTCGGCCGGGGCGAAGGGGACGGTTCCCGGCCGGTCGGCGCTGAGCGGGATTCGAGTGGGCCGGGGCCTGCTGATGCCGGGACCGGGGCGTCCGGTCCGGGCCACCCCGGATCGGCTGGGGTGCCGCCGGTGAATGGGCCTGTTCCAGGCTGGGCTCCGCAGACTGGAGCGCAGCCGTATGCCGGGCCACAGCCTGGCGCGCAGCCCTATCCCGCGCAGCCGGGCATGCCGCCGCCTGGCCACTGGGCACCGCCGCAAGCCGGGCCGGTACATCCTGACCAGCAGTTCGCCAATCCGAACCAGCCGCAGTATCCGGCGCAGGCCTACCCGCACCCGGCGTACGCGCGTCCGTTCACTGCCGCTCCGCAAGGCGCGATCCATCGGCCCGCTCCCCAGCAACCGCAGCCGAGTCCGCCGAAGCGAGCGGCCAAGCTGCGCTGGGTCGCGTCCCCGCCGCCGAGCGCCGTCCGCCGTCGTCGTGCCGTGCCCGCGACGCCCTACTCCGGCCCGCCGTCCTATCCGGTGCCGCCGCGCTGGGGCTTCCCGAATCTGACCTGGCGCCGGCCGACGAACGTGCCCGGCACCGCGTCCGGAGAAATCCGGCCGATCGACCGGATCCCGGTGCTCGCGCGGAGTCTCACCACCATCCTCTGGACGTTCGCCGTCCTCGCCGTGATCGCGGCGGGGGCGGAGAGCTGGCGGTACGCGCTCCTCGTGGAGAGCCGCGATTCCGCGCTGAACAGCAGCGTCGTCGGGTTCTCCGACGCGTTCGTCATGCTCGCCGGCCTGCTCACCACGATCTTTTCGCTGCTGCCCGCCGGACTCTCGATCTGGTGGCTGCTGGTCGCGCGGCAAGCGGCCGCCGACGAAGCCGAGGTAGCGCCGCCGCGGCCGGTCTGGCAGGTGCTCGTGGGCGTGCTGGTGCCGATCGCGAATCTGCCGCTCGCGTTGTCCGTGGTCAGCGAGCTGGAGCACGCCGTGCTTCGCCGTCCCCGGGACGAGCGGCCGAAGCCGTCGCGACTCGTGCTCGGCTGGTGGGGCGCGTGGGTGGCGAACTGGGTCCTGCTGAACGTCACGATCATCTGGCGGATCCGGCCGGGCGTGCAGGCGATGGCGGACAGCGTCCTGCTGGTCGCGCTCACCGACCTCGCCGCGGCCGCGCTCGCGATCGTTACCGCACTGGTGATCCGGCGGTTCTCGCATCTGCTGATGCCGATCGCTCCGGGACGCCTGCGCGACTTCCGCGTGCTCAGGATCGAGGGTGCGCCGGAGCCGGAGCTGCGGACCGCGCGTCCGGTCGGCGCCGCGCGCTAAAGGTCGCCGAGCGCCGGTTCCAGCTGGCCGAACGCGACTGCCGCGGAATCCCGGATCTGCTCCACCAGATCGGCCAGCTTGACGTCCCGCCAGGTCAGCTGCCAGACGTCGTCGAGAAGCAGCCGCAGTACTGACGTGAGGTGCGCCCCGGCCGTCCGCGACAGCATTTCCCGGTCCGGATGCCGGTCGAGCAGCGCGGCGACGAGCTCGAATTCCCGGTCGACGTGCATGTCCCGGAGCGCGGACGTGAGGCGTTCGCTTTGGCGCACCATCCGCACGAAGGACACGTCCGCGAACCCGAGCATCGCGCTCGCCTTGTCCAGCTCCGCGAAGCACCCGTCCCGCACGGCGACCAGCGCCGGAGTCTCCGGATTGGCCCGGACGAGGTTGGCCGGCCAGTCCACGAAGTCATTCCGGATGTCGAAGACCAGGTCTTCCTTCCGGCTGAAGTGATTCGTGACGGTCATCTTGGCGACCCGCGCCGCCTCCGCGACCTCGGCGATCGTCACCTGGTCGAACCCGCGCTGGATGAACAGCCGCGTCGCCACCGCCGAGATCGTCTGCCGCGTCTCCAGCTTCTTCTGCTCCCTGAGGCTCACCCCGGCCAGTGTACTAGGTCCGACCTAAATTTGTGCTTGACCCATTAACTAGGTTCGACCTAATCTAAGGTCCGACCTAACGAAGGGGGTGATGCGATGACCACGCGGCTTCCCGAGGTTCCGGTCTCCGATTCCGGGCTTCGCCGGCTCGGCGGAGTGCTGATCCTGGGCGCGGTGCTGTCGATCCTCGACGCGACGATCGTGTCGGTCGGGATCGGCGTGATGGCGCGTGACCTGGACAGTTCGCTGCCGACCGTGCAGTGGGTGGCCAGCGCGTACCTGCTGGCCGCGTCGCTCACCATTCCGCTGTCCGGCTGGCTTGCCGACCGGTTCGGCGGCGCTCAGGTGTGGATCGCGGCCGTCGGGCTGTTCACGCTGGGGACGGTGTTGTGCGGGTTCGCCTGGTCAGCTCCGGCGTTGATCGCGTTCCGCGTGCTGCACGGCCTCGGCGGCGGTCTCATGCAACCGATCGGCCAGGCGATTTTCGCGCAGGCGGCCGGTCCTCGGCTCGGCCGGATGATCGGTGTCGTCACGCTGCCCGCGACCGTCGCGCCGGTACTCGGCCCGATGCTCGGCGGCGCGCTCGTCCAGGACCTCGGCTGGCGCTGGCTGTTCTTCGGGATCGTGCCGTTCGGCGTCGCCACTTTGCTGCTCGCCGTCCGGGTGCTGCCGCGCGAGGAACCCGCTGGCACGCGCGATCCGCTCGACGTCTGCGGCCTGCTGCTGCTCCCGCCGGGGCTCGGCGCGCTCGGCTACGGCCTAGGCGAAGGTTCCAACACGTTCGCCATCGCCGGTGCCGTGCTGCTGATCGCGTACGCCTGGCACGCTCGTCGCGCGCAAGCGCCGCTGCTTGACCTGAAATTGTTCGCGCACAAGGCTTTCACTGTCGCGAGCGCGAGTACTTTCTTGCTGGGCGCGTCGCTGTACAGTTCGATGCTGTTGCTTCCGCTTTACTACCAGCAGATTCAGCACACGTCCGCTCTCGCCGCCGGACTTCTGCTCGCGCCACAGGCCCTCGGGTCCGCCGTCGTCCTCATCGCAGGCGGAAAACTGCTGGACCGCTTCGGCTCGCGAACAGTCATGCTCACCGGCATCGCGTTGTCGCTCGGAGGCACGATCGCCTTCACCCAACTCGGCGATTCCCCCAGCCCGACCCTGTTGACAGTTTCGCTGCTGATCCGTGGGTTCGGCCTAGGCGCGACCACCACGCCCGGTATGACGATGCTCTACACCTCGTTGGAGCGCAGCCAAATCCCGCGTGCGGCGAGCGCGATCAACGTCGTCAACCGCATCGGCGGCTCACTGGGTACGGCGCTTCTGGTGGCTGTCCTGCACGCGCAACCTCCGGGTGCAGCTGCGTTCGGCACTACGTTCACCTGGGCACTCGGCCTTTCCCTGCTGAGCTTTGTCCCCGCTCTCTTCTTCCCGAAAGGAAGCCGCGCATGACGCTCCGCCTCTTGGCCGTACACGCCCATCCCGACGACGAATCGAGCAAGGGCACCGCGACTCTGGCCCGCTACGCAGCCGAGGGCGTCGACGTCCTGGTGGCCACCTGCACCGGCGGCGAACGCGGCGATGTGCTCAACCCCACTTTGGACCGAGAGGACGTCCGACGGGATCTGCCTGCCATCCGTCGCCGGGAAATGGCCGACGCGGCAAGGATTCTCGGCATCCGGCAGACGTTCCTCGGCCACGTCGACTCGGGTTTGGCGACGCCTTCGCCTGCTGGCAGCTTCGCGGAGATTCCGTTGGCTGAAGCGGCAAAGCCGTTGCTGGAGCTGATGCGGGAATTCCGTCCACAGGTGGTGGTCACCTATGACGAGACCGGCGGTTATCCACACCCCGACCACATCCGCACACATGAGGTCACCACCGCGGCGTTCGACGAATCCGACGACGGCAGCCCGCGCAAGCTCTACTACCTGGCCACCCTCAGCCGATCCTGGTTCGAAGCCATGCACGAGGCGACCATCGCCGCTGGTGAAGAGTCGTTGATGGGTCCGGTTTTGGAGGAATTGCCGCCTGCCGACGTGCTCACCGTCACCGCCCGCATCCGCTGCGAGGAACACTTCGCGACCCGGGATGCGGCGTTGCGCGCGCATGCCACGCAGATGGACCCGGGGCATCCGTTCTTCGCCCACTCGCGCGAGATCGAGCGAAAGGCCTGGCCATGGGAGGACTACCAGCTGGCCCGCACGAACGGTCCCGTCGCGCCAGGTGCTGGAGTGGAGGACGACTTGTTCGCGGGGTTGCGCTGATGCGGCGGCTCGCTGCTGGGCGGTGCGCGGGTTTCGCGGTGAGGTGGGCTAGCGGCGGAGTTGCGGTGCGGGCACGGCGGCCAGTGCTCCTAACGTCGTGAGTGGTGTTGCCGGTGAGAACCGGCAACACCACTCACGAGTCCCCGGGCGGGTTGCGGGCGATGCGCGGGGTTGCGGCTCGTTCCTGGGCGGCGGTCGCAGATGTGCGACGGGCTGCCGTTCGTCCCCCAGCGGCTAGCTCCCCGGTGGTTCCTCGGGCTATTCGCGGAATTCCAGTGAAACCGCAGCGCACTCCCACGCGACACGGCGGGCGATCCTGCGAACCAGCCAGGCACCCCGCTTGGTTCCGGGCGTCGGCCCTTCCGGCCGGCCAGCGCCGCCCTGTTCTCGGCCGTGTGTGATTGTGGGGCGCTTGCCACCTGGTTTGGTTCCGGGTATCGGCCCTTCCGGCCGGCCAGCGCCGCCCTGTTCTCGGCCGTGTGTGATTGTGGGGCGCTTGCCACCCGGCTTGGCTCCGGGCATCGGCGCTTCCCCCCGACCAACGCCGCCCCTGCCCGCGACCGCGCGATTATGCAGCACTCACCACCCGACCCCGCAGGACTCAGGCAGTCACCGGCAGAGTCCGCAATCCCCGGATCACGAACTCCGGCCTCCGCTCCGGCTGCGCGGCCAGCCGCAACGCCGGGAGCCGGTTCGTCAACGCCGTCAAAGCGGCCGCGATCTCCACTCGGGCCAGCGGTGCCCCGACGCAGTAATGGATCCCCATCCCGAACCCGAGGTGCGCGTTCGGCGAGCGGCCCACGTCCAGGGTGTCCGGGGCGTCGAACACCTTCGGGTCGCGTGCCGCGGCACCCAGCAGCGCACCGATCTTCGAGCCCTTCGCTACCCGGTGACCAGCGATTTCCACCTCCTCAGTCGCCGTGCGTTCGAACAACTGCAACGGGGAGTCGAAGCGGATCAGTTCTTCCACAGCCGAGTCCAGCAACGTTGGGTCGGACCTAAGCCGCTCCCATTCCGTGCGGTGGGTGAGCAGCGCGGTCACCCCGTTGCCGAGCACGTTCACCGTCGCCTCGTGGCCGGCCATCAACAACAGCACCGCGGTGGCGACGACCTCGTCGGGAGTCAGTTCGCTCGCGGTCAGGTCCCGGACGATCCCGCGCGGCGAGCCCGCGACGACCTCGCGCAGGTACGCCACGAAATCGGCCGCGGCCTGTTCGGCGGCGTCGCGGCCGTCCTCGGACAGGCCGTATTCGTACATCTTCACGATCGCGTTGCTCCACGTCACCAGCTGCGCGCCGTCCGACGTCGGGACGCCGAGCAGTTCGGCGATGACCGCGACCGGCAGCGGTTGCGCGAGGTGTTCGAGCAGGTCCGCGCTGCCGTCGGCGGCGATCTTCGCGGCCAGCGTGTCCACCATGGACTCCGCGAGTTCCGCGACCATCGGACGCAGCCGCTGCACGTGGCCCCGGCCGAATTCGCCCGCGATGACGCGGCGCAGGCGGGTGTGCGCGGGCGGCTCGTTCTCCAGCAACGAGTTGCGGTGCAGCAGGTTGAACGACGCGAACCGTTCGAGCGGCTGCGCGTCGGTCCAGATGCGGCCGAGTCCGCGGTGCCGGAGCACGGCGGCGGACGCGGCGTGCGAAACCGTGATCGCGATGCCTAGGTCGTCGTGCTGGTGCACCTCGCCTTCGGCGCGCAGCGCGGCGAACGCGGGATACGGGTCGGCGAGGAAGGCGGGATCGCGAGGGTCGAACACGAGCCGACTCTAACCCGCGAGCCCGGACGGCCAGTCCCTTCGATAGCGTCTGACCTTGATTTCGCTAGGAGGCTGAAATGGGTAAGGGCGCGCGTAAGAAGGGTCCCAAGCCGGACCGCAAGCCGAAGGTGCGCGACGTCTTCGTCGGGCAGCCGTTCGAGGGGCTGGCGGCGGAGCCGGAGCTGATCGCGCTGCGCGAGTTCGTCCCGTCCGCCACGGCGAAACTGACGCTCGCCGACGGCGGCGACGTCACGCTCGGCACGGTGCTGCCCATGGCCGCCGCGGCGTTCGTCCGCTCGGACGGCGAGCGCTTCCTCGGCCTTCAGGTGCAGACGCGGTCTTCCGACATCAGCCGCGACCTCGGCCGCGCGCTGCGCTGGCTGCTCGACGCCGAACCGGGCGACGTGCTGTCGGTGCCGGACACGACGTCGCCCACCGACCCGGACGAGCACAACCGGCTCCAGGATCTGCTCGTGCCGAGCGCGGAGCTGGAGGTCGCCCTCCACACCGACTTCGCGTGGTGGCTGCCCGAGGACGCGGACGCGACCGGCGACGTCGCGGTCTCCCTCGAGCGCGCGAACGCCGCGATCATGCCCACCGACCGGCTCGGCTCCGGCGCGTACTGGGTGCTCGCCGGCGAGAAGGCGCACCTGCGCTGGGTCCGCCCGGAACCGGAGAACCTGCTGCTGCAAGCGCTTGCGCGACTGTCCGCAGCTGGCACGCTCGGGCTCGGCGAGGGCACCCGGTACGCCGGGTCGTTCCGTGCGCACGGCCTGCTCGTCCCGGTGTGGGACCTCGACCCCGAGGCGCACGCGCGGGAGTGGGCCGAGCCCAAGGACCAGCTCGGCTCCCGGCTGGACGACGCGCTCAAGTCGCTCGACTCCGAGCCGCTCAACGCCACCGAGCGGCGTGCCCGCGACGGGCTGATCGGACGTCAGCTCACCATCCGCTGAGTTGTCCACCTGTGGACAAGTCGACCTGAGTTGTCCACAGGTGGATGATCACCGGGTGATCCTCCACATCTGCACCCGCGACGAGTGGGCCGCGGTGCCCGCCGACGGCGAATACCGCGCGTCCTCGCTCGACGACGCCGGATTCATCCACTGCTCGGACCCGGGCACGGTCGCCCTGCCCGCCAACGCGCTCTACCGCGGCCAACCCGGCCTGGTTCTGCTCGAAATCGACCCCAAGCTGGTCGACGCGCCCGTTCGCTGGGAGGACGGCGACCCGCCGGACCCGCGCGGAATCCAGTTCCCGCACATCTACGGCCCGCTCCCGCGAAACGCCGTGGTCGCGGTACACGATTTCCCCACTGACGCGGATGGCGCCTTGAAGCTGCCCGAGTCGCTTTCCGTGCGCTGACCTCAGTTGTCCACAGCTACGGAAAGTAGCGATGGAGACGGGACAACCCTCGGGGGCGCTCATGCGTGGTGGGGATGACGAGGAACCGTCGCTGGACGCGGTCATCCGGGGAGGGGGCGATACGGTGACGGCAGCCGCATTGCCCCTGACGAGCGGGGATCCGTCCTGGGCCGGCCAGCAGGCAGAAGCCGTCACCACCAGCACGGACTTCGGCGACTTCGTACGCGAGGCCCTGCCCGGGCTGCTCCGTTACGGCCACGTGCTCACCGGAAACCCGCACGACGCCGCGGACCTCGTCCAGACCGTGCTCGAAAAGATCGGCGCACGCTGGTCGTATGTGCGGCAGAAGACCGGCGACCCGCTGGCGTACGTGCGGCGTTCGATGGCGAACGCGCACGTCAGCCGCTGGCGCCGGACGCGCCGGGAGAATTTGGTCGCGGACCTGCCCGACACCAGCCCGAGTCCGGCGAAGGATCCGTTCGAGCACGAGCCGCTGTGGCAGGCGCTGCGCGACCTCCCGCCGCGGCAGCGCACGGTGATGGTGCTGCGGTACTACGAAGGACTTTCCGAAGCGGAGATCGCCAAGGCGCTGGACATCAGCCAGGGGACGGTGAAAAGCCAAGCGAGCAAGGCGATCGCGTCCCTGCGGGCGAAACTGAGGAACCAGGAAGGAGGCGACGCCGGGTGAGTCAGCCCGACGATCTGGAACAGCGGCTCCGCGCCCTCCTCGCCGACGATCGGCTAGCCGTCGAACCAGCCGAGGATGCCACGTCGGCCATCGTGGCGGGCGCGCGCAGGCGGCGGCGTCGGCAACGGATCCTGACGTCCGGGGCCGGGGCGGCGTGCGTCCTCGCGGTGGCGTCGGCCGGACTG
Organism: Amycolatopsis sp. M39; assembly: GCF_001651785.1. Classification (NCBI taxonomy): domain Bacteria; kingdom Bacillati; phylum Actinomycetota; class Actinomycetes; order Pseudonocardiales; family Pseudonocardiaceae; genus Amycolatopsis; species Amycolatopsis sp. M39. Next base: position 261,079 of record NZ_LWSF01000003.1, read on the forward strand.
GTGGCGATCCAGCTGCGCGCCCAGCCCGCCGCGACCGATGTCGCCGCCCGGCAGGTCGCTTCGGCTCGGCCCACGCCGCCTTCTGCGGTGCCCGAGCCCCCGTCGAGCGCCGAATCGACGCAGGCGCAGGCACCGTCCGTGCCGATGGAGACCAGCGTGGCCGACCCGCCGGTGCCGCCCGCGCATCCGCACCACACGAAGCCTGCGCCGCCGCGGACGTCACCGGCGAAAGCCGCGTCCGGAGCGTTGGTGACCGCGGACGGCCTGGGCGCGGTGAAGCTCGGCATGACCGAGCAGCAGCTCACGGACCAGGGCATGAAGCTCACGACGGTGAAAGAGTCGGCGGGCTGCACTTACTACGACGTCAGCGGTGCCGGGGTGCCCGCCGCGACGGCTGTCGTGTCGGCGGAGAACGGCGTGGTCGCGGTGAAACCCGACGGTGCCGCGCACACCCCGGAAGGCGTGGGCGACGGGTCGCCGAAGGCCCAGGTCACCGCGACCTATCCGGGCACGTCGGAGTCGGGGAGCGCGCTCGTGTCGCCGACCGGTGACCAGGGCGCGTATCACTTCACGCTGAACTCGGACGGCGCGGTCCAGGACATCGAGGTCCGGGCGAAGACACAGGACTGCGCCGGCTGAAAAATTTCGCGAGCCGATGTCGATCTGGCGCCGCGCCGCTCGTGTAGCGGGTGACGGGCCGGCCGGCGGCCCGCGGAAGCGGAAGGACCTCCCCGATGCGTTCGATCAGCGTCACCCTGAGCGTCACCCTCGACGGCGTCACCCAAGGCCCCGGCCGCAAGGACGAGGACCCCCTCGGTGGGTTCGACCTAGGCGGATGGGCGATCGGATACTCCGACGAAGTCATGACGCGCGAGATGGGCAAGGGCCTGAGCCGGCCGGGGGACATGCTGTTCGGCCGGCGCACCTGGGAGGACTTCGCCGCTGTCTGGGGGCCTCAGACGGACGGGAATCCCTACACCGCGCACCTGAACGCGGCCACGAAGTACGTCGTCTCCACCACGCTGGACAACGCGGACGCCTGGCAGAATTCGGTGTTGCTGCGCGGCTCCGCGGTGGAGACCGTGGCTGAGCTGAAAGCCTTGCCGGGCAAGGATCTTGCGATTATCGGCAGCGTTTCGCTCGTGCGTGCGCTGCACGCCGCCGGGCTGGTCGACAGCTATACCTTGCTGATCCACCCGCTGACGCTCGGCCGCGGCGCGCGGCTGTTCGAGGGACCGGCTCCGCTGACCGAGTTTTTGCTCGTCAGCAGCGTCGCGACCACCACCGGCGTGCTCATCGCGCAGTACGAGCGGCGCTGAAGTTATCCACAGGGGGAAGCCCGGTTGTCCACAGTGGGGACAACCGGGCTTCCGGGCCTGCTTCGAGCGTTACAGCGCGCCACCCGCGACCGGGGGCATGCCGGAGTCCGCGCCGGCGTCGCCGACGGACTCGCGGTGCAGGAACTTCTCGATCTCGTAAACGCTGTCGCCTGCCCGGCGCGCGACCGTGACGAGCGTCGACATCTGGGAGATCTCCTCGACCTGCTCCTTGAGGAACCACTGCGTGAACTGCTCGCTGATGTAGTCCTCCTCGGCCCGCGCGGCCTTCGCCATCGCGGAGATGTCGGCAGCGACCTCCTTCTCCTGCTCCAGCGCGAGCTCAAGCAGCTCAAGCGGGGCGGAGAACTCGTTGCGGACTTCGCCGGTGCCGGGGACCTCGACGTGGTGGTCCCGGTCGAGCATGTATTGGAGAAGCGCCATCGCGTGATTGCGCTCCTCGACGGACTGCTTGTAGAAGTGCTTCGCGAGCTGCGGCAGGTCCTCGTTGTCGAACCAGACCGCGAGCGCGATGTACTGCTGGGAGGCGTTGAACTCGTTGTGGATCTGCGCCTGCAGCAGTTCGTAGAACTTGGAGCGCGGTTCTTTCTTCGTAGCGGCCATGTTCATCACGGTACGTCAATATCGGATTGTTTTCCACTTTTAGCTGGTGATCTCCACCCCATTAGGGTTACCATTCCTTAAGAAGGAAACACTTATTTCGGTTAGCCTTCCCTTAATGTGTTTACCCTTATTAAGGGAAGGCTAACTTCACCTCGGTGGGGTTTCTCGGCAGCGCGGTGTGCGGCGGGTTCCTGCGGAAGTCCGTGTGGACAACCCCGAGGGAATCAGACTTGTCAGGGTTCCCCGCACGACTGCGGCATCGCGCGGCGAGGGGGTGAGAACCCCGGCCCGCTCTTGAGAAAAGCTCAGCGGGTCAGTGCCGCCTGGCCGGCGGATCGCGGCGCACGGGGCACGACATGCAGCGCGGGCCGCCGCGGCCGGACCCCAGTTCGGACCCGGTGATCGCCAGCACCTCGATGCCCGCCGCGGCGAGCCGCTCGTTGGTCTCCGCGTTCCGTTCGTACCCCACGACCACGCCCGGGGCCAGTGCCAGCGTGTTGTTGCCGTCGTCCCATTGCTCGCGCTCCGCGGTGACCGGGTCGAGACCGGTGTCGATCACCCGCAGCCGGTCGATCTCCATCGCTTCCGCGGCCGCTTCGAGGAAAGGCGTCGGACCGGCCACTTTCACGCCGCCGTCGCCGGTCGGCTTGAGGGTGAACGCGGTCAGGGAATCGCGGGCGAGCGGATACATCACGACTGCATCGACATCGACCATCGTGCATACGGTGTCGAGATGCATGGTCGCGCGTGATTGTTCGATCGGCACCGCGACGACGGTATGCGCGAGCCCGTCGGCGAATACGGAACGCGCGAGCGATTCGGCACCGGCCGGAGTCGTCCGTTCGCCGACGCCGATCGCGACGACGCCGGGAGCCAGCAGCATCACGTCGCCGCCTTCGATCGGCGCGGAATGCGCGCCGTAAGCGCGGGCGGCGTGGCGGAATCGCGGATGGTAGGCGTAAACGAGGTCGAGCAGCGCCGTTTCCCGCCGCCGTGCGGGCATGGTCAGCGACGAGATCGCGACGCGGTCGCCGATCCACGCCGACGAATCGCGGGTGAAGAGCAGATTGGGCAACGGATCGACGGCGAAGTCGCGCGGATGGTGCATCATCCGCACCAGAGACGCGCCCTCGGCGGACGGCAGCTCCTCGAACGTCATGCCCGCCATCAGCACCTCGGCGAGCGTGGGCGCGTCGACGCTCGTCAGGTGCGACCTCAGCGAATCCGCGAGGTCGCTGCCGAGCCGCCGGTCGTCGACGGCGGCGTGGACCCCGGCGGCGTGCGCGCGCTGATCTTCCAGCGCGGCGCGGAGAACGTCGGCCAGCAGCAGCACTTCGACGCCGCGGCCGCGCAGAACGTCGGCGAACGCGTCGTGTTCCTGCTGCGCCCGGCTCACCCACGGGACGGAGTCGAAAAGAAGCTTGTCGTTGTTGCGGGGCGTGAGCCGTTTCAGCTCGTTTCCCGGCCGGTGCAGCAGTACTGCCCGAAGCGGCCCGACTTCGCTGTCCACCCTGGGAGGTGCGGTCATCTCGCTCGTCTCGCTCACGAAGTGCGAGCCTAATGAGCGGGCATCACGGGAGCCAGGAAAGACGGCCTTTCAGCAACGAATAGCCGACGAAGGACACCACATCGAACAAAGTATGCGCGGCGATGAGCGGCCACAGCCGGTTGGTCCGCTGCCACACGCGGCCGAACACCAGCCCCATCACGAAGTTGCCGACGAACCCGCCGAACCCTTGGTACAGGTGATAGGAACCGCGAAGCACCGCGGCGCCGAACAGCGATGCGTTCTCGCGCACGCCGAGTTGCCGCAGCCGCGTGAGCAGATAGCCGATCACGAGCACTTCCTCGGCGAAAGCGTTGCCGAACGCGGAAAGCGTCAGTGCGATCGGCCGCCACCAGGTGTCGCCCAGAGCGGACGGTTGCACCGCGAGGCTGAACCCGAGGTGATACGAGAGGAAATACAGCGCGAGCCCGGGAACGCCGATCAGCGCGGCGAGTCCGATGGTGACGAGCGCGTCGGAACGGATGCGCCGGCTGAGTCCGATTTCGCGCAGTTTCATCCCGGCCCGCCACAGCAGGTACAGTCCGAGCCCGCCCCAGCCGATCAGCTGCGCGGCGCTCAGCAACTGCTGGAGCAGGTCCAGCAGGCTCGCGGCGGCCTGCGGAACGTTGAGCTGCACCTGCTGCTGCGCCAACGGAGTCGGGCGCAGCAGAGAGTCCACAAGGGACAACAGGCTGCGCGCGCCGGACAACCCGAGCGTGATGCCGAAAACGAGGACCAGTTCGATCTTGACCGCTCGCCGCCGCACGGGATCGGTGAGCTGAGCCGGGAACGCCGGAAGTGCCGGGTTGAGCCAGGATCGCAGGCCCGAGGGCCTCCCGGAACGCTCTGTGGTGCGCATGAACGCACGCTACCGTCGGGGTATGCCGAGGACTATCGCCACCAACACGAAGGTCGAGCGCGCCGAACTGGTCGCGTTCCTGAAGCCACGTCACCGCGCGATCCTGGTGACCACCCGCGCCGACGGGCGGCCGCAGCTGTCCCCGAACAGCTGCGGTGTCGACGACGAGGGCCGCATCGTCATCGCGACCTACCCGAAGCGCGCGAAGGCGGTCAACCTCCGGCGCGACCCGAAGGTGTCGGTGTGCGTGCTGTCGGACGAGTGGAACGGCCCGTGGGTGCAGGTCGACGGGACCGCGGAGGTGATCGACCTGCCGGACTCGGTCGAGCCGCTGGTCGACTACTTCCGCAGCATCTCCGGCGAGCACCCGGACTGGGACGAGTACCGCGCGGCGATGCGCAAGCAGGGCAAGAGCCTGATCCGGATCACGATCGACCGGTGGGGCCCGATCGCGACCGGCGGCTTTCCTCCGGAGCTGGCCGAGGACTGAGGTCCTTCGCGGCCGGTCAGTCCTCGCCATGCTGGTGGCGCAGGAACGGGCAGCCGAGCAAACGGCGCAGTTCCGCGGCCAGCTGCGGCGGGCTGTCGACGGTGCGGGAGAAGGCGAGGCGGACGTCGTGGTCGCCCGCCGTTGATTCGACGCGCAGTCGCAGGCCGTACCGGTCGAGGCCGAGCGGGCGGATCCGGCCGCCGCGCAGGTCCGCGGGCAGGTGCCGGGCCAGCTGTTCCACCACGTCCGGATGGTCGCTTTCCAGGTGCCGCAGCCATTCGGCCTCGTAGTCGTGGAACGGGTCCGGCGGGGCCGCGCTGAACATGTGCGGCCGGAGCGAATGCGTGCCCTCCGCGTCGGCCAGCACCAGCGACGCCGGGGTCAGCCGGAGCAGCGTGAGGCCGTGGCCGACGTCGAGGAGCCGGTGGTCCGGCCGATGTTCGGCGATCGACACCGCGCGGGCGCGGGCCGACACCTCGGTCAGCGGCCGGAGCCATCCGGTGATCCACAGCAGGCCGCGGACCGGTTCCCGCAGCGCCACTGGGGCGTGGTCGGCGAGCTCGACCATAACGGCGAGCTCGCCGCGTTGAGCCTGCCGGGACGCGCGCACCATCGGGTGCTCGTCCGGCAGAAGAATGCTGACGCTTCCGCTGTGGTGCACGTGATGCAGGACTGGCTCGACGCGTTCGGCTTCGCAGCCGGCGCTCTCGACGGTCGGCATGATCGTCGCCGGGCCGCCGCGCGTCGCGATCGTCTTGGCGCGTTCGGCGGGGTTCGGCGCGGGCGGGCGGCGCACGGATACGGGTGCCTCGGTCACGGCTCACCTCCTACTTAGGTGAGCCTAACCTGAATTGGCACGCTAAGGGAAGAGCGCGCGGGAAGATCACCCATGGGGCGGGAAACTGCTGGTCAACGGATCGGCCGAAGGGCGGGACCGGGTGGATTCGGTCCATGGGGCCGGGTGATCTCCTCCGGGGAGGGCCGCGAAAGGCGTCCGCAGAGCGAACGATTTTGTCCCCTTGCCGTACGCTACTAGCGTGTCAGTCGTGTCAAGCGCTGTGGAACTCACGCCCCCCGGCCCCCGTGGAATTCCTCCCCTGTTCGCGCGGCTCGTCGACGACTCGGCGCTCTTCCCGCCCGCGGACGTCGCGATGCCGGAGGCGCTGCGCGCGCACTTCGAATCGCGCGGCGGGGAACACGCCGGGGTGCTCGGGGTTTTCCTGTGCCAGGCCTCGCGGCTGCCGGAGCTGATCACCGAGCTGATCAAGATCAAGCCCAAGGAGCCGCTGCCGCTGTCGCTGATCATCGACACCGGGCTCGGCGGCGTTCCGAAGGCGATCTCGATCGTCGAATCGCGCAGCGAGCTGCTGTCGCTGCGGATGGTGGAGATGCCTGCCCCGTCCGACGTCGACGAGGTGTGGCTGGAACGCGTCTCGGAGTTCGTGCCCGAGGACGTCATCCGGGTCGTCGAACCGCGCCGCGGCGTCGGCTGGCTGGACGGCGTCCGCAACGTGATCGAGCACGGCAGCTGGCCGAAGATCCGCTGCGGCGGCAAGGCGGGGGAGAACTTCCCCAGCGTGGACGAGGTGGCCGACTTCCTGTCCGTGGTCAGCGGCTCGCCGGGGGCGTCGTTCAAGGCGACGAACAGCCTGCACCGCGCGGTCCGGCACGTCGACCCGGAGACCGGCTTCACGCATCACGGCTTCCTGAACCTGCTCGTCGCGTCGGCGCGCTGCCTCTCCGGCGGAGACGTCCGTGCGGCGCTGGAATCGACCGACGGCAAGGCGCTCGCGGACGAAGCACGCGCGTTGCCGGAGCCTGCCGCGAAAGCGGTCCGGGAGCTTTTCGGTTCGTACGCGGCGGCGTCGTTCGCCGAGCCGGTGGCCGACCTGGGTGAACTCGAGTTGCTGTGAGCACGGAGGGGTCACTGACCCTCGACCGCGGTCTGGCGCTGCTGCAAGCGGTGGCCGATTCGGGCGAGCAGGCGGCGACCATCTCCGAACTCGCGGTGACCATCGGTGCCAGCCGCGCGGCGGTCTACCGGCTGCTGGTGCCGTTGGCCGAACGCGGCCTGGTCTGGCGAGACGGCACGAAGGTGCGGCTCGGCGTCGGAGTGCTGCGGCTGGCCGGTCAGGTGCTGCCACAGCTGCGCGAGGCCGCGCGGCCGGTGCTGCGCGAACTGGCCGAGAAGGTCGGCGCTACGGCGCATCTGACGGTGGCGCAGGGCGATCACGCGCAGGCGGTCGCGGTGGCGGAGCCGTCGTGGACGAGCTACCACGTGGCGTACCGGGTCGGCAGCAGGCACGCGCTCGCCGCGGGTGCCGCTGGGCGGGCGATGGCGTTGCGGCCGGGCGGCACTGACCGGTGGGTCGTCTCGACCGGTGAGATCGAGGCTGGTGCTTCAGGCGTCGCTGCGCCGGTGCGCGGGGTTCCTGGGCTCAAGGCGAGCGTCGGGGTGATCTCGTTGGAGCCGTTGGTTTCGGACGAAGCCGGGCCGTTGACAGTGGCGGCGGCTTTAAAACTTGCCGAGGTGCTGCGGACCTAGCGGCGGGACGCGGCGACCAGCGGCCGGACCATGGTCAGCAGCAGCGCCAGGTCGACCGTGAACAGCAGCCGCTCGAACAGCCCGAGCGTCACTTCCTGCTGCGCGGGCCCGGTGACCAAGGTGAACACGAAGCCGCCCAGAACTACCGCCACGCTGGCAAAGCTCGCGACGGCCAGCCAGCGGATGGTCGTGCGGCGCGGCTCCCACGGGCACGATCGGCCGCCGCGGCGGGTCAGCAGCCAAGCGGCTGTGGGGAGCGCGAGGAAAGCGGTGAGGGCGGCGGCGTTGTGCAGCTGGCCGTCGAAGGACCGGGCTTCGCCATGGGGGTCGACCGGGACCGTCGCGCAGATCGTGAGGCCGGCGCACCACCCGCCGAGCAGGATGACGACCGCGGGCGAGCGGCGGGCTTTGACGAGCCCGGCCAGCAACGCCAGCGAGCCCAGCGCGAGCGCGAGGCACATGACGGTGAACAGCCGCGCGGCCGAGTGGTCGCCGAGTCTGCCGTAGACGTACTCCGACAGCGTCTGCCAGATCGGGCTGATTTGCGCGGAGAGCCGCAGATGCAGGTCCGTGGCGATGAGCACGGCCGCCCCGATGCCGACCAGCGCGAGCCTGCCGTGCACCGGCGACACCGGAGACACGGCGGCGCGGGAGGTGGTCGGCACGGGCGCTCCTCGGCGGTCATGGCGGAGGCCATGGCGTCACCGGGGGTTCACCTGGTCCTCGTTCGGGGGTTCCGAAGAGGTTACCCGGCGTTCCTGTGAAGCGGCGGTTACCAGAGCAGCTGGGCCAGCGCGAACGCGGCGAACCCGGCGAACACGAACCCGGCGACCCGCTGGATCAGCTTCGGCCGGATCCGGTCGCGGATCTTCGCGCCGATGAACACCGCCAGCCCGGCGACCGACACCAGCGCGACGAACGCGCCGACCCCGACCGCGAACGGGTTGCCGAGGCGCGCGACGAGACCAGCGGTCGCCAGCTGCGAGGCGTCGCCCCACTCCGCGGCGAAGAGCACGCCGAACGATGTGAGCGCGGAGCGCAGGAACGAAACCGGCGTGGGACCGGACCGCGACGCGTCCTCGCCCGCCTCGCTGCCTTCGCTGAAGCCCTNTGAAGCCCTCGCGCAGCAGCAGGAACGCGCCGACGCCGAACATCGCGGCGACGAGCACCGAAACAAGGGTTTCCGGCAAGAGGGTGAGCAGGCTTCCGAAAGCGACCGCAATCACGCATTGCACGGCGAACGCCACGCATACTCCGGCGAATACCGGCCAGGCGCGGAAACGGGTGGTGAGCACGAGGGTCGCGACGAGCGTCTTGTCCGGCAGTTCAACGGCCAGTACCAGGCCGAACGCGCTGAACAGAGCGATCAATGCGGGAGACATGGGTTCGTGCTCACCCCTTTCGCTGCAACGATAAAGGGGAGATTCAGAAAATCGCAAGCTGATGGGTTTCGCGAATTGCCTGATAAGGGCGACAGAATGCTTGTCGCCGGTGTGCCGGATAATTTTTTTCGGTGCGCCGAATTCTGTTTTCCGGCTGCGGTACGGTTCGGGTCATGTCTGCTGACCATGTCGTCGTGACCACCACCGTCGACTCCGAGGCCGCCGCGCGCACCATCGCCGCGAGCGCCATCGAGGCCCGGCTCGCCGCGTGCGCCCAGATCGTCGGGCCGATCACCAGCGTTTTCCGGTGGGAGGACGAGGTGCAGACGGCGGCCGAATGGCGGGTCGAGTGCAAGACGGCCGCGGACCGGTCCGGCGCGCTGGAGGAGTTCCTGAACGTGCGGCATCCCTACGACCTGCCCGAGGTCATCGTCACGCCGATCGTCGGCGGCAGCCCGCGGTACCTGTCGTGGCTCGTGGAGGAGACCCGCTAGCCGCCACCTGATCGGGGGTAGCTCCGGCGTCGTGCGGCACCGGGTTTCAGCAGGTCGGCGGGACGTTGGTCCCGGCTGGTTCAGGACGTGTTGAACTAGCCGGAGCCGGGGCGCGCGCGGAGGATCGAACCCGTGGATGTCCTTGAGCTCGCGCGGTGGCAGTTCGGCATCACCACCGTCTACCACTTCCTGATGGTCCCGCTGACCATCGGACTTTCGGTGCTGGTCGCGGCCATGCAGACGGCATGGGTGCGCACCGGCAAGCTGCGGCACCTCAAGATGACGAAGTTCTGGGGCAAGCTGCTGCTCGTCAACTTCGCCATGGGCGTGGTGACCGGGATCGTGCAGGAGTTCCAGTTCGGGATGAGCTGGAGCGCCTACTCCCGGTTCGTCGGCGACGTGTTCGGCGCGCCGCTCGCGATGGAAGGCCTCCTCGCGTTCTTCGTCGAGTCGGTCTTCCTCGGCCTGTGGATCTTCGGCTGGGACCGGCTGCCCAAGAAGATCCACCTGGCGTGTGCGTGGGCGTTTTCGCTGGCCACGATGGCCTCGGCGTATTTCATTCTCGCCGCGAACTCGTGGATGCAGCACCCGGTGGGCGTCGAGTTCGTGAACGGCAAGCCGACGATGAACTCGATCGGCGCGGTGCTCACGAACAACACGGCGCTCGCCGCGATCCCGCACACGCTCGCCGGCGCGTTCTCGGTGGCGGCGGCGTTCCTGGTCGGCGTGGCCGGATGGCACCTGTGGCGGCGGCGGTCGTCGTCGGACGAACACCGCGAGGTCTGGCGCTCGTCGCTGCGCCTCGGCGGCTGGGTCGGCGTGGTGGCGTTCGCGGTACTGGCGATCACCGGCGACCTGCAGGGCAAGCTGATGTTCGAGCAGCAGCCGATGAAGATGGCGTCGGCGGAAGCGTTGTGCCACACGGAAAAGCCGGCGAGCTTCTCGATCATCGCGGTCGGCGACGTGGCCAACGCGAACTGCGAGGACGTCAAGACGTTCAACGTGCCCGCGCTGCTGTCCTTCCTGGCGCACAACGACTTCTCCACTGAGGTTAAGGGCGTGGAGAACCTGGTTTCGGAATACCAGGCGAAATACGGCACGAACTACCCGGACGATCCGGCGCTCGGTTCGCTTGCCGGCAAACCGATCGACTACGTGCCCAGCCTGCCGGTGACGTACTGGGGCTTCCGGATCATGATCGGCTTCGGCGCGATTTCCGCGGGCATCGGCCTGCTGGCCCTGTGGCTCACCCGGCGCGGCCGGATTCCCGGCGGACGCTGGTTCCCGCTGATGGTGCTCGGCGGCATCGCGACCCCGTTCATCGGCAACAGCGCGGGCTGGATCTTCACCGAGATGGGCCGGCAGCCGTTCGTGGTGGCCCCCAACCCGACCGGCGTCGAGGGCATGTGGATGTTCACAGCGCAGGCGGTGTCGAAGCTGACGGTCGGCGAGGTGCTGACGTCGCTGATCTCGTTGACAGTGCTGTACGCGGTGCTGGGCGTGGTGGAGCTGTATCTGATGCGCAAGTACATCCGAGGCGGGGTGGACGCGGTGCTGCCGCCCGCTGCCTCTTCAGCCAAGGATTCGGACGGTTCGGATGATTCCGATGACCAGGCGCTTTCGTTCGCCTACTGACCCGGTGGAGCGGGCCGGGGTGCCGCCAGAGGACCCGGAGGGCCGGGTCTGGGCGCGGCCCGCTCCACTGGCCTGGACCGCCGGTGCTCCCGCTGCGATGGCCATGACGGAGGTGGAGATGAACGCGACGCTGAGCAGGCCCGGCGCGGCCCCGGCGGAGTCGGACGGAGCCGTCGTGCTGGATCGTTCCGCCGGCGCGGTGCGGGACCTCGCGTCTCTGGTTGTGCTGGGCGGGCGGGCCGTCGTGCTGGATCGTTCCGCGGTGGCGCACGCTCTGACGTCCTTGGTTGTGCTGGGCGGGCGGGCCGTCGCCCCGGATCGCTCCGCCGCGACGAACAGCCTCACGTCCTTGGTTGTGCTGGGCGGGCGGGCCGTCGTGCCGGATCGTTCCGTGGTGGCGCACGCTCTGACGTCCTTGGTTGTGCTGGGCGGGCGGGCCACCGCCCCGGATCGCTCCGCCGCGACGAACAACCTCACGTCCTCGGCTGCGAGCGACCTCACCCCAGCTCACCCGAACCCGCCGCACCAGCCGACGCGAAGCTTTGCCCCAACCCCCTCCCGCGCGTACGCAGCCCCCACCCTCACCGGGGGGACGCCCCGTACCCAGCGTAATCGTGTGGTGGCTCTCGCGGGTTACCCACAGCAAATCTGTGGACAACTCGACGGGTTGTGGATAACTCAGGGCCATCGTGGGGACAACCCGGTGGCCGACCGGATGACGCAGGCAGGCGCCGGACGAGGTGAGTGGGCATGACACTCGAAACGCTGTGGTTCGCGATCGTCGCGTTGTTCTGGCTGGGGTACCTCTTCCTCGAAGGATTCGACTTCGGCGTCGGGATGCTGCTGCCGGTGCTCGGGAAGACGAACACCGAGCGGCGCGTCCTCGTCAACACGATCGGGCCGGTCTGGGACGGCAACGAGGTCTGGCTGATCGTCGCGGCCGGTGCGACCTTCGCGGCGTTCCCCGGCTGGTACGCGTCGCTTTTCTCCGGCGCGTACCTCCCGTTGCTGCTCGTCCTCATCGCGCTCATCGGACGCGGCGTCGCGTTCGAGTACCGCGGCAAAGTCGACTCCGAACGCTGGCGGCGCGTCTGGGACCGCGTGATCATCATCGGTTCCTGGATCCCGCCGCTGGGCGTCGGGCTGCTGCTCGCGACCACCGTGCTCGGCCTGCCGCTCGACGCACAAGGCGACCGCGTCGGATCGCCGTTNCGCCGTTCGAATCGGTCCGGTGGGACACGTTGCTGGGCGCGGTGGCGATCGTCGGGTTCTCGCTCGTGCACGGCGCGGCGTTCCTTGCCCTGAAAACGACCGGTGACCTGCGGGAACGTGCGCGCACCATCGCGCTGCGCTTCCTCCCGGTCGGGCTGCTGCCGTTGGTCGCGTTCCTGGTGGTCGTCCAGGTCCGCGAAGGCAAACTGTGGACGCTCATCTCGCTGGCGATCGTCGTCCTCGCCGCGGCGGTGGCGTGGCTGCGGCTCTACGTCGACCGCGACGGGCAGGCGTTCGCCGCGCTCGCGGTAGTCATCACGGCCGCGGCGGTGACCTTCTTCGGCGCGCTCTACCCGAACGTCCTGCCCTCCACCCTCGACCCGGCGCACTCGCTGACCATCATGAACAGCGCGGTCAGCCACTACACGCTGACGGTGATGACCTGGGTCGGCGCGTTCGGGGCGCCAGCTGTGCTGATCTATCAAGGCTGGACCTACTGGGTGTTCCGCAAGCGGATCGGCGTCCAGCACATCCCGGCGGTGCACGCATCATGACCGAGCTTCCCGGCCGCGCACCCCTTTCCGCCACCGGGTCCCCCATGGACCCTGTGCGGCCGGGCAAGGGTCCGCTCGGCGCGCTCTCGGCCTTGGGGCCAGCCGCGCGCCGAGCGCTGATCCTGGTCGCGGTGTTGTCGTTCGGGAACGCGGTTTTCCTTGTCGGACAAGCTTTTCTGCTGGCGGACATCCTCGCGGACGTAGTCTCCCGGGGGCTGGGGGAAGGGGGCCGCACCGTCCAGCTGACTGTTCTGTTCGCGCTCGTCGTGGGCCGCGCAGGCACCAGCTGGGCGGTGCGGGTGGTCTCCGCCCGCGCCGCCGCGACCGCGCAACGCGACCTGCGCGCCCGCGTCGTCGACCACGCGTTGCGCCTCGGCCCGGAATGGCTCGCCCGCCGCGGCCACGGCGAACTCACGACCCTCGTGACACGTGGCCTCGACGCACTCGATTCCTATTTCCGCGAGTACCTGCCCGCGCTTGTCACTGCCGCGGTCGTCCCGGTCGCGGCAGGCGCGGCGATCCTGTGGACAGATTGGCCGTCGGCGGTGATCATCGCCGCGACGGTCCCGTTGCTGCCGATGTTCGCGGTCCTGGTCGGAAAATTCACCGCCGACCGCGTTTCCGGCGCCACGGACGCGGTGCACCGGATGTCCGGCCTGCTGCTTGAACTGGTGCGGGCGTTGCCAGTGCTCACCGCGTTCCGGCGGGCTGAGGCACAGGCCGAAACCGTGCGGAAACTGTCGGACCGGCATCGTCGCGCGACACTCAAGACGTTGCGAGTCGCGTTCTCCTCGGCGTTCGTGCTCGAACTCGCGGCGACGCTGTCGGTCGCCTTGGTGGCTGTCGTCATCGGCGTCCGGCTGGTGTCGGGATCGCTCCCGCTGGCGATCGGGCTTGGCGTGCTGATCCTCGCTCCCGAGTGCTACCAGCCGATTCGCGCGGTCGGCGCGGCATTCCACGCGAGCGAGGACGGCGTGGAAGCGGTCCGCCGGGTGACCGCGGTGCTCGCGGAGCCAGTCCCGGCCGAAGGAACGCGGACCGCGCCTTGTGGATCGTTGGTTGTGTCTGACCTAAAAGTCGCCCGACGCGGCGGATTCGCTCCCGACGGCGAGAGTTTCTCCGTCCGGCGCGGCCAGATCGTATGGCTGCGCGCGCCGAGCGGTGGCGGCAAATCGACCACGCTCGCGACTCTGCTGGGCTTCGTGCCGTCCTACGACGGGTCGGTGCGGGCCGGTGACGTGCCGCTCGCCGAAGCCGACCTCGAACGGTGGCGCGCTGGTATCGCATGGGTCCCGCAGTCGCCGGTTTTCAGCGGCGGCACAGTGCGGGAAGAGCTCGCCGTCGCTGGATCGGACATCGACACCGTGCTCGGCGAACTGGGCCTGCACGGCCTCGCCGACCGTCCGGTCGACCGGCTTTCCCAGGGACAACGCCAGCGCGTGGCCGTGGCTCGCGCGTTGCTGCGCGTTCAGTCGGACGCGTGGTTGCTGCTGCTGGACGAGCCGACCGCGCACCTGGACGACGTCAACGCGCGGCGGGTCATCGACGCCGTCGAGCGGGCCGTCGAAAACGGTGCGGCGGCGGTAATCGCTGCGCACGAACGTTCTGCCGCAGTTACTGTTTCGGACTCGTCTCCCGCGGCGGTAGTTGAGTCCACCTCAGACACTGTCGATGCCCGGCCGCTTCCCTGGCGGATGTTGCTCGACCGACGGCTGTTCTCCGGTGCCCTGCTAGGCGCATTGGCGCTCTTGGCAGGGATTGCGCTCACCGCGACCTCTGGCTGGCTGATCGCCAAAGCGTCGTCGCAGCCGCCGATTCTGACCTTGACGGTCGCGGTCGTCGGGGTGCGCGCGTTCGGGCTTGGCCGGGCCGGACTCCGGTATGTCGAACGGCTCGTGACGCACGACGCCGCCTTCCGGATCGCCGGACGGTTGCGGGTCCGGCTGTGGAATGCGTTGGTGCGCTTGGGTCCAGCACGAAGCCTCGAAGCCGGAGAGAGCCAGCGCCGGTTGGTGACGGACGTCGACACGGTGCGGGATCTGTTGCCGCGGGTCGTGTCGCCGCCGATCGTGGTCGGGTTGGTCGCGGCCGGGGCTATCGCGGTACAGACGTTAGTGCTGCAGTCGGCCGGTTTGGTGCTGGCCTTGACTGTGCTGGTCGGCTTGGCAGCGCCGGCGGTCGCGTTGCGTTTGGAGCGCCGGGCGACTTCGGCCCTCGCGGCTGGACGGCGTGACGTCGCGGCTCAGGTGCTGGTGCTGTTCTCGTCGGCGGCGGAACTGCTCGCTTATGGCCGGGCGGCTTCGCGTCGCCGTGACCTGGCCTCGACGGACACGCAACTGGCTGCCGACACTCGACGGCAGGCCTTCGGAGCGGGCGCGGCGGATGCGCTGATCACGCTGGCGACCGGGGCAGCCGCGGTGGTCAGCACGATGCTGGCTGCGAGCGCGGTCGGCCGTGGGGAGCTGGCGGGAGTGATGGCTCCGCTGCTGGCGTTGGTGCCGTTGGCTCTGGCCGAGGTGTTGGCGCTGTTGCCGCAGGCGGCGGTGCATGGGGACACGCTGCGAGCGGCTCGGGTTCGGCTCGGCGCGGTGGTCGGCGAGTCGACGGCGGAGAACTCGCAGGGTGCGGCTGGTTCTGCCGGGGGCTCGTACGAAGCAGCTGGCAGCGTGCTTGTTGAGTCGGAAGCGGGGCGTTCGCGCGGTGTGTATGAAGCAGCTGGCAGTGTGATTGTTGAGTCGGAAGCGGGGCGTTCGCGCGGTGTGCATGAAGCAGCTGGCCGCGTGATTGCTAAACCGGTGGTGGGGCGTCCGCGTGGTGCGGCTGGTTCCGTCGGGGGCGCGTACGAAGCAGTACGCCGCGCGAGTGCTGAACCGGTGGACGAGGCGGGCCACGTTGTCGCTCGGTCCGCGGGCGAGCCGGACCGCAATCGCGCGGACGCGGTCCGGTTGCGGGGTGCCGAGCTGGGGTGGCCCGGCGGCGAGGCGGTGCTGAAGGACGTCGAGTTGAGCGTGCCGACCGGGGCTTACGTGGCGGTCGTCGGGCCGAGTGGGGCTGGGAAGTCGACGTTGGTGGCGGCCTTGCTGGGGTTCCTTCAGCCTCGCCGCGGGGAGATCGTCGTGCCGGGGAAGGTGGCTTGGGCGCCGCAGGAGCCGATGCTCGTGTCGACCACTGTGGCGGAGAATTTGCGGCTCGCGGATCCGCTGGCGGAGACGTCCGATTTGCGGTGGGCGCTTGATCAGGCGCAGTTGCCGGAGCTGGATTTGGCGACGGTGCTCGACAGCGCCGGGGCCGGATTGTCCGGCGGACAGGCGCAGCGGGTGGCGTTGGCACGGGCGTTGCTGGCGGCTCCCTCGGCGGAGTTGGTGTTGCTTGACGAGCCGACGTCGCATCTCGACGAGCCGACGGCGCGGGCGCTGCGCGCGATGTTGCATACAGAACTCGCTGGACGGACGGTTGTGCACGTCACGCACAATGCGGATGAAGAGCTGCAAGCGGACATCGTTTTCGAGGTCCGGGACGGGCACGTCGTGCGGCGGGCGTTGCCGCGGGTGGCGGCGTGACGGGGGGTTGTTGGTGACGGTCACGATTTCGGGTCTGGGGCAGGGCTCCGCGCTAAGGTCGGAGTTGCTCATGGACCCGACACTCGCCGCGCGTGCCCTTTCCGCGGCCACGGAGATCACCAGCACCGCGCTGTCCGGGGACGAACCGGAGGGGGTGCTGGAAACAGTCGTGGCCAGAGCTGTCGAACTGGCGGACGCCGACCTCGGCCTGGCGATGGTCAGTGCCGATGACGGACGCGTCGTGGTCGAGGCGGCGTATGGGGTCGACGGCTTTCTCGCCGAGGTGCAGACGGGCGACGGTGAAGGCGGCCCGGTCGGCGAGCTGCGCGGGCTGACGCTCGAAATGGATTCCGCGGCAGGCCAGGTCGCGCGCGGCAGTGAGCCGATCGCGGCGGAGGACTTCATCGTCGATCCGCGCACGGCACCGTATGTGCCGGACGAACTGCGCGGGTACGGACCGTTCGCGGCCGCGCCGTTCGGCTCCGGCGGGCGAGTGCTTGGCGCGCTCACGGTGTATCGACGGCAAGGTCGCGAGCCGTTTTCCGCGGGCACGGTCGAGATGCTCGCGGCGTTCGCGGCGCAGGCCGGGGTGGTGCTCGCGCTGGCGGAGGGCGCGAACGCGCGGCATCGCGTGACCCTCTACCAAGAGCGCGAACGCATCGCCCGCGAGCTGCACGACGTGATCGTGCAACGGCTCTACGGCACCGGCATGCAGCTGGACCGGGTCCGCCGCAACATGCGCAAACGCTTCGCCCAGGCCGATGGGGCCCGGCTGTCCGACGCGATCGACCAGCTGGACCAGACCATCGAGGAAATCCGCGGCACCGTGCGCGCACTGCGCTCGCCGGAGCCACGCCACGACCCGGGAGCCCCGACCGACCTCGCCGAATCCGCGCGCGGCGAAGTGCGCATCGCAGGCGAGCTGCTCGGGTATCCGCCGACCCTGGAGCTGTCGGGCGAGTTCGCCGACATCCCGGCCGAGCGGGCCGACCACATCCGCGCCGCACTGCGCGAGGCACTGTCCAATGTGGTCCGCCACTCCGGCGCGAGCGAGACCCGCGTGACGCTGACCCGCGACGCCGAGGGAGTGAAGCTTCGCGTGCGCGATAACGGATCCGGGGTGCCGCAAGGGGTCGCGACCCGGGGGCTGCGGCATCTGGCCGAACGTGCTGATGCTGCTGGTGGCCGGTTTTTCCTCAATTCTTCGCCGAGTTTGGGGACTTTGGTCGCGTTTGATCTGCCGCTTGAGTGAGCGTTTCGGTGGTCGTGGTGCTGCGCAAGGGTTTCGGTAGCTGCGTTGTGGTGGCGAGTGATGCAGTCCAAGCGCGTCGCGGTGAGCGACGGTAAGACGGCCATGCCGCAACGTTGATACTGCGGCGCGGCGGCTCTCATTGCAGTGGTGACGGGACGTCCGCCACGACGACGCCGCAGTGGTAGTGCGATGATGCCGCGCCGCGACGCGACCACATTGCGCAGTGGCGCACGCCGCCGCACCGCACTGCGCCACGGCGACGTCGCCGCATCATCGCCGACGCGACTGTGCCGCGCCGCTGCAGCGGGATGCGACCGCACTGCCGACGTCGCCGCACTGTGCCGCCGCGACGCCGCACTGTGCTGCGACGCCGTAACACCACACCACGACGCCGCGGCCACGCCACACTGAGCTGCGCCGTCGCCCCGCGCCGTCGCCACACCACAGCCACAGCGCGATGCCGCCGCATTGCGGCGCGCCTCCGCCACGCGACCGCACTGCGACACCGCCACGTTTGCGACGACGCTGCGCCGATGCCGCATCGCGAAACCGCATCGCCGATGCCGCCGCCGCACCGCCGCAACGTCTAAACGCTGCCGCTAGGTCGCAACGCCGCCGCAACGCCGCCGTGCCGCAACGTCGCAACGCCGCCGTGCCGCCGTGCCGCGACGCCGCCGTGCCGCACCGTCGCAACGCCGCCGCACCGTCGCAACGCCGCCGCACCGCGACGCTTCGCGTTACACCGACCGCGGTAACCGCATTGCCATGGCATGCAAGGCAATAGCCCACTCAGCCGCGAGCCCGAAGCGGCAGTTACCGTGCCGCGCGCACGTCGCGGTAACCGCATCGCATCAAGCTGACATTGCATCGGACTCGTCACGTCAGCCGCGTGGCATTGCTTCGTTCTGCACTGTGTCGTCGACCCCGCGTTGCGGCGACCTAGTGTCGTGAAACAGCGCCACGTTGGCCTTGTGTCATTTCGGGCTTGCCGCCTCGAACCCGTCGCTACGCCACCGTCGTCTCGAACCCGCCGCCTCGGATCGCAGCGAACGTGCTGCCTCTGCGTTGCCCTGAATCGTTGCCCTGAATCGCGTTCGTCCCGAATCGCTCGCAGCAAACACGCTGCATCAACCTCGCGCCGCTGTGAACCCGCCGCTGTGAACCCGNCCCCGCCCCGCTGTAACCCCGCCGCTGTGAACCCGCCGCTGTGAACACACTGCGCACCAAGAGATTCAGCCTTCACGAGTCATCGAACACGCTCCTTCCTCGAATTCTCTCGTCTGCCACCGAGCTGTTCCCCATGGTAGCGAAGAATCGAACATCCATTCGGCACTCAATTGGGTGAACCAATCCACGCAAGTCGGCTACCCACAGCTCTGTCCTGGATGCCGAGAACCTCGTCCGCAGCAACGCGGGCGGGGTTGGGACGCGGATTCAGCAGGGGTCAGTCGCGGTTAGCGAAGAAAGCGCGAATATCGCCGGCGAGGAGGCCGGGGCGTTCCATCGCCGCGAAGTGTCCGCCTTCCTCGAAGCGGCTCCAGTGCACGATGGTGGTGTTGTCGCGTTCGGCGAAGGTTCTGATGGTCTGGAAGTCGTCCTTGAACACCGCCACCCCGGTGCGCGCGTCGCTCACCCGCGGCTCGGCCTGCGCGCGGGCGTTCTCCAGGTAGCTGCGGCTCATCCCGGAAGCGGCGTTGGCGAACCAGTTCACGCTCACCTCCAGCAGGATCGTTTCCAGCGGCACGAGCGAGGTCCCGTTGCCGAAGGAGTTGAACAGCTCGCTGTAGGCGAGTAATCCGATCGGGGAGTCGCTGAGGCCAACGGAAACCGTCTGCGGGCGCGAGGCGTTCATCGTGTTGTAGCCACCGACTGATTGAAACCATTGCATGTGCGCGAGGCCGGCGTGGTCGGCCGGTTCGAGGCGTTCGAACTCCGCCGGGTCGCCGGAGGGGAACGAGAACAGCTGCAGAACGTGCAGGCCGAGGAAACCGTCCGGGTTCAGCAGGCCTAGTTCCCTGGCGACCATCGCGCCGTTGTCCGAGCCGTGGATCCCGTAGCTGCCGTACCCGAGGCCGCGCATCAATCGGTCGTACGCGGCGGCGACGCGGGCGACTGTCCAGCCCGGCTCGGCGACGGGCTGGGAGAAGCCGTAGCCGGGCGCGTCGGGGATGACGACGTCGAAGGCGTCCTCGGCGCGGCCGCCGTGCGCGACCGGGTCGACGAGGCGGTCGATCAGGTCTAAGTAATCGACCGACGAGCCGGGGTAGGTGTGCGCGAGCAGCAGCGGCGTCGCGCCGGGGTGGGCGGAGCGGAGGTGGATGAAGTGGAACGTCTGGCCGTCGATCTCGGTGGTGAAGTGCGGGACGGAGTTGATCCGCGCTTCGGCGGCGCGCCAGTCGAAGGCCCGCCACGCTTCGAGCGCTGTCCGCAGGTAGGCGTTCGGGGTGCCGGCGTCCCAGTCGTCGGTCGGCGACGGCTGCGGCAGGCGGGTGCGGGCGAGGCGGTCGTGCAGGTCCGCGAGTTCGGCGTCGGTGATCTCGACGGTGAAGGGGCGGAGGGCGAGGGAGGCGGTCGCGTTCGTCATGAGAAGAACACTAGGAGGCTATTAGGTAGGCTAAGTTCCTAATAGAACAGGGAGTTTCGATGGCCGATCCGACGGCGCGGTTGCTGGCGCTTCTCGCTCTCCTGCAGACCGCCGCTGGGCGGAGCGGCAGGGAACTGTCGGAGCGCCTGGGCGTCTCGGCCCGCACGATCCGGAACGACGTCGAACGGCTGCGTGACCTGGGTTATCCCGTCGAGGCGACGCGCGGGAACGTCGGCGGCTACCGGCTCGGCTCGGGCGGGAAGCTGCCGCCGCTCCTGCTGGACGACGAGGAGGCGGTGGCGGTCGCCGTCGGGCTGCGGGCCGCGGCGGGCGTCTCCGGGATCGAGGAGGCCGGCACGCGAGCGCTCGCGAAGCTCGAACAGGTCCTGCCGTCGAGACTGCGTCCGACGGTCGACGCGCTGCGCTCGACCATCGACCGCGGTCCGGAGAACACTGGCACCGACGCGCCCGATCCGGAGGTCGACGGTGGCGTGCTGCAGGAGGTCGCGCGGGCGATCCGGCACGTCGAATGGCTCCGGTTCGCCTACGCGGACGAGTTGCGGCTGGTCGAGCCGTACCGGTTGCTGAGCTGGCAACGGCGGTGGTACCTGGTCGCTCGCGACCCGCGGGACGGCGACTGGGCGACTTACCGCGTCGACCTGATGCAGCCGCGGATGCCGACCCGTCGCCGGTTCGAGCCGAATCCCCTGCCCGGCGGGGATTACACCGCCTTCGCGATGCGCACGATCGCGGCGAGCGGCTGGCTCGTGCACGCGCGCCTGCGCATCGACGCCCCGGCGGACCAGGTGCTGGCTCGGATCAATCCGACGGTCGGCGTCGTCGAACCCATCGACGAACACCACTGCGTGCTCGTCACCGGCGCGGACAGTTTGGACACCGTGGCTGTCTACATTGGAATGCTGATGATGGACTTCACCGTCGAATCGCCGCCGGAGCTGATCTCGCGGCTGCAACAGCTGTCCGAACGCTACGGCCGCGCCGTCGCGGGCAGCTGATTCACTTGCCGCGCCGGGCAATCCACGCCGCTGCCTGGGTGCGGCGCTGCATGCCGAGCTTCGCGAGCACGGACGTCACGTAGTTCTTCACCGTTTTCTCGGCGAGGAAAAGACGTTCGGCGATTTCGCGGTTCGACAGTCCCTGTCCGATCAGCTCCAGGACGTCGCGCTCGCGGTCGGTGAGGGCGGCCAGCTCGTCGGTCGGTGGATGGCGCAGTTTGTCGAGCACACGAGCGGTGCTGACCGGGTCGAGCAGCGACCGGCCGGCGGCGACCTCGCGGACCGCGTTCACTACGTCCTGGCCGCGAACCTGCTTGAGCAGATAGCCCGAAGCACCCGCCATGATCGCGCCGACCATGGCTTCCTCGTCGTCGAACGCGGTGAGCATGAGGCAGGCCGGCGGATTCGGTTTGGACCGCAGCTCGCGGCAGAGCGTGATGCCGTCGCCGTCCCCGAGCCGAACATCGACGACCGCGACGTCCGGCTCGACGTGCATGGCTACCGCGAGCGCCTCCTCGACGCTCCCGGCCTCGGCGACCACTTCCAGGTCGGCCTCGTCGCTGAGCAGGTCGCGCAGGCCCCGCCGGACGAGTTCGTGGTCGTCTACTAGCAGCACCTGGATCGGCATATCTCCAGGTTACGGGCTGTGCGGCGGTTCGTCTGCCGGTGGTGCCGCAGGACACCAGGAGTTACCGCTCGCAGGCCACGCCGTCGCCGTCGCGGTCCAGTCCGGGACGGTAGCCCGGTTCGCCGCGGTGGAGCGGAGCCGCGTGTGCAGCTTTCGCTGCCGCACAGTTCTTGTAATACACATTGCTCGGCTGCTCAGGTTCCGGCTCGTCCTCGACCGGTGGCGGGGCGGCTTGTTCAGACGTGCGCGGCGGAGGCGGGGGAGCGGGCGTTTCCTTCTGCGGAGTAAAAGTCGGCACCGGCGTCGGCGCAGTGATCATGCCTTTGCACGGTTCCGCCCACACTCCGGTCGCAGCTTGCTGGGCCGTGTCCGCCGCGTTGCGCAGCGAATCGGAGACGACATTGCCGGACAGCCGGGCGTATCCGGCCGAGAGCGCCGCGGTCGCGTAGTCGGTGCCGTCGCTCAAGGCCAATGCGACGCCGTCAGTGGTGTCCGTGGTGATCTTCACCGCCGTACTGGCAAGCTTGTTGTTGGCCCAGACAGTCGTTTCACTTGCGTAGCAGTTGTTTCCGGTCGCCACCTCGATGCCGAGGATGTGCACGGTGCGATGGCTGCCGTCGGAACCGGTCAATTCGACATTGGCCGCGTCGGTGATTTTGTCCACGGTGTAGGTCACCGGCGCCGGGCTGGCCGACGTGGTTGCCGGAGCCGAGGTCGGGAACGAGGTGACTGGTGCGGCGACCGGTTCCGGCGTCGGTGCCGGCTTTCCGAAAACCGCGCCGAGAATGAAGAGAACCGCGAAGACGCTGAGGACGACCGTCAGCCAGGTCGGGGGCTTCAGCTTGGGCCGCGACGGCGGCGCGGGCGTGGAGTGCATTCGGAATTCCTCTTCCTGAGGCGGGTGCCGAATGGTGTTCGCAAAAACGATGGCAAGTGTTACGCGGCAGGGCGGCCAGATTGTCCAGAGCCAAGAAAGAGTCACGGATCTGTCACAAAGACAGCGTTTTCCGTCCGGCCTGTGACGATTCGCCGGCTTCTCGCGATGGTCAGGGGAACTGTCCAGGAGAAAGCGCATCCACGATGGCCGAGCTGATCGAACGACTGTCCCTGTCCTCGACCGGGCAGGTGCCCGCGCGCGACACGGAATTCACCGCACTCGACGTGAAGACGACCGGACTGCACACCGGCCGTGTCCTGGAGGTCGCCGCGATCCGGTTCCGCGGGGACGGGACGTTCCTCGGCGAGTTCGCGACGGTCGTCGCCGCGGACGCGAACCGGCGCAACCCGCACCGCATCACCGCGGCGGAACTGGCTGACGCGCCGGCCTTGGGAGACATCCTCAGCCAGCTGTTCGACCTGTGCCGGGGCGCGGTCGTCGTGGCGCTCGACCTGTCCTCGGTGGAAGGACTCCTGGTCGAGATCAGCCAGTCAGGCGTCCGGCTGCCTCCGCTGCCGGGGATCTCGCTCAAGGACACGGCGAGGGCGGTATTGCCGCTGCCCAACTACCGTCTCGCCACCGTCGCCCGCGCCTTCGGCATCGAGGACTTCCCCGGTTACCTCGCCGAACCGGCCGCCCGGGCGTGCGCGCAGGCGATGATCGCGCTCGTCGGTACGCACGGCCTGCGGTTCGCGCAGCCGGTGCGTTTTCCGGAACTGCCGCGGTACGCGTCCCAAACGGCAGCTCTGCGCCGGTCGGCGGCCGGCGCAGAGAAGGGCTGGATGGCCGAGGCCGTGGACCGGGTTCCCGCGGCAGACGGCGGACCGGTCGCGCAGGCTTACCTCGACCTGCTCGCCGAAGCGGTCGGCGATCAGTTCCTGACCGACGAGGAGATCTGGGCGCTCGCTGCTCTCGCGGCCGAAGCCGGGATGGCCGCGGCAGAGGTACAGCGGATCCACACCGGCTTCGTCGCCGAGCTGCGCCGGGTCGCGGAGGCCGACGGAGTGGTGACCTCCGCCGAGTACCGCGAACTGCGTCAGGTCGCGGACGCGCTCGGGGCGCTGGAAGTGGTGGTGGACCTCAAGGTCACCGCGACCGGAGACAAGCCGACGAGGGTACTGGTGCTCGGCACGACGGCGGACGCGGACCAGTTGCGCGCGCGGGTGCTGTCGGAAGGGTTCCAGCTCGCGAAAAAGCTGACGGGTTCGGTCACACACCTGGTGTACGACGCGGGGGTGCGCGAGTCCGAGCCGCGGCTGTCCCGGGCGCTCGAACTCGGTGCGCACGTCGTCCGGCTGGACCAGGCCGCGGCGCTGTGGGGATTCGTTCCGGCCCCGGAGCCGAGGCACCCGAAAACGCCGTCGAGCCGTGACCGGCTGATCGGGCGGCTGCTGATGGGGGCCGGACTGATCCTGATGATCATCACGGTGATCGCGATGTTCGGCGGCACCGGGGTGGGTCCGGGGATCGTGCTGGCTGTTCTCGCGGCCGGTGCGCTGGTCGGCGGGTGGTACCTCGACGAGACGAAGCGAGCGACGGCCGGGTCAGCGGGCTAGCGGAGGGAACCTCTTCTCGTTCCGGTCCACCTTCGCGTTCGCTGCTTCCAGCAGGTCGATCCCCAGCACATCCGCCAGCCGGACCAGGTACAGCATTACGTCGGCGATTTCGTCTTGGACGTTGAACTCCCGGACCGGGTCCGCGCGCCAGTCCGCGGCTTCCTCCGGGGTCAGCCACTGGAACAGGGCGATCAGCTCGCCTGCTTCGCCGGACAGGGCCATCGTCAGGTTTTTCGGGGTGTGGAACGGTTCCCAGTCCCGGGCGGCGGCGAAGTCGCGGAGGCGCTGGGTGAGCTCGTCTAGGGTCACTGGACCTGACTATCACGCGGTGCTCACCTGGGGTGTCCGGGTTGGGCCGAAAAGAGTACGCCGTTGGCCCACACGCTGGTTACGGGCCATACGGCAGACTGTTCGCGTGAGCGTCCCCGACCCGGTCGAGTACACCGCCAAAATCGGTGCGGTTCTCGATACTGTGCGGCGGCTGCTCGACTCCGGCAGCCGCGCTGATCTCGCGCCGCTCGCCCGGCGGGCGGTGGATGACATCGTGGGCATGCTTGAGCAGCACGGTGCGCTCGCGGCGGACCTCGAGGTGCGGCTTGACCAGGCTGTCGCGTTGTACGCGCGGGCTTGTGCGGCTCGGCCGCCGGATCCGGAGCAGCTCGCGGACTGGGTGCTGGAGGCGGCGTTCAGCGGGCGGGCGGTCGCGGTGGCCGACTTCGCGGCGGCACTCGGGGACGCCGGGCTCGCGCGGATGAAGTCCATGGTGGACGAAATAGCTGGCGCGCCGGGAGAAAAGCTTGAGATCGCGGAGCGGCTGCGGGAGGAGATCGCCGAGGCCAGCGGGGACGTGGACGGGCTGGTCGCCATTCTCGCGGCCAAACCGCCGCGAGTGGACGTCAGCCTCAGGATCGTCCGGGTGTTGCGGGCGGCTGGGCGGCACAGCGAGGCGATCGCGTATGCGGCACGGATGTTGACTCCACAGCGGACAGCGGCCCCGCGAGAAGAAGAGTCCATTCCGGGATACCGCGACCGCATCGAGCAGCTGATCGCGCACAAAGAAGCCAGCGCGTACCGGGAAGCGGCGCAGTGCCTCAAAAAACTGCGCACCCTGCACAAGCAAGCGGGCACGGCGGAGGAGTTCACCGGCTACGTCGCCGAGCTGGTGAACGTCCACCGCCGCAAGACCCGGTTGCTCGCGGAGATCCGGTCGGCCCGGATCGCGCTTCCGAAGGGCTAGAGTTCGGCCAAGGCGGCACGGTAGGCGTCCAGGTCGTAGTCGAGCTGGTTTTCTTCCTCGGTTTCGGTCAACTGTCCTTCGAGGACGGTCACCAGGCGGTCGAGGACGTCGGTGCGGGAAAGGTCCTGCTGTAGCAGGTTCTGCGCGGCGGTCCACACTTCGGCGGGCTCGTCGTCCCACAGCTGGTCCACAATGGACGTCTCAAGGGCGAGGCGGAGGCCGTCCGCGCCGTCGAATTCTTCCGCGGCCAGCGATTCGTGGTACTCCGGGTGTGCGCCGATCACCAGCAGCCGACGCTGTTCCGGGTCGCCGGGGTCGAGGTCGGCCAGTTCCTCGTCACCGATCACTGTGGACAGTTCGGGCACCGCGAACTGGCGGCGGGCCACCACTTCCAGTGCCTCGTCGGCGGATTCAGTGCCGTCGAGGTAGTCGCTGAAGTCCTCTTCCTCGTCGTCGTCCGAGAGGTACTCGCCAAGATACTCGGTGACTTCTTCCAGCAGCGCGGCCGTGGCGACTTCGGACAGTCCGGCGCGAGCCGCGGCCCAGCCTGCCCAGGACAGCACGACCGGGGCGACGGCGTCCTCGTCTTCCAGCTCGTACTCGCCCTCCAGCAAGGATTCGAGGAACCGCGCCAGCTTTTCCGGGCCGACGCGCAGCGGGTTCGCCGGTTCGGTGCGGCAGCCGTGCTCGACCAGCAGGTTGGTGATTTCGCGGGCGGCGTCGGCGTCGGGCAGGTTCGTGCCGGCGAGGAACCGGGTGACCGCTTCCTCGCGTTGCGCGGCAGTCCATTCGGCGACCGGCGGAACCTCGGCCGGGTCCGGCAGCGAACGCGCCCAGGTCAGGGCGATGGCGTGGAACCGCGGGTAGTCCTCGCCGACGTCCGGCTCGTCCAGCGCGTCCGTGGCCGCGATCCCGGACACCAGCAGCCGGTGCGCGTCGGCGGGCTCGATTTTCTCCAGTACGACCAGTTCGCCGTCATCCTCGACCTGCGAGCGCATTTCGGCGAGCACCTCGTGCGGCTCCTCGATGACCACCAGGTCGCGCACCCGGCCGCCCTCGGTGAAGTCCAGCAGCGCGAGCAGGCCGAGCGCGTGGTCGCCGCGGGAAAAGACGCACAGCAGCGACGACTCGTCGCCGTAGACATCCCCGGTGCGCCAGCATTCCCCGACGCTGACCTGCCCGACCTCGGCGGCCCACTCCGGCTCCGGGATGCCCCGGCCGAGCACGACGCCGAGCGCCTCGGCCGCCGCCGAACGCTCCTCTTCGGACTCGGCCAGCACCTTCAGCGCGGCCAGCAGCGCCGCCGCGCCGGGCGTGATCTTGCGCTGCGCGAACGCGATCAGCTCCAGTCCGAGCTGGCTTTCCGGTTCGTCCTCCACGACGACGTCCCGCCACTGCCCGACGACCTCGGAACCGAGCAGGTCGATGTCGAACGGACCGGGCTCGGCCGCGACCGCGGAGAAGTCCCGCAGCACGTCCTTGAACAGACCGTTGACGCTGGGGGCGGTGGGTAGGGAACTCTTCTTGCGCGCGCGGCTCACCGGACTCATGCCGCACATCTTGCCTGGACCCGAAGCTCGGGCCTCAGCTGGTCGGCTCCGCCGTGCCGCGTGCCTTCACACGCCGTTCGCGCAGTGCGTCGTCGAAGTCGACGACGAACGCCCCCGCGGCCATCGCGACCAGCAGCGTCAATCCCAATACCGCGCCGACCCAGGTCAGGACGATAGTCAACATCGTGGCCTCCTTTGCAGGTCAAGTGCGACTTCCTGCTGCTTTCAGGGTCGCTTGCGGACCGAGGCGCTGGTATCGGCCAAGTGGTTACGAAGACTCTGGCCGATTGGTCAATTACTCCGGCCGCTGTGCAGAACGAGGCCAGAGAGACGCGTGTGGGTGAAAGTCAGAGTTTCCGCAATCGAACACGGTTGATGGCGTGGTCGGCGTCCTTGCGGAGCACGAGAGTCGCACGGGGCCGAGTCGGCTTGATGTTCTCCATCAGATTCGGCTCGTTGATGGTGCGCCACAGGTGCCGCGCCTCTTCGCGGGCCTCGTCGTCGGGCAGGCCGGCGAAGTGGTGGAAGTGCGAGGCGGGATCGGCGAACGCGGTGTGCCGCAGCTTCAGGAATCGCTCGACGTACCAGTGCTCGATGTCGTCGATGTGCGCGTCGACGTAAATCGAGAAGTCGAACAGATCCGAGACGGTCAGGCTCGGGCCGGGCTGCAGGACGTTCAGCCCCTCGATGATGAGGATGTCCGGCCGCTCCACGACCTGTTCCTGGTCCGGGAGGATGTCGTAGGCCAGGTGCGAGTACACCGGCGCGGACACCCGCTCGGCCCCGGACTTCACCTCGGTGACGAACCGCAGCAGCGCGCGCCGGTCGTAGCTTTCCGGGAAACCCTTGCGGTGCATGATCCCGCGCCGGGTCAGCTCGGCACGCGAGTAGAGGAACCCGTCGGTCGTCACGAGGTCGACGCGCGGGTGGTCGGGCCAGCGGGCGAGCAGGGTGCGCAGGATCCGGGCGGTGGTCGATTTGCCGACCGCGACGCTGCCCGCGATGCCGATCACGAACGGCGCCTTGGTGCCCCGGCAGTCCTCGCCGAGAAATGTCGTGGTGGCCTCGTACAGCTGCTGCCGGGCCTTCACCTGGAGATTGATCAGCCGCGAAAGCGGCAGGTACACGTCGGCGACCTCGGCGAGATCGATCTGCTCCCCGAGCCCGCGGAG
Source organism: Amycolatopsis sp. M39 (assembly GCF_001651785.1). Classification (NCBI taxonomy): domain Bacteria; kingdom Bacillati; phylum Actinomycetota; class Actinomycetes; order Pseudonocardiales; family Pseudonocardiaceae; genus Amycolatopsis; species Amycolatopsis sp. M39. Next base: position 289,228 of record NZ_LWSF01000003.1, read on the forward strand.
CCGGACCAGCTCGTCCGCGGTCAGCGGCAGCGGAGTGGAGCTGCGCAGCTCCCGCCACTGTTCCCGATGCAGCTCTACATAAGGGCTGAGTTCACGGACCCGTGTGGGCATCGCACACTCCTCGGCCGTCGCCTGCGCTGGCTCCGTCTGCGCTACTTCCGTAACGCCGTATCAACGGTAGGGCTTACCGCGCGTGAACGCGCTGTGATGTGATGCACGCACCCTTGAGCCGGCAGATATTCGGTCACCGAAGGTGACCGTCGGCCCCGAAAACCTCCTGCCACGCGGCGGCGACCTGCCGGGCGCACGTGGCCGGGGCCACGCCGCCGACGCCGGTGCCGAGCCCGGGCATCGCGATCGTCCGCACGGCCGAGGCGACCGGGCCGGAATCCAGCTGTCCGCGCTGCCATTGCAGGAACACCGCGCGCGCCGCGAGATACGGGTGGACGGTGTCGGCGGGCAGCCGTTCGCCGGGTTCGCGCATGGTCGGCGCGCTGATCAGCCACGCCGGTTCGGATTCGCCGGTCGGGACGATCACCGACTCGCCGATCGGCAGCTCACCGCCGTAGGAAGCCAGTACCGCGCTGCGCACGCTCTGCTCGATGCCGGGAAACGCCCGCGCGTAGACGGCGTCGATCCCGCCGCGCATCCAGCCGTAGGAGTTGGCCGGGCTGACCACCGCCTGGGCGGAGATGTCGAGCACCGAACCGCGGTGCACCCGGACGGAGCCGCCGAAACCCGCCACGGCGGAGGTCCACGCCGCGGCCAGCGGTTCATCGACGGCGCACAGCACTAATTCCGGCGTTCGGGGAGAACCCGGCGAAACGGCTTCCCCGTGCCCGGCGTGTGTGCCTGAGTCGGCGGTCACCCTTCCAGCATGGCAAAAAACGCCACCCGGCGTAACTGGTTTAGCCACCGGCTGTCCGAGTGAAAAGCGCCACGCGCGCGGTCGCTAGCCTGACCTTCGTGTTGCGGATCGCGTATTTCGGCCCTCAGGGCACGTTCACCGAGCAGGCCGCCCGCGCGCTCGCGCCGGGCGAGGACCTGACCCCCTACGAGACCGTCCGGCTGGCGTTGCAGGCCGTCCGCGACGGAGCCGCGGACGCCGCGTGCGTGCCCATCGAGAATTCCGTCGAGGGCGTGGTGCCCACGACACTCGACGGGCTCAGCGACGGGGACCCGCTCGTCGCCACGGCCGAGACGATCCTGCCCATCCACTTCAGTGTGCTCAAACGGCCGGGCAGCGGCGAAATCCGCACCGTCGCGAGCCATCCGCACGCGCTCGCACAGGTGCGCGAGTGGCTGGAGGCGAACCTGCCGGACGCCACCCCGGTCGCCTCGTCGTCCACCGCGGCGGCGGCGGTCGGCGTGGTCGAGGGCGATTTCGACGCGGCGGTGTCCGCGCCGGTCGCGATCGAGCACTACCCGCTGGAGGAGCTGGCGACCGGCGTCGCCGACGTCCGCGACGCGCAGACCCGGTTCCTGATGGTGCGCCGCCCCGGCGAACTGCCCGCGCCCACCGGCGCCGACCGCACCTCGATCGTCGCGGCCGCGGTCAACCGCACCGGGACGCTGTCGGATCTGCTGGTCGAACTGGCCGGCCGCGGGATCAACCTGACCCGGATCGACGCCCGGCCGACCCGCAGCAACTTCGGCGAATACCGGTTCTTCATCGACTTCGAGGGCCACGTCGCCGAACCCCGGATCATCGACGCGATGACCGCCCTGCGCCGCCGCTGTCACCTGCGGTTTCTTGGCTCGCACCCGCGGGCGGACGAGGTCGCGGCCACCATCGAGGAGGGCGCGGGGAACCAGGATTTCCTCGACGCGCAGGCGTGGGTCGACGCGGTTTTGAAGGGAGAGGGCGCATGAGCGCAGCTTGCCAGCGAATCATCGCTGTTCATGCCGTTGGCTCCAGGCTTGCCAGCGTGAAACTCCTCAAGAAGGCGACGGCATGAGGCTGCTGCTGGTCCGGCATGGACAGACCGAGGGCAACGTCCGCCGCGCGCTGGACACCGCGTTGCCCGGTCCGCCGCTCACCGAACTCGGCCGCGAGCAGGCTGCGGCGCTCGCTGAGCAGCTGCGAGCCGAGCCGATCGTGGCGGTGTACGCGTCGGAAGCAGTGCGTGCGCAGCAGACCGCGGCTCCGCTGGCCGAGGCGTTCGGGTTCGAGGTGCAGGTGATCGAAGGTGTCAAGGAGGTCGACGCCGGCGATCTAGAGGGCAACACCGATACAGACTCGATCGGCGTCTACCTGCGCGTGGTGAAGGCGTGGACCGAAGGCGACTTCGACGTCCCGATCCCCGGTGGGGAGACCGGCACGCAGGTGCGCGAGCGGATGCTCGGCGCGGCGAACGAGCTGCGGGCCAAGCACGAGCAAACTTCGCCGGATGGGGTGATCGTGCTGGTCAGCCACGGTGGAGCGATCCGGCTCGCGGGGGAGTGGCTGGCCTCGAATGTGCCTGTTGAGCTGGCGAACGAGGCTTTGATACCGAATACGAAGTTCGTTGAGCTGGAGGCGACGGAGAGCGGGTGGGAGTGCCGTCGCTGGGTGGACACGCGGCTCTCGTGAGGGCTTGATCACTCGTGCGGGGAAACGCTGAGTGAAGCCGGGCCGGGCGGGGAAGTCATCCGAGGCGGGGCAACCTGACCTGGACGTGAAACGTCCACCGGATGAGGTTCCACCTAGTTCGGCGTTCACCAGCACAGCGAGGCGAGTGAGATGGCAAACACGAAGAAACCGTGGTTTTCCCTGGTCTTCCTGTCCGCAGTGGGCGCGTCGGGGGCGCTGCTGCTTTCCGCGTGCGGCCAAGGTTCCCCCGCCGCGAGCGGGCCGGCGAGTTCGGACACCCCGTCCAGCGCCCCGATGTCGTCGGCACCGTCCGCCGCGTCGTCCGCTCCTTCTTCCGCGTCGTCCGCCCCGAGCGGAGGTACGGCGCCCGTGGAGAAGCCGCCAGCCGACAACGGCCTGTGCAAGGCCGGGGACGTGTCCCTGTCGCTGGGCGGCGGCGACGCCGGCGCGGGCTCGGAGTACCGGTCGCTGCTGATCAAGAACACCAGCGGCAAGCCGTGCACCATCCAGGGCTTCCCGGGCGTGTCCTACGTCGGCGGCGAAAACGGCACCCAGATCGGTCCGGCCGCCGAGCGCGACGGCACCAAGGGCGCGCCGGTGAAACTGGCTCCCGGCCAGACCGCCGCGGCCGACGTGCAGTTCGCGCAGGTGCGCAATTTCGACCCAGGCGTCTGCAAGCCGACGCAGGTCAAGGGCCTTCGCGTGTACCTGCCGCAGGAGACCGCGTCGAAGTTCGTGCCGCTCGACGGCCTTGGCTGCGCGGGCACGAGCATCCCGGGCAAGCAGCTCGGCGTGAAGACCGTGCACAAGGCCTGACCGGGTGCTCTGCGCGTGGGGTCAGCCCCGCGCGCAGAGTTGTTCCGCCTGGACGACGGCGGCCTGCCCGTCGCGGTTGTCGAAACGGCTGCTGAGCACCATCTTGTTCACCGCGTCGAGGGCTTTGGCCAGCGGCTGGTAGTTGCCGTCGAAGGTCGCCGCCGCTGTGGCCAGCTCCATCGAGCCGGTGACCCGGTGCACCGCGTCGTCGGACATGCGGGTGAACTGCGCGGCGTCGACGCCGCCGGTGGTGTCCGGGATGTGCCCGGCGCGGGCGAACGCGGCGCAGGCGGCCGCGGCGTCGACATTCGCTCCGGCGCGCTGGCCGGACAGCCCCCACAACAGCCCGAGCACGCATCCGCCGAGCACGAATCCGGCGACCGCGGCGAGGACGAGCGGCCGACGGGAGGCGGGCGGGGGCGAGTCCAGCTCGGTGTCGCGGTCATCGTCCGGCAGCGGCGGGGTGTCGAGCGCGGTCATCACGTACCTCCGGCGGCCGGGGTGAGGTGTTATTTCAGCACCAAAACCGTGCCGGATCACTGCTGCGAACGGACTCCGTCGCCGGTCGAGGCCGTTTTGTCATCGAGCGGGTGCCCGCGCAGCGCGAACAGTGCATAACCGGTCACGAACAGCAGCAGCAGGCCGGACGCGGCGAAGGTGCCGCCCGCCGAACCGAGCAGCTTGGTGAGCAATCCGCCGAGCAGCGCGCCGAGCGGGATCGCGCCCCAGACGACGGTGCGCCAGACCCCGAGCACACGGCCAAGCAGTTCGCCCGGCACGAGGGTGTGGCGCGCGGTCGCGAGCACGACGTTGACCGCCACCACCGCCGCCGCGAACACGCCGAACAGCACCGCGGACACCGCCGGCTGGCGCACCAGGCCCATGCCGCCGAAGCCGAGCGCGCAGAACAGCACCCCGCCGACCAGAACCGCCCGCCGTCCGACGCGCCGGACCAGCCGCGGCGTCAGCCCAGCACCGAGCAACCCGCCCGCACCGCCGACGAACGCGAAAGCGCCGAAGGTCGCGTCGGACAAATGCAGGTCTTCCAGCGCGTACAGCACCAGCTGCGCCTGGGCCAGCTCGCTGATCAGGCTGAGCAGACCGGCGATCGCGAGCAGCCGCGGCAGCAGCGAATGCCGTCGCAGCCAGCGGAAGCCGTCCGCGAAATCCGCCCGGATGTGCGACTTGGTTTCCTGCCGCGGCCGGTAGCTGCCCGCCATGCCCAGCAGCACCGCGGCGCCGACCGCGAACCCGGCCGACGAGAGCAGGAACGGGAAGACCGCGAACATCGCGAAGGTAGCGCTGCCGACCGGGCCGCCGAGGAACGTCTGGCCGACGATCTCGCACGCCTGCAGCTTGCTGTTCGCGCTCTCCAGCCGGTCCGCCTCGACCAGCGCGGGCGGCAGCACGTTCGCCGCGCTCTCCGCGACCGTCTCCGCGATGCCGACGAGCAGCGACGCGACGTAGATCGTCCAGATCTCCACCGAACCGAACGCGAGCAGCGCGGTGACCGCGGCGACCACGAGCGCGCGCATCGCGTTCGCGGCGATCATCGCCTTCTTGCGGTCGATCCGGTCGACGAGCGTGCCCGCCGGGATGGCGAACAGCAGCCACGGCAGGAACTGCACTGCCGACAGCGCGGCGATCTCCACCGGATCGCGGGTCAGCGTGGTGGCCAACAGCGGGAAAGCGACCTTGGCGATGCCGTCGGCGAGGTTCGACGTGCCGCTTGAGGCGAGCAGCCAGCGAAGCCGGCTGTCCGTCTGGCGATGCGACACGAACCACCTCACAAGGAAAGGAAACGCCCTGGTGAGGCCAGTCTAGGGAGATCGGCCGCGTTCTGTGATGCTTCGGTGACCTTCGGTGGTTTCCGCAGTTGCGGCGCGGTGTCGATCAGGGAAGAGCAACGGGTTGGCGGGGTGCCGCCGGAATCAGCCCCAGCCGAGCTCGTGCAGCCGCTCGTCGTCGATGCCGAAGTGGTGGCCGAGTTCGTGCATCACCGTGATCAGCACTTCCTCGACGACGTCGTCCTCGGTGTCGCAGATGTCGAGGATCGGCNATCGGCTCGCGGTAGATCGAGATCCGGTCCGGCAGCGCCCCGCTGTAGTGGCTGGTGCGCTCGGTGAGCGCGATGCCGTGATAGAGCCCGAGGATGTCCGGTGCTTCCTCGTTGAAGTCCTCGACCAGCACCACGACGTTGTCCATCGCCGCGGCGAACTCCGCGGGCACCTGGTCGAGCGCGTCGGAGACCAGTTCCTCGAACCGCGCCTGGCTCATCTCGACGGGCACGGCTCAGTTGCCTCCGCCGGAACCGGAGCTGGAACTGGGCGGCGGGCTCTGCTGCTGGCCGGAAGAGTTCGACGCCCCGCTCTTCACGCTTCCGGTGACGGCCTGGAATCCGCTGCCGTCCTGCAGCGTGGCCGCGACCTTGCAGTTGACCTTGGTGGACCCGGCGTCCCAGCTCTCCTGCTCGCGCGAGTCCCAGCCCAGCGTGAGCTTCTTCGCGGAAAGGTCGGCGCTGCCGGTGTAGTCCTTCGCGGCCTTGTTGCATTCGGTGTCGAGCCAGGACTTCTGGTCGTCCAGCTTGGGGTAGCCGTCCTTGAAGTGCGCGGCGAGGTCGAGCGTCGCGATGATCTCGTACGAGTGCGGCTTGCCGCAGTCGATCGGGTCGCCGACGCCCTTGCCCGCGAGCGCGAGACAGGTGCCCGGGGCCCACACCATCGACTGGTCCTGAGTCTTCGCCGCGCCGGTGGTGGGCTGCAGCGTTCCGCCCGGACCGGCGAACTGCAGGCCGCAGCGCAGCTGGCGGTCGCCGTCTGACCACTGCGCCGACGTGGGCCGCAGCAGGTTGGTGGTGAGCTTGCCGTACGGGTCGAGCGGGTGGCCGAGATACGGCCGCACATCGGCGTTGCACTGCTGCTGCGCGATGTCCTGCCACTGGTCGAGGCTCGGGAACGGAGCCTGCTGCGGGTACTTCGCGCCGATGTCGACCACGGTCGTGACCTCGAACAGGTGCGGCTGCGTGCACGGCACCTGGTGCGCGTCGGAGGCGTCCTTGGCGCTCCAGGTCAGGCAGGTGCCCGGCGGCGAGTGGAACGCCTGCTGGGCGGCTTCGCTGAGCTTGCCCTCGCCGCCGCCCGCGCCGCCGGCGAGCGTGTCGGTCCAGGAGAAGGCGACGCTCAAGGCCAGCGCGATGACCGCGCCGAAGAACACCCCGGCCATCACCACGCGGGTGGTCAGGGTCTGCATGCGCGAAGGGAACCGCTCGGAGCCTGGGGACATCAATACCCATGATGCCCGCGCCGCATGAACCGCGCGTGTGCCGGGTCGATTAGGGTGGAACGCGGGGTATGCAGTGCTGGGGGATTACGGAGCGCACATGACGCAGGACGACAACAGCGGCGTGCAGCCGCCCGAGGAGCCGAAGAAGCCGGGTTCGATGCGGTTCCAGGACGCGAACACGCAACCGCGGCAGCCCTCGGTGGCCGAACAACGGGCCCGCAAGCAGGCCATCGCCGACCAGGAACGCGAACGGCAGGCAGCGGTCGCGGCACGGGAGGCGGCGGATGCGAAAGCGGCCACCAAACGCAAGATCCTGATCGGCAGCGGGGTCACCGTCGGTCTCGTCGGGCTGGTCGCGACGTTCTACACGATCGCGAAGCCCGCCGAGGTCACCGCGTCCTGCGTCACGTCCGACGGGGTCATCCAGGACGACAAGTACTGCGACGAGAGCTACGCGAGCAGCCACGGCGGGCACTACAGCGGCGGGTTCTGGTTCATCCCGATCCCGGGTGGCGGGTACACCCAGTACCGCTACAACTACGGCGGTACCGGCACGCTCGGGCAGCGCGTCTCCGGCGGCAGTTACACCGCGCCGTCGGGCAACACCAACGTTTCGACCAAGTCGGGCACCAGCGTCCAGCGCGGCGGG
>NZ_LWSF01000003.1:296589-347024 GCF_001651785.1 Amycolatopsis sp. M39
CGAAGAGCAGGGCCTGGTCTACGGCACCCCGGCGCGCGACGGCACCGGCAAACCGCGGCCGTACTGGGACGAGTCGGTGCACTACGTCTTCGACATGGACGAGGTGCTCTCGCTTGAGGCGGACGTCGAACTGCTGCATTCGATGTGCCTGGAGGCCGTCGACAACGTCGTGACCACCGAGCAGTACCAGCGCTTCGGCATTCCGGAGTGGGTGTGGCCGCACATCGCGGAGTCGTGGAAGCGGCAGGACCCGCACGTCTACGGCCGCTTCGACCTGCGCTACGACGGCAAATCGCCCGCCAAGCTGCTGGAGTACAACGCGGACACGCCGACCACGCTGCTGGAGGCGTCGCTGCTGCAGTGGCACTGGAAGACCGACGTCTTCCCGGAAGACGACCAGTGGAACTCCATCCACGAGAAGCTGGTGGAGCGCTGGGCGGAGATCGGCGGCAAGCTGCCGTCGAACGAACTGCATTTCACCTGGTCCGCGGCCGATCCGAGCGGCGAGGACCACGTGACCACGGCGTACCTGCAAGAGACCGCGGCCGAGGCCGGGCTCGACACGGTCGGGCTCGCGATCGAGGAGATCGGCTGGGACCCGGTGCTCAAGCGGTTCGTCGACCTCGCCGAGGGACAGATGTCCACGGTGGTGAAGCTGTACCCCTGGGAATGGGTGGTCGACGAGGAGTTCGGCAAGTTCGCGATCGAGACCATGCCGCGCACGCTGTGGGTCGAACCGCTGTGGAAGATGCTGCTGTCGAACAAGACGCTGCTCGCCGTGCTGTGGGAGAACTACCCCGGGCATCCGAACCTGCTGCCCGCCTTCGCCGACGACCCCGGCCTGCTCACCGAGTACGTGCGCAAGCCGAAGCTCGGCCGCGAGGGCGCGAACGTGCAGATCGTGGCGACCGGGTACGAGACGCAGACGGACGGCGTCTACGGCGCGGAAGGCTACGTCTACCAGGCGTTCGACCCGCTGCCCGAGTTCGACGGGTACCGGCCCGCGCTCGGCGCGTGGATCGTCGGGGACTCCTCGGCGGGCCTTGGCATCCGCGAGACCAGCGGACTCGTTACCGACGACGGCGCGGCGTTTGTGCCGCACCGGATCCCGGAGTCGTGATACAACCCTGGATGTCCGATTCAACAGGCTGAATTGGCCATTCAGGGAGACCCCGTGACCTCGACGCTCGCGTTGCCCGCAACGTTTGGTTCCGACCTCGTGCGCGGAATCGGCGCGATCCTGCTGTACGGCATCGTCGGCCTGCTGCTGATGTTCGCCGGCTTCTACGCGATCGACTTCACCACGCCGGGCAAGCTGTCGAAGCTGGTCACCCGCGGGCTGCCGAACGCGGTGATCGTGACCGCGTCCGGGCTGCTGTCCATGGCGTTCATCGTGGTCGTGGCGATCTACAACTCCGCGAGCGACCTGACCGCCGGGCTGATCACCTCGCTGGTCTACGGCCTGATCGGGGTCATCGTGCAGGTGCTGGCCGTGCGGCTGCTGGAGTGGGCGACCCGGATCGACGTCGGGTCCACGATCCAGAGCGAGACCTTCGCGCCGGCGAGCGTCGTCGTCGCGGCGGCACACCTCGGCCTCGGGCTGGTCGTCGCGGTGGCGATTTCGTAGCGTTCGCGCACTGCCGCGCGGTCCCGTTCCCACTAACGTGGGAAGCGTGCGACTCCTCAGGACGCCGGAAGACCGGTTTGCGGACCTGCCCGATTTCGCCTTCGAACCTCAGTACACCGATCTGTCCGACCCGGACGGCGGGCTGATCAGGGTCGGCTACGTCGAGGCCGGGCCCGCGGACGGCCCGCCCGTCCTGCTGCTGCACGGCGAGCCGAGCTGGTCGTTCCTCTACCGGAAGATGCTTCCGGTGCTGGCCGACGCCGGGCTGCGGGCGATCGCCCCGGACCTGGTCGGATTCGGCCGGTCGGACAAGCCCGCGGAGATCGTCGACCACACGTACGCGCGGCACGTCGAATGGACGCGGCGGTTCGCGTTCGACGTGCTCGGGCTCGAAGGGGTCACGCTGGTCGGACAGGACTGGGGCGGGTTGATCGGGCTGCGCCTGGTCGCCGAGAATCCGGGCCGGTTCGCCGGGGTGGTGGCGGCCAACACCGGATTGCCGACCGGGGACGCGGACATGCCGCCGGTGTGGCACAAGTTCCGGGAAGCTGTGGAGGGCGCGCAGATTCTCGATGTCGGGCGGTGTGTGCAGGCCGGCTGTCAGACGCCGCTGTCGGAAGACGTCCGGGCTGCTTACGACGCGCCGTTCCCGAACGAGATGTACAAGGCCGGGCCGCGGGCTATGCCCGGGCTGGTGCCTACGCGGCCGGATGATCCGGCGTCGGAAGCCAATCGGGCGGCTTGGGCGACGTTGACGGAATTGGATGTGCCGTTCTTGTGCGCATTCTCGGACGGGGACCCGATTACCGGGGCGATGGGGCCGATTCTGCGGCGGTCGATGCGTGGGGCGGCTGGTCTGGACCATCCGACGGTGGCGGGGGCTGGGCACTTTGTGCAGGAGGATGCGGGGGAGGAACTCGCCGAGCACGTGGCGCGGTTGGTGCGGCGGTGACTCTCGCCTTGAGCGCCCCACTATGGCATTGGGTGCGCCGCACCGAATGCCATAGTGGGGTTTCTCGGTAGCGAGACGCGCGGGGCGGCTTCCGCTGAGGTTCGCAGGCGCAGTTGCGTGCAAAGCTGGTCCTGATCACAGACGTCAGCGGGGGGCGGAGAAGCTTGCGTGTCGCACCACGTGGCATTGGGGCGCAAGCAGGTTCAGGACAGGGCGGCCAGCGAGTCGAGCAGGATCTGCAGTCCTTCGGCCGCCTCGGCTTCGGTCAGCGTCATCGGCGGGCCGATGCGCAGCACGTTTTTGTGCAGCCCGCCCTTTCCGATGAGCAGCCCGCGCTTTTTCGTTTCTTCCAGCATTTGCTTGGCGGCAGCGGTATTCGGCGTCGTGGTGCCTGGTTCGATCAGTTCGACGCCGATCATCAGCCCCTTGCCGCGTACTTCGCCGACAACGGGGCTGTTGGCCGCACGCAGGCCTCGCATCAGCTGGTCGCCGCGGGCTTTGCAGTTGGCTTGCAGATCGTGCTCGTCGATGTAGTCGAGGACGGCCAGCGCGCCCTGCATGGACACCGGGTTGCCGCCGAAGGTGGAGAATGACTCTGCCTGGAAGCAATCCATGACGTCGCCCCGAGCGACCACGCCGCCTACCGCCAGGCCGTTGCCCAGTCCCTTGGCGAAGGTCATCATGTCCGGCACCACGTCGTGGGCCTGGATGCCCCAGTAGTGGTCGCCGGTGCGGCCCCAGCCGGTCTGGACCTCATCGGAAACGAAGAGGATGCCGTGGTCGTCCAGGACTTCCTTCATCGCCTTGAACAGGCCGTCCGGCGGGGAACTGAAGCCGCCTACACCCTGGATCGGCTCCGCGATCAGGCAAGCCACGTCGCCCGCGGTGGCGGTTTCCAGCAGTTCCACCAGATCGGCGACGCAGGCGTCGATGTAAGCGGTGTCGGGCAGGTCGCGGAAGGGGCTGCGGTAGCGGTAGCCGCCGTGGACGTAGTTGACCTTGATCGGGCTCAGCGAGGACGCTGACCAGCCGCGGTTGCCGGTGATCGCGACCGTGCCGAAGGACCGGCCGTGGTAGGAGTTCCGCATCGCCAGCACCTGGTTGCTGCGGCGGTACTGGGTGGCGAGCATCAGCGCGGTGTCGTTGGCCTCGCTGCCGGAGTTGGTGAAGAACACCTTGGCGTCCGGGATGCCGGAGCGTTCCGCGATCCGTTCGGCCAGTTCGACCTGCGAACGGATCAGATACAGCGTCGAGGTGTGCAGGACGCCGGTGTCCAGCTGCTTGCGGACCGCGTCGCTGATCGCGGGGACGTCGTAGCCCATGGCGTTGGTGAGCACGCCCGCGAAGAAGTCGAGGTAGGTGCGGCCGGTGGAATCGGTCAGACGGCGATCCTGCGCGTGCACGATTTCGATCGGCTCGTCGTACAGCAGGGACATCCAGGACGGGAGCACCGCGCGGTGGCGCGCGAGCAGGTCGTCGGTCATGTGAGTTCCCTCCGCTCCGGGTTCTAGCGAGTATGGGGAGCGCGGGAAACGGGCGACAACGATCAGACTGTCGGGTTGTCTTCAGCGCGCCGCACAGTGTGTACGGGAAACCGCGTCGAAGTCGTGGCTGGCCTGCGACTACCCTTCTGTCCGTGATTGACCCCAGGACTCTGCGCGAAGACCCGGAAGCCGTGCGCGCGTCGCAGCGTGCCCGTGGCGAGGACGAGGGAGTGGTCGACAAGCTGCTCGATCTCGATCAGCGCCGCCGCTCTGCGATCGCGACCGCCGACAAGCTGCGGGCCGAGCAGAAGTCCGTGTCCAAGCAGGTGCCGAAGGCCTCCGCCGAGGACAAGCCCGCCCTGCTCGCCCGCGCCAAGGATCTGTCGGCGCAGGTCAAGGCCGCCGAGGTCGAGCAGAACGAGGCGTCGGAAGAGTTCGACAAGCTGTTCCGGATCCTGCCGAACCTGGTGCACCCGGACGCGCCGATCGGCGGCGAGGACGACTTCGCGGTGCTGAAGACCGTCGGCGAGGTGCCGTCGTTCGACTTCGCCCCGCGCGATCATCTCGACCTGATGGAAGGCCTCGGCGCGCTCGACATGGAGCGCGGCGCGAAGGTGTCGGGCTCGCGGTTCTACTTCCTGTCCGGTGTCGGCGCGCAGCTGCAGCTCGCGCTGCTGAACATGGCCGTGGCACGCGCGACGGCGAACGGCTTCACGCCGATGATCACGCCGTCGCTGGTCCGCCCGGAGATCATGGCCGGCACCGGCTTCCTCGGCGCGCACTCGTCGGAGGTCTACCGGCTGCGCGACGACGACCTGTACCTCGTCGGCACTTCGGAGGTCCCGCTCGCGGGTTACCACTCGGACGAGATCCTCGACCTCGCCGCCGGTCCGCGCCGCTACGCCGGCTGGTCGTCGTGCTACCGCCGCGAGGCCGGGTCGTACGGCAAGGACACCCGCGGCATCATCCGGGTGCACCAGTTCGACAAGGTCGAGATGTTCGTCTTCGCCAAGCCGGAGGACGCCGAGGCCGAACACGAGCGGCTGCTGGGCTGGGAAGAGGACATGCTCGCCGCGATCGAGGTCCCGTACCGGGTGATCGACACCGCGACCGGCGACCTCGGCACGTCCGCCTATCGCAAGTACGACTGCGAGGCGTGGGTCCCGACGCAGGAGACCTACCGCGAGCTGACGTCGACGTCCAACTGCACCACCTTCCAGGCCCGCCGGCTGTCCGTCCGCTACCGCGACGACAACGGCAAACCGCAGACGGCGGCCACCCTGAACGGCACGTTGGCGACCACGCGCTGGATCGTCGCGATCGTGGAGAACCACCAGCAGCCCGACGGTTCGGTCCGGGTGCCGGTGGCGCTGCGGCCGTTCCTCGGCGGGCTTGAGGTGCTGGAGCCGGTCAAGCGCTGAACTTCGCGAAGGCGAGACAACCTCAGATGGAATCCGGCAGAGCCCTGTTCCCTGCGCAAGGCGGGCCTGCTGGCAGCTGCGGACTACGTGCTGGCCTTCGCGGCCGCTTGCTGGTTGCTGGTCACCGGGAAGCCGCGCACGCATCCGTCGTTCCAGTTCGGGCTGATGCTGATCGCCGCAGCGGCGATCAGCGGAGTCATGCTGCTTCGAGGACGGACCGGCGACCGTTTTTTCCGTTCTGCTGAAGCGAAATTCAGCACCACGCTTCGCCAGGGCTCGCTGCGGATCTGGCTGCTCGGGCTGGTGCTCGCGTCGGCAGGTGCCGGCCTCGTACCCGAACCGGCCGCAGGTGAGCGGGGCCACGATGGCGATCGTGCTCGTCGTGACGGCAGCGGTCGCTTCCGGGGTGAGGGCGGCCGTCCTGCGCCGCGCCGCGGGCGAACCGTGATTGCCGGGTTCTTCCTTCCGGTTCCGCAGGTGCGGAACCGGACTGGTCAGTAGGGTGCGGAGCGGAGGAGGCAGCTGATGAGGTTCAACGGAGCGGCGCTCGCCCTGGCGGCGGCCGCGATGCTGCTCGCCGGGTGCACGCAGCAGGTGAGCGGCGTGGCTTCGCCGGTGCCGGGCCAGGGACCGGTCACGCCGGTCGTCGAACCGTGCAAGCTTCTCGACGCGAAGCAGCTCGCCGGGCTCGGCTACAAGCCGCAGGGCAGGTCGGTGCAGGCGCGCAAGGAACAGCGCGCGCCCGCGATGTGCTTGTGGACCGCGACGGACACCGAGCACACGGTGGTCATGTCCGTCGGCTGGTCGGTGGACCTGAGCCTCGACGACTACCTCCAGGGCGCCCTCAAGAAGGCCGGCCCGGTGCAGCTCGGCGGGTTCCCGTGGACGCGCTACGCCGGGTTCATGGGCGGCAGCTGCGACCTGTACACGACGCTCGGGCCGAAATCGTTCGCCTTCGTGAGCGTGTCCTATCCGGACGACGCGCAGGCGTGCGAGCGGGCGAAGAAGGTCATCCCGCAGGTCGCCGCGCATCTGCCGGGCGGGCAGCCCGCGCCGCCGATCGCGCCGAGCACGCCGCCGGAGGGCACCGCGCCGACCGGGCCGCTCGCGTCGGTCAACCCGTGCCAGCTGCTGAAGCCGGAGCAGGCGCAGCAGCTGACCATGGTGCCGAACGGCGAACTGGACAGCTCCAAGGTCATCTCGCCGAACGTGACCTACTGCCTGTGGAAGGACACCGACGGCGACGGCGGGCAGAAACCGTTCGAGGTCTGGCTCGGCCCGGACGTGCCGTTGAAACGCTGGCCCGGCATGGACGTCGCGCCGACCGAGCAGATCGACGTGAACGGCCGGAAGTGGTCGCTGTTCCCGAACTTCAACGATTCCGGCGGCGTGATCTGCGCGGCCGGGCTCCCGGTTTCCGACACCGCCTCGATCCAGATCGTCAGCGGGCAGCTGGCAGACAAGACCAAGGCGTGCGACGCGATCAAGGCCGGAATCCCGATGGTGTCGGGGAATCTGCCTTCCTGAACCGGCCGCATCGGACTGCGCGGCACTTGGCCAGGCGTCAGTCGGTCACCCGGTCGGCGATGTACTTGGCGATCTCCAGCGCGCTCGTCGCCGCCGGGCTCGGCGCGTTGAGCACGTGCACCTGGTCCTTTGTGGACTCGATGAGGAAGTCGTCCACCAGCGAACCGTCCGGGCGCAGCGCCTGTGCCCGCACGCCGGAACCGTGGCGCACGATGTCGTCCTCGGTCACCGCGGGCACGAGCTGCGCGAGGCTGGCGGCGAACCGCTTCTTCGAGAACGACCGCAGCACCTCTTCCAGGCCGGTCGGGTACGCGTATTTGCGCGCGAGCTTCCAGGCACCGGGGAAGCGGGCGACGTCGGCGAGGTCCTTCACCGACACGTCCGCCCAGCGGTAACCCTCACGGCGCAGCGCGAGCACGGCGTTCGGGCCCGCGTGGACGCTGCCGTCCAGCATCCGGGTCAGGTGCACGCCCAGGAACGGCAGCGTCGGGTCGGGCACCGGGTAGATCAGGCCGCGCACGAGGTGGCGGCGCTCCGGCTTCAGCTCGTAGTACTCGCCGCGGAACGGCACGATGCGCGCGCTCGGCGTGATGCCGGCCATTTCGGCGACCCGGTCCGCGTGCAGACCGGCGCAGTTGACCAGCGCGTCCGCGTGCAGCACCGCAGAGCCGGTGGCCACCTCGACACCGCCGCCGCGAGCCGGGCGGATGCCCAGCGCGGGCGTGTTCAGCCGCAGGTCCGCGTCCGCCTCGTCGAGCAGTCGCACGAGCGCCGCGCACACCGCGGGGAAGTCGATGATCCCGGTCGACTCGACGCGCAGCGCGGCGACGCAGGACACCTCCGGCTCGTACTCGCGGGCCTCCGCGGGGGTGATCCGCTTGGCCGGCACGCCGTTGGCCTCGGCTCGTTCGGCGAGCGTGTCCAGCGCGGGGATCTCCTCCTCGCGAGTCGCCACGACGAGCTTGCCGCACACCTGCACCGGCACCCCGTACTGCCTGGCGAAATCCACAATGGACCGGTTGCCGCCGACCGACATCCGCGCCTTGAACGAGCCGGGCTTGTAGTAGAGCCCGGCGTGCACGACATTGGAGTTGTGCCCGGTCTGGTGCGCCGCCCAGCGAGCTTCCTTTTCGAGCACCGTCACGTCCTGGCCGCGCTGGGACAGCTCCCAAGCGACCGACAGCCCGACGATTCCCCCACCGATCACAACTACGTTCCGCACGGCAGGGAAGGCTACGCGCTCCGGTGCGGCGCTGCGTACCCCCCGACGGCGTGGTAGCTGTTCACTGAACCGGGGACAATCCGGCCAACGCGAGACGTCGATGCGGTTCCAGCTGCTGACCGGCGGTGTACGCGGCGGTGAACCCGTCCGGTCCGAGAGCCTTCTCCGCGGCCGCGGTGACCTGCGCGACATCGTGCTGGCCGGGCACGGCGGTCCCGCGCACCGCGGCCGCCGCGCCGAGCAGGGCGGCGGCGTCGGCGAACCGGCCCTCCTCGGCCAAGACCCCGGCGACGCCCTCGAACGCGGTGGCCAGTGACCCGTGGTCATGCCAGCGGTGCGCGGTTTCGACGCCGAGTCGCATCCGCCGGTGAGCGTCCTCCGGGCGGTGTTCGGCCACGTCGATCCAGCCGAGCGCGATCGACGCGGCTGCTCGCACGATGGCGGCCGAGAACGAGTCCGCCGCGCATTCGGCGAGCGCCTGCTCGGCGAGAGCCCGCGCGCCGGCCAGATCTCCAGAGCGGCGGGCGAGACCGGACAGGCCGACGTGACCGCTGCCTCGCGTCTCGGGCATCCCGGTGCGGTGGGCCAGCTCGACGGTCCGCTCGTAGTCGGCCTTCGCGCCGTCGAGGTCGCCGCGCAACGCTCGGCTGTCGCCGCGACGGCACAGCAGGTCCGCGTAGTCGTCGGTCGCCCCGAGCGTCTGCATGAGCGACAGGGACTCGGTCATCGCGGCGAGCGCTTCCTCGTGACGGCCGCGCAAAACCAGCAGCTGCGACAGGTGGTCGAGCGCCATCGACAGCCCCCAGCGTTCGCCGAGCGCCCGGTAGCGCGCCTCGCCTTCGCGCAGACCGCGTTCGGCTTCGTCGAGTTCCCCGGCGAGCATCGAGCGCAGACCGTCGCCCGTCGGCACGAGTGCGGTGAGCCATGGGTCGGCATGCTTTTCGAGCCCGGACAGGCGGAGCCGCGCGTCGTCGTCCTCCGGCGGCCCGAGCACAACGCCCGACAGCATGAGCATCATCGGATGCTCCGGGGTCCAGGAGCTGTCTACTAGGTACTGCTCCACATAGGACCGATAGTTCGCCGTCTCGGCGGCTTCCGGGGCACCGGCCATCGCGGTCAGCAGGCACATGAGGAATTGCTCACGGTGCCCTTCCGGCGGCTCCGCTTGGCAGTGGCGCACGATTTCCATCGACAGCGCCGCGCCTTCGTAGCGTCGTCCGCGCAACCACCAGTACATCGACAGCGCGGTGGCGATCCGCAAGGCGGTCGACGGATCTGCCCCGGCCGACCACCGGAGCGCGGCCACGATGTTGTCGTACTCAGCGTCGATTTTTCGCAGCCAGTCCAGCTGATCCGCAGTACGCAGCTTCGGGTCGGCTTCCTCGACGAGCCGCAGAAACGCCTGCGCGTGGGCGTGCCGGAAGCGTTCGGTCTCGCCTGCGGCGTCGAGCTTTTCCGCGCAGAAAGCACGGATTGTCTCCAGCATTCGGTAGCGCCCGTTCGACGGTTCGGCGAGCGACTTGTCGGCGAGTTCGGGGAGCAGGTCGACGGGCACGTCGCACACCTGCTCGGCGTACGCGAGCGTCGCGCCGCCGGTGAAGACGGTGAGCCGACGGGCGAGGCGGCGTTCGTCGTCATCGAGGAGATCCCAGCTCCATTCGACGACGCCGCGGAGCGACCGGTGCCGCTCGTCGGCGGTGCGGCTGCCGTGGGCCAGCAGCTGGAAACGGTCGCCGAGCCGCGCGGCGATGTCGGCGACCGGCAGCGTGCGCACGCGGGCGGCGGCCAGTTCCAGCGCGAGCGGAAGGCCGTCGAGCGCGGTGCAGATCCGGACGACGTCGGCCGCCGTTTCGTCGGTCAGCCGGAACGCGGGGTCGCTCGCCCGGGCACGGTCGAGGAACAGCCGGACCGCGGGGTAGGTCTCGACGGTCTCGGCACCCGGCGGCGGAACGGCGAGGCGGGGGATCGGCGCGAGCTGTTCGCCGGTGATGCCGAGCGGTTCCCGGCTCGTCGCCAGCACCCGCAGACCGGGGCAGGCGGGCAGCAGCCGCGCGACCAGCCTCGCGGCTGCGGCGATGACGTGTTCGCAGTTGTCCAGCACCAGCAACGTCGCCTGGTCGTGCAAGGCCGAGACAAGGCGGTCGACCGGGTCCTGGCGACCGCGGGCCCCCTCGCGCAGGCCGAGCGCGGTGAGAACGGCCTGCGGAACGTCGTCGGCGACGTGCGGGGCCAGCTCCACGAAGACGCACGGTCCCGCGTCCGCCGCGGCTTCGACGGCCAGCCGGGTCTTCCCGGTCCCGCCCGGACCGAGCAGCGTGACGAGCCGGGCCTGCCGCAGGAGATCCGCGACCTGCCGCAGCTCGCCGTCCCGGCCGACGAAGCTGGTGAGCTGTGCGGGCAACGGCGTCGCTGCGTCCGCCGGCTCGCCGCGCAAGGCGGCCAGATGCGCCTCGGTCAGGTCTGGACCAGGGTCCGCGCCGAGTTCGTCGGCGAGCGTGCGACGGGCGTCCTCGAACGCGGCCAGCGCCTCGGCGGTCCGGCCAGCCGCGTGCAACGCCCGCACCAGCTGGGCGCGCGGCCGCTCGCGCAGCGGGTGCTCGGCGATAGTGGCGCGCAACTCGTCGAGGACACCAGCGGCGCGGCCGAGCGAGATCTCCGCGTCGATCCGGTCGGCGGCTGCCTCGGCGCGCAGTTCGGTCAGCCGGGTGGCCTGGACCGCTGCGGCCGGGACGTCGGCGAACGCTGGTCCGCGCCACAGCGCGAGCGCCTCGCCGAGCAGATCGCTGGCCCGCGTCGGGTCGCCCTCGGCCCGTTCGCGCCGGCCCTCGCCGGCCAGCCGTTCGAACCGGTGTGCGTCCACTTCGTCCGGTTCGATCCGGAGGCGGTACCCCGCCGAGGTGAGTTCGATCGGCAGTTTCAGCGCGCTGCGCAGCCGCGAGACCTGCGATTGGAGCGCGTTGGCCGCGCCGTCCGGCGGTTCCTCGCCGTAGAGCCCGTCGATGAGCCGCTCGGCGGACACGAACCGTCCGGCGTCCGCCGCGAGCAACGCCAGCAGCGCCCGGCCTCGCGGGCCGCCCACGGCGACCGTCCCGCCCGCGCCGTCCCACGCGACGACGGCCCCCAGCACCCCGATCCGCATCCCGTGAGCCTATGCCCGGAACGGGTGCTTACCCGTGGGTTCTGTCCCCGAAACAGGAGGCGAACGCGACTTCTATACACTTTGGCGCGACCCCGCGCAATGCGGGACACCCCGATGCACAGGAGATCTACAGTGGGCGAACCCGTCCTGCTCGGGAAGCCGACCGTCGGCGACGAAGAGCTCGCAGCCGTCGCCGAAGTGTTCCGTTCTGGCTGGCTGGCCGGCGCGGGCCCGGCGTGCCGTCGCTTCGAGGAGCGCTTCGCGCAGCTGACCGGCACCGCGCACGCGTTGACCACCAGCAACTGCGGATCCGCCCTGTTCCTGGGCTTGAAGGTGCTCGGCGTCCAGCCCGGCGACGAGGTGATCGTCGGCGACTACACCTTCCCGGCGACCGGCCACGCCGTGCTGCAGGCCGGCGCGAAGCCGGTCTTCGCCGACATCCGCCCGGACATCTTCAGCGCCGACCCGGTCGCGATCGAAGCGCTCATCACGCCGCGCACGGTCGGCATCCTGGCCGTCGACGTCGCGGGCCAGCCCGGCGACTTCGACGAGTACCGCGCCATCGCCGACAAGCACGGCCTGTGGCTGTTCGAGGACGCCGCCTGCTCCGCGGGCGCGACCTACCGCAACCGCCCGGCGGGCAGCCTCGCCGACCTGGCCGCGTTCTCCTTCCACGGCCGCAAGGGCATCACCGCGGGCGAGGGCGGCGCGCTGGTCTCGAACCGCGAGGACCTGATCGCGCACGCGCGCAAGATCCACACCTACGGCATCGAGCCGGCGATCAGCCGCGAAGGCTCGGACACGCTGCCGATCCCGTCCTTCCACGAGCTCGGCTGGAACTTCCGGCTCTCGGACATCCAGGCCGCGATCATGGGCGTCCAGCTCGACCGGCTGCCCGACCTGCTCGCCGCCCGCCGTTCGGTGGCCAAGCGCTACCACGAGGCGTTCGAGGACGTCGACGCGCTGACCGTGCCGGTCGAGGCTCCCGACCGCGAACACCCGTGGCAGGCCTACCTGATGACGGTGGCCCCGGAGATCAGCCGCGACGCGCTGGCCCTGCGGATCCGCGAACAGGGCGTGCAGTGCAACTTCGGCACCTACGCCTCCCACCTGCAGCCGGTGTACGGCGAGCAGCAGCCGCTGCCCGTCTCCGCCGACGCCTTCCGCCGCCAGCTGGCCATCCCGATGCACGCGGAACTCACCGACAGCGAAGTCGAGCGCGTGGTCACCACCGTGCGCGAAGCCGTGTCCGCTCTTTCCTGACCCGCCGAGCTCTCTGAGGAGAACCCATGTCCGACAAGAAAGTTTTCTTCACCGGCGCCGGCGGTTTCATCGCCTCGCACGTGATCCCGATCCTGCTGGAGAAGGGCTACACGGTCCGGATCTTCGACAACATGACCCGCGGCGACCGCGACCGCGTCAACGAGTTCGTCGCCACCGGCAAGGTCGAACTGATCGAGAAGGACGTGCGCTACGGCGTCGGCGTCCGCGAGGCCATGCGGGGCTGCACGCACGCGATCCACTTCGCCACCGTGTCGATCAACAAGTCGATCGCGGACCCGGGCGAGTCGATCGACATCAACATGGTCGGCAACAACAACGTCTTCGCGGCCGCGGCCGACGAGGGCGTCGAGCGTCTGGTCTTCGCCTCCAGCGCCTCGGTGTACGGCGAGCCGGAGAAGCTGCCGATGCACGAGGACGATAAGCTGAACCCGCTCACCCCGTACTGCATCTCCAAGCGCGCCGGCGAGGACCTGCTCGGCTTCTACGAGCGCACCAAGGGCCTCTCCTGGAACGCGCTGCGGTTCTTCAACGTGTACGGCCCCGGCCAGAAGATCGAGGCGTACTACACCTCGGTCATCAACCACTTCATCCAGCGCCTGCGCGCCGGCCAGCCGCCGATCATCGACGGCGCGGGCGACCAGTCGATGGACTTCGTGCACGTGACCGACCTCGCCAAGGGCGTCGTCGCCGCGCTGGAGTCGGAGCAGTCGAACCTGCCGATCAACATCGGCACCGGCATCGACACCTCGATCGCCACCCTGGCGAAGATCCTCATCGAGGCGGTCGGGGTCGACGTCGAGCCGGTGTTCAACAAGCGCGACGTCCTCGTGTCCCGCCGTGCCGCGGACATCACCCGGGCCCGCGAGGTGCTCGGCTGGGAGCCGCAGATCACCGTCGAAGAGGGCATGCGCGCTTTGGTGCGGGACTCCGAGTGAGCCTCGCCGTCGGCGCGTCTTCCGAGGGGAATGCGTAATGAGCACTGCGGGCCCGGCCGAAGGAAAACCCATGCGGATCGTGGTGGTGAACAACTTCTTCCCGCCGCGCGTGGGCGGGAGCGCGCACATGTCGGCCTCACTGGCCGCCGAGTACGCGGCAGCCGGACACGAAGTGCTGGCGATCACCGCTGCCTACGGTGACGCGCCGGCGGAGGAGGAGCGCGACGGATACCGCGTCGTGCGCCTCCCCGCGGTGAAAATGCCGCAGCTCGGCCTGTCGATCGACTTCGACATGACGTTCGCGTCGATGCGGCCGGGCAACTGGCGGCGGCTGTGGAAGCTGCTGAACGAGTTCAAACCGGACGCGGTGCACCTGCACGGGCAGTTCTTCGACCTGTCCTGGATGGTCGGCATCTACGCGCGCCGCCGCGAACTGCCCGTTCTGCTGACCATCCACACGCTGCTGACCAGCGAGAACAAGATGTACGGCCGCGTGTTCCGGGTGCTCGACGCGATGCTGGTGAACCCGGTGCTGAAGTACCTGCGCCCGCGCTTCGTCATCCTCGACAAGCTCGGTGTGGACTACTGCGTCGAGCGCTACGGCACGAGCGACGACAACTCCGAGTACTTCCCGATCGCGGTCGACACCGGGCATTTCGCCAAGCCGGTGACCAAGGACGTGCGCGCGGAACTGGAGATCGGGGACGCGCCGCTGATCGTGTCGCTCGGGCACGTGATCCCGCTGCGCAACCGGCTGCCGCTGATCGAGGCGCTGCCCGCGATCCTGGAGCGGCACCCCGGGCTGCGCGTGGTGATCGTCGGCCGGGTGTATCACGACGCGTTCCAGCAGCGCGCCAAGGAACTGGGCGTGGCCGACGCGCTGATCGTCACCGGCGCGGTGCCGAAGGCGGACGTGCCCGCGTACTTCGCGGCCGCGGACATCGTCACGCACGACCTCAACGGCGGCTGCGGTACCGCGTCGCTTGAGGCGATGCTGTCCGGCACGGCGACCATCGCGTCGGTCGCCGAGGACAACTACCCCGGCATCGAACTGCACAATGGCGAGAACATCCTGCTGGTGCGGCCGAACGATTCCGAAGCGGTCAAGTCCACCGTGCTGTCCCTTTTGGACGATCCGAAGGAGCGCGCGCGGATCGCCGAGCGGGAAGCCTCGATGGTCCGGGACAACTTCGGACTGGACGTAGTGGCCGAGGAACACCTGCGGGTGCTCACGAAACTGGTGGCGGACAACTGATGTTCTTCGACGACGAGCGCAGCAACCGGCTGCGCCCGATGATCCTGAACGACCTCGTTTCGCAGTACCTGAACGACGCCGAGCGGGCCGCGTTCTACGGCCTGCCGGAGTCGTGCCGGGTGCGGGAGCGAGTCAAGATCGTCAGCCCGGGCAACCTCACGATGGGCGAGCACTGCTGGGTCGGCGAGGGCGCGGCCCTCGACGCCAGCGGCGGGCTGGAAATCGGAGAGCACACCAGCATCGGGCTGAACACCCTGGTGTTCACGCATTCGAGCTGGCTGGCGAACATGGCGCTGGAAAATCATTCCGGCAGCGATTTGATCGAACGCAAGCCGGTGAAAATCGGCAAGGGCTGCTTTATCGGCGGCCTCGTGGTGATCATGCCGGGCGTCACGATCGGTGACTTCGCGACGGTGCAGCCGAACTCGGTGGTCGCGAAGGATGTTCCGGCGCGTTCGTTGGTGGCGGGCAACCCGGCGCGGGTGTTCCAGCGCTACGACGAGGAGTACATCGAGGCGGAGGTGAAGCGGGTCCGCGAGGAAAACGCCCGCCGCCGCGCCTTGTCGGACGACTCGTCGGGGTGGGGTTCTCCGTCAGGCGACTTCACGGAGAAGTAATTCGGACACGGTGCGTCACGCGCTGGCGGATGCTGTCCTTGAATGGCCTCACCACCTCCTGACCCTTGCCGGCTGGGCGGACCTTCCGGAGAACCCGAGGGTTCGGATCGAGGTTGTCGAAGAAGTTCCGTCCGTGTCGCCGGGTCCGATGTGGTTCCAGCTCTGCCCGGAGATGAGCGCCGATGCCGGTATCGAGCACTACTGGATCGTAGATCTGGATCCGCCGGTCAGCATGATCGCTGACCGGCTCATGGACGGCGATTACGCGCTCATCGACCCGTGTGCGCAACGCTGACACCAAGCACCTCCCTGAACACCATGCGTCGCGTCATTGAGACAAGACTGACCAGCCATTACGTCGACGCACGTCCCCCGCCCCCGTAACCTGGACCGCAAGGCAACCAGGAAACAGAGGTGGGGATGGTGCGCGGAGACGACGAGTTCGCCGACTTCGTGCGGTCCTGTTCTGCCCGGCTCACCCACGCGGCCTACCTGCTCACCGGCGATCGCCACCAGGCCGAGGACGCCGCGCAGACTGCCTTCACCCGTACCTACGCCGCCTGGCCCCGGGTGCGGCGCAAGAACCCGTACGCCTACGCCCGGCGCGTGCTCGCCAATCACGTCATTGACATCTGGCGCCGCCCGATCCGCGAATACGCCACCGAGGAGATGCCGGAACCGCCGAAGGTGCCGGACATTTCGCACGCCGTCGCCGATCGGGAATGGCTTTCCAGCGCCTTGGCCCGGCTCACCGCGAAGGAGCGGGCCGTGGTCGTTCTCCGGCATTTCTTCGATTTGCCGGAACACCAAGTCGCCGAGGAACTGGGCGTGTCGGTCGGCACGGTCAAGAGCACCAATTCCCGTGCACTGGCGAAGTTGCGCGTGGACGGCGAAGCGCTGGTCGGGGAGGTGAGCGCGTGACTGACGAACTTGACCGGTTGCGCGCCGCGCTTCAGGAAGCGCCTGCGGAACCCTTCGCGGAGCCCGATCTCGACCGGATTTTCAAAGACGGCGCGCGGATCCGGCGTCGACGGCGGTTTCTGACCTCCTCGGGGGCGGCGCTGGCTGTGGTAGCCGTGGTCTTCGGCGCGGCTTGGCTACGGTCGCCGGGCGGCGCGCCGGAGCAGGTGCACGCGGCCGCGTCGCCGCCGATGGTGACGAACGTGTCCTCGTCGACTTCGGTCCCGGCCCCGACGTCGGCGGAATCCCGGCCGCTCGGCGAGGTTATCTCCACCGGCACCTACGCCGACGGCGCGGAACTTGTCTTCTACGCGACGGAAATCGACGATCCGGACAACCTTCCGACTGTCCAATTCGGAGTGATGGCCAGCCTGTACGAGCCGGACGGCGACCTGCGTCCGCTGTACCTCGCCAACGAATCCGAAGGCAAGGACCGCTCTTTCGGCTTCCACGCCACCTCGGGCGGCACCACCGTGTCCGATGTCTGGGTGCCGGTGTACGGCTACTTCAGCGGACCGGCCGCGCGCATCGAGACCACAGTGGACGGTCGCACGATCCCGGCGCACACCGCGCGCTGGAGCGAGGATCCCGACGTGGTCGTCTTCTGGTTCGACCAGGACGACGTACCGTCCGCGGAGAGCGCGACCCCGCTGGTCGCCTACTCCGCGGACGGCAAACGCCTCACCAGGTAATCAGGCGGCTTCGGCCAGCACCTGCGCCACGACCTCGTGCGAGGGCAGGATCAATGCCCGCTCGACGTCCGCGTCGACCTTGCCCTCCAGCAGGTCGACGAACCGGTCCAGCTGGGTCGCCAGCGGTTCGCGCGCGGTGACCAGTTCCGGGATCTCGATGACGGTCTGCTGCCGGTAGCCGAGCCCGTCCGGGGTGACCGAATCGTGTGAGACGTGCCGGTAGATGGTCACATCGCGGCGCAGCAGGTCGATCTCGATCATCCGGTCCAGTTCGGACACCATCAGCGACCGGACCTTGCGCTGCGCCAGCCGCGAAGCCGACACCGTGGCCAGCCCGGCGGGGAACGACAGCACCGTCTCGATGGTGTCCTCGGCCCCGGTGACCGACTGCGGGTGGAAGTACCCCGCGCTGGAGGTGACCCGGCTCGGGGTCGCCCCGCCGAAGAACTGGATCGCCAGGTCGACGTCGTGCACCAGCAGGTCCCACGCGACGCCGGTCTTGATCCGCGGCGCGTACGGGCCGTGCCGGCGCGCCATCAGGTGCACCGGTTCGTTCACCAGCGCCCGTGCGGTCATCACGGCCGGGTTGTAGCGCTCCAGGAGCCCGCACATCAGCGGGACGTCCTTCTTCGCCGACAGGGCAACGATTTCCTGCGAGAACTCGAGGCTGTCGCACACCGGCTTCTCGACCAGCATCGGCTTGCCCTGGCCGAGAATCTCCTGCGCCAGCTCGTAATGCACCTCGGTGGCCGAGGCGAGCACTACCGCGTCCACATCGGACAGCGAGCCGATTTCCGGCGTCCACTGGGTTTCGTAGCGTTCGGCGGCCGCGCGGCCCGCTTCCTCGCGCGGGTCGATCACGCGGGCCAGGTCCACCCGGTCGTTCTGCGACAGGACGCGCGCGTGCAACGAGCCCATGTTGCCGGTGCCGACGAGTGCGATGCGGTGTGTCATGCGCCCAGTACCTCGCGAACGGCCTCGATGATGCGGTCCAGTTGGGATTCGGTCAGATGCGGGTGCACCGGCAGCGAAAGTGCTTGCGCGGCAACGGCGGACGCCGCCGGGAAGTCCTCGACGCGAGCATCCGGGATCAGCGGGTGCCCGCGGTAGCAGTCGTAGTCGAAGACGATCTTCGGGTAGTAGATCCCATTGCCGATGCCCTTTTCGGTCAGCGCGGAGGCGAATTCCTCGCGCGAGAGCATCGCGTGCGGGCCGACCAGCACGGTGTACTGGTGCCACACGTGCTCACGGCCGGGCAGCACCTGCGGAATTTCGAGACCCGGCGTGCCGGCGAGCCCCTCGGACAGCCGCTTCGCGTTGGCCTGGCGGGCCGCGGTGAGCTGGTCGAGCTTCTCCAGCTGCGGGATGCCGACCGCGGCGTGCAGGTCGGTCATCCGGTAGTTGTGCCCGGCCATCTCGTACTGGTAACGGGCCTTCATGCCCTGGTTGCGCATCACGCGCAGCTTGTCGGCCAGCGCGTCGTCGTCCGTGGTGATCACGCCGCCCTCGGCGGTGGTCACGTTCTTCGTCGCGTACAGCGAGAAGCAGCCGATGCCGTACGACCCGGCCTGCTTGCCCTCGAAAGACGCGCCGACGGCCTGCGCGGAGTCCTCGATGACCCGCAGCCCGTGCTCGGCGGCGAGCGGCGCGAGCTTGCCCATGTCCGCGGTCTGGCCGTACAGGTGGACCGGCATCAGCACCTTGGTGCGCGGGCCGACCGCGGCGGCGACGGCGTCGGGGTCGAGCGCGAAGTCGTCGCGCCGGATGTCGGCGAACCGGACGGTCGCGCCCGCCTCCAGGATGGCGTTCAGCGTCGCGACGAAGGTGAACGGCGAGGTCACCACCTCGTCCCCGGGCTGAAGGTCCAGCGCCTGCAGCGACGCGACGAGCGCGGTCGTCCCGTTGTTCACGGCGATGGCGTGCTTCGTGCCCGCGACTTGCGCGAAAGCGTCCTCGAAGCGCTTGACCATCGGCCCCTGAGCGATGGCGCCGGATCGCAGCACCTCGACGACCAGGTCCTCCGCGTCTCGGACGTCGACCACGGTAATGGGGATCATCGGCAGTCTCTCTCGGCTGGGGATTTCTATGCGTCCGGTACAGTGCTAGGCGCTCCGGCCGCGAGGCCGGAAAGCCGCCGGTTCTGCGCCCGGCCACCCTGCATGCACGCGGGCCACACGTTACCGGGCGCCGCCGCCAGCCCTTGACCCCAGGCCGTCCAGGCCGGAAGCGACGAAACGGATCACCGACTGTGTCACCTGCGGCACCCAACCGGATTCACCCCACGGCAGTCGTCGGCGAGGGCGTGGAGCTGGGCGAAGGCAACGTCATCGGCCCTTACACGGTCATCGTCGGCCCGGCTCGCATCGGCGACGGGAACTGGATCGGACCGCACGTGACCATCGGCACGCCGGGCGAGGACCGCGGGCGTCCGCATCCGGCGGCCTGGGAGGAAACGCCGATCGGTGATCCGGACCAGGACGGCTACGGCGTCGTGATCGGCGACCGCAACCGCATCCGCGAGTACGTCAGCGTGCACCAGGGCACCTGGCGCACCACCACTCTCGGCAGCGACGGCTACTACCTGCGCGGCAGCCACATCGCGCACGACTGCCTGGTCGGCTCGGGCGTCACCGTCGCATCGAACGTGATCACTGGCGGGCACTGCCACATCTGGGACGGCGCGAACCTCGGCATGGGCACTGTGCTGCACCAGCGTGTCGTGATCGGGCCTGGCGCGATGGTCGGGATGAGCTCGGCGGTCCGCCGAGAAGTGGGCGCTTTCACGATCGCGGTAGGCAACCCGGCAAGGGTGACCGGCGTCAATGTGGTCGGGCTGTCCCGGCGCGGCCTCGACGAGACCATGATCGAGGCGCTCTCGCCGTGGCTGAAGGGCAAGGGCGAACTGCCGGACGACGGGCTGGCCGATCGCCTTCCCGGGGACCTCTCTACCGTGGTCAAGGCGTGGGACGCCCGCCCCCGCGACGAACACTAGGAGCTGTGAATGTCGGAAATCGCCCCCAAGCTGCGAGAGGTCTTCGTCGAGGCGCTGGACCTCGACGGGGACGTTGACGTCGAGAACCTCAAGTACCGCGACATCGAGGCGTGGGACTCGGTCGGCCACATGGCGCTGGTCGCCGCCATCGAGGACGAGTTCGACGTCGAGTTCGACACCGACCAGGTGATCGACATGTCGAGCTTCAAGGTCGCGGTCGACATGGTGACCGAGCTGAAGTCGAAGAATGACTGATCTGTCCGGACGCGTCGCGCTCGTCACCGGCGGGACTCGCGGGATCGGCCTCGCCACGGCGAAGGCCCTGGCCGAGGCCGGGGCCACCGTGGTGCTGACCGGTCGCGACGAATCGCGCGCGAAGGAGGCCGCGGCCGCCGCCAGCGCTTCGGCCGGGCTTGCGCTCGACGTGACCGACGCGAAGGCGGTCTCCACGCTGGTGCGCGGCGTGGCGAAGGAACACGGCAAGCTCGACATCGTCGTGGCCAATGCCGGGATCATGGAGGACGCGCTCCTCGGCATGATCAAGGAAGACCTGGTCGACACCACGCTGAGCACCAACGTCGCCGGCACGCTGCACACCGTGCAGGCCGCCGCGAGGGCGATGATGCGGAAGAAGACCGGCGCGATCGTCGTGCTGGCCAGTATCGTCGGCGAGTACGGAAGCGCTGGTCAGACGGTGTACGCGGCGTCAAAGGCGGCGGTGGCGAACATCGCGCGTTCGGCGGCGAAGGAACTCGGCCGCTCCGGCATCCGCGTGAACGCGGTCGCGCCGGGCGTGATCGACACCGATCTCACCGCGGGTCTCGCCGAGGACGCGAAGGCGGACAACATCGCGCGCACGCCGCTGGCCAGGCTCGGTGCGGCCGAGGACGTGGCGAAGGCGATCCGCTTCCTGGTGAGCGACGAGGCGTCGTTCGTGACCGGTCAGGTGCTCGGCGTCGACGGCGGCTTGGTGCTGTGAAGTGCGCTCGCGAGGGCGAGGAGGTTCGGTGAATCTGGTTGGCGAAGGGTCCCGGCTGGTCGATGTGGCCGGGGGCCGCACGCTGGCGGGCGACGAGCTGACAGCGGAGGTCGAGCAGTCCGCGGCCGCGCTGGCGGAGCTCCCGCCCGGCGTGCTGTTCGCGCGGATGTCGCTGGACCTGGACAGCGTGCTGCGGTACCTCGGCGCGTTCGAGGCGGGACGGGCGATCGCGCTGATCGACCCCGCGCTCGACGCCGAGGTGCTCGAAGGCCTGATCACCCGGTTCCGGCCCGCCGCGGTGCTGGCCGCTCCCGAAGCGGACGCGCCTGAGGGCTACCGGGCCGAAGACGGGCACTGGGTGCGCGCGGCCGCCGACGGCGCCGTCCCGCATCCCGACCTCGCCGTGCTGCTTCCGACCAGCGGTTCCACCGGCAATCCGAAGCTCGTCCGGCTGTCCCGGCAGGGCCTGCTGGCCAACGCCGACGCCATCGCGCAGGTGCTGGCGATCGACGCGGAGGAGGTCGCGCCGACCTGTCTGCCGCTGCACTACAGCTACGGCCTTTCGGTGCTGAATTCGCACCTTTTGCGTGGTGCGACTGTGGTTATCGAATCTTCTGGCGTGCTTGGCCGCGGATTCTGGGACTC
Organism: Amycolatopsis sp. M39; assembly: GCF_001651785.1. Classification (NCBI taxonomy): domain Bacteria; kingdom Bacillati; phylum Actinomycetota; class Actinomycetes; order Pseudonocardiales; family Pseudonocardiaceae; genus Amycolatopsis; species Amycolatopsis sp. M39. Next base: position 318,321 of record NZ_LWSF01000003.1, read on the forward strand.
GGTGAAGGAATACGGCGTGACTTCGCTGTCCGGCGTGCCCTATCACTACGAAATGCTGCGCCGGCTGAAATTCGACCCGGCGAAGTACCCGACCCTGCGCACCCTCACCCAGGCCGGGGGAAAGCTGCGGGACGAGCTGGTCGCCGAGTTCAACGACAAGATGCTCGCGGTCGGCGGCCGGATGTACGTCATGTACGGCCAGACCGAGGCGTCCCCGCGCATGACCACGGTGCCCGCCGAGCGGCTCGCGGACAAGATCGGCTCGGCCGGTCCGGCGCTGCCCGGCGGTTCGTTCGCCATCCGCCGCGACGACGGCGAGGAGACCACGCATCCCAAAATTGTCGGTGAGGTCCTTTACCGTGGGCCTAACGTGATGATGGGTTATGCCGAGGACGAAGCAGAGCTGAGCGCGGGCGACGAATACGGCGGAACGCTGGCCACCGGGGATCTCGGGTACCTCGACGACGAGGGGTACCTGTACATCACCGGCAGGCTCAAGCGGATCGGCAAGGTGTTCGGCAACCGGGTCAGCTTGGACGACCTGGAGCAGGCCGTGCGCACGGCGGCGGTGGGCATCGACGTGGTGGCCGCGGTGCCCGCGGGCGACAAGGTCGTGCTGTTCGCCGAACTGCCCGAGGGCGACGGCGCGAAGGCGATCTGCAAGGACGCGGCGCGGGCGCTGGCCGAGCGGCTGCACCTGCACGCCAGCGGGTTCGACGTGCGTCCGATCGACACAGTGCCGCTGCTGGCCAGCGGGAAGATCGACTACCGGTCGCTGGAAGGACGGGTATGAGTGTGTTCACGCGCTCGCAGGCGGAGCGAGAGGCGGCGCTGCTCCCTGAGCTCGCCGAGCTGACCGCGCACCACCGGGCGAACTCCGCCGGGTACGAGCGCATCCTCGCCTCGCTCGGTTTCGCGCCGGACGCGGCGTTCGCCACGATCGCCGACCTGCCGTGGCTGCCGGTGCGGATGTTCAAAACGCACGATCTGAAGTCCATTCCGGACGCCGAGGTCTTCAAGACCCTCACGTCCTCGGGTACCACCGGGGCCGGTGCCTCGCGGATCTACCTGGACAAGGAGGCGGCGGGCGCGCAGACGAAGCAGCTCGGTGCCACCTTGCAGGAGGTACTGGGCGGCGAGCGGCTGCCGATGCTGATGGTCGACACCATCGGCATCATCAAGAACCGCCGTTCGTTCTCCGCGCGCGGCGCGGGCGTGCTCGGCATGGCGAACTTCGGCCGCAAGCACACCTACGTGCTGGACGAGAACGACAAGCCGGACGTCGAGGCCGTGCGGAAGTTCCTCGCCGAGTACGGGGACAAGCCCTTCCTGATCTTCGGCTTCACCTTCATGGTGTGGCAGTACCTCTACGAGGTCGCCCGCGAGCACAAGCTCGACCTGTCGAACGGCATCCTCATCCACTCCGGCGGCTGGAAGAAGCTGATCGACCGCGCGGTCGACAACAGCGAGTTCCGCAGGCGGTTCAAAGAGGACACCGGGCTCACCCGGATTCACAACTACTACGGGATGATCGAGCAGATCGGCACCGTGTTCCTCGAAGGCCCCTCCGGGAACTCCCTGTACTGCCCCGATTTCGCCGACGTTGTGATCCGCGACCCGGAGACCTGGGAAGAGCAGCCGGTCGGCAAGCCGGGCGTCATCGAGGTGGTGAGCACGCTGCCGCGGTCGTATCCGGGACACGTGCTGCTCACCGAGGATCTGGGCGTCTGCAACGGAATCGACGACGGCGACTGGCCGGGCAAGCACTTCTCCGTGCTGGGCAGGCTGCCGAAGGCCGAGGCCCGCGGGTGCTCGGACACGTTCCAGGGAGCTGCCGCGTGAGTGGTTTGGAACAGCGTTTTCCGCTCGGCGACTCGGTTTCGGCCGGTGCGCTGCTGGACGAGCTGCGCGAGGAACCGCCCGGCGGACGGCTGAAGGTCGGCGACCCGCGGGTGGTCGAGTTCGTCACCAAGTTCGCGCGAAAGCTGCTCGCGCCCGCGCTGGCGCGGCGCTTCCCGGAGCTGGCCTCGCTGGGTTTCTTCCTGCGCAAGGGAGAACTCGCGAAGTCACTGTCCACTTTGGAAACCAGCGGTGACTCGCTGCGGTTCCCGCGCGGGCTCGTTTTCCACGTGCCGCCGGCCAATGTGGACACCATCTTCGTGTACTCGTGGGCGCTGTCGGCGTTGGCGGGCAACAGCAACGTCGTGCGCGTGTCTTCGCGTTCGGCCGGTGCGGCGGAAGCCGTGCTGGAAGCGCTGAACGCGGCGATGGAAGACGTCTCGCCGGAGACCGCGGCGACCATCCGCGCCACCCAGCGCATGGTCACCTACGACCGCAGCGACGAGATCAGCGGCGCGTTGTCGCTGGCCGCGGACCTGCGGGTGATCTGGGGCGGCGACGCTTCCGTGGCCGCGCTGCGGAAGTACCCGCTGGCCCCGCACGCGCGGGACCTCACCTTCCCGGACCGCTCGTCGTTCGCGATCGCGTCGGTGCGCGGCTGGCAGGAGGCAGCGCCGGAGCAGCGCAAAGCGGCCGCCGAGGGCTTCTACAACGACTCGTACTGGTTCGACCAGGCCGCCTGCTCGTCGCCGCGCGCGGTGTTCTGGGTCGGCGAGGAGACGGGTGCGCAGGCCGCCGGACAGGAGTTCCGCGAGTTGCTCGCCGCGGTGCTGGCGGCGAAACAGCACGTCACCGAGCCGGCAATGGCCGTGCAGAAGCGGGTGTCGGCGTACGGCGCGGCGGTCGACGGTCTGGTGTCGTCGATCCACTTCGACGGCAACGCGCTGGCGACGCTCGAGCTGGCCGACGCCACGGTGATGCCGCGCGAATGGCTGGGCGCGGGCACGTTCGCGAACGCCTCGGTGGCGTCGCTGGACGAGCTGGTGCCGATCGTGCAGCGCAAGGACCAGACGGTGAGCCAGTTCGGGTTCACCCGCGAGGAACTGACCGGATTCGTGACGGCGCTCGGCGGACGCGGGGTGGACCGGGTCGTGCCCTTCGGCTCGGCCCTCACGTTCGCCGGGGTCTGGGACGGCTACGATCTGCTGTCCGAGTTCAGCCGGCTGGTCACGGTACAGGCCTGAGGAGCTGAGAGGCAGTGACGACCGTTCGTACGCAGAGCCCGGGGGACGACACCCCGTCCACTGAGGACGCCCCGACCACCGGAAAAGCCCCCAAGTCCACCAAGGCGCGGGTGCTCGACGTCGTGCGCTGGGTCGCCATCCTCCTGGTGATCGGCTTCGCGGCGAAGAGCCTGGCGTCCAACTGGGACGAGTTCTGGCACACGCTGTCCGACGTCGCCTGGCAGTCCTCGGCCCTGAGCCTGGTGGCGCTGATCCTGGCGATCATGGTGTCCACCTGGGGCTGGCAGGTCCTGGTCGACCACCTAGGCAAGCCGATCGGCTACGCCCGCGGCGCGCAGATCTGCTTGGTCGGCTCGCTCGGCAAATACGTGCCGGGTTCGGTGTGGGCCTACCTGCTGCAGATGGAACTGGGCCGCAAGGCGGGCCTGGCGAGGGCCCGGATTTTCACCGGCTCGCTGATCCAGCTGGGCGTGAGCGTGGTTTCCGCGCTGGTCGTGTCGCTGCTCGCGGCACCGGCGGTGTTCAGCAACAGCCCGCGCGCGATGTGGCTGTTCGTGCTGATCCCGGTCGGTCTCGCGCTGCTGCACCCGCGCATCCTGACCTGGGGCACGTCGCTGGTTCTGAAGCTCCTGCGCCGTCCACCGCTCGCCGAATCGCTGGGCTGGGGCGTGGTGCTCAAGGCGTTCGGCGCCTCCACCGGCGCGTGGGCCCTGCAGGGTGTGCACCTGTGGCTGCTGGCAAACTCGGTCGGCGCGCCGGGCTTCAACGGTTTCATCCTGTGCGTGGGCGCGATGGCCGTCGCGATGACGGTCGGCACGTTCGCCTTCATCTTGCCCAGCGGGGTCGGCGTCCGCGAGGTCGCGCAGGTCGCGGTTCTCACGGCAAGCGGACTGACGGTCGGCCAGGCGACGGCGTTCGCGGTGGCGTCGCGGGTCATGTTCACCGTGGCGGACCTGCTCACAGCCGGTTTCGCCGCGCTGGGCGCGAAGATGGCGGCCCGGCGGCCGGTTCCGGTCGACGCCGCCTGAGTTCTCGCGTACTGAGGGGGCCGCCCGGGTTCGGGTGGCCCCCTCAGTCGTTGAAAGAGAGCTCAGCTCACGGAACGAGCCGGCACGAGTCCGGTGCGGCCGTCGCGTGGAGGTCGGTGTTCCAACCGGAACCGACGCTCGTGCCGCTGGTGCCTACCGGCAGCCAGGTGTCGGTGTTCGCGGAGTATCGGTACCAGCGCAGAACCGGGCCGTCCTTGCCGTCCCACGGGCCCGGACCGTAGGCCCCGCGGCCGTACAGGATGTCAGCTCCAGGCGAGAAGATGCCGCTGAAGATATTCCATCCGGTGCCAACCAGCTTCTCCCGCTGAGTCCACTTCGCCGCGCCGAAGTCGTACTGGAAGCGGTACAGATTGCCGTTCGGCGTCCGGGCGTAGAGCACGCCGTCGCCGGCAGCGGTGATCGAGTCGTACTTCGTCCAGCCGGTGTCGACGAGCTGGCCGTTGCCGTCGCCCCACTTGTTGGCAGCGTCGTCCCAAAAGTAGGCGCGCAGCTCGCCCTGGTCGTTGACCATGAAAATGCGACCGGACTGGTCGACGGTGATGCGATTCTTGAACTCCGGCGTGAGGTACCGGGCCCAGCCGTCGCCGACCGCCTTGCCGCCGGTCAGGTTCGCGCCGTCCCACTTCCAGAGCTTGAGCACGCCGTCGCCGTACGGATCGCCCGCGCCGTACGAACGGTGGACGTCCCACATCGCGCCGTTCTTGCCCGCGACCGGTCGCCCGAACCAGCCGTTGCCGCTCGATTTGGTCGGTTCGGTCCAGCTCGCTGTGCCGTTCACCGGTCCATTGTGGATGTGCCGCCACAGGCTGCCGTCTGCCATGTCGTCCCAGACGACCGCGCCGTTCGGGCAGCTCACCGGCGTCGGGACGGTGTTCTGCCGGACCCAGTCGGCGAGGTCGTCGACCCGGGCTTCGGTGTCGCCCTGCTGGGTTTCGGTGACCGCGAGACAACCGTGCTGCCAGGACCGGCTGTTGACCGCCACGACCTCGACCTTGTCGCCCGCCGTGCGCAAGGCGGGGCCGCCAGCGTCGCCGAGGCAGGTGTCCGAGCCGCTGGCCGAGGTCACCGCCACCTCGGTGGCGTTCACCGACGAGACAGCGAACGAGGCGACGGACGGCCGGGCAGGCACCCATTCGGTCGCGGTACGGCCAAACCCGGCCAGTTGGAGGGTCTCCCCGCTCGTCGGAGCGGTCGTGGCCAGCGCGACCGGCGTGCTCCCGGTTGCGGGCTTGTCGAGTTTGGCCAGCGCGACGTCGCGGTCGCTTCGTCCGATCACCTTGACGACCTTGGCGTTCGTCCCTGCTCCGGTGCTGACGTCGACCGCACCGACGCTCACCGTCGCGTTCTCCGTGGGAGCACCGGTGGCGCTCGCGGTCAGGCAGTTCGCCGAGGTGATCACCCACGACGGATCGATCAGTGCGGCTGAGCAGGCTTTGGTGGGCGTCGTGATGCGAGCAAGGTAGCCCGACGTTCCGGAGGGCACGACAGTACCGCCGGAAATCGCGTGCGCTGGGACTGCGGTGAGCGCGCCACCGGTGACCAGAGTGGCGGAGAGAGCCAGGATTCTGCGGGTTTTTCGAGGCACGGACGTTCTTCCGTCGAGATCCGGCGGAGTGCTGGCCTTTCGCTGGCTCAAGGGCTGACCGTGAGCTGGAGGAGCGTGGTGGGAGCGTTGTTCGGATTGCTGCCGATGCCGACCGGGGTGCTGCCGTAACCGGCGACGTCGACCGTCGAGTGCTGGCCGGCGTCGGTGGTGAGGTCGGCCTTCATCTTGTGGCCGGAGCCGGAGACCCGGCCGTCGCCGCGGATCTCGAAGACCGCGGGAATCCGAAGCTCGAGGCGTCCGGTGGCCGCGAGAACCTTGAAGCAGACAAGCCCGTCCTTGCCTACGTTTTCCGTAGAACGGACCTGGAGCACGCCGACGTTTCCGTCGGGCGGGGTCGCACAGTCGGCGAAAACAATGTGTCCGTCGCCGGAGGTGAGGACCACGTTGTACTTCTGCTGAATTAAGGCGGCACCCGGGTACGAATAGTCCTCCACGAGAGAACCTGGTTCGTCGGCCGCAGCCTGCGGAGTATCAGTAGAAGCTTCCGCGGTCCATAGGCTGAATGAAGTAATTGCTGCCGCCGCGGCGACAGTGCTGATCCCCAGTTTCCTGATGTGCATGTCAATCCGTTCGATTGATCGCTACCGCTCGTCTGCATTGCTATCGCTGGTGAAATGCGGGTATTACTGGGCATTGCTGTGAGGAGAGTCACAGCTATCTCGGTTCCTGTTGATTGCTAACCTGACGTGGCCGCGTCTTGTTCGCGGCTTATCTGTGGTTTAGTGCCAGGCTTTCGCAGACTGGTTCGCCGATCTCGATTCTGCTGACTCGGCTTTCTTTGTCATGTCCTTTTGACAAAACAAGACATTCTCGAGAAGAGGGTCATGAAACTGGTTCGAAGAACGTGGCGGGCATGGCGCGCCAGCCTGATCGCCATCCTCGTGATGGCCCTGACCATGCAACTCGGCGTCCGGCAGGCAGCGGCCGAACCGGCGCGGCAAGCCGCACCCGCGGCCACCGGCTCGGCCAGCCCGATCTTGAGCCCGCGGGGCAAGGTCCTGATCATCTGGCGGGACGCCGGATCCCAGACGAAAGCGGCCGCAGAGCGTGCGTTGACCGGATCGGACGCCGAGGTCAACGCGTTCCTGACGGACAATCTAGACCGGCTGACCACTCTGGACGACCGGATCGCGGTCGACCAGCTTCTCGCTTCCGGCGGACCCGCCGTGAAGAGTGCCGCTCAGCGGGCACTCGACGCCGCGGACACGGATCCCAAGGCGTTGCGGAATTTCCTGGACGCGGGCTGGGGCACCGCGTCGACCACCGACCTTCGGGTCAGGGTCAACCAGATCCTCGCGGCCGGCGGTCCGCAGGTGCGCAAGGCCGCCCAGACCGCCTTGGACGACGGCAGTTCAGACGCACTGCACGAGTTCCTGAACACCACCGCGGCGAAGGCGGAGGCGGTCGATCTGCGGCTGCGGGTCAACCAGATCCTGGCCGTCGGCGGAAAGGAAGTGCAGGCCGCCGCACAGACCGCTCTCGGTGACAGTTCCCCGAACGCACTGCGGATCTTCCTCGACCGCGAGTGGGAAATCGCGGCAGCTCGGGACCAGGAGACCGACAGCATCCAGCAACTGCTGGACTCGGCGAAGATCGCGGGGCAGCAGGCCGCGGAGAAGACGCAGGCCGCCAAGGACTCCGCGGCCCGTGCGCTGGAAGAAGCCGACAAGGCCCGGCAAGCGAGCGAACTCGCGGAGAAGGCCGCTGAAGCGGCCAAGGACAACGCAGCCGGTGCAGCGGATGCGGCTGGTCGCGCGGCGACGGCAGCGAATCGGGCAGCGAGCGCGGCGCAGGCCGCTATGGGCGCGGCCAATGCGGCTACCGCTGCGGCGCGGGTAGCCGCACAAGCTGCTTCGCGTGCGGCTGCTGCGGCCTCGAAGGCCGGTAACGCCTCGGCTGCGGCGTGGAATGCGGCCGCCGCAGCGCGGGTGGATCGCGGCAAGGCTGGGGACGCGTCGAAGGCAGCGAAGGACGCGGCGTCCGCGTCGATCGAGGCGAAGAAGGCCCAGGACGCGATCGACCTGGCCCGGGTGGCTCTCGGCCATGCCCGGGAAGCGGTCGACGCGGCAGGTTCGGCCGGGCAGAACGCGGAGAAGTCGGCCGCGTCCGCGCGGGCAGCGGTCAAATGGGCGCAGCATGCCGGTGCGGATGCTCGCCAGGCAGAGGCAGCGGCCGCGAAGGCGGCACGGGAGGCCGACCGGGCCAATCGTTCGGCTGCCGCTGCTCGGGCCTTCGCGGACGAGGCTGATGCCGCTGCGGCGCAGGCTCGCGAACTCGCCGCCCGGGCTGTGGTGGACGCGGCGTTGGCCGCGGCTGCCGCGGACGACGCGGCGCAGCATGCGGGCGAGGCTGAGCACGCTGCTCAGCTGGCAACGGACCACGCGAACGCGGCAACGGCTGCCGCGAAGATCGCCAGTGACGCGGCGGCGCAGGCCAAACGTATTTACGACGCTGCCCGGAAGGCCGACGCCGATCGTCTCGCTGTCCAGGCAGACCAGGCTACGGACGCGGCGCACCAGGCGATCGAGGTCCAGGACCAGCTCGGGCTGACTCGCAAGTGGAACGCCGCGCAAGAGGCACAGCGCGACGCTGAAACGAACCGCCTGCTCGCTGAGGCGACTGCGCCGGGAACAGATCCCGCGCTAGTCGTGACCGATGGTCGCAAGGTCGCGTTGCGGCTGCTGGAGACCGGCGGCCCGTGGACCAAATCGGCGGCCGAAGGCGCGCTTTCCGGTGCCGATCGCGAGGTGATCGAGTTCGTCCAGACCGGGATCGCCCGTGCCGCGGGGCAGGACGACCGGGAGACGCTGCAGGAACTGGTCGCCGACGCGGTGCCCGCCAAGAAGACGGCAGCGGAAAAGGCGTTGGCCGGAAGCGACGCCGACGTCAAGCAGTTCCTGGCGGCTCCGGATTACCCGGGCGAGAACAACGACTTCCGGATCCAGGTCGACCAGGTGCTGGCCGCGGCGCGCGCGTCCGGTGACGCCGTCGTCGTTTCCGAAGCGCAGAAGGCGCTCGACGCCGGAACAGTTGAGGCGTACCGGAAGTTCCTGGATACCGGGCAGAACATCGTCCGGGAAAAAGACGACCGGATCGCGCTGAATCAGCTCATCGCGAACCAGGACACCGGTCCGGAAGCGCGGATGCTCGCGCAGGCCGCGCTGGCGGGTTCGCCGGACATCGTGCGGCAGTACCGGCTCAACGGCCAGTACATCGCGGCCCGGCATGACCGGGAGTCCGCCGCACACAACGCCGCCGTCGCCGGATTGGTCTCGGAAGCTACGTCGATCGCGGCCAAGGCGGCGGAAAACGCGGCTACCGCGCAATCTGTCGCGGCGACCGCGCGCAACGCGGCCAAGGACGCGGAAGCCTACGCAGCGCAGGCTCGTGGCTACGCCAAAGACGCTGTGGCGTCGGCAACTCAGGCTGTCCAGTCCGCACGTGACGCGCAGGAGTCCGCGCGGCAAGCCAATCAGTCCGCCGCGCAAGCCGCTGACGCGGCGAAGCGAGCATCGCAAGCGGCTGTTCGGGCTTCGCAGTCGGCGGCTTCGGCGCGGCACTCGGCGAACATCGCGACGCGGTACGCGCAGAGTGCCATCGCCGCGGCGCATCAGGCGTACCAGGACGCGATCGATGCCGGTAAGGACGCGAACGACGCGGTCAAGGCCGCGAACGAAGCGCGCGACAAGGCGATAGCCAAGGCGAATCAAGAAATCGCCGATGCCAAGAAGAAGTTCTCCGACGACGTCAACAACGCCTGCGGCGCCGTTCCCAGCGGCCCGGATCACGATGACTGCGTTGCCAGGGCTTCGCGGATGGTCAACGACCCGAAGGGCGAGTCGGAGCGGAACGTCGCGGTCTGCAATCAGCTCAAGCAGTACAGCGAGCAGACGTTCAACGACTGCCTCAAGGGCGCGTACAACCCGGCGCTGACGTACCTGATCAACAAGGCGATCTCGGACGCGAAGGAAAAGGCCGAGGACGAGGCGGACACGGACCGCTGGTGGGGGATCGCGGGTGCGATCGTCGCCGGAGTCGCCGTCGGCGTGGGGATCATCTGTGCCGAGACGTGCACCGCCCCGCTGGTAGGCGCGCTGGCGGGTGCTTCGGCCGGAGCCTTCGCGGAAGCGGCCGGGGTGGGTCTTGAGATCACCATCGGAGCGGACCTCCTGACCGGGGTGGCGGCCGATTCCCTGCTCGCGACCAGATTGGGCGCGCTGACCGAGGAGGGATTCCTCCAGGGGATCACGGTCCGCAACAAGCTGGGCGACCTCGCGCTGAATTTCATCCGCAACTCCGCGGGATCGTGCCTCACCTTCGCGGCGGCGGGCCGGGCCGTAGCGGCCGGTGTTCCTTGCCTGATCATCAAGCCGGTTTTGTACGCACGTGCCACTGCGGACCCGAACGATCTCGCCAACCTGGCCTTCCGCTACCGGATGGAGCTGGGGTTTCGCTTCAAGGGCGACATGAAAAGGAACATCGCGATTGCCAAGGTTCCCGGATACAAGGATCCGGCGGGAATCCTTCCGGACGGGTACATCGGCGCGATCAGCGGAGCCGCCGGGCACTCCGAAGAGGTGATCATCAATACGCTGCGCAAGGCGAAGATCGATCCCAAGACTATTGAAAGATTGTTCACCGAGCGGTCGCCCTGCGCGGATGTCTGCGGCCCGCTCCTGAGTAATGAGCTCAGCCCGGGCACGATTGTCGAATATGCGGTAACTTATCTGAAAGATCGAGACTGGGAGACGTTGCTCGCTCTTCTCAAAGACCGGGTAGCCAGATATTAGAATTCTCGGCGCTGGCGGTCGAGGTGCCGCTACAGTGCCGGTTGAGGTATTCTCCCGAGGTGTCGTGGCGGTCCAGCCGTACTGCTGGGCCGCCACTTCCCCGAGCGGGCCTGCGGTGACGAGGAACCAACATGACTGACCCTTTTCAATTCTCCAAGAAGAACCTCCTTGACGAGCATCAGGTGGTCGAAGTCCGAGCTCCGGACGACGCGGTCGCGACGTGGTTCGAATTGGCGGGCCTGGCTTGCGCTGAACTGCGGCGAATGGGGGTTCCCGCGTCGGTGGAGGCGCCTGATGAACCTCTTGCGCTGGAAAGCCCTCCGGGAGCGCGGATTCACGTAGCCGACCGGTATCCCTACGGGGTGCTGTTCAGCTGGAATTCGCCCATCGTCGATTCGGAGAGCTTCCAGGCGAAGCTGATCGCGCAGAAGGTGGACGATCCGCTGGTGGTCCGGGTGTTCGAGGTAGCCAGGATGATGGAGCGCGCGGTGCACCGCTTGCTGGACAAGGCCGGCTTCCGGGTGCTCATCGATAATTCCGCGCACATGAACTACGAGTACCGGATTTTGGCCGCGCCGGTTCGGTTGAGGGGGACCAAGAGTGTCTGATCCGCTTCGGTTGATGGAAACGTGGTCCAGCGAGGGCGGCCCGGCCGTCCAGGCGTCGGCGGAAGCGGTCGAGGTGTGGACTGAATTGGCGAATGTCGCCCGCGACGAGTTGGTGCGGACCGGGATTCCGACTGTCGTGCACGCCCATGGCGAGTCGTGGGCCGAAGCGAGCCCGGGCGCGGTGCTGGAGGTGAACGCGGGGCCGCCGTACGGCGTTGTCGTCAGGTGGATGCCCGCGGTCGCCGAACCGGACGATGCCGCCGAGCAGTACCTGACCGCCGCGAAAGATCTCCTCGAGGAGACGATGTACTCGGTGCTGAGTGCGGCGAACTTCCAGACTCTGATCGAGAAGGTGGGGTCTGACAGTTATATTTTCCGAGTGTTGAAGAGGCCGTACTTGATCCTGGAATAACTGGACTGCGGCCAGCCCCTCAGCGATTCAGCTGGTAAATCACCGAGTCCTCGTTGCGGTACACCTCTTTCAGGAACGGCAGCCCGGCCAGCCCGTTCAAGCCCGGATCCGCGTACGCGCGTTTCGGCGGGGCCGCCGGGCGGCCCAGGATCACCCAGCGGATGTTCAGTCGCTGTACCGCGGCGCGGACCGCTGGGTCTGTTTCGTAGTCGCGGAATTTCGCGGCGAGCAGCACGGCGTCCGACGGCGGTTTCGTACCGTCGTCGTGGGCGGCGACGGTACGGACGCCGCTGAGCGCGTAGGTCCACGGCGTGCCGTCCCAGCGGTCGTTCATCGCCCATTGACCCGGCTTCGCGAGCTTGCCCAGTTCCGTCATCGCGCGTTCCTCGCCGGGAGTGATTTCCTGGGTGCGTGGATCGGGGCGGTGGTATCCCTTCGCGACTACCTCGCTGTTGGTCCGGGTGTACAGGCCTTTCGTGGCTCCCACGAAGGCGATCAGTACCACTGCGGCGAGCGCTGCCGGCGGCACCCGCGCTGGCAGCCGTTCCTTCAGCCACTCGTGCAGCGCCGCGATTCCGTGGCCCGCGATGAACGACAGCGGCACGGTCGCCATCGTGATGAACCGGTACGGGTCGTCCCACCACGGCCGTGCCAGCGCCATGACCAGCGGTGCGTCCGAGGACGAGACCGCCATGTAGAACACGCCGGTGATCAGTGCGGTCAAGCCGATCCAACGCAGCGCGCCAAGCCTGCGGAAGAAGATGAAACCGGCCAGCAGCGCCACTGACAGGAAGATCTGCGGCTGTGGTTGGAAATGCTGGAACCCGAGCAACGCGCCGAGCGCGGTCGTCGCGCGCCATTCGCTGGGCCAGCCGAGATACTGCACCGTTGAGCTGTTCGCCAGCCCGAGCGCGCCGAACAGCTGCAGCCACGCCACGAGCATCGCCAGCACCGCGATCGGCAGCAGCGCCAGCAGGTCCTTGCCGATCGAGCGCCACCGCTCGATCCAGCGTTGCACCAGCAGCGGGCCGGCGAACAGGATCGCGCCGAACAGCGTGGACGAGTGAATGCACAGCAGTCCGACCGCCGAGACCAGCAGCACGAAGCCGGTGTCCGGTGCGACCCGGTCGAGGTACCGGCGCAGCACTACGGCGGCCAACGGGGTGAGCGCCATGCCCAGCAGGAACGGGTACAGCGGCCCCCGGTCCATCGACTCGTACATGCCCATCACCGGCGCGGCCGAGGCGAGCGCGACGGCTCCGGCCAGCACAGCGCGACCGCGGAACGCCCGCACCAGCACCACGAGGGAAAGCGCCAGCAAGCCCGGTAGCAACGCCGTGTTCACGTCCAGGGTGAGCGGGATCGAACCGCCGCTGAGCGTGTACTGCACGGAGGCGAGCAGGTGATACGCGTTGGGGTAGAAAGGCGGTGCACCGTCGCCGTACCAGTTCACCGTGCCCATGCCGAAAAGGCTGCCGTCGCCGGTTTCGGCGATGTAGCGCACGCCGTTGGCCGCGTACGGCGCGTCTCCGCCCTGCGCGATCGCGCCGAGGTGACCCATGCCGCGCACGGCCGTGTAGAACCCGATGGCGGTTGCGAGGATGACACAGGCACCGACTGCCCAGTTCGCCCGCGGTTCCCAAGCCCGCACCTCTGGCTCGTGCGGCCACCGGCGCACCGTGAACCACCGGAGTCCAAACGCGACAACCGCGAAGAGCACGGTGGCCAGCGCAAAGGTCCAGGCGTTGAAGGGCAGCCCGATCGCCGCTGTCCACGGACCCGCGAGGCCGCCGATGGCGTAGCTCAGCAGCGGGGTCAGGCCGGCCAGTTGCCAGCCGCGCAATCCGGCGGCGGCTCCGGTGACGAGCCCGGGAATCCCGAGCACGAGCAGGCAGCAGGCGATGCTGGCTGCCACGGACAACGATGTGGGATCGCTCGGCACAGTCTTCCTCGCGTCGTAGGCGTCCGCCTGCTCCCCGTGGCGGATGGGAATCGGGCCCTAGGCTAACTGCACCCCATATACACCCGAACGGCTGATGTCCGGGAAGCGCGGCCGCGCGCTTGACTGGAGCTGGTGAGGATCGGTCCGCCAGGGGTCGGCCGGACGGGTGAGGGGCGCGGGAGGCTGGGGGCGCGTGGTTTACGCGGTCGTGGGGGGATGGCTGGCGCTGGCCGCGCTGATCGTCGCCGCTTGGCGGCGGATCGGGCAGGACCGGCGGTGGCGGGTCGGTGTTCTTCTGCTCGTGCTCGGGTTTTCGCTGCTGCATCAGCTGTTGTTCGCCACCGTGACCGAGGACGCGTACGTCAGTTTCCGGTACGCGCAGAACATCGCCGACGGCAACGGCCCGGTATTCAACACGGGCGACCGCAGCGAGACCTACGCGAATTTCCTCTGGCTCGTGGTGATCGCTTTGCCGCGCGGGGCATTCGGAGCGGAAGTGCCGACGGCGGCCGTCGGGTTGAGCGGCGTGGCCGCGCTGGGGTGCGTGTTGATGGCGTATTTCCTCGCCAATCGCCTTGCCGCGCTCGGGTTGCCGGAAGGGGTTGAGCCTCGGCGCGCGGCCGGGGTCGCGGCGGCGTTGCTGACCGCGGGGGCGAACGGGCTCGCGGTGTATGGACTTTCGGGCACTGAGCTGCCGATGTTCGCGTTGCTCATGCTCTGTGTCGCGTACGCCTTGGTGGCTGGCCGGCCGTTGGTCGCCGGCGTGCTCGTGGCCAGTGCGGTGATGACGCGGCCGGAAGGGATTGTGCTCGCGGTCGTCGGCGCGGGGTGGCTCGTTTTCGCCGCGGCGCGCGGGCGGCATACCTGGTGGGCACCGGTCGGGTTTGTGCTGGGTGCGCTGGTATTCCTGGCCCCGTGGACGGCTTGGCGTGTCACCTACTACGACCGTTTCGTGCCGGCCGCGAGTCTGCCGCCCGCACCGGATTGGCCGTATCTGGGCAGCTTCGCCTTGGCGCACTTGGGTTTTCTCGTCCCGGCCGCGGTCGTAGCGGGGTTGGTGGCGTCCCGGGGACGCGCGGCGGAAGCCCGGTCGGCGTTGTGGTTGTTGCTGGCGCTCGCCCTCTGCCATACCGGGATCGTGTTGCTTTTCGAGGAGGATCCGGGACTGTCGTGGCGACTGCTCGTGCCGGTGCCGCCCTTGCTGGCGGTCGCCGCGGTGGCCGGGTGCGGAGTCCTCATTCCGGTGCCGAGGCCGCGTGCGATCTCCCGGGCGGTTCCGATGGTTGCCGCGGCGCTCACCGGGGTCGCGGTGGCGGTCTCGGTGTTCAGCCCCGAAGTGCTGGAGCGCGTGCGGGCCTGGAGCACACAGGGCGCGCAGCTGGCCGAGGTCGGCGACTGGCTCGCCCGCTACCTGCCGCCGGGATCCACCGTGAGCGCCGGGTCGCCGGGGCTGCTCGCGAGCCGGGCCGGTTCGCGAGTGCTGGTGGTCGGGCTGGATTCGGAACGGTCGACGCTCGCCGTGCCCGGCCGGTCGGGGTACGCCGATCGCCAGGATTGTGCCGACGACCTGCCCGCCTGGTATCGCGTCGCGACCTTCCGGCGCACCGGGACGCCGTTCTGGATCTCGGTCTACCCGCGCTCCGACGACGCCAGCAGGCTCGTCGGCGAACTCGACCGCGCCCCGGACTTTCACTACGTGTCCTGCCCCTGAAGTGTGGCGGAGCCGACCGCGCGACCTACCGGCGGGAAACCTACGGTCCCGTAGCCTTGGGCGCATGGCTGACTTCGTGTACCCGCCCGTCCTGGTCGCCGCGCGGCTGATGTTCCGGCTGCTCGACAACCGTATCCGGGTGACCGGCGCCGAACACGTGCCCGCCCGCGGCGGTGCGGTGCTCGCCTGCACGCACGTCAGCTACCTGGACTTCATCTACTGCGGCCTCGGCGCCCGTCCGGCGAAGCGGCTGGTGCGGTTCATGGCGAAGCAGGAGATCTTCAGCAACTCGGTCGCCGGCCCGCTGATGCGCGGCATGCACCACATCCCGGTGGACCGCGCCGCCGGGCAGGCGTCCTACGACGAGGCAGTGGCGCGGCTGCGCGCGGGCGAGGTCGTCGGCGTCTTCCCGGAGGCCACGATCAGCCGGTCGTTCACCGTGAAGGACATCAAGACCGGCGCGGTCCGGATGGCCGCCGAGGCGGGGGTGCCGGTGATCCCGATGGCGCTGTGGGGCACGCAGCGGCTGTGGACGAAGGGCCGTCCGAGGGACCTCACCCGCAGGCACGTGCCGATTTCGGTGGTGATCGGCGAGNCGTGCCGTTTTGGGTGGTGATCGGGGAGCCGATGCGCGCCGGTCCGGAGGACTCGTGCGAAGCGCTGACGACGGACCTGCGCGCCCGGATGTCGGAGCTGCTGGAAAAGGCCCAGGCGGAGTACCCGGAGGCCCCGGAGAGCGACGCCGAGCGCTGGTGGCTGCCCGCGCACCTCGGCGGCAGCGCGCCGACACCTGAGGAGGCCGCCGCGCTCGACCGCCGTTCGTGAGCCCCGCGCAGTGCGCGAAAGTACGTGAGGGGAACCCTCATTGACTCTGATTCCCGCAGGGTTCCCCTCACGTACTACGGCATCGCGCGCGCCGGGGCAGTCGGCCGGGGCGCGCTTAGAACCAGCGTTCCAGCACCTGCGCCACCCCGTCCTCGGCAGCCGGTCCGGTCACCTCGTCGGCCACCGCCAGCACGGTTGGGTGGCCGTTGGCCATCGCGACGCCGTGCCCGGCCCACTGCAGCATCTCGACGTCGTTGGGCATGTCGCCGAAGGCGATCACCGACGACTGGGGCACGTCGAAGCGTTCGGCGATGTCCGCGAGACCGGTCGCCTTGGTCACGCCGTGTGCGGACAGTTCGATCAGCCCGCCCGAGGACGAGTACGTGACGTCCACCGCCCCGTCGAGCACCGCGCGCACCGCTACGGCCATCTCCTCCGAGGTCATCCCGCGGCGGCTGACCAGCAGCTTGATCGCCGTTTTGCCGAGCACCTCGGCACGCGGCGCGATCCGGCTCTCCTCGTCGCCCCACGGGTTGTGGTACTCCGGCTCGATCACGAAATTGCGCAGCTCGTGGTCGACCGATCCGGTGCTGATCCGTTCCGCCGCCAGCCGGCAGCCGGGCAGTGCCTTGTCGAGGGCGGAGGCCAGGTCGTGCAGCAGTTTCGGCTCAAGCTCGCCGTGCACCGCGACCACTGAGTCGGTACCGATGTCGAGCAGCACGGCTCCGTTGGCGCACACCGCGTAGCCGGTCAGCCCGAGCGGTCCGGCGATCGGCGCGATCCAGCGCGGCGGGCGGCCGGTGCACAGCACGAACGGCACGTCGTCGGCCAGCACTCGCTGTACGACCGACACTGTGCGCGGCGTCACTTGTTCGCTGGGACCGAGCAGGGTGCCGTCGACGTCGGACGCGATCAACCGGGGTTTCTCCACGCGTCTCATTCTCCCGGTCGCCGCCCGTTCGAGCGAATGTCAGTGCCGGACGTTACGGTCGGCCTCGTGCGAGCAGGCATCGTAATTCTTCCTGAAGACCGCTGGTGGGCGGCCGAGCCGAAGTGGCGCGCGGCCGAGGAGTACGGCTTCGACCACGCGTGGACCTACGACCATCTCGGCTGGCGATCGCTGGTCGACGGGCCGTGGTTCTCCGCTGTGCCCACCCTCACCGCGGCCGCCATGGTCACCTCCACGATCCGGCTGGGCACCTTCGTCGCCTCGCCGGTCGCGCGGCACCCAGTGCCGTTCGCGCGCGAGCTGATCACCCTTGACGACGTGTCCGACGGGCGGTTCGTGCTGGGCGTCGGAGCCGGCGTGGACAGTTCGCGCTACGACGCGCAGGTGCTCGCCGCGCCGGAGCTGACCGCGCGGCAGCGGGTCGACCGCTTCACCGAGTTCGTCGAGGCGCTCGACGGGCTGCTGATGACCGACAACTTCGACTTCTCCGGCGAGTACTACTCCGCGCGCGGCGCGCGGAACCTGCCCGGCACGGTGCAGCGCCCGCGGCTGCCGTTCCTGGTCGCGGCCAACGGCCCGCGCACCATGACGCTGGCCGCGCGGTTCGGCGCGGGCTGGGTCACCACCGGGCGCGGCGGGGACACCCTCGACGAGTGGTGGACCGGCATCGCCGAACTGGTCCGCACGTTCGACCAGCGGCTCGAAGCGGCCGACCGCGAACCGGCGGGCATTCAGCGGCACCTGAGCCTCGACGCGGCGCCGGTGTTCTCGCTCAGCAGCGTCGCGGCGTTCCGCGAGGCCACCGAACGGGCCGGTGAGCTGGGCTTCACCGACGTCATCGCGCACTGGCCGCGCTCGAGCGGGCCGTACGAGGGGCACGAATCGGTGCTGGAAAAGGTCGTCGAAGAAGTGCTGCCGGGCCTCAAGGCCGAATGACACCTGATGGCCGCGGCCGGGGAGGTCGCGGCCACCAGGCTCAGTTGATGATCGTGTAGATCTGCGCGCCGGGGTTGCGGTAGACCAGCCGCAGGAAATCTCTGCCCATGAGGTCGCGCAGGCCGGGGGAGATCGGCGCGCCCTTGGCGATCGAACCGCTGCCCACCAGCACGTGGTGCACCTTCAGCCGATGGACCGCCTCGCGCACGCGCACGTCGAGGTCGTAGTCGCGAAAGTGCAGCGACAGGTAGGTCGCGTCCGGCGAGACCGGGCCGCCGCCGTCGTAGTGGCCCGCCACCGGGTGCACGCCGGTCAGCGCGTACATCCACGCGGTGCCGTCCAGCCGGTCGTTCAGCACCTTCTCCTCCGGCGGGATGTGCATCCGGCCGAGGAAATCCATGGCCGCGATCTCGTCCGGGCTGACCGGCGGCGTGACCTCGCCCTCCGGCCCGTTGTAGTACAGGAACGACACCGCGGTGGCGTTCGCGGTGCGGTAGAAACCGCCGGTCAGCACCGCGGTCACGGCCACGACGACCGCCGCCGCCGCGATCCCGAGCCGGGAGACCACCCTCGGCCGCGTCTTCGCCCAGCCGATCGAGCGAATCCGCTGCGCGGTCCAGCGCTGCAGCTCCGCCATGCCGTGCCCGGCGAGCAGGCACAGCGGGATCGCGGCCAGCGCCATCAGCCGGAACCGGTCGTTCCACCACGGCCGCGACATCGAGATGACCAGCGGCGAGGCACCGTACGACGTGACGAGCACGAACAGTCCGGACAGCCCGATCGCGGACAGCATCAGCCAGCGCATCCGGTCGAGCGTGCGGAAGGCCAGCACGCCGACCACGAGCAGCACGGTGAGCCAGAGCTGCGGCGTGTGCAGCACCTGCTGGAACGTGCCGAGCATGTTCAGCGCCGACAGGACCGGCAGGTCAGAGTTCCACGGCTGGTACGGGTACGCGCCGGAGGTGAAGCTGATCGCGCCCAGGATCTGCGGCGCGGCGAAGACGACTGCGGCCGCCATGACCGGCACTGTGCGCACGATGTCGCCGCCGATCACGCGCAGCCCGTTGCGCCCCTCCGGCACACCGTCCACCCGAAGCCCGCGAAGCGAGCGGTACCAGCGCTGTAGCACCAGCGGTGCCGCGAAGAGGACGCCGCCGAACAACGCGCTTGAGTGCGCGGTGAGCAGACCGTCCGCGGCCAACGCGAACACCAGGCCAGTGTCGACGCCCGGGCGTACGAGGAAGCGTTGCAGCGCGACCACCGTAAGCGGCGTGAGAACGATGCCCAGCGCGTACGGGAGCAGGCCGCTCGACACCGACTCGTACGCGCCCGTCGTCGCAGTAGCGGCGATCAGGGCGGTGCAGCCCGCGAAGACCGCACGGCCGCCCATCTGGCGGATCAGGGCGACCATCGACAGCGCGAAAATGCCTGCGACCGGCATGGTGATGGCGTTCAGCGTGACCGGGATGCTCGACCCGGAGATCTGGTACACCAGCGCGCCGACCAGGTGATAGCCGTTTGGATAGAACGATCCGTTCGGATACCAGTTGATCTTGCCCATGCCGATGAGCGAGCCGTCGCCGGTGTCGGCGATGTAGCGGATGCCGTTCGCGTGGAAGACGGTGTCCCAGCGCTGGAAGACCGCCGTCGTCCCGCCGCGCGCGGACAGCACCACGGCGATCGACAGCGCCGTCGCCACCGCGACGCACGCGGCGACCGACCACTGCGCACGCGTGCTCCAGACGGCAGGAGGCTCCTCCACGCCCGGTTTGATCCAGCCGCGGACGACGCAGAGCCGCCGGACCCCCCACGCGACCCCCGCCAGCAGCAGCGTGCAGGCCGCGGCGGTGAAGACGTTGTACGGGAGACCGACAGTCGACAACCAGGGCCCAGCCAAACCGGTGACGGCATAGCTGAGCAGCGGCGCGAGCCCGGCGAGGGCCCACCCGCGCACTCCCGCGGCCCGGCCGATGAGGCCGCCCGGGACTGCCAGCACGGCCAGGTAGCTGGCGACCGCGCCGAGATAGGTCCAGAAGGTGTCTGGTGCAGGCATGCTTCTCACGTGTGTAGTGCGGGTAAAACCTGGCGGGATGCCGAGGTCGGTTCGGGCCGCGGTCGCACGACTGCGTACCCTGAGCGCCCGTGAGCGAGCACACGAACTCCGCCAAGATTACTGAAGACGACTTTCGCGGTTACGACCTCGTCGTCGTCGGGTCCGGTTTCTTCGGCCTGACCATCGCCGAACGGGCCGCGGCCGAGCTGGGCAAGAAGGTCCTGGTCCTCGAACGCCGCCACCACCTCGGGGGCAACGCCTACTCCGAGGTCGAGCCCGAAACGGGTATCGAGGTGCACCGCTACGGCGCGCACCTGTTCCACACGTCCAACAAGCGGGTGTGGGAGTACGTCAACCGCTTCACCGAGTTCACCGGCTACCAGCACCGGGTCTTCGCCAGGGTGGCCGACCAGGTCTATTCGTTCCCGATGAACCTCGGCCTGATCAACCAGTTCTTCGGCAAGTCGCACACGCCGGACGAGGCGCGCGAGCTCATCGCGAAGCAGGCCGCCGAGTTCCGGACCGAGGACGCCCAGAACCTCGAAGAAAAGGCGATCTCCCTGGTCGGCCGCCCCCTCTACGAGGCGTTCATCCGCGGGTACACCGCGAAGCAGTGGGAGAACGACCCGAAGAACCTCGGCACGAACATCATCAACCGGCTGCCGGTCCGCTACACCTTCGACAACCGGTACTTCAACGACACCTACGAGGGTCTGCCGGTCAAGGGCTACACCGCGTGGCTTGAGAAGATGGCCGAGCACGAGAACATCGAGATCCGGCTGAACGTCGACTACTTCGACGTCCGCGAGCACATCCCGGCGGGCACCCCGACCGTCTACACCGGGCCGCTCGACCGCTACTTCGACTACTCGGCGGGCCGGTTCACCTGGCGCACCGTCGACTTCGAGTCCGAGGTCGCGCAGACCGGTGACTTTCAGGGCACCTCGGTCGTCAACTACAACGACGAAGAGGTCCCCTACACCCGGATCATCGAGTTCCGCCACTTCCACCCGGAGCGGGACTACCCGAAGGACAAGACGGTCATCTTCCGCGAGTACTCCCGCTTCGCGAAGGAAGACGACGAGCCGTACTACCCGATCAACACCGCCGAGAACCGCGAGAAGCTGGAAAGCTACCGCGAGCTGGCGAAGACCGAGGCACGCGAGAAGAACGTGCTGTTCGGCGGACGGCTGGGCACGTACAAGTACCTCGACATGCACATGGCGATCGGGTCGGCGCTGTCGATGTTCGACAACAAGATCGCCCCGCACCTGACCGACGGTGCACCGCTGGACGGGTCGATTGATGCTTGAGAAGGACACCCCGCGCGGTGAACTGGCCGTGCTCTCCAGCACCCAGAAGGTGCTGAAGAAGCCGGGCACAGTGCAGGTCGCGCGGGGTATGTCGCTGTTCGGGGAGCACAGCGCGGGATGGTTCGCGCTGGGTTTGCTCGGAGCGGCGGTGGACCGCGACCGGCGCAAGGACTGGCTGGTCGCGTCGGCCGGAGTGGTGGGCGCGCACGCCGCGTCGATCGCCGTGAAACGCGTCGTGCGGCGGCGCCGTCCGGACCATCCCAGCGTGGAGGTTCTGGTCGGCACGCCGAGCAAGCTGAGCTTCCCGTCGTCGCACGCGACGTCGACGACAGCGGCGGCGGTGCTCTACTCCGGATTGACCGGGCGTAACCTGGTCCCCGCCCTGGTACCGCCGATGCTCGCCTCGAGGCTGCTGCTCGGCGTTCACTATCCGACAGACGTTCTGGCCGGAGCCGCCCTGGGAGGCGTCGTCGGCGGTCTGATCCGACGGAAGCTGACCAAGAAGCGATGAGCGAAACGACCGACGAGCGAACCGAAAACGCGTCCGGTACGGCCGAATCCGCGGAAGCGAAGGAATCGGCTGCCGAGAAGACCGACGTGGCCGAGGAGACCGAGAAGGTCGAGAAGACCGAATCCCCGGCTCCGGCCGCCCCGGCGTCGGGCCCGAGCCCCGTGGGTCTCGTGCTCGGGGTGATCAAAACAGCGCGGCCGAAGCAGTGGGTGAAGAACGTCCTCGTCTTCGCGGCGCCGTTCTTCGCCTTCTCCAAGGCGACGAACCGGACCGAGCTGGTCGTTGACGCGCTGATCGCGTTCGTGGCGTTCTCGCTCACCGCCTCGTCGGTCTACCTGATCAACGACGCGGTCGACGTCGAGGCCGACCGGGCCCACCCGACGAAGCGCAACCGCCCGATCGCGGCGGGCATCGTTCCGGTCCCGGTGGCCTACGCCTCGGCCGTCGTGTTCTTCCTCGCCGGGCTCGCCGTGTCGTTCGCGGCGGACTGGCGGCTGGCGATCGTGCTGGCGGTCTACGAAGCCGTGCAGCTCGGCTACTGCTTCGGCCTGAAGCACCAGCCGGTGGTGGACCTGGCGATCGTCGGCTCGGGCTTCCTGATGCGCTCGGTGGCCGGCGGGGTCGCGGGCGGCATCGCGATGTCGCAGTGGTTCCTGCTGGTCACGGCGTTCGGCTCGCTGTTCATGGTGGCGGGCAAGCGGTACGCGGAGATCATGCTGTTCGAGCGCACCGGAGCCAAGATCCGGTCCTCGCTGAAGAAGTACTCGGCGAGCTACCTGCGCTTCGTGTGGGCGACCTCCGCGGCGATCCTGATCATGTCCTACTGCCTGTGGGCGTTCGAGATCCGCCAGGCCGAGCACAACTCGGTGTGGGCGGTCGTGTCGATGGTCCCGTTCGTCATCGCGGTGCTCCGCTACGCGGTCGACGTGGACGGCGGCAACGCCGGCGCGCCCGACGAGATCGCGCTGAAGGACCGCGTGCTGCAGGTGCTCGGCGCGGCCTGGGTCGTGACCCTGTTCCTGTCGTTCTACCTGTGAACGGCGCGCGGATTTAAACAGCTGGGATTCAGCTTCTGCACAGCATCGAAGGTCACCCTCGGGGGTGGGAGCCGGGACACCCCGCCTCCCGCCCGCTCAGCCCGGAGGACCGACGATGAACGACGACAAGAACCCCTCGCCCGGCGAGCCTGCCG
The DNA here is from genome assembly GCF_001651785.1 of Amycolatopsis sp. M39. Lineage (NCBI taxonomy): Bacteria > Bacillati > Actinomycetota > Actinomycetes > Pseudonocardiales > Pseudonocardiaceae > Amycolatopsis > Amycolatopsis sp. M39. Next base: position 341,301 of record NZ_LWSF01000003.1, read on the forward strand.
GGCAGGAGCCGACCGAGCAGTTCGGCCAGGTCGGGGACTCTTCCGGGAAGGGCTCGGCTGGTCAGCCGGGGGCGGCCGGGGAGGCCGCGCGGCCCGGTCAGGCAGTGCCGCCCGCCGAGCGGACCAGCCAACTGGACCAGCCCGCTCCGGCCGCGGAACAGACTGGTCAGCAGGCCGGCCCGGCCGCTCAGCAGCCGAATCCGCCCGGCCACTTCGCTCAACCCGGCCCGTGGGGCATGCCGCTGCCGCCGCCGAAGCAGAGCGGCTTCCGCCGGTTCGTCGCCCACCGGGCCACGCAACTGGTCGCGGTGGGGGTCCTGGGACTGGCGGTGGGCGGCGGCATCGTCGGCGGTGTCATGGCCGCGACACACCACCCCGGCATGAGCCAGCACCAGGGCGGCCACCGCTTCAACGACGGCGGTCCCGGCCAGCGCCACCGCGTTCCGGACGGCCAGAACGGCGGCAACCAGAACAACGGCCCCGGGTTCGGCAACGGCGGCGGCACCAGCTCCGGAACAGGCAACTGAGCGGCTCATTCACGCAGAATCTCTGCCCGCTCGACCTCAGTCGCCCAGCAGTGCCGGGTACAGCACCGTCGGGTGCGCGGACAACCCGGCTTTCGCTGTCGCGCTGTCCGCGTCCGCGATGATCTCGATCTCTCCCGCCTCCACCCCGTCCAATGCGGCGCGGACGACGTCGGCGGGGTCGTTTTTCGGGATGTCGAAGCCCGCCATCATGTCGGTGTCGGTGCTGGCCATGACCAGGCCGCTCACCAGTGTGTGCTGGGCCAGCAGCTCCAGCCGCACCGAGTTGGTCATGCTCCACGCCGCCGATTTGGACGCGGCGTATCCCGCGGAGCCCTGGTAGGTCGCCCAGGACAGGGCGGACAGGACGTTCAGCATCGCGCCATTCTTCAACCCTGGCGCGAATGCACGGATGACCTGCAGCGGGCCGAAGAAATTGGTCTCCATTTCGCGCCGAATCGAGTCCAGGTCGCCGGTCGCCAGGTCGGTGAAGGACGCGATTCCGGCGTTGTTGATCAGCAGGTTGACGTCCGGGGCGGCGGCGGCCGCGGCCGCGATCGAATCGGGATCGGTGACGTCCAGCGGTAGCGACACGGCACCGTCGAGGTCGACCGGACGGCGAGCGGTGGCGTAGACCTTGGCCGCGCCGCGCTCCAGCAGGGCGCGGACGAAGTGGGTGCCGAGCCCGCGTCCGGCACCGGTGACCAGCGCGGTCGAGCCTGCGATCTGCATGGGGTTCTCCTGGAAAGCCGTCGGTAGGGGACAACGGCTATCCTGGATCCTGACGTCAATGTCAGGTTCTCGGGTTTGTGGTGCGGATCACGGAGGCTCGGATGCGGATCGGAGAGGTGGCGGAGCGCGCCGGGGTCAGTGTGCGTTCGCTGCGCTACTACGAGCAGCAAGGCCTGATCGAGTCGACGCGCACGTCCGGCGGGCAGCGCCGGTACGGCGAGGACGCGGTGTCGTGGGTGGGGCTGATCCAGCAGCTTTACGCGGCCGGGCTGTCCAGCGCGACCATCCGCGAGCTGATGCCGTGCCTGCACGCGGGCGTCAGCACGCCGGAGTCGCGCGTTCGGCTGCGCGCGGAGAAGGCCCGGCTCGACGAGTACATCTCCGGGCTCGAACGCACTCGCGAGCGGCTGGAAAAGATGATCGAACTGGCGGAGACGCCGAATCCGCATTGCCCGGTCGTGCTGGGCTGATCAGAGCGCCTCGAAAGCGTCGTTCAGAATCTTGACGATCGCGCGCGGGGTGCCGGAGATGAGTTCGGTCCGGCCGGCGGTGGTCCGGTAGGTCAGGACCCGGCCGGTTCCCAGGTCCACGGCGAAGATCGGGCCGCCGGTGAGGTGCCTGCCGCCGGTCCGGCAACCGACGTACAACTGGTGCACCGCTTCCCGGGGCTGATCCAGTACTGCGTTGAGGTACTCGGCGCTGGTGCTTTCGTCGAACGGGTCCGGTGTTTCGTCGGATGCGACCGACACCGAGCGCACCGGCGCGCCGGGGAGCTGCGGAAACGTGTCGAAAAGCGCGGTGGCCAGCCTGTTCGGGGCAGTCGGCCGGAGTTCGACCACGTCGTCCTGTACGGCCGCCACCACCGCGTCCGTCCCGCGCCGCGCGACTAGTGCTCCGCGATCGGTCCCGGTGCTGAATTGCGAGTGCGCGAAGTATTCGCCTTCGGCGGATGCGATCACCTGCAAGGTCGCCCGCAAGCGCGGCGTTGGCGCCTCGTTGCGTGCCAGCCCGAGTTGCGCGAGGTACTCGATGGTCTCGGCATGCAGCCGGCGGTCTGCGCCGTCTCGCACCCAAAGTCGCTTACCGTCGAGCATCGGATGCATTTCACCGAGGTCGAGCATGTCCCACACCACGGACAACACCGCCGTCGGCAGCCGTACCACCGGATCCAGTCCGGTCATGCGCCGAGAGTGGGCGGTGTCGACCGGAGGCCGGTGGCGGGATCGACGGTCGCCTCTTCGCCGGAGAAAATGTCGTCAGTGTCCAGGACGTACTTGCGGCTGTGTTCGGCGTCGTCTTCTTTCTTGCCGCCGCGACCGCCGCCGCTCATCCCGGCCCCGGGCATGCCGCGCTCGCCGGCCGCACCTGCGCGCGGGGCGCCCGTCCCGGCACTGCCACTGCCCCGTGGGCCGAATTCCCCAGTGCCGGCACGGGAACCGCCGCCTGGGCCGCGGGGTGGTGTCGCGCCTTCGCTTCCTCCGCCGGTCGAGCCGAATCCGATGCCGGAGGGATAGCCGAGGCCAGACCCACCGGAATTCGGACCGGCGGCGCCGGGCTGGTACCCGGCGATCGCAGGAGGAGCGAACCGAGACTGGCCGGAACCGGTCGGCTCAAGGTAGCTGGAGGTGCTGGTCGCGTCCGCCGGATTCGGCGAATGCGGGTAGCTGCCCGGATTGCCGTTGCCGCTGTACGGTCCGCGGCCCCCGTTGACCCCGGGAGTCTGGCCGCTCGTCCCGCTCACGCTGGGTACTTGACCGGCCGGTCCAGTCGTGCGTGGGCTGCTGCCTCCTGGCCACTGACCGCCGGGGGCCGACTTGCCAGCCGGCGGATGGGCCGGACCGGGAACGCTCGGCGAATGGTGGACCGTGACGCCGCCGTCGTATGCGCTGATCTTGCCGTAGTCGTACTTCAGTTGCCCCGAGTTGGCCTGGGTCTGGTGGGTGAAGTCCTGATAGAGCTGGAGATTCTTGGCCGAGGCCGCGTTGTGGTCGCGCATCTCGGTCATGACGTCGGAGTCGAACAGGTTTTTCCCGCTCTTCAGCGCGTTCGTGAGCGGTTCGGCCGACATGGGCGTCATCTGGTTGCGTAGATTGTCGAGCATCGACGCCGCGGAGGCGTGTGTGCCGCTGTTGTCGTGGAACGTCTGCTGAGCACTGGTCATCGAGGAGCGCACCGTCCGCAGCCGCTGCGAGACCATGTCCGCCGCGGTGCCGCTCCAGACGGATTCGAGTCCGCCGAGAACCGCCGAGACGTCCTGGCTGACCGCTTCCTGATCACGCGCCAGTTCCTTGGCGATGTCGCTTCCTTCATGCCAGATGCCGGGCTGACCTGCCTGGATCTGCGGGACGATCTCCTCGATCGGCACCGTCATCTCCTGGTACCTGTCGAGCAGCGCTTTGGTGGATTCCACCCAGCCCATTTCAGCGCCCCGCCTTCTTCTTGAGCGTGGTAATCACGTCCCCGGTGACCTCGGCCGCGAGGTCACAGGCGTCAGCTTTGCCGCTGTTGGACAAGCCGAGGTCAAGTCCGACCTCGAATTCGAGAGTGTCGGAAAGCCCGACCGCTACTTGGCACCCATCTGTTCGCGGGCCTGGCTTCGGGTCGTAGGCGACGGCGGGGAAGCCCTGGATGGGCGGAAGCACGTCGAAACGCTTCATCTGCGGCTTGACCTGCTTGTAGATGATGCTCAAGCCTTCTCGTTGCTTGGTCGTGTAGAAGATCGTCAGCATGGAGCCGCCCTGGTGATCCGACCAGGTGCATTTAGGGCCGAGAGCTCCGTCTTCGGGTTTGCCGGTAACGCCTTCGCCGATGTCCTGACGGATCTGCTGGGGGCTGAGCGCGTCGCACGCGCTTCCGGAGAGCACGGAATCGGGCAGCGGGGCCTCGACCTTGGGGGCGCCGCCGTAGGGCGGTACCTCGTTGCCCGGCAATGAACTGCTGCTCGCCACCGGCGTCGGGTGTCCGGCGGTGGTGCCCGAACAAGCGGTGAGCAGGGCTGCGGAGCTGAGCAGGACGATTGGCGTGCGGAGGTTCATTCGGTCGTTTCCTGGGGGTCGACTCGGTTAATGAGGGTCGTCTGCTGGCGATCGTTTGATTTTGTCATGCCGAGCGCTTCCGCGATGCGCTGGATGAATTCATCGACGTAGGCGATCTGAAGGTCGATGTGACCTCCGCCGTAGGAGTAGGCGCCTAGTTCGCTTGTGCCGTCCCCGACCATTGCCACATGTGCGGCGAGCGTCGACGGATCCTGCGCCGGAGCTTTCATTCCGCACAGGTTGATCGCCTTCCGGCGCATCTCCGCCAGCTTCTCTTTGACCCCGATCAGCTTGCTGAGCAGCTGTTTTGCCTCATCTGGCTCCAGGACGAAGCCGTCCGGCGCGGTCGCCTTGGCCTGCCCGCTCGCGACGGTGAACGCCGTGTCCTCCCACACCTGTGCCCCCTCGACGCTGGTGTCGGCAATTGGTTACAGGTAGCACGGTAGCCGATCAATCACCCGCGGTGGACGCGATTCTGAAAGGTGCTCAACGACTAGACATCAATGCTATGGACATAAATACTCTGATTATTTGTGCTCTGGTTTTGCTGGCGCTAGACGTGTGTGATTACCTGACCATGGCCAAGCCCCCGATCTCCGCTGCCGCGCGCATTATCGGCGAGCGCGTGCGCGAGTGCCGGAACAATGCTGGGCTCAATCAGGAACAGCTGGCCGAGGCGGCTGGAGTGCACTGGACGTTCGTGAGCCAGGTCGAGCGCGGCCTGCGCAACATCAACCTGCACAACCTGCTCAAGTTCGCCGACGGGCTCGGGGTGAACCCCGCGAAACTCGTGGACGGCTTGCGTCCGCCTTCGGAACCGGATTAGCCCTTGCCCGGTGAGTAGTCCACTGTGGACGGGCGCATTACCTGCCGCAGCGTGCCCTCGTGGATCAGCAGAATCTGCGTGATCACCTGCAGTCCGACGAAAAACGCGATCGACAGCCCCGCGTCGAGCGCGGGGACGTCGTCGACCGGCAGGGTGTACGCCATCCCGATGCTCAGTCCACTGTGGACCAAACTGCCGACGCCCCACACCACGGTCAGCGTCCGCCACGTCCGGCGGAACGACGGCCGCTCTTCCCAGGCCGAGTCCAGCCGGGAGCCGCGGCCGGGCAGCAGGGCGCGGGCGGCCTGATACGTCGTCGGGTACTGGCCGACGACCAGGCTCGCGAGCAGCCAGACGCCCGCCAGTGTGCTGAACCAGGCTCCGCGCACGAGCATCAGCCGGGCGTCGCCGGTCATCAGCGTGGTGGCCAGGCCGACGGCCAGGAACATCAGGACGAGCAGGCCGATCCCGTCCACGCGTCGCCGGGTGACCAGCGTGTACAGCACGCGCAGCGCGGGCGGCAGGCCGCTCAGCAGCAGCGCCCACACCGGCGGGACGTCGAAGGCCCGAAGCAGGTAATAGCCGCCGACTGGCGCGACGAGATCGG
>NZ_LWSF01000003.1:347055-368623 GCF_001651785.1 Amycolatopsis sp. M39
AGCTGGTCAGCCCGGCATCCACCGAACGGTGGAGGCCGGGCCGGAAAAACGTCAGACCGGCAGCTTGCGGAAGATCGGCCGCGGCACGTGCCGAAGGATCGACATCACCAGCCGGAACTCCGACGGCGACCACACGAGGTCCTTGCCCTTGCGCGCGGCCCCGACCGCGACGTCGGCGACCTGCTCGGCGGTCCGGGTCAGCGGAGCGTCCTTCATCCCGGCGGTCATCTTGGTCTTGACCTGGCCCGACCGGACGACGGTCACCTGCACGCCGTGCGGTGCGAGCGCCTCGCCGAGACCGAGGTAGAAGCCGTCGAATCCGGCCTTGGTCGAGCCGTACACGAAGTTCGACCGGCGGACCCGCTCGCCCGCCACCGACGACAGCGCGATCACCTTGCCGTGGCCCTGGGTCTTCAGCTTCTCCGACAGCGCTACGCCGACCGACACCGCGGCGGTGTAGTTGACCGTCGCCAGCTCAACCGCCTTGCCGTGGTCCTGCCACAGCTCCTCGGCCTCGCCGAGCAGGCCGAAGGCGACCACCGTGACGTCGATGTCGCCGCCGGCGAACGCCTCGTCCAGCACCTTCGGGTGGGACGCGAGGTCGTTGGCGTCAAAGGCCACAGTGGACACTTCGGCGCCGCGATCCTTCAAGCGCTGCGCGGCTTCCTCCAGCCGCGGCGAGGGACGAGCGGCCAGCACGACCCGCAGCGGCTTCTCCGCGAGGTACTTCTCCGCGATCGCCAGCGCGATGTCGGACGTGCCGCCGAGCAGCAGCAGGGACTGGGGGTTACCGACCGCGTCGATCACAGTGCGAGCCTCCGGCTCATGTCAGAGGCGAAAACGCCTTCGGGGTCAACGGAAGCGCGCACCTTGCGCCACTCCTCCAGCCGCGGGTACATCTTCGCGAACGTCTCGGGCGAGGTGCGCGAGTCCTTCGCGGTGTAGAGGCGGCCGTTCGCGTCCAGGACCATCTCGTCCATTTCCTCGCAGAACCGGCTGAGCCCGTTCTTGATCGGGAAATCGACGCTCAGCATCCAGCCCGGCGCCGGCCAGGACATCGGAGCCGGATTCGCGTCGCCCATCCGCTTGAACACGTTCAGGAACGAGTAGTGCCCGGAGCGCGAGATGGCCCGGCAGATGCCCTTGAGCTGGTCTTCCGCGCCGAACGGCACGGAGAACTGGTACTGCAGGAAACCCTTGCTGCCGTAGCCGCGGTTCCACTCGCTCAGCATGTCGAGGGGGTGGTAGAACTGCGTGAGGTTCTGGATCTTGCCGCGTGCGCCCTTCTTGGGCACGGTCTGCTGCCACAGGTTGCCCATCATGGTCGAGGTCAGCTTGTTGACCAGACCGCTGGGGAACACGTCCGGCAGCGTCAGCAGCTGCGGCGCGTCGAAGCGCAGCGGGTCGTTGCGCAGCTTCGGCGGCAGCTGGTCGAGCTTCGCGAGCGAACCGCGCGAGAAGGTGGCGCGGCCGAGGCGGCTGTCGGACGAGATCAGGTCCGGCACCGACATCGAGTAGTCGTAGTTGAGGTCTGAACCGTCGGTGAAGAGCCCGAGGGTCTCGTCGAGGTTCGAGGTGCGGTCGGCGTCCACGTAGAAGTACGCCGTTTCCGTCTTCTTCATCCGCACGGTGGCGCGGACGATGATCCCGGTGAGCCCGATCCCCGCCACGGTCGCCCAGAACAGCTCCGAATCCGGGCCTTCCGGGGTGAGGGTGCGCACAGATCCGTCGGCAGTGAGCAGGTCCATCGACACGACGTGGTTGCCGAAGCTGCCCGCCGAGTGGTGGTTCTTGCCGTGGATGTCGTTGGCGATCGCGCCGCCGATCGTCACCTGGCGGGTGCCCGGCAGGACCGGGACCCACAGGCCGTACGGCAGCGCCTCGCGCATCAGCTTGTCGAGACTGACGCCCGCGTCGAGGTCGACGAGTCCGGAGTCCGGGTCGATCGAGTGGATGCGGTCGAGCACGGTCATGTCGACGACCAGGCCGCCCGCGTTCTGCGCCGGGTCGCCGTAGGAGCGGCCGAGCCCGCGAGCGATGACCCCGCGCGGGCCTGCGGAGGCGACGGCGCGAGCGATCGCCTCGACGTCGCGGGTGCTCAGCACGTCGGCGACGGTCCCGGCGGTGCGGCCCCAGCCGGTGAGCGTGCGGCGCTGTGTCTCGGGTGCTTGGGTCACGCGGACCAGGGTAGCCACGCCGAACACCGCCCGGAACGTGACCCTGAAGTGCTCGCTTCTACACTTTGCGCATCAAGGCACAAGCGTCCGAGCGTCGAAGTGGGTAATACGGACACTGACGCAATAGGCCGAGAAGGTATTCCAAGTGGTGGCTACAGAACCGCAGAGTGACCAAGCGCAGCCGGCGCCCGCGGGCCCCGGTCTGCTGGGCCAGCTGATCCGGTTCGGCGTGATCGGCGGCTTCTGCGCCCTGCTCGACCTGGGCACGTACTCGCTGCTGCGAGCGGTCGGCATGGACGCCACCCCCTGGGTGGACCTCGCGCGCGCGATCAGTTTCGTCGTGGGCACGACGACCGCGTTTTTCCTGAACCGGCGCTTCACCTTCGCCGACGGGCGGCGCGACGGGAACGCCCAGGTCGGCAGCTTCGTTCTGCTGTATGCCGTCACCTTCTTCGTCGCAGTCGGCGTGAACCAGCTCATGCTGCACGTGCTGCCGGAGTCGGGGTGGAAGGCCACGCTGGCCTGGGTGGTGTCCCAGGCAACGGCGACTGTGATCAATTTCGTGATGCTCAAGTGGGTCGTGTTCCGTGTACGGCCGGTAAAGGAGAACTGAGTTCGATGCCCGGTAAAGCAGCCCCGGTCGCGGAGGCGGCCCCCGCAGGCCAGACGCGGTTCGCCGAACACGCCCCCGAAGGCAGGCTCACGGCCCAGCGCGGGCTGTACGCCGGGCCGGCTCCGATCGTCAGCAAGGACATGTACGCCGAGGTCGTGCAGGGCAACGCCCAGCGCGAGCGCGGCAGCGTGGTGCTCGAGCCGTCCGCGAAGGTCACCGGCAACACCTACTTCGGCCGCTTCCCGGCGAGCTACTGGCAGCGCTGGACCACCGCGACCGAGGTGAAGCTGGAGGCCGTCGTCACCGGCGACGGGCTGCTGTCGCTCGGCGCGTCCGACATGCTCGGCGACGCGCGCGTGGTCGACGCCCAGCAGGTGTCCGGCGCGAAGGGCGTCAAGGTCGAGCTGGCCGGCAAGCTGGACAAGTTCTACGACGGCGGCGCGCTGTGGCTCGACCTTGAGACCGAGGGCGGCCAGACGCTACGGGTCGAGCAGGTCCGCTGGACCGTCGACGCGCCGGAGACGATCCGCCCGACCGCGGTCACCATCTGCACGATGAACCGCGCCGACGACTGCCTGAAGAACCTCCAGGCGCTCGCCGCGGACGTGTCCTCGCTCGACACTCTCGACGCCATCTATGTCGCCGACCAGGGCACCGACCTGGTCGAATCGCGCGAGGGCTTCGAGCAGGTCGCGAAGGACCTCGGCGAGAAGCTGCACTACATCAAGCAGCCGAACCTCGGCGGCGCCGGCGGCTTCACCCGCGGTCTCTACGAGGTGGCCGGGCACACCGCCACCGAGCACGCGAACGTGCTGTTCATGGACGACGACGTGCTGCTTGAGCCGGACCTCGTCGTCCGTGTGACGGCCTTCTCCAACCGCTCGGCCAACCCGATCATCGTCGGCGGCCAGATGCTCAACCTGCTGCACCCGAACCAGCTGCACGTCGGCGCCGAGTACGCCCGGCTGAACACGCTGGAGCCGGGCCAGCCGGTGCAGCACTCGCTGTCCACCGCGGACCTGCTCGGCGTCGACGAGGAGGGCAACCCGAACCGCCAGGAACGCCGCCTCGACGCCGGGTACAACGGCTGGTGGTCGTGCCTGATCCCGTACGAGGTCGTCAAGGCGATCGGCTACCCGCTGCCGTTCTTCTTCCAGTGGGACGACGCGGAGTACTCCTACCGGGCCCGCGAGTACGGCTTCCCGACGGTGACCCTGCCGGGTGCGGGCGTGTGGCACGCGGACTTCCACTGGAAGGACTGGGACGAGTGGCACCGGTACTTCAACCTGCGCAACTCGATCATCACCGCCGCGCTGCACTCGCCGTTCAACCTGAACCTGCTCTCGCGCGTGCTCATGGCGCAGCTGGTGCGCTACCTGCTCGGCATGCAGTACGGGCTGTCCGCGACGCTGATCAAGGCCGTCGAGGACTTCCTGGAGGGCCCGGAGGTCCTGCGTGACGGCGGCGTCGAGGCGATGAAGGAGATCCGCCGGATCCGCGACGCCTACCCGGAGACCAAGCGGCACAAGGCCACCGACGTGCCGGGCATCGCGTCCAACGACATCGGCATCATCAACAGCGCGCCGCGGCCGAGCATGCAGCGGCTCGTGCTGATCAAGCGCATCCTCGACAAGGCGCTCGGCCGCAGCCGCTTCGGGCTCGGCGCGGTGCCGATCGACGAGGCGCACTGGTGGCACATCGCGCTGTTCGACACCGCCGTGGTCACCGACGCGTCGCAGGAAGGCGTGCGCGTGCGCAGCTACGACAAGGTCAAGATGTTCGACCTCGCCAAGCGCGGCGCGAAGGTGATCAACCGGCTGCGCAAGGAAGGCGCGGACGTGCAGGAGCAGTACAAGCGCGCGATGCCGGAACTCACCTCGCGGGAGAACTGGAAGCGGCTGTACGAGCTGTGATTGACTGAGCTGGTCCGAAAAGGGCGTCTCGCGTTCGGCGGGACGCCCTTTTTGTCTTTTTGGGTAGCTTGGTTTCATGGCCGACCTGGTTTCCCGCGCGCGGGCTCTTGCCGACGATCTGTTGTTTCCCGCGGCCGCCGAGGTGGACCGGCTGGGCGTGGTGCCGCGGTCGCATTTCGACACGCTGGCCGAGGAGGGTTTCTACGGTCTCGCCGCACCGGATTCCGGGGTGGACCTCGATCAGCTGGTCGGGGTGCTCGAAGCGCTGGCCGGCGGGTGCCTGAGCACCGCGTTCACCTGGCTGCAGCACCACGGTCTCGTCGCCGGGCTGGCCGCGACGGACCGGGAAGACCTGCGCGAGCGATATCTGCCGGACCTGATCAGCGGACGGCTGCGCGCGGGCGTCGCGTACGCGGGTGTGATCCCGACGCCGCCGAAAGTGCGGGTCCAGCGCGTTGACGGCGGCTATCGGTTCGACGGCGAGGCACCGTTCGTGAGCGGCTGGGACGCGATTGACCTGCTGCAGTTGTCCGGCCGCGACGGCGACACGGTGGTCAACGCCCTGGTGTCGCCGATAGTCGGGCACAGTCTGGTCGCCGAGCCGTTGACGCTCATGGCGGCGCAAGGCACCGCGACCGTACGGCTGAAGCTCGACAATCACTTCATTCCGGACGAATCGGTTTTCGCCAAGGTCGGCTACGACAAATTCGTGGCTGGCAATACGTTTGCCTCGCGGCTCAACGGATGTGCGCCGCTTGGCCTCGCCGAGCGCTGTGCCTGCTTGATCGAGGCGGCCGGCGAGGAGGAAACGGCGACGGCGTTGCGGTCCGAGCAGGACGAAATCCGCCGTCGGCTGAACGCGGGTCTCGCCGATCCGGCGACGCTCCCGGCCGCCCGCGCGGCCGGTGCCGATCTGGCGTACCGCTCAGCAGGCGCGCTCGCCGCCGCGACGGGCAGCCGCGCGGTGCTGGCCGGGGCGCACGCCGGCCGGCTGGTCCGCGAGGCGACGTTCCTGCTCGTGGCCGCGAGCAGACCGGAGATCCGCGCCGGACTGCTCGCCCTCGCCCGTCGCTAAACGGACAGGCCGAATTTGCCCTTTCGGCTCAGATCGTCCACGTAAGCGGCGGCCACGTGGACGAAATTTACCGAAACAGTGTTGCCGTCCCGGGTTTCCAGTGAGTGGACGCCGCCGTGTTTCAGGAGGTCGGGGAGCTTTTCCTGAACAGCCGAGGAACTGTCGGCGGTGAGCGGGAAGATCAGCGGCTCGCCGCCCGCGGAGAGGTGCAGGACCAGTGCTGGTTTGGGATCTGCCATGAATCCATGGCAGCAGCGGGTGATCATCGGCGGCAAGAGCGGTTCGCCGACAGCGGATCCGCTCACAGCGGAAGCGGGCTGGGCGGCTTCCGCGAACCGGTCCGCGACGGTGCGGGGTTCGCGGCCGAGAAACTCGGCTGACAGCGGGCCCGATTCGGCGAAATAGCCAGCGCGGGTGGCTGGCACCAGGTGAGCCAGCTGCTCCGGGACACCGCACTCGCCCTCAAACACCGCGAACCGCCTCCCCGGGACGCCTACGACCGTCGCACCACCTACTTCATGAACGGAATCCGAACACCACGCTCCGGATGACGCGCCCTTGGCGCCGATAGCCGCGACAGTGCGGAGTGGACTACGGTTTCGCCGGGGAGAGACCGGATTTAGGGGTGGGTCGTGCCGTACACGTTGACGCTGTCACCGGCAGCGGTGGATCTCCTGCTGGCCGAACTCGGACTCGGCCGCGCGCCAGTGCCGTTCGTGGTGCCGCACATCGGCATCACCGGCGAGGAACGCGCCGCGGTGCGCGACGCCGTCTTCCGCGACCTCGACGGACGTGGCCTGCTGCGGCGCGGAACCGTCGACGACGACGTCCAGATCGCGCTCGCCACATTCGCCCAGCCCGGCCTCGCGGTGTCCGCGGCGGCCAAGCTCGGCGAGGAGCAGCTGTTCGCGCGCGTGGCGTCCAATGGCCAGTTCGCGGTGCTCGTCTGCCAGCGGGACGGGATGTTCACCTTCGAGGAGGTCCGCCCGACCGGCATCGTCCCGGCGATCGTCGACCTGCTACCGCTTACGCCCGCCGCGCCGGGGCAGTCGGTGACCGTCGCGCGTCCGGCGAAGCAGCCGGTCCGGGGCGACGCGTACGACCCGTTCGCCGGGGTCAGCGGCCCGCGCACGCACAATCCGCAACTGCGGGCGGTCCAGCGGATCTTCGAGAAGCCGAGGCTGGCAGTCGGCCAGTTCACGCCGTACGTAAGCGAGGGCAACGGCCACGAGCGGGCGCTGCCGTCGCTCGTGTGGTTCGACACCGAACTCGGCCGCTACCTGCTCAGCACGCGCGATTCCAGCGACGGCAACCGCTGGCTCACCTACGCGCCGGCAGACAATGCCCGTCTGGCCCAACAACTGTTCACCCAGCTTGAAGGCTATTCGGCAAACGCCTGACCGGAGCGGCTCGCGTCGGTAAACTCCGGCGCATGAGCACTGATCCGCTGGCGGCAGGCGGGCTGAACGCCAAGGGCATCGCCGAAGCCGCTGCCGAAACGCACAAGCTGGCCGGCACCGCGAAAGCCGGCGGGTTCAGCATCGACGGCGACGCGCTCGGTGACCTGCGCAAAGCGCTCACCGACATGGTCACGCGCCTCGAACGGCTCAAGCCGCAGACGCAGGCGCTGACGACCGCGCCGAAGCTCGGCAGCCACCCGTACGGGCACACCGTGGCCGAACACGACCGCAAGAGCGGAGCCGACGCGCCCGGATCGGCGCTGGACGTACTGGACCAGTTCGGCCGGATCCTGAAGGAGGCCGACGAGGCCCTCGCGCGCGCCGGCGGGGTCTACACCGAGAACGAGAGCCAGGCCATCGACTCCCACCGCACCGTGAAGGGCACCGAATGAGCACGCCGCAGCCGGGGCTCGCGCCGTCGGACGCCGACTACCTCGGGCACCCGCACCAGCAGCTGAAGTCGTACGTCGAGGCGAATCTCGACGTGGCGCAGGTTTCCTCGGTGTCGCACGCGTACACCGAGGTGCAGAAGGCATTCGAGGAGTTCGCGACGCAGCTGGGCGAGGCCGTGAAGAAGGCCGCGCACGCCTGGAGCGGCGAGGCAGCGGCCGGTGCGCAGGCGTATTTCGTGAGCCTCGCCGAATGGGCCGAGGCGAATGGCCAGAACGCGAAGCTGGCCGCGCGGATCGTCGAGGAACAGGCGTCCGCCGCGCAGGCGGCGAAGCACTCGATGCCGGACGCGGTCCCGTTCGACTGGTCCGAGGAATTCGACAAATGGTCGCACGCGAGCCCGCTCGAAATGAGCAATGAGATCGACGCGACCCTGAAGAAGCAGCAGGACAGCCGTTCCGCGCACGAGCAGGCCGCGGAGACGATGTCGAAATACGACGCTTCGCTGCACGAGACCGGGTCGAAGCAGCCGACTTTCGGGCATCCGCCGAAGTTCGGGGTCGCCGCTGGCGGCGGTGCCGCGGTGGCGATGCCGACCGGTCCCGAGCACCACGACGCTGCCCCTGCCCCTGCCCCTGCTCCCGCTGTGGCTGACGCTGGTTCGGCTTCCGCGGGTGCCGGTGGCGGCGGTGCTGCGGCTGGGCACACGGCCAGCGCTCCGACGGTCAGCGGCCCGAGCCAGTTCACCGGTGCCGTGCACCAGCAGCTGCCGGACCCCAGCACGACGGCGGCGGGCACCGCACCGGCCGCGGCGCAGGCCGCCCCGAGCGGCGGCAGCGGCGGTGCCTCCGGCGCGGGCATGGGTGCCATGCCCATGGGCGGCATGCCGATGGGCGGTGGTGGCGGAGGTTTCGGCGCCGACGAGGAACACCAGAGCAAGGTCGGCCGTGGCGGCGGCTCGTTCGGCCCCGGCGACGGCGCGATGGAGCCAGGAGCGGCCGATGTCGCGGCCGGCGGAATGGGCGGCGCTCCGGCCCGTCCGGGCATGGGCTTCGGAGCCCGCCCGTACGACGACAGCCTCAACCAGCCCGCGTTCGTGATGGAAATCGAAGACGAGGACGAGATGTTCGGCAGCGGGCATCGGTCCGCGCCGCCGGTGATCGGGGAGTAGTCTGGAGGTCCGTTGTGGACGGTGGGTGAGCGAACTGTCCACAACGGACTGGCTGGGCTAGGCCGCGATGGCGACCCAGCTCTGCATCATCCCGAGCGCGCTGTTCACCGCCCTGACTCCGTCGCGGAACCCTTGGATCGAGTTGCGCGGCGGTGCGCTCATCGCTTCCCAGCGACCGCATCTGCACGAGAAATCGTTCAGTATTCCTTCCGTGGTCGCCAGCGGCGCGGTGAACTCCTCGACCGAACCGATGGACTTACGCTCCTCTTCGAGTTGGGCACGCATGATCTGATTGGTCTTGAGGATCGTCGTCTCGAACCTCCGTGCTTGATTCTGGAAGTCGATGCTGAACGGCAGCAGTTCGGCCGCCACCTCCGGCATCGTCTGCTCGACTTCTTGCTGGAAGAGTTCGAGAGCTTCGCCGCCCCGGGCGCGTCGTCGTGTCCGGAAGAAGCGGCGTACTGGAGAGCGCCTGCTCGGCGGCGGTGACGGCTTCGACCAGTTGAGTGGCCAGCGCGGTCATCGTTTTGCGCCAGGTTGCCGATCCGGGTCCGTCGGTCCAGGTTTCTTTCATCAGGCCGGTGGCGCGAAGTTGTACCGCCGCGTTGTAGAACGCCAGCAGCTCTCTTCCCAGCCGATCGTCTCGCGATCGGCGAAGACCAGGTGCCGGAGAGACTCGTGAAAGGCTTGATGAATTCGAGTACAACGTCGTCAGCTTGCGCGTAGCTGAGAAAAACCCGAATGGGAGGTTCGGCCGGTTCCCGCATCCGCGGAACGTATTCCGCAGCCGCTTCGAGATGCAACGAACCTGAGCTTTGTCCAGGTTCTGTCAAGAAGCCCGGTCAGTACCGGTAAAACTTCTCCGCCCGGCCCTGTCGCACCAGCTTCAGCCACTGCGCGAATGCCTTCGGGTCCCGCTTCACGCCCACGAAATACAGGCCGAAGCGCAGCACTTCCAGCGCCCCGATCTTCCGCATTCCCGGCTGCGACAGCAAATACCCTCGGTTGCGGTAGGTGTAATACCGCTTGACCTCGTTCTCCGGGTCCTGCGCGTGGAACTTCCCGCCCAGCATCGGCTTGAACTCGTCCGAGCCGTCGGGGTGCAGGTAGGTCGTGCGCAGCGACGTGCCGAACGGCAGGCCGCTGCGCACCAGGCGGCGGTGCAGTTCCACCTCGTCGCCGCGGAAGAACAGGCGCAGGTCGGGCACGCCGGTGACGTCCAAAGTGGACGAGCGGAACAACGCGCCGTTCATCAAAGACGCGATGCCCGGCAGGAAATCCGTGCCCAGTTCGGCCGACGAGCGCTTCCAGGTGAGGCCGCGGCGCAGCGGGAACGCCAGTTTCGCCGGTGCGTCGATGTTGGCCACCACCGGGGAAATCTCGGCGAGGCCGCGCTTTTCGGCCTCCTCCAGCAGGATTTCGAGCACGTGCTCGTCCGCCGGACGGCCGTCGTCGTCGGCGAGCCAGACCCAGTCCGCGCCGAGCGACAGTGCGTGCAGCATGCCGAGCGCGAAACCGCCCGCGCCGCCGAGGTTCCGGTGCGACGGGAGGTACGTGCAGGGCAGCGGGTAGGCCTCCACGACATCTCGCGCGGACTTGTCCGGGCCGTTGTCGACCACCACGAGGTGGTCGACCGGGCGGGTCTGGGCAGCGATGATCTTCAGCGAGTCCGCGAGCAGCTCGCGCCGGTGCCGCGTGACCACCACGCCGACGACGGCGCCCTCGGGCAGCTCTCGCGTCTCGCCGGTCATCATTCCCCGCCGTTCGTGGTGGTCGCGGGCTCGATGCCGAGGCGCTCGAGACCTTCCTGGCTCATGTTCTCGAACGGGTCGCGGCCCTTGTACTCGGTGAGCACCTCGCGCAGCGAACCCTGCTTCTTGAGGTGTCCCTCGTCCATCCAGATCGCCGAATCGCACAGTTCGAAGAGGAACTCGTCGGAGTGGCTCGCGAACACCAGGATGCCGGACCGTTTGACCAGGTCCTTGAGCCGGTCGCGGGCCTTGTTGAGGAACGCCGCGTCGACCGCGCCGATGCCCTCGTCGAGGATCAGGATCTCCGGGTCGATCGAGGTCACCACGCCGAGCGCGAGCCGCACCCGCATGCCGGTGGAGTAGGTCCGCAGCGGCATCTGCAGGTAGTCGCCGAGTTCGGTGAACTCCGCGATGTCCTCGACCCGCTTTTCCATTTCCTTGGCGCTCATGCCGAGGAACAGGCCGCGGATGATGATGTTCTCCTCGCCGGAGATCTCCGGGTCCATGCCGATGCCGAGGTCGAACACCGGCGCGATCTTGCCGACGATCCGCGAGGACCCGCGGGTCGGTTCGTAGATCCCGGCGAGCAGCCGCAGCAGCGTGGACTTGCCCGCGCCGTTGTGCCCGACGAGACCGACCCGGTCGCCCTCGCGGAGGCGGACCGACACGTCGTGCAGCGCTTCGATGATCGGCACCTTCTGCTCGGTGCCGATCTTGCCGCCGACCTTGCCGAGCACGCGCTTTTTCATCGAACGCGTCTTCGCGTCGAAAATCGGGAAGTCCACGTACGCGTTGTGGACGTCAATGCTGACCATCTGTCACACCCAATACGAGACGCGGGACCGGTAATTGCGCATAGCGAGGAGCGCGAGCGCCCATCCGACGACGGTGATGCCGCCGACCACGACCCAGCTGGTCCAGCTCACCGCCTGCCCGATGAGCGGCGACCGCACCACCTGCATGTAGTGGTAAAGCGGGTTGAGCTTGATGATCGGCAGCGCCCACGACGCGCCGTCCCGCGCGCCGCCGGACAGCAGCTGGTCGACCGGCCAGACGATCGGGGTGCCGTAGAACATCAGCTGGATCAGCGAGTTGATCAGCTGCGGAATGTCGCGGAACCGGGTCGAGATGATGCCCAGCAGCAGCGCCGCCCAGCCCGCGGTGAGCGCGAGCAGCACGAACCCGGGAATGGCGAGGAAAATGTTCCAGCTCAGGCCCGGGTGGCAGAACTTGTCCGGTACGCACACGCCGTCTTTCGTCCCGAGGGAATACGGGGCATCGAGCGCCGAGAAGAAAATGATCAGCAGCACGACGTAGACGATCATGTTGTGCGCCAGCAGCAGCGTCTGCCGCCAGATCGTGCGCAGCACGTACACGCTGATCGGCGCGGGGACCTGTTTGATCAGCCCCTCGTTCGCGATGAACGTCTCCATGCCTTCGGTGAGGCAGCCCTGGATGAAGCCCCAGATGATGAAGCCGGTGGAGAGGTAGGGCAGGAACACCTCGATCGGAGTCCGGAACAGCTGCGAGTACAGCAGGCCGAGACCGAGTGCGATGACGCCCTGGCTGATGGTGATCCAGAACGGCCCGATGATGGACCGCCGGTACCGCTGCTTGATGTCCTGCCAGCCGAGATGGGTCCACAGCTCGCGGGAGGCCAAACCGGTCTTGATGTCGTCGATCGCACGCCCGAACGTCTTGCTGTCCGACGACGGTGGAACCGGAGTCGAGACATCGGGTTCGGCTGCGTGAACCGTGCTGGTGGCATGCACGTGGACGAGGGTACCGATGGGACGCGGCGGGCTAGGCCCGACCCGTCGCGCGGCCGCTCCAGTCCTTCTCACCCGTGCTGACTGACAGAGTGTGCGCGACGTTACGATAAGCCAATGCCGGTCCCCGAAATCAGCACTTCGCACCCGGAGTCTGTTTCTTCGCGTGCGCAGTATCACCTGGTCGCACCTGTGGGCCACCCCAACTACGGTGACGAACTCATCACCGCTGGCTGGCTGGGTTATCTCGCGGAGACAGCCCCGGACGCCGACGTGTGGGTGGACACTCACTCGCCGGGGCCGGCGAGTGTCCTGCTCGACGGCATTCATCCGCGGGCGAAGTTCACCGACACTTTGTGGCGGCTGTGCTGGGAGGCTCCGGACGAGGATCCGTGGCGCGCCGCGGCCTGGGTGCGCGACGCGGTGCACAACCCGGGCATGATGCCGCGCCTGCACCACAGCGTCGAACTGCTGGCGAAGGCCGACGTGGTGCACGTCGTCGGCGGTGGATACATCAACAAACTGTGGCCCAAGCAGATCGGCTTGCTGGCGGGCGCGGTCGCCGCGGTCGAACGTTCCGGCGGCCGGGCGGCGATGACCGGACAGGGCTTGCAGCCCGTCTGCGAAGGTTCGGTCCCGCTGCTGAAGGCGCTCGCCGACCGGTTCGAGGTGGTCGAGGTCCGCGACGGCGCGTCAGCGGATCTGCTGGGCAGGCCGATCGGCCTGGACGACGCCTTTCTCGCCACCGGGCCGGACCGGTACGACCGCTCCGAAGACCTGCCCGAAGTGATGCTGTGCCTGCAGTCCGACCTGGTCGAGGTCGGTATCGGCGCGGTGGCCGGCGCGGTGCTTTCCATGCTGCGCGCATGGAAGACGGACCCGGCGAAGATCGGCGTCGTCGAGGGTGTGCCCCGAGTCGATCGCGAAGTCTTTTCGTTGCTTGAGCGCGAATTGCCGGGTGCGCGGTTTTATCCGTTTTCGCACATTTGGACGCACGGTCTTCCCGTCGGGCCGGAACAAACCTGGATCTCCACCCGATTCCACATTCACATGATGGCGGCCGCGGCCGGGGCCTCCGGCGTCGCGGTGAGCATCCACCCGGACTACTACGCCACGAAGCACCGCTCCCTGGCCGAGCTCGGATCGAACTGGACGCTGCTCGAAGACCTCTCCCAGGTCCCGGACCGCCCGACCGCGGGCGGCTACGCGGCCGAGACGCTGGCTGAGTTCAAGAACAGCAAGCGGAAGATCGCCGAACAGGTTTACGCGCCAGTCGTCCGCCCGGTCGCAGAGGAGCCGGAACCGGAGCCGCAACCGGAGCCGCTGGTGCACGAGGAGCCGCCCGCTCAGCGGCGGCGGTGGGCGCGGCGGATTCGAAACTGAACGGACGGGATGCCGTTCCGAGGACGCGTCGGCGCGGATTGAGGACCCGGACGGTCCTCAATCCCGACTAGCTTTTCCGGATGACCGAGACCCCGTTCCGGATCCGCATCCCGCAGTCCGACCTCGACGACCTCCACCGCCGCCTCGCCGACACCCGCTGGCCCGACGCCTTCGACGACCCGGCATGGGAGCTGGGCATTCCGGTGTCCGAAGTCCACGACCTCGTCGACTACTGGCGCCTAGGCTTCGACTGGCGGGCGCAGGAAGAACGCCTCAACGGCTTCCCGCAGTTCACCACCGCCCTCGACGGCACCAACATCCACTTCCTGCACCTCAAATCCCCCGAACCGGACGCCGTCCCGCTGCTGCTCACCCACGGCTGGCCCGGCTCGATCGTCGAATTCCTCGACCTCATCGGCCCCCTCGCCGACCCCCGGGCGTACGGGGGCGATCCGGCCGTCGCGTTCCACGTCGTCGTTCCCTCCGTGCCCGGGTTCGCCTTCTCCGGTCCGACGCCCGACCGCGGCTGGGGTCCGGCGCGGACGGCGCGTGCGTGGGCGGAGTTGATGACTCGCCTCGGGTACCACAACTTCGGCACGCACGGCGGCGACTGGGGCGCGTTGATCTCCCGCGAACTCTGCGTCCAGTTCCCCGAGCGGATCATCGGCGCGCACGTGACGATGCTGCCCTCCGCGGTAGCGCGCGAAGCGGCGGACATAGCCGGGCTCAGCGGGGACGAGCTGGCGAAAGGGCAGCGCTCGCTGGAGAAATCACAGGCCTTTCAGCGCACAGGCGTCGGCTACGCGATGATCCAGTCCACCAAGCCGCAAACGCTTGCGTACGGTCTCACCGACTCCCCGGCGGGCCAGCTGGCCTGGATCGCCGAGAAGTTCCGG
Source organism: Amycolatopsis sp. M39 (assembly GCF_001651785.1). Taxonomy (NCBI): domain Bacteria; kingdom Bacillati; phylum Actinomycetota; class Actinomycetes; order Pseudonocardiales; family Pseudonocardiaceae; genus Amycolatopsis; species Amycolatopsis sp. M39. The sequence goes on from NZ_LWSF01000003.1 coordinate 361,654, forward strand.
GCTTTCTCGAATGCCGACCACGACCTGATCGACCGCGACGATCTGCTCGCCAACGTCTCCATCTACTGGTTCACCCGCACCGCCGCCTCGTCCTCGCGGATCTACGCCGACCAAGACGTCCAGTGGGGTGCGCCGCTGCCGGAGTCGGCTGTGCCGACTGCCGTCGCGGTGTTTCCGGACGACATCGGGCTTCCGCTCCGGCACCTGGCCGAGCGCACCGACCGGATCGTGCGGTGGACGGAATTCCCGCGCGGCGGGCACTTCCCGGCGCTCGAAGAACCCGACCTGGTGATCGGTGATCTTCGAGCGTTCTTCTCCGCGGAAAGTTAGAGGTACTGCCCAGTCCCGGTGATCCCGTGCCCGTGCCCCTCACCCGGCTGCCCAACAGATCCCGACGAGCCCGCGGGCAGGCCCCGGCGCATCTGCTCCAGCTGCACCCGCGCCGCCATCTGCTGCGCGAACAGTGCGGTCTGGATGCCGTGGAACAGCCCCTCCAGCCAGCCGACCAGCTGGGCCTGCGCGATCCGCAGTTCCGCGTCCGAGGGCGTCTCGTCCTCGGTGAACGGGCGCACCAGGCGCTCCAGCTCCTCGCGCAGTTCGGGCGCGAGGGCCTCCTCCAGTTCGCGCACCGAAGTCTGGTGGATCTCGCGGACCCGGTTGCGGCTGGCGTCGTCCAGCGGTGCGGCGCGGACCTCCTCCAGCAGCTGCTTGATCATGGTGCCGATGCGCATCACCTTGGCCGGTTCTTCGACCAGGTCGCCGACGGACTCGTTTTCCTCGCCCTCGGGTGCGGCGTGCGCGGTGCCGACCGGGACGCCGTCCGGTCCGACGACGACCACGCGCGGCGCGTCCGCGTCCCCGGCTGCGCCCGTTCCCCCGAAGTTCGGCTCGCTCATATGCTCCATCCCCGTCGGTTGGCGGTCCTGCCCCGAGCCTAGCGGCCGTTCGGGCAGTTCTGCCCAACCCCGCGGCAACCGCGAAACCGCACGTCCGTACGGTGTCCCCATGGCGTTCGACGTCGCTCGTATCCGTGGGCTCTTCCCCGCGCTTGGCGACGGCTGGATTCACTTCGACGGCGCCGCCGGAATGCTCGTGCCCGAACAGGTCGCTTCGGCCGTTTCGACGGCTATGCGGGCACCGGTGTCCGGGCCCGGCGGAGCATTTCCGGCCTCCCAGCGGGCGGAAAGCATCGTCACCGCGGCCCGCCGGGCCGTGGCTGATCTGGTCGGGGCGGACCCGGCTGCCGTCGTGCTCGGCCCGAGCGCGCCGGTATTGCTGCGCAGGCTCGTCGACGCGCTCGCCGAACGGTGGACGATCGGCGACGAGGTCGTCGTCTCCCGGCTCGACGAAGAGGCCAACATCGCACCCTGGCGCCGCGCCGCGAAACGCGTCGGCGCGGTCGTGCGCTGGAGCGAGATCGACATCGAGACCTGCGAACTGCCCGCGTGGCAGTACGAGAACCTCGTGTCCGCGCGGACGAAAGCGGTGTCGGTGACGCTGGCGTCCGGGTCCGTCGGGACCCGGCCGGACGTGCCGACGGTGATCGAATTCGCCAAGCGCGTCGGCGCGCTGGTGGTGGTCGACGCGACCTACGCTGCCCCGTTCGTCCCGCTTGACCTGCAAGAACTCGGTGCCGACGTCTTGGTCGTCTCCGCTCCCTCGTGGGGCGGACCGGCAGTCGGCGCGCTCGTGTTCCGCGAGCTGGAACTGCTGGAACGCATTTCGTCGGTGTCNTGTCGCTCGACCCGGCCGCCACCGGTCCGGCTCGGCTCGAACTCGGCCCGCACGCGTACCCGCTGCTGGCCGGGGTCGTCGCGTCCATCGACTACCTCGCCGGCCTCGACGACGCCGCGACCGGTTCCCGCCGCGAACGTCTCGTGACGTCGCTCGGCTCGGCCAAGTCGTACCACGCGGGCCTGCTCGCGCAGCTGTCCACGGAACTGCGCTCGCTGCGGCACGTGATGGTGATCGGCGACGCGATGCGCCGGATCCCCGCCCTCGCGTTCGCCGTGGCAGGCGCGAAAGCGTCCCAGGTCGCGGAATACCTGGCGTCGCAAGGACTCTGCGCGTTCGCCGACGACGGCACCAGCGGCGTGTTCGCGTCGCTGGGCGTCGGCGAGGTCGGCGGAGCGGTGCGGATCGGGCTCGCGCACTACTCCAACGTGTTCGAGATCAACCAGCTGGTGCGGGTGCTCGAAGAACTGCGCTGACCCCCTCGTGCGCGTTTATCCCGGTGAGAACCGCGACAAACGCGCACGAGTTCAGGACTTCGCGGCCAGCAGAACCTTCCCGAAAATACTGCCCTCCTCGAGCATCCGGTGCGCGGACGCGGCCTCGGCCATCGGCACCACGTCGCCGACGATCGGCTGCACCGAACCCTGTTCCACCAAGGGCCACAACCGTTCCCGGACATCCGCGACGATCGCCGCTTTCTGGTCCAGCGGGCGGTTCCGCAGCCCGGCCGCGAACACGCTCGCGCGTTTGCCCAGCAGCTTGCCGATGTTCAGCTCGCCCTTGATCCCGCCCTGCATGCCGATGATGACCAGCCGGCCGTCGGCGGCGAGCGCGTCGACGTTGCGGTCAAGGTACTTCGCGCCCATGTTGTCGAGGATGACGTCGGCGCCCTTCGTCTCGGCGCGCAGCACCTCGACGAAATCCTGGTCCTTGTAGTTGATCGTGATGTCCGCGCCGAGCTGGCGGCAGCGTTCGAGCCGCTCGGGCGAACCCGCGGTGACCGCGACGGTCGCGCCGAGCGCCTTGCCCACCTGGATCGCGTGCGTGCCGATGCCGCCCGCGCCGCCGTGCACCAGCAGGACCTGGCCCTCGCCGAGACCGGCGTGCATCACGACGTTCGCCCACACCGTGCAGGCCACCTCGGGCAGCCCGGCCGCGGTGACCGTCTCGATTTCGGCGGGCACCGGCAGCAGCTGTCCGGCCGGGACCGCGACGCGTTCGGCGTACCCGCCGCCGGCGAGCAGCGCGCAGACCTCGTCGCCGACCTGCCAGCCCTCGACGCCCTCGCCGAGTTCGGCGATCGTGCCGGAGCATTCCAGGCCGAGGATGTCGCTGGCGCCTGGCGGCGGCGGGTAGTTGCCTTGCCGCTGCAGCAGGTCGGCGCGGTTGACCGCGCTGGCCGCGACGTCCAGCAGGACCTCGCCGGGACCGGGTTCCGGCTCGGGGACCTCGGTCCATTCGAGCACGTCAGGGGCACCGGGTTCGCGGATAGTGATCGCGTGCATGCGCCCGACTGTATCCCGGGTCAGCCGAGATCGTTGGTGCTGAAGGTGTTGCAGCTCGCGGGCTGGCCGGTGCGGTACCCGGTGGTGAACCACTTCTCGCGCTGCGCCGAGGTGCCGTGCGAGAAGCTCGACTTGTCGACGTGGCCGTTGCCGAGGTTCTTCTGGATGTAGTCGTCGCCGATCCGGGACGCGGTGTCGAGCGCGCGCGAGATGTCGTCCCGCGTGACGTCCTGGACCAGTGGTTTCCCGGAGCTGGTCGGGGTCGTGCTGGCGTGATTGGCCCAGACGCCCGCGTAGCAGTCGGCCTGCAGTTCCAGCCGGACCGAACCGGACGTCGGACCGGTGCCGGTGCCGCGCTGGGACGTGCCGGTGAGGTTCTGCACGTGGTGGCCGTATTCGTGGGCCAGCACGTAGGCCTCGGTGAACAGTCCGCCCTGCGCGCCGAAGCGGGTCTTCAGCTCGTTGAAGAACGACAGGTCGATGTACACGTACGAGTCGGCCGGGCAGTAGAACGGGCCGGTGTCCGACGTCGCACCGCCGCAGCCGGTGCGCACGCCGCCGGTGAAGAAGCGGGTCGTCGCCTTGCGGTAGGTCTGGCCGGAACGGGAGAACTCCTGCGTCCAGTAGTCCTGGATGGAGTTGACGATCGCGACGATCGCGCAGTCGTGGTCGCGGTTCGCGTCGGCCCCGGTCTTGCACTTCTTCGCGAGCGTGCCGGCGTCCACCTGCTGCCCGGACTGGACGTCGCTGAGCCCGATCCCGCCCGCCGCGGGCGAGGTCCCGGTGCTGGGAACGCCGCCGAACTGGGAAAACAGGAAGTAGATGACCAGGCCGACGAGACCGAGTCCGCCGCCGCCCATGGCCACGCGGCCGCCGATGCCGCCGCCTCCGCCGCTGCCGCGCATGTCCTGGATCTCAGAGGCGTCCAGATCCGCGTTGTCGTCGAATCGCACGCGGAAAGGGTAGCCGCAAACCTGGAAACGAGGCTGGGTGCGGCCCCGTGCTGGGGGCCGCACCCAGGTACTACCGAGGTTTCGTTGACAGCGGTTGGCCACCGGCGGGCTGGCGTCCGGCGCTGCCTTCGCGGTGCCGAGGCCGCGAAGAGAAGCAGCGGAATGGTGACGCCGGTGCGCGTAGCCGATGGCGGAGCGCACAAGGTGCTCGTGCTGTTCGCAATCGCGACCGAACCGGAACGGGGCCGTGCCGATCGCGGGGTCACAGCGGGCGGTCAACCGCGGGAACTACCTGCCATGCCACCACCTGGCCCTTCCCGGGGGGAGACCGGGGCCGGCGTGCCCTTCGGCGCGCTCCGGGATCCTCGTCGTCCCTCCGCTGTCCCCCGAGGATGCGCTTCTTCGCGCCGAGTCTCAACCTTTTCGTAACCCTCCATTGGGGGAAGTTCGACCGCACATTTCACGGCAGGCCGAAACGACGGGGGCAAAACCGGCCTTCTACGCTTCCGGACATGAGCGATGACCAGGACGTGCGCTGGCTCGACCCGGCCGAGCAGCGCGCCTGGCGGGCTTACATCGTCGCGTCGCTGCGGCTGCGCCAGAGGCTGCACCGCGAACTGGCTGAAAGCCACGGCATCTCGCTCGCCGACTACGAGGTCCTGGTGTGCCTGAACCTGGCCCCCGACCGGTGCACCCGGATGACGGAGCTGGCGGGGCAGCTGGGCTCGACGAAGAGCAGGCTGTCGCACCAGATCGGCAAACTGGAGATCGCCGGGCTGGTCACCCGCCGCCCGGACCCGGAAGACAAACGCGGCGTGCTGACCGAACTGAGCGATGCGGGCCAGCGCGTGCTGGACGAAGCCGCGCCGACGCACGTGCGCGGCGCCCGCGAGCACCTGATCGACCTGCTGACTCCCGACGAGCAGACCGCGGTGGCCACGGTGTTCACCCGAGTCCTCGAACACCTGGACGACGTCGAAGGACGGCGCGATACCCTGACCTAGAAGGAAGCGTGGCAGAGCGGCCGAATGCAGACGCCTTGAAAGCGTCCGTAGGGAAACCTACCGGGGGTTCAAATCCCTCCGCTTCCGCTTGACGCCTCGTGTGTCCGGCCCCGGATTCCGCGCATCCCGCGGGAGACCGGGGCCGTTTTCGGGTCCGCGCGGGTATCCTGTCCGTGCTGTGCGCCGGGTTCCCGTGGAGTCTTCCGTCATTCGCGACGTCGGCTACGACGCCGCGAAGTCGGTGCTGGAAATCGGGTTCCGCAACGGCGGTGTCTACCGCTACCACCTCGTGCCCGCGCGGGTGCATCGCGAGCTGATGGCCGCCGAGAGCCCGGGGCGCTACCTCAACCAGGAGATCAAGCCGAGGTTTCCCGGGCAAGAAGTGGAGTGATTGCGGCGTCAGGCTTTTTTCGCCTCGCGCTGGGCGATCCGCGCCTGGACCTCCGGGCGGCGCAGCGGCGGCACGGTCGCCGGCGGCTGGCGGCGCTGCGGGAGTTCTTCCAACAGCCGCGCGGTGATCTGGGCGATTTCGGCGACCGCCGCTTCGAACGGTTCGCGCGTCGCGTCCGAAAGGGACTGCACCCCGGTCACTTTGCGCACGTACTGGCGTGCCGCGGCTTCGATCTCGTCCGTGGTGGCGGCGGGCTGCAGGCCGCGGAGCGTCGTGATGTTTCGGCACATGTGCCTCAGGGTACGTCTCTGCGGCTGACCGCATCACACTCTAGGGCCAACCTCGTTGACGGGGCCGGAGATCGCCCGGCAACCTTGATGAAGTGCCCCTCAGACCGCGTGCTCCCCGGCTCAGCCGCCCCGTTCCGGAAGTTCCCGCCGACACCCCGATTCCCGAGCAGGCCTGGCACCGTGTTCCCGCCGACGAACTGGTCACGCTCGTTTCCGCTGCCCTGATGGCACAAGGCTTTCCCGAGGAGCGTGCGCGTCCGGCCGCGGAAGCGTTGTGCCACGGCGATCTCACCGGCGCGCCCGAAACCGGCGTCGGGGAGTTGACCCGGGTGCATCTGCCCGCGATCGAAAGCGGGTTCGTCAGTCCTGGTGCGCAGCCGTTGCTGATTGCCGACCGTGGGGCTGCGGCGCTCATCGATTACCGGCGGGCGTCGGGGCTGTGGGCGGTCGGTGACGCGATGGATCGGGCGGTGCAGCGGGCTGGGCGGTTTGGCGTCGGGCTGCTGTCGCTGCGCGGGGTCGGGCCGTTCGGACGGGTCGGGCATCACGCGGCGCGGGCGTTGCCGCACGGGATGATCGGCATGGTGATGGCGGCTGGGGGGTATGCCGATCAGCCGGTGCATCCGTTGGGGATGGCTGCGCCTGCCGGGGCTTATCCGGAGTTCGTGCTGGATGTTGATCTTGCTGATACTGCTCGGAACCCGCAGTTCGCCGGGTTCGCGTTGATGGTGGACGTGCTGGCCGGGGTGTTGTCCGGGGTCGCGGATCATGAGCATGACACGGGGTTGCTGGTGCTGGCGATCGCGCCTACGACGTTGCGCAGCGCGGATGGGTTCTATCGGGCGGCCAGTGCGGTGTTCGGGAGCATGCTCGGGTGGGAGGGCGGTGCGCCGGTGCGGTACCCCGGGTGGCGGGAGGCTCAGTATTTGGAGCAGTGCCGGGCGTTGGGGGTGCCGTTGCCGGGGGCGGTGCGGAGGCAGTTGGATTCGTTGGCGTTGAAGTTGGGAAGGGCGCCGTTGACGACGGTGGGGTGACGGGTGGCTCGTCGCCTGGGGGCGACATTGCTTGTGGGGGTTGCGTGGGGCACCCCGAA
>NZ_LWSF01000004.1:0-63416 GCF_001651785.1 Amycolatopsis sp. M39
GGCATCGGTGTGGCCCGCGGGGACGTCGAAGACCGGCATCCGGTCCTTGTGCGTGTACACGTCCTCGTACGACTCGACCCGCTCCGCGACCAGCAGCGTGTTGTCCGCCGCCCCCGGAACCTCCTTGTCCCAGTACTCCCGCATCTCCCGCGCCGACTTCAGGAAATAACCGTCCCCGTCGAACTTGAACCGCGTCGGATCGTTCAACGTCTTCCCCGCCTGCACGCACAACAACGCCGAATGCGTGTCCGCCTGGTCCTTCGTCACGTAATGCGAATCATTCGTCGCCAACGGCGGCAGATCCAGCAGCTTCCCGATCTCCAGCAACCCCTCCCGCACCGACCGCTCGATCGGAAGCCCGTGATCCATCAACTCCAGAAAAAAATTCCCCGCCCCGAAAATATCCTTGTAATCCGACGCCGCCTGAACCGCCGCCTCCCGCTGCCCCAGCCGCAACCGCGTCTGCACCTCGCCCGACGGACACCCCGTCGTCGCGACGATCCCCGCCGCGTTCTCCGCGATCAGCTCCCGATCCATCCGCGGCTTGCGGTAATACCCCTGCATCGACGCCAGCGACGACAACCTGAACAGATTCCGCAACCCCGTCGCGTTCCCCGCCACCATCGTCATGTGCGTATACGCACCACCACCCGAAACGTCCCCGCCCTCACCGAACTCGTCCGACCCCCGCTGCGACGCCTGCCCCCAGAACACCGGCTTCTTGTGAAACCGCGACTCCGGCGCGACATACGCCTCGATCCCGATGATCGGCTTGATCCCGTGCTTCTTCGACGTCTGATAAAACTCGTCCCCGCCGTACATGTTCCCGTGATCAGTCATCCCCACCGCGGGCATCCCCAGCCGGGCCGCCTCCGCGAACAAAGGCCCGATCTTCGCCGCACCGTCCAACATCGAATACTCAGTATGGACGTGCAGGTGGACAAACGATGGCATGGCCGCATTGGACCCGCCGCACCGCGCCGCCGTCCAACAACCGACACGCGTGCTCGGACCACCTCCGGTTGTGCCCCGAGGTGACCGCCGGTTGGCGAGTCCACAATGGACTCGCCAACCGGCGGGTTTTATTCTTCGGAGTCGTCGTCCGCGAGCAACGCGTACAGCCGGCGGCGGGCTTCACGAAGGACCTTGCGCGCCTCCGCGCACTGCGCCTCGCTGCCGGTGTGCGCGACCTGCGCCGCGGCCCCGGCCAACTCGCCGATCTGCTGATACAGCGCCGCGAAGCGGTCCGCACCCGGCTCCTCGCCGCGAGCCGGAGACTCCCAAAGCGCGGCGAACTCCTCCGCGCGCCCCGCTACGTGCTCCCGCCCCGCTTCCGTGAGATGCGCGACGCGACGGCCGCCCTCCTCCGCGGTGCGGACCAGGCCTTCGTCCTCAAGCTGCTGCAGAATCGGGTAAATGGACCCCGGGCTGGGCCGCCACTCGTCATGCGTGCGACGGCGGATTTCCTGCATCAGCTGATAGCCGTGGCGGGGTTCCTCCGCCAGCAGGGCGAGAACCGCCGGACGCACCGGGCGAGCCGGGCCTCGCCCGCCGCGGGGCGGACCTCCGAAGAACCCTCCCGGGCCGCCGGGGAAGCCAGGGAAACCGGGAAATCCCGGCCGATGCGGCGGCCCGGGCGGTCCCGGCAGGCCGGGCGGGAAGCCGCCCCGGGCTTCGAGCACGGTGTCGTCCCAGGCCTCCTCGCCGCCGGGCCGGCCCAGGCGACCGGGGTGGCCCCGGTGCTCGCCCGGACGGCCGAAGTGCGTGTGGTGCTCCCCCGGTTCGCCCGGGTGACCGGGGTGTCCGTGAGTTTCCCCCGGCCCGCCACGCCAGCCCGGATGCCCGCCCGGCCAACCCGCGTCCCAGCCCGGGTGACCGGGGTGTCCCTGAGGTTCCCCCGGCCCGCCCTGATGCTCGCCCAGCCAGCCCACATGACCGGGGTGTCCCTGAGATTCCCCCGGCCAGCCCGCATGACCGGGGTGTCCCTGAGGTTCCCCCGGCCCGCCGTGATGCTCGCCCGGCCAGCCCACATGACCGGGCCAGCCGAAGGCAACTCCCGGCTCCCCGAACAGCCCGGCCTGCCCACACCTGGCACCGGGTTCACCGAACACCGCATGCTGGCCGAACCCGGCTCCCAGGCCGCCGAACCGCCCAGGCCAGCCACGCTCCCCGCCTGCCCCAGGCCACCCGGGCCCCTCCCCCGGCCCGCCCGGATGTCGCCCCCTCCCCTCGCCGGGCCCGTCGCCGTGCGCCTCCGGCCTGCCGAACGGCGCCCCGCAGTCCCCGTCGCCAGGGTGAATCGCTCCGGGGCGGCCGAATCCGAACGGCACTCCGTGTCCGCCGAAGCGTTCTGGGCCGCCGAAGCCCCGGAACAGGTGTCCCCCGCCTGCGGTCCTGGTCATGTCATCCTCCTCCGTCGAACAATCGCCGATATGCCCACGATATATCGGCGATTGTTCGACGGCAAGGCCGCCTGGACCCAGCGGGCAGAAAGCTCAGGACGTCCCGGCGGGCGCGGNGCGGTGGTCGCGCCTTCGCCGCCGAAGCGGATGGACTTCGCTTCCTTCCCGAGGGAGGTCAGCACGGCGACCGCGATGAGCACCGGGATCACCGTCCACAGCAGCGCGGCCGGGTACCCCTGCGACTGCGCGATGCTTTCCTGGATCGGCAGGTTCAGCGCGGCCAGCAGGTTGCCGAGCTGATAGGTGACGCCGGGGAAGAAACCGCGGATCGCGTCCGGGGACATCTCGGTCAGGTGCGCGGGGATGACGCCCCACGCGCCCTGCACCATGATCTGCATCAGGAACGAGCCGAGCGCGAGCATCCCGGCTCCGTGGTCGACGGCGAAGATCGGGACGATCGGCAGGCCGAGGACCGCGGCGCCGACGATCGTCATCCGGCGGCCGAAGCGTTCCGACAGCGAGCCGAAGACCAGCCCGCCGATGATCGCGCCGACGTTGTACAGCACGGCGATCCACGTGCTGGTCGCCGCGCTCAGGCCCGCGCCGCCGTGCTCGGTCGCCTTCAGGAACGTCGGGTACACGTCCTGGGTGCCGTGGCTCATCCAGTTGAACGCGGTCATCAGCAGCACGAGGTACCCGAACCGGCGCAGCACCTTCGGGTTGAACAGGACGTCCTTGACCGACGTCCGGGTGACGCGCATCTTCTCCTGCGCCGCCTCCCACACCTCGGATTCCTTGACCCGCGCCCGGATCAGCAGGCTGATCAGCGCCGGGAAGATGCTCAGCACGAAAATCCACCGCCACTCCAGGCCGAGTGCGGTGTGGAACAGCAGGTACGCCAGCGCGGCCAGCAGGTACCCGGCGGAGTAGCCGGCCTGCAGCAGCCCGGAGAAGAACCCTCGCCGCTCCACCGGGATCTTCTCCATCGCGAGCGCCGCGCCCAGGCCCCATTCACCGCCCATGCCGATGCCGTAGACGAACCGCAGGATCAGCAGCACGGTGAAGTTCGGCGCGACCGCGCACAGCACGCCCGCCGCCGAGTACAGCAGGACGTCGACCATCAGCGGGATGCGCCGCCCGGACCGGTCCGCCCACAACCCGAACAGCAGCGCGCCGACCGGGCGCATGACGAGCGTCGCGGTGGTGATGAACGCCAGCTGGGTGGCCGTGGCCCCGAACGACTTGTCCTTCGCGATGTCCGCGAGCACGAACACGACCAGGAAATAGTCGAACGCGTCCATGCTCCAGCCGAGCCACGCGGCGAGGAACGAGTTCCGCTGATCGGCGCTGAGTTTGCGTTTTTCCCTGCCCCCTGCTGCGTTTTCGGTCACCGGCTTGGTCTACACCCGGTGCGGCGGAGAGGCAAGAGTCGCATGTGGACTCCCCCGGCCCCTGACATACCCAGCGAAAAAGGATGAAACGGGCTACCCGGGCGCTTGCGCCGAACGGGTCAGCAGGTGCGCCTCGCGCATCCGGCCGTCCCCGGTGAACCGCCCGAAAAACGCGACCACGATCTCCCTTTCCTGGCTGGCGAACGTGCAGCGTGTACCGCGCGGCGATGCGGTCGCCCTCGGCCATCGCCTCGTGGACTTCGATCCGGCTTTCCGGCCGGTTTTCCGCACCGGAAGGCAATGCGCGATCAGCCGCTCGCGGTCGATCCGCACCCTGCCGCCGCGTCTTCGTCGGTGCGCACCAGATCGTCAGTGAACGAAGTGAACTCCCCGGGATCGCCGCGTTCGGCGGATAAACTCTGACACACTGTAAGGTATCCGTCCGAGCTAACCTTGACAATGTGTAAGAAATGGTGAAACTCCGCGCCGCGATACTCGACGCGGCGCTCCGCGTGCTGGAAGCGGATCCGGACGCGAGCGTCGAAGCCGTCGCCGCGGCGGCGGGCGTAACCCGGCAAACCGTGTACGCCCATTTCCCGTCCCGCGAACGGCTTCTGGCCGCGGTGCTCGACCGGCTCACCGAGGAAGCTGTCGACGCGGTCTTACGAGTGCTAGCCTCCGCTCGCCGGACGTCCTCGCGCTATCCGATGCTGCTGCGCCGGTTCGCCTCGCAGCACGAGCCAGTCGCCAAGAGATTGCGGCCGATCGTCGAACGCGGGCAGCGCGCCGGGGAGTTCGACCGTCGTCCGCCGGCGGATTGGCTGGTCACGGTGATCATTCAGCTCAGCCACGCCGCCGCGGGCGAGGTCGACGCGGGACGGCTTTCCACGGAGGAAGCCGAAAGAGAGCTTTCGGCCACGGTGGTGCGGGTGCTCGGCTCGGCCTGAGGCTCAGACCGGAACACGGGAGTGCACCCGGCGGCCGATGTCCCGCGCCCACGCCCGGATCCGCTCCCAGTCGCGAAAATCCCCGGCCCGGCTGCCGCGCGCCATCAGCCTTTCCAGCACGCCCTCCGCAAGCGCCGGATCAAGCCGCCCACCGAACGTTTCGGTGCGCCCCGCGTCGATCGCAGCGGCCAGCAACGTCACCCGTGCGGGCAAGCTCACCCTGGCTGAATTCGCGCCAGGACCACACGGTCCACTGTGGAACAACCACACCGGACGCGCCCGCAACGCCTCGGTGTTGCGCTCCAGCAACCGCACCGCTTCGGGCCGCCACCGCGAGTAGTAGAGCGCACTGCCGACCACCACCGCGGCATACGCCGTGACACTGCCGGCCTCGCCCGCATCACGCACGTCGACGGCAAACCCGGCCGCGCGCAACTCCTCGCCGACAACTTCGGCGATCTCGCGGGTGCCACCGTGCTTGCCCGCGTACGCGACGAGGACATTGATCATGACTTTATTGTCCACCCCCGAGACGAACCTCGCCCGGCCGAACGCCGCCGTCCGTGAAGGGCTCTTCGCGGCTTTCAGGCCGGACCGCACACTCAGGCTTCGGGTGCCACGAGAACGCGACCACTCACCCCATCGTCCGATGCCGAGAAGCCAACCCCCCCAAACACCGTCTGCACCAGCGCCAGCACGATCAGCACCCCCAGCGCGGGCTTCCAAGACGAAGCAGCGTCATGCACCGCCCCGATGACGATGGGCCCCAGCGCCGCCAGCGTATAACCCGCAGACTGAGCCATCCCGGACAACGCCCCAGCGTCAGAATAATCCTTGGTACGCAGCCCAAACAGCGACAACGCCAACGCCAACGTGCTCCCGCCAGCCAACCCGGCGAAGACAGCCCAAACCACCGCGATCCCCGGCGCGACCAGAAGCCCAGTCAACGCGACCGTCAACAGCGACGATCCCGTGATCGCAATCGGACGCTGATCAGGCAGCCGGTGGATCAACACGGAGCAGACCAAGCTGCCAACCAGACCGGAAAGATTGAAGAGCAACTGGTGAAACCCAGCCGTCACCAAGCTGATCCCCGCGGCGTGCTCGATCGAAGACAGCCAGGTCACCAGCACATAGAAGGCGAGCGACTGCAACCCCATGAACACGGTGACCTGCCAGGCCAGCCCGTTCGTCCACGGCCGCGCCGCACCGGACGTCCGCACGAGCGCCGGTGCGGCGGCGGAACGGCGCAGCTGCGGCAGAAAAACCCCGAGAGCGACGAGCGCGAGCCCCGCCCAGACGCCCAGCGAAAGCCGCCATCCGCCGGCCTGCTGCCCGGCCAGCGGGACCGCGACCCCAGCAGCAATCGCGGCGACACCGGACTGGACGGCGGTGTACGTGCCGGTAATCGGCCCGACGCGGGCCGGGAAATCACGTTTGACGAGCGCGGGGAGCAGGACGTTCAGGATCGCGATGGCGACCCCGAGCAGGGCCGTTCCAGTCCACAGCAACACCTGCGGCGGAGCCGAGCGCACCAGGATCCCGATCGCGAGCAGCAGCACCGCCGCGCCGAGCGCGCGTTCAAGGCCGAGCTTCGCGGCAACCTTGGGGGCGATCGGGGAGCACGCGGCGAACGCGATGAGCGGCACGCTGACCAAGACGGACGCGGCTACCGAGGAAAGCCCCTGGTCGGCTTGGACGAAGCTCAGAACGGGGCCGAGAGAGGTGATCGCGGCGCGCAGGTTCACAGCGATCAGCAGGACGCCGGCGAGGACGAGCGCCGGACGCAGCGAGGTCGCGCGCTCGGGGGCGGCGCAGGCGGTCATGCGGCCTCCGCCCCGGGGAGCGCTGGGACGGCACGGGCGGTCATGCGGCCTCCGCCCCGGGGAGCGCTGGGGCGGCCCGGCCTCCGCGCCGCACAGCACCGACGGGCCGCAGAACCGGGTCGTCGATCATCGGAACCTCTCCCCCGCCGCCGGAGCACTCCCTGCGCCCAGCGCTGGATACCACCGGCATCGGGCGGACTCGCCGGTACCGATCCTGCCCGGTCGGGCACCAGGTCGGCAACAGCCTTACCGGTGCCCGGATTCGCCGACCGCGCTCGACTCGCGGGGCAGTCCGGCCGCGCAGCGGCACCGCTGAACCAGCCGGGCCGTCCCGCGCTGGTTCAGCGCACCGGCGCGATCATGGCCACAATGGACTCAGCCACGTGCGCGTCAGTGCGTTCGTCACCGGACGCGGCGAACTCGGCCAGTTCAAGACCGGGATGTTCGACGGCCGCGATCGCTTCGAAGATCTCGCGGGGCAGCAGTCCGTCGAGGTGACCCGATTCCGTGGTATGCGGAGTGGGGAAATCGCCGTACGCGTCGATCCGCGGCACCACGCAGGCCGGGTACGCCCGGAATCCGGCGGGCAGCGTCGCGAGAATTGCCGAACAGGTGCTGGCCGCGAGCACGGTGCGTCGTCCACCGGACCGGCGGGCACCGTGCCGCTGCCGCGCTCCCGGTCATTCCCGCGCCGCGGTCGTCGATATGGCTCCGGTCAGGCAGGGGCCGCCGCCTCGTCCGGCTGCGCGGTTTCGTTTTCCCGGAAGGAAAACGGGCAGGTATCGGTCCGGTCGACGTCCTCCTCGGGCAGGCCGTACTGCCACCATTCCAGCCCGGCGACGCCGTAGGAGCCGAGCTGGCGGGCGCGCGGGGCGCCGTCGTAGCGATCGATCCTCGCCCGGATGTTGCCGCGGACGTTGCGGCCGCTCGGGGTGTCGCCCGCGACGACGTCGAACCGCTCCCGCGGGTTGATCACGAGCACGAAGTGCTCGCCGAGGTTGCGGCTGCGCCGGACCTCGTGCGCGGGGCTGCTCATGTTGACGAACAACGGCATCCCGTTGAAGCACATAGACCACGAGCTTTCGCCGGGGTCGGTGCCGACGTTCTCCGGCCACGGGGCCGGGTCGACGCGGTGCAGTTGCTGGATCGCCTCCCAGCCGAACGCCTGGTACCCGGCGACCGACCCGGCGGACACCGCCGCGGGCGAAAACACGATCAGCAACGGGTACGCGGTGTCGAGATGACCGTTCCAATTCAGGGAAAGCTCGACGTAATCGGCGAGTTCGCCGCCGAGTCTCGCGATGGCGTCCGGTCCGGCGTCCTCCGCGAAAGCGAACAGCAGCAGCCTCTTCCGGAACGCGTTTCTGGAGAAGACGCACGGGAAACCGCGGTCGGTGAGCCGGGACTCGACGTCGCGGAAAGCGCGGGCGCGCCAGCCGTTTCCGAATGTTTCGGCCTCCTGCTGGGTGGCCAGGGTGGTGCTGCGGGATTCGAGCAATCGATGCATTCCGGCCCTCCGGGAACATTCTTCCTCGGGATACGCGTGCCCCGCTCCGCCGTCCGGCCGGGCCGCGGTCGCGCGGCGGTGATCGAGCCGCGATTCGGGGCCGCGGGCAGTTATTCCCCCATCGGACCAGCGCTGCCCCTCAGAACTCTATGGACCCAGGCCACCCCGCGCAGCGACCATCCGAGTGAACAATATTCGGCGAAGAATGCGCCGAAACAAGCCTCGGAACCGACCAATTCGCCTGCGACGTCCGGCGCAACCCGCGGCGGAGACAGCACGAGGTCACCCGCGTCAACTGGCCCGGACCACTGAAACCCCTTGACAGAAGGGCGAATCTTTTTCGTCCACAGTAGACTTTCACTGCGCGGACATTCAGGAAAGGAATCAACCGGTTCGCCCGGATGCCCCGACGACCGTACGCCGATCCGCCGATCCGCCGATCCGAACCCGGAATCCCACCCGCACGGCGGTGCGTTTTCGAAGACGTCCGACATTTCTTGGCGAACTGCTCATCGGTGCTTCATACGACCGGGGCCTCCGCGATCCGGCATCGGCCAAGGGCAGCGAAGATCGACGACAGGCGCTGGGCCGCGCTCACGCGTACGCCCGCGAAGCGCATCGCCTCCCGGCGCGAAACCTGCTTCTGGGAAGGTGCCCGCGACACCGCCCGGCTCCCCGGGAGCCCCTGCGGCGGTACCAGCTGACTTCGGCCACCGTGGACCGGCTTGGTCTACTGCGGCCCCGCCCTGCTGCTGCTCCTGCGGGACGAGCAGCCAGGGCAGATGCCCGCGACGATGCGGCTGGCCACGCTGAAAGGCTCAGCTGATCCGCTGAAGCAGAAGCCCGCCACGCTGCGCGCCCTGCTGCACCAGCACAGCCGCAACTTCAGCTACATCCACGTCGCCGACGAGCCCGCCGGCTTGATCCGGGTACTCGGCCTGCTGCAGCGGCGGGAAGCTCTGAACGGATTGGCCTCCGGCACCCCGACCGGCCTCCCGTTGCTCGAAGAAGCACTCACGGCCGAAACCACCGTCACCCCGCTGAGCTTCGACGCAGACGCGGCCGTCGACGTTGTGGCAGACGCGCTCAAGCGGGCGGAGCACGGCAGCCAGGCGCTCCAGTTGCCGGAACGTCCGCGGTTCGGGGAATCCGTGCCCTGGATCGAGGTCGCCGAAAGCGGAGCCGAGGTCGATCGCTGGGACCGGCCGGATCGAACGCGACGAAGCGAAGCTGATCTCCGCCCCGGACCCGATGCACTGGGCCAAACCCGGGGCCCGCCGCCCGTCGCAGGCAGCGCGCTACCGCGCCTGCGCGGTCCACGCCTCCGCCGAAACGGCAGGCAGCAGCGCATGCGGCACCGGACGCTCGTTGTGCACCACGAACGACGCGGTCACGATCACGTCCCAGCGGTCTGCCTTCTCGAAGGGCACCAGCTCGGACAGCTCGTCCCAGCTGATCCGGTCCCCGCCCTCGACCACGTCCCGCAGCCGGGAAACCGCGGCCTCGCCCGCTGCCGGAGCCAGCCGGGCCAGCGTCGCGTCGATGTCCAGGTCGTGTGCCGGGCAGTCCGCTTCGATGGCGGCGATCTCGGCTCGCGCCTGCGCCCTGCGGTCCTCGGCGAGATGCGCCCGCAGCCCCTCGAGAAACCGGAGCCGCTCCGGACGGTCGAGGAAAATGGTCAGCTCGCGCACAATGTCCGCCGGTTCGTCGCCGACGTGCACGAAGTTCAGGATCCGGTTGGGCGGGTTCAGCTTCGTGCGCAACTGGTGCGGACGGCGCTGGGCCGGATCGCCGACGCCTTTCAGCTCGCACAGCCGGACTGTCGCGGGCAATCCCGCGACCGGGCGGACGTCGCGCGCCAGGAACAGCAGCACATCGTTGGCGAGATACCAGAAAGTGCACAACTGCAGCCGGTCGACGGTGTAGATGTGCCAGTCGTAGCGCCACACCTCGCGTATCGAATGCCGGGTGTAGCCGAATCGCGTGGCGGCGACGGGCACGAAACCGTTGTCCGCCAGGTAATCCATGATCGGGCCGAGCCTGCGCCCGACCACCGCGTCCGGTTTGACCACCAGCATCGCCAGCCCGCCGAGCACTCTCGTCGCGGCACCGCCGAACACCGAAAGGACGTCCGCCCAACCCTCGCGGAAGTACAGGTCGTAGCCGAAGACCTCCCGCTTCTCCGGCACGACCGACAACTGCCGCCATTGTCCGGCCGTCGGCATCCCGTCGACCCGGTCCTCCCTGCCCGGCGTCCAGATCATCCGCTCATCCTGCCATGACGGCACCCTGCGCCGGCTCCGTTTCGCCGAGGACGGCGCTGGGCTGCCACGGTCCTGACGTCCGCTGCGGGTATCGTCGGCTGCCCGGACGACAGGAGGGTTGACGCGTGGCCAGGCAGCGGGTTCCGGTAGTGCTCGTCGCAGGTTTTCTCGGTGCGGGGAAGACCACGATGCTCAACCATCTGCTGGCCAACCGCCAGGGCGTCCGGGTCGGCGTGGTGGTGAACGATTTCGGCCAGGTGAACATCGACGCGCTCGCGGTCGCCGGGCAGGTCGACACGATGGTTTCGCTGGGCAACGGCTGCCTGTGCTGTGCGGTCGACGCCAGCGGGCTGGACGCGATGCTGGGCAAGCTGTCGCGGCCCGAGGCCGGGATCGACGTGATCGTGGTGGAGGCGAGCGGGATCGCCGAGCCCCGCGACCTGCTGCGGCTGATGATCGCCAGCGAGAACCCGGATATCCGGTACGGCGGGCTGGTCGAGGTGGTCGACGCTGTCGAGTTCGAGGCGACGCGGGTGCGGCATCCGGAGCTGACCGAGCATCTGCGGGTTGCCGACCTGGTGGTCCTCAACAAGGTCGACCGAGCCGAGGCGGACGCGCTGGCCAAGGTTCGTGCTGTCGTCGAGGAGCACGCGCCCGGGGCGCCGGTGCTGGAGACCGAGCGGGGGCGGGTTGATCCGGGATTGTTTTTCGATCCCCGGCCTCGGGAAAGCTATGGGCAGCTGTCTTTTGACGATCTGCGGGAACATGATCATTCCGAGCATTTGCACGAGCGGTATGAGAGCGTCGCCTTCACGGCCGAGCGGCCGCTTTCGCCTCGGCGGTTTCTCGCGTTTCTGGAGAGCCGGCCCGCTGGGCTGTACCGGGTCAAAGGGCAGGTGGATCTGGGGTCTCCGGAGTCGCGGTCCCGGTTCGGGTTGCACACTGTCGGGGCGTTTATGCAGGTAGAGAGGTCGGCTTGGCCGTCTGGGCCGCGGCGGACCGAGCTGGTGCTGATCGGCGCCGGGATTGATTCCGCGGCCGTTGAACGGGAGCTTGCCGCTTGCGTGGCCGAGGAGGACGGACCTGACGAGCGGGGGCTTTTGCGGTTTCTCCGGTATTTGGATGAACCCGGCGAGGGCGGGGCGCGCCACGCCGAAGATGCGTAAACGCGCGGGTTGGCGGTGCCGGGGTCGCAGTATGTCTTCGTAGCTCGGACCAGCCTCTTTGGAGGACTAGTTCCATGGCGGAGACAATTGCGGCTCGGTGGTACCTCGTGGGTGCGTTGCCGGAGGACGATCCTGTCGCGCATGTGATGACTCGGGCGGACGACCTGCGGTACCGGCGGTCGGCTTGCGGGGAGCGGGAATCGCGGACGTGGACGCCGATCGATCTGACCGCGCCGGGGACTGGGCATGTCACGCCTTGCCCCGGGTGCGCGGGCACTTTGGCCGGAGTGCCGGTGGGGGTTGGCGGGCAGGAGCAGTTGGCGTTTGATCTGCCGTTGGGGTGAGTCGGCTCGTCGCCGGGGGGGCGACATCGCTTGGGGTCGCTGGCGTGGGGCACCCCGAAGCCCGAGTGTGCTGACGGGAGGCTTCGTATCGGGGTGCAGGGGAGGGGCTGGGTGCCTCGATGGTGGGTGCAGCGACTGCGGGGAGGGGCTGGGTGCCTCGATCGCCGGGTGCAGCGGCGGCGGTTTGTGGGTGGGGCTGTGAAGGCTCATTGAGGGGATNNCCGGTGGAGGGTCGTGAGGGAATCAGAGTCAATGAGGGTGGCCCTCACGTACTTTCTGCTGGCTCGCGGAGTCACGCCTTCTTCGCCCGGCTCGGCGCGACCCGAGGCGGCTCGTTCGGCATCTTCGGGTACACCGGCGGCCACGGCGCGTCCATCAGCCCGCCGGCCAGGTCCTCTCGCGACATCTCCAGCAGCGCCTCGATCGACTGCGGCCGGTCGTTCGCGCCGGCCCACGGATCTCCCCGTTCCGCGACCAGCGCCGGTACCGTCGACAGCGTCAAGGCGTCCGGCTCCACCGTCGCCAGTTCGTCCCAGGCGATCGGCGTAGAAACCTGTCCGCCGACCCTCGGCCGCACACACCAAGCTCCGAAGACCGTTTTATGCGGTGCGTTCTGGTTGAAGTCCACGAAAACTCGTGAGCCTCGTTCTTCCTTCCACCATTGCGCAGTGATCAAGTCCGGATGCCGTCGTTCCAAAGCTCTTGCCAGNCGTAGCCGTCCCAGCGCGGTTCCAGCATCGAATACAGGTGCAGGCCGCGCGAACCGGAGGTCTTCACATAGACCTCGATTCCCAGCTCGGCGAGGAATTCTCGCACCAGCACGGCTGCCTCGCGCAGGTGCGGGAAGCCGATTCCGGGCGACGGGTCCAGGTCGATGCGCAGTTCGTCCGCGATATCCAGCGCCGCCGCGCGGTTTGGCCATACGTGGAAGCCCAGGCAGCCCTGGTTGACCGCCCACAGGACGTGCGCCAGGTCTGCTGCCACCAGTGCGTCGCTGGTGGTGCCGTTGGGGGTGGAGACGACGGCGGTGGTCAGCCAGGAAGGTGCGTTCTTGGGCGTGCGTTTTTGAAACCACGATTTTCCGCCCGCACCGTCGGGATAGCGTTCGAGCAGCAAGGGGCGGCCGCCAAGCCGGTCCAGCAAAGGGCCTGCGACAGCTCGGTAATAACGGACGAGATCGAGCTTGGTTTCGCCTCGTTCCGGGAAATAGACCTTGTCCGGGCTGGAAATGGTCAGTTCTACGCCGTCCAGTTCCAGCGAAACGCCGCTCATCGGGCCTCCCCGAACAGATCCGCCAGTTCGGCAGGCGGGGCCTCGTCCAGTTGTGCGTAGGTGCACGATTCCGGGGTCCGGTCCGGGCGGAAGCGCACCAACCGGCCGCCGTGGCGGAAGCGGCCGCCTTGGAGGTGTTCGTAGCGCACTTCGGCGACCTGTTCCGGGCGCAGCGGTTCCCACGACAGGTCCTTGTCCGGAGCCCACCGGCTGGTGGCGCCCGGCCGGCGCACCTCGTCGGCCTGCCATTCCGCCCAGCTGCGCCACGGATGCCCGTCGAGCGCGTTCTCCCGCCACGGGGCCAGCTCCTCGACCAGTTCCCGCCGCCGCGCCGCGGTGAAGCTGCTCGCCACGCCGACGTGGTGCAGCGAACCCTCGTCGTCGTACAGCCCGAGCAGCAACGACCCGACGCCCTTGCCGTCCTTGTGCCACCGGAAACCCGCGACGACACAGTCCGCGGTGCGCTCGTGCTTCACCTTCAGCATCACACGTTTGTCCTGCTCATACGGCAGATCGGCGGGCTTCGCCATGACCCCGTCGAAGCCCGCGCCCTCGAACCGGGTGAACCAGTCCTGCGCGGTGTCCGGATCCGTCGTGAGCGGGGTCAGGTGCACCCGCCGCAAGCCGGCCGAGGGAGCGAAAATCCCCTCCAGCGCCCGCCGCCGCTCGGCGAACGGCTCCTCGGTCAGGTCCCGCTCGCCGAGCGCGAGCAGGTCGAACGCGACGAAGCTGGCCGGGGTCTCCTCCGCGAGCTTCCGGACCCGGCTGGCTGCCGGATGCAGCCGCAGCTGCAACGCCCCGAAGTCCAGCCCGCGCGGCGTGACCAGCACGATTTCGCCGTCGACGACGCATTTGCCCGGCAACGCGTCGCGCAGCAGCTCGACCAGCTCCGGGAAGTACCGGGTGAGCGGCCGGTCGTTGCGCGAGCCGAGTTCGATCTCGTCGCCGTCGCGGAACACGACGCACCGGAAGCCGTCCCACTTCGGCTCGTACCAGAACCCGCCGTCGCGCGGCACCTCGTGCACGGCTTTGGCGAGCATCGGCCGCACCGGCGGCATCAGCGGTAGTTCCACCTGCGCGATCCTAAGCGGAACAGACGCTGACCTGCACCTTTTTGCTAGTCCGACCAAAGTAGGCCGACCCCGCCCGGCACGTAACCGTTGCTGCGAAGCCATTGGGCCGTGGCTGTGGTCGGATTAGTAACGATCGGCACAGTACCAACGCGCCAGCACAAGCCCGCCTCGCGGCTTGGGCGTGAAGTACGTAGCCTTCCGCGGCATCCGCCGTCCCGCCGCGTGCACCGCCTGCACCGTCTCGAACGGCACCGGGGCCAGCTGCACCACCGCGTCCGCGTCCGGCGGGACCGGGCTGCCTGGCAGCAGCGGACGCACGTGCGGGCCGTCCGGGTCGAGGCCGAGCGCCGAGCCGAGGAGCGTCTGTTCCACCACCTCGTGGTCGATCACCAGCGGATCCCCGGCGGGCAGCCGCACCGACAGCACCCGTGAACCAGCCAGCACCACTGCCGTGCCGGGGCAGGAAGGCGGGGTCGAGTCGTCCGACCAGGCCACGTCCAGCCCTGCCGCCTGCCAAGCCGCGAACAGGCTCTCGGCAGAGTGCCCGGTCCCGAGGAGCACGCGGTTGATCGCCCGGATCTCCAGCTGCGAACCCGCCGTGATCAACGCCAGCAGCTGACCGCTCCCGGCCGCAGCCGCGACACGGTGATTCCCGTCCGCCACCAGCAGATCGCTCGCCGACGCGGCCTCCAGCAGCCGTTCCTGCAGTTCGCCCGGCCGCACCACCCACAGCTCGTGCGACAGTCCCGCCCGGTCCACAGTGGACACATCTGGATCCGCCGCGCCCACTGCCTCCTTGACCGCCGCGGTCAGCTCCGCGCCGTCGCCGACCGGCACGAGCAGCGCGGCGCTCGTCGCACAGCCGAGACCGTCCAGCACGGCCGCGCGCTCGGCGACCACCTCCGGATAGACCTCCTCGGTGTGCTTCACGTGCGCCCCGGCCGACGTCAGCTCCCGGACGTCGACCAGGCACAGCACGCCCGCGATCGTCTCGCCGATCCGGTAAGCCGCGACGAACCCGGTTTCCGGCCGGTAATGCCCGGTCAGCAGCCGTTCGAGCGTCGCCCGCGCCTCCGGCAACGCGGCCTCGACATCCAGCCCGGCTGCCAGCGCGGCGGGCGTCCGCGCCGGATGCTGCGCGGCCAGCAGCGTGTCCCCTTCCGCCGCCGCGAGCGCTTTCGTCACCGCTTCCGGTTCGGCGAACTCGTCGACATCCGGTCCCGGCACCGCGCCCTCAACGACCCAGCCCCGGCCGATCGGCCGCACCCATCTGTCCATCCCCCCATGATGGCGGTCGGACGGGCCCCGGGCACCGATCGATCGGCTGGGGAATGCTTGCCGCGGCGAAGGAGTTCATTCCCGGCATGGGTAGCACGAGCAGTCCGCCCGCGGCGAAACGCGCCGCCGTGGGCCTTCGTTCCGAGCGGGGTCCCGTCCTCGCCGCCGTCATGCTGAGCACCGGCCTCGTGGCCCTCGACAGCACCATCATCGCCACCGCGGTGCCCTCCGTGGTCCGCGACCTCGGCGGGTTTTCCCAGTTCCCGTGGCTGTTCTCGATCTACCTGCTCACCCAGGCGGTCACCGTGCCGCTGTACGGCAAGTTCGCCGACGTCCTCGGCCGCCGCCCGGTGATGTTCTTCGGCATCGCCGCGTTCCTGGTCGGCTCGGTGCTGTGCGGGTTCGCGTGGAGCATGCCGGTGCTGATCGCGGCGCGCGCGGTGCAGGGCATCGGCGCGGGCGCGGTCCAGCCGATCAGCATGACGATGGTCGGCGACCTGTACACGGTCGAGGAACGCGCCCGGGTGCAGGGCTACCTCGCCGGCGTGTGGGCGGTCGCCTCGGTGATCGGGCCGACGCTCGGCGGCGTGTTCGCCGAATACCTCAGCTGGCGGTGGATCTTCTTCGTCAACCTGCCGCTCGGCGCGCTCGCCGCGTGGATGCTCTACCGCAAGTTCACCGAGCAGGTGAACCGCACGCGGCACAAGGTCGACTACGCCGGCGCGACCCTGCTGACGCTCGGCTGCGCGCTGCTGATCCTGGCCCTGCTGGAAGGCGGGGTCGCGTGGAGCTGGACGTCGGCGCCGAGCCTGGCGATCTTCGCCGTCGCGGTCCTGATGCTGGTCACGTTCGTGCTGGTCGAGCGACGCGCGGAGGAACCCGTGCTGCCCCTGTGGGTGTTCACCCGCCGCACGCTGATCGGCGGAAACCTGGTCGCGCTCGTCACCGGCGCGGTGCTGCTGGGCTTCAGCTCGTTCCTGCCCACGTACTCCGAAGGCGTGCTCGGCACGGACGCGCTCACCGCGGGTTTCGCGCTGGCCGCGCTGACGATCGGCTGGCCGATCGCGGCGTCGCTGTCCGGAAGGATCTACCTGCGGATCGGATTCCGCGACACCGCGCTGATCGGCAGCGGATTCCTGCTCGCCGGGGCGGTCATGGCCACGTTCCTCGGCTTGGACTCGGTGGTCTGGACGGCCGCGGCGGCCGTATTCGTGGTGGGGGTCGGCCTCGGGCTTTCCTCCAGCCCGACGGTCGTGGCCGTGCAGTCCACCGTCGGCTGGGAGCGTCGCGGCGTCGTGACCGCGACCAACATGTTCAGCCGCTCGCTGGGCAGCGCGGTCGGCACGGCCGTCTTCGGCGCGATCGCGAACGCGACCCTCGCGGGCCGGTTCGCGCACCCGCCCGCGGAGGTCGCCGGGCATCTTCCGCAGAGCGTCGACGCCACCAGCCGCATCCTCAGCGGCGCGCACGACAACTCACCGGCGACGGTGTACGTGCGCGAATCGCTCGCCGGGGCCACGCACAACGTGTTCCTCGCGATCGTCGCCGTGTCGGTGGTGAGTGTCGTCGCGCTGCTGCTCATGCCCCGCAAGACCGAGCAGCTGACGTTCTAGTTCTGCAGCGGCCCGAGTTCGCGCACGAAATCGTCGAGGAACTGCCGGTAGTCGCCGGAGTAGCCAGGCCGGACCACGAATTTCGTGAGGCCGGCCTCGACGTGCCGCTCGATCATCCGGCGTGCTTCGGCCCAGCTGGTGGGCACGAGATCGGTCGCCGGACGGCCCGGATTGCGCTGCTGCGCCACCGCCCGCAGCCGTTCCGGGATCCCGTGCGGCGCGAGGACCATGCTCAACCCGAAGTGGTCCGATTCGATCTCCCGGCCGGCCTCGGCGGCGGCTTCCTGGATCGCCAGCCGCGCCGCACGGGACTGATCCGGCGTGTGGAAGCTGCCGAGCCATCCGTCGGACAACCGGCCCGCGCGCCGCAAGGCGGCAGGCGCGGCCCCGCCGACCCAGACGTCGAGCCGTTTCGCCGGACGCGGCCCGATCGTCACGCCGTCGACCTGGAAGAACTCGCCGTCGAAGGACACGTCGTCCTGGTCGAGCAGCAGGCGCAGCAGCGCGAGCGACTCGTCGAAGACCGCCGCGCGCCGGCCGTCCGGCACCGGGAACAGGGCGCGTTCCGCGGGCTGCGCGGGCAGCAGGCCGAACACCGGGAGCACGCGTTTCGGAGCCAGTCCGGCCAGCGTGACCAGCTGTTTCGCGACCAGTACCGGATTCCGTCCGGGCAGGATCGCCACACCGGTGCCCAGTTTGAGCCGTTCGGTGCGGGCCAGCGCGTGCGTCATCCCGATCAACGGGTCGACATCCGGCGAATAAACCACTTCCGACAGCCACAGCGAGTCGACGCCCGCCGCCTCGCTCAGCTCGGCCAAACCGGTGAATTCCGCCGGCCCGGTCCCGAGTCCCGGCGCCACCCCCACCCGGATCTTGTCCACGCTCGCTCCGCTCTCCTCGGCACGTTCCCCTCGGCAGAACCGGATCCCGGCGCGAGTTCTTCCTTCTCAGGCGGTCGCTTCGATGACCCGGCCCAGCGCGGCGTGCAGCGCCTCCAGTTCGGAAACCTCCATGCCGAGCCGCTCGACGACGCGATACGGGATTTTCTCCGCCTCGGCGCGCAACTCCCGTCCCTTCTCCGTGAGCTCGACAGTCAGCTGGCGCTCGTCGGTCCGGCTGCGGCCCCGGGTCACGTACCCGACCGCCTCCAGCCGTTTGAGCAGCGGAGACAGCGTCGCGGGCTCGTGCCGCAACGCCGTGCTGAGGTCCTTCACCGACCGCGGCGACTGCTCCCACAGCGCCAGCATCACCAGGTACTGCGGATGGGTCAGCCCGTGCGGCTCCAGCAGCGGCCGGTAAATCGCGATCACGCTGCGCGAGGCGACCGACAGCGCGAAGCACACCTGCCGGTCGAGCTTCAGCGGGTCCTCGCCAAGGTCGATCTCGGCCACTCGTCCTCCTCGTGCTCGGGCCCACTCTAGCGCGGGCTGCACCACACTATTAGTTAGGGTACTAATCATTAGGGTACTGTGGTCGCAGACCCCGAGGAGGAACGATGACCGACCGGCCCGGCGTTCTCCGCTGGTTCGCCTACGCCGTGAGCGGACGGCTTCCCGAGCGCTACCGCGACTGGCTGCTGCACGACGCGACGTCCAAGCACTGGAAGGCCCGGCACGTCCTGCGCGCGACGGTGGGGATCGCCCCGCTGTGCCTGATCTGGCTGCTGCTGCCGGCCCCGCTCGGGCTGCGGCTGGCGATCGTGCTGATGGCCGCGCTGGTGTCGTACTTCTACTCGTGCGCGTACATGGAGGAAAGCATCGACCACCGGTTGTCCCGCAACGGTTTCCCGCCCGGAACCGGCAAGCGGGTCCGGCGCGAGAAAGCCGCCGAGGCAGGAGCCGAGGCGACCGCCCGCTACATCGCGGCCTACCGGCAGAACTCCGCCGACTAGACTCGGGAGCCGATGAGACGCAAGCGCCCGGCCCCGATCCCGCCCCGGCACGGCCTGGACCCCGCGCGGCTGCGGCTGCCCGAGGAGGGTCCGTGGACGACGCTGCTGGAGCACCTGGTCGAGCGCCTGCCCCGGGTCGCCCCCGCGCGGATCGAGGAAATGCTGCACGAGCAGCGGATCCACGGCGAGGACGGTCCGCTGGGGATCGACGCGGCATACGTCCCCGGTTCGTTCATCTGGTTCCACCGCGATGTGCCGGACGAGGTCCCGGTGCCGTTCGACGTCACCGTCCTGCACCGCGACGAGCACCTGCTCGTGGCCGACAAACCGCACTTCCTGGCGACCATCCCGCGCGGTCGGCACGTCCTGGAAACCGCGTTGGTGCGCCTCCGCCGTTCGCTGGACCTGCCCGCCCTCTCCCCCGCCCACCGGCTCGACCGCGTGACGGCGGGGCTGGTGATGTTCGTGATCACGCCGTCCGCGCGCGGGGCGTACCAGACGATGTTCCGCGACCGGTTGGTGCACAAGGAATACGAGGCGATCGCGCCGTACGACGCCGGCCTTGAGCTGCCCCGGACCGTGCACAGCAGGATCATGAAGGAACGCGGCGTGCTGGCCGCGCAGGAGGTTCCCGGGCCGCCGAACGCGGAGTCCACAGTGGAGCTTCTCGAACACCGGGACGGGCTGGGCCGCTATCGCCTCACGCCCGCCACCGGACGCACGCACCAGCTGCGGGTCCACATGTGTTCTTTAGGGATCCCCATCCTGGGCGACGATTTCTATCCGGAGCTGCACGAGAAACCGCTCGACGACTTCACGAAACCGTTGCAGCTGCTGGCGGAAGTGCTGGAATTCGACGATCCGCTGACTGGTGAGCATCGCCGGTTCACCAGCCGCCGGACGCTCGCGGCGTGGGATTCGCTCGAAGAATGGGCTAGGTGAGGGCCACCGCGAGGAAATGCGCGCTGGCGTTGATCAAGAGCGGATCTTGCTCGACCAGGCGGGCGCAGCGAAGGGCCGCGTCCACGCGCGCGTCGAATTCCTCGATCCCGGCCACGTCCAGGGCGGGCCAGGCCGGGCCCTCCACTCCGTACTCGGAAATCCCGGACAGGCCAGCGGTTTCCAGCTCGTCACGCAGTTCGTCCGCGGTGTGGAAATGCGCGGGTACGAAGCCGACGTGGCCGTCATAGCCGCCCGTATCGATCACGGCTCTTACCGCCGGGCTCACCTGTTCGGTGAGCTGGCCATTGGTTCCGCTCTCCAGGGCCGAGAGGTAACGACTGATCGCCGCCGCGAACAAAATGCCACCCGGACGAAGTACGCGCCGGGCTTCGGCAAGCGCCCGCTGGCGGTCACCGGATTCAGTCAAGTGATAGAGCGGCCCCATTAACAGCACGACATCCGCACTGTTGTCCGGCCAAGTCAAAGCTCGGGCGTCGCCGATTTCCGCTGTGCCGCCTTCGACCCCAGCTGCCTCGGCGACGTGCGTTGCCACGGGATCGACCACGTGCACGGAATGTCCGTCCGCAGCCAGCCATCGGGCGTGCACCCCGGTGGCCCCGCCGACGTCGAGCACTCGCTGCCCGGTCGCCGGTATCGCCCTGCGCACGAGTTCTTGCGTGCGCAGGAATTCCAGCCTGCCGTGCGGCGATCTGACCAGCCGCGTGTTCTCAGTGGTCTCGGTGTCGTAGTGCCCAACCAAAGTCATGACCGCGACAGTGGCCGAGTTCCCCTGCCGCGGCAACGGAATTACCGCCGGACGGGTGCCACGCGGCGGCAGGCACCCGCCCGGCCGCTCACCTGGTCCAGAACTTGATTCCGCTCCACTGCACGGTAATCGGCCCCGCCCCGCTCGCCGTCCGGTACGACCCGAACTTGTCGTAGTAACTACCCGATGGGCTGTCGTCGGTCTGCTTCAGCGAGCCGTTGATGTATACCTGGTGGGAGCTGCCCACTTGATTGATCGTGGTGACCCGCACCGAAGTCCCGGCCGTCGCGCCGGTCGCCACCGTCTGGCCGTTCTCGACGGCGTAAAGACGTCCGCCCTTCTCCACCGCCAGCAGAAAATACGGCCCGGCGTTCGGACCGTCGCGGAACGTCTGCTTCAGGCTGATCCGCGAACCGCCCATGCTGGTGATCTTGAAGGAACCCTCGAACTGGTGCGTGCCGCCGGCGTAGGTCTCGTAGCGGCGCTCGGCGCGCTGTTCGCCGCTGCCGTCGGAGCAGGTCAGCTTGAAGGTGAGCCCGCTGATCTGGCCGCAGCCCTTCCGCTGTTCCTTGTACCCCGGCGACCAGGATTTCCAGGTGCCGCCGCCGACCTGGGCATCCGCGACCGGGGCGAGAATCGCGAGCCCGCACACCGCCGCCGCCAGTGCTCCGCCGATCCGGGTTCTCGTGCGCACGTGCCGACCTCCGTGGAACTCAGGGCGGCGGTAGCGGTACAGGTCCAGACCACTGGCTGATCACTCTAAGTCCCCGGCCGGTCGCGGGCAAGAGCTCCTCCCTTGACGACTTTGTTTGTCACTGCTTGGCTCAGGGGATGCAGGACGTCGAAGTGATCGAGGACCCCGCTGTCGCGGCGGCCGCGCTGGACCCGGTGCGCGCCCGCCTGCTGGCCGCGCTGACCGAACCGGCGTCCGCCGCGGCACTGGCCGCCCGAGTGGGCCTGACCAGGCAAAAGGTCAACTACCACCTGCGCGCGCTCGAATCGCACGGCCTGGTCGAACCCGCCGGAACCCGGCAGTGGGGCGGCCTCACCGAACGCCTTTTCGCCGCCACCGCCGGCGCCTACCTGGTCTCCCCCGCCGCCCTCGGGGCCGTCGGCTCCGCCCGCGTGAAGCCGGACCGCCTGTCGGCGAGCTACCTGCTCGCCGTCGCCGGCCGCACCCTGCGCGAGGTCGCCGGATTGGCCCGACGCGCGGCCCGCGCGGGCAAACCGCTCTCGACGCTGACCCTGGACACGGAAATCGCCTTCGCGTCCGCCCGCGACCGCTCGGCCTTCACCGACGAGCTGGCCGCCCTCGTGACCGACCTCGTGTCCCGCTACCACAACGAGTCCGCCCCCGACGCCCGCCTGCACCGCCTCGTCGTCACCGCGCATCCCAAGCCCGCCGAGTAGTTCATCCGAACAGGCGTTCGAATATCGTGTAATTTGGAGGCATGAGTCAGGCATTTCAGGGCTCGCTGTTCGGTGCCAGCGGGCCGGCCACGCTGGGCCCGCTGTCCGGCGTGCAGCGCACCGAACTGGGGCAAGGCGCGTGGATCGACGTGCTGCCCGGGTGGCTCGACGGCTCGGACGAGCTGTACGAACACCTGGCGGCCGAGGTCCCGTGGTACGCGGAACGCCGCCAGATGTACGACCGAGTCGTCGCCGTGCCGCGTTTGCTGTGCTTCTACCGGGAGCACGCGCCCTTGCCGCACCCTGTCCTCACCGAGGCCCGCGAAGCACTGTCCGCGCACTACGCAGGTGAGCTGGGCGAACCGTTCCGCACGGCCGGACTCTGCTACTACCGCGACGGCCAGGACAGCGTCGCCTGGCACGGCGACGACCTCGGCCGCGGCCGGACCGAGGACACCATGGTGGCAATCCTGTCCGTCGGTGCCGCCCGGCACCTGGCCCTGCGCCCACGAGGCGGCGGAGACTCAGTGCGGTACCCGCTGGGGCATGGGGACTTGATCGTGATGGGCGGATCGTGCCAGCGGACGTGGGAACACGCGATCCCGAAGACGGCCCGTGCGGTGGGGCCGCGGATCAGTATCCAGTTCCGGCCGAGAGGGGTGCGATGAGGCAAGAAGCCCGGCGAGGACAGTGCGGGCAGAGGCGACGGGTTCCGCTCACCTGCGTGGGCCCAGTCCGACCAGGACGCGCTCATCACGAGTGCGCGGTCGGTTCGGTCAAACGGCCTCGTGCGTTCATGAGCACTGCGGGTTCGGCCGTACCGCCCGTGCGGACCAGGCACACGCTGCTGGTCCGGCCAGGGTGCCTGGTGCACCCATCAGCGCACCGCCGCTGCGCACCACCCGCCCGCGGCCGGTCCAGCCACGCCACCCCGCACACCCTGAACCCACCACCGGTCCAGCCGCCCCGCACACCACGACCCCGCCGCCGGTGCGGCCACTGCCCAAGCCATCCGCCGGGCACATCCGCGGCATCCGGCAGCAGACGGCCGATCCCACCAACTCAGCCGCAGCCGCACGAGACCCCCCGCACCGACCGGCCGCCGACCCGCCCCGAGGCGACCACCCGAGCCAGCCCGGCNCCCGCCCCGAGGCGACCCCCCGAGCCAGCCCGGCCGTCCAGCGATCCGAAATCAGTCCACCAGCACCGGCAGCGAATCAAGCCCGTACACGATCGACACCTTCCGGAACTCCAGCTCCTCCGGCTGCACCGCAAGCCGCAGGTTCGGGAACCGCCGGACCAGTGCCGGGTACGCCGCCCGCAGCTCCATCCGGCCCAGCTCCGCGCCGATGCACCGGTGGATCCCGTACCCGAACGCCAGGTGCGAGGACGGCTCGCGGGCCGGGTCGAAGCGGTCCATGTCGCCCTTGCCGAGCACCGGGTCGCGGTCCGCGACCGACAGCGAAACCAGCACGATGTCGCCCTCGCTGATGCGCACGCCCGCGATGTCCATGTCCTGCTTCGCGAACCGCGGGAACGCCATCTGCACCACAGTCAGATAGCGCAGCAGCTCCTCGACGAACCGGTGCACCGCATCGTCGTCGCCCCGGACCGCCTCGAACGCCGCCGGGTCGCGCAGCACCACCAGCGCGCCCAGCGCCAGCATGCTCGCCGTGGTCTCCAGGCCGCCCGTGAGAATGCCGTCCGCGAGACCGGCGAGCTCGCGGTCGTCGATCTCGTCGCCGTGCTCCTTGATCAGCATGCCGAGCAGGCCGTCGCCGGGCTGTTCGCGCTGCTTGCGCACGATCTCCAGCAGGTACCCCAGCGACTCCGAGATCGCCCCCAGCGAGGCGCCCGCGCCGCTGAACAGGTCGAACCGCGCGGTGCTCAGCCGCTGGAAGTCCGCCCGGTCCTCATAGGACACGCCGAGCAGCTCGCAGATCGTGAGCGACGGGATCGGCAGCGCGAACTGCTCCCACAGGTCCACCGGGCCGTCCGCGGCGGCCATCGCGTCCAGCTGGTCCGCGACGATCTCGTCGATCCGCGGCGTGAGCCGGGAAAGCCGGCGCATCGTGAACTCGGGCGTCAGCAGCTTCCGCAGGCGCGTGTGGACCGGCGGGTCGGCGAATCCGAGGCCGCCCGGGTTCTGGTCCTCGGTGACGCCCGCGTTGCCGACGAGGTTCGTGAAGTCGTTGCTGAACTCCGTGCCCTTCCCGAGGACGGCCTTGGCCTCCTCGTAGCCGGTCACGAGCCAGGCGTTCATCCCGAACGGCAGGTCCAGCTTGCTGATCGGCGCCTCGCCGCGCAGCTTGCCGAGGTCGGGAACCGGGTCGAGGCCTTGGCGGCGCAACGGCTCCAGCGCCGAATCCGGCAGCAGCGCCATCTTTTCGAGATCGAAACCACGCTTCTGCTGGCGGGCGATGTACCGGCGGCCGGCCCAGGCGAGGATGCGCGAACGGAGACTCCCCATGGCGGCGACAGTACCGCAACCACCCCTTCCGCCGGTCCCGGGCGGAGACGCCCGTCACCCTGTGACCAACGGAGGTCCACAGTGGACTCCCGTCACCCGGCCAGGTGACGGGTCCCGGGAATTGTCAGACCCCCCGGACAGAATGGCCCGCATCGGCAGCGACCTGGTGGCCGGCCGGTCGCAGCCGGTGAAAGTACGCGACGACGAGGCGAGTCCCGTGAGAGGCTCGCAAAGAAAGGGAGGAACCGGACATGACTGCGGCGCTGATCGGGCGGGCCCACCCCGCCGCGACCTTGCGCGCGCAGCTCTCGCGCGCCACGGCCAGCCACGGCGGCCTCGCCCTGGTCGCCGGCGAGGCCGGAATCGGCAAGACCACGCTGGTCAGCGCACTGGCCGACGACGCGCGAGAAGCAGGCGCGCTCGTCCTCGGGGGCACGTGCTGGGAGTCCGGGGCCGCGCCCGGCTATTGGCCGTGGGTCCAGGTCATGCGCTCGCTGCGCCGCGAGGCCGCGCCGCACGAATGGGCCGTCGCCAGCTCGCCGACGCTGTCCGCGCTGCTCGGCGAAACCCCCGAGCCGCCCGCCGACGACGGCTTCGAACTGCCCGACGCGGTCACCCGGGCGCTGGTCACTGTGGCGCAGGACCGACCGGTGGTCGTCATCCTCGACGACTTGCACTGGGCCGACCCGGCGTCGCTGCGGCTGCTCGAATTCGCGGCCCAGCACACCTGGTTCGAGCGATTGCTGCTCATCGGCACATACCGCGACGTCGAGGTGGACGCGCCCAGCCATCCCCTGCACGAGCTGATGCTGCCGCTGGTCGCGAAAGCAGCCACGATCACGCTCACCGGCCTCGACGAAACCGGAGTCGCCGAGCTGATGAGCCGCACCGCGGGCGCGGATCCGGGCGCCGAACTGGCCGCCGACGTGCAGCGCCGCACCGGCGGCAACCCTTTCTTCGTCGAGCAGACAGCGCGGTTGTGGCGCAGCGGAAGCACCGTGTCCGCAGTCGCGCCCGGAGTCGCCGACGCACTCCAGCGGCGGCTGTCCCTGCTCCCCCGCGCGGTCACCGATCTGCTCACCAACGCCGCGGTGCTCGGCCGCGAGTTCTCGCTCCGGCTGCTCGCCGCCACCGTCGGTGCGCCAGCCGCACAGGTCGACCACCTGCTCACCCGNTCACCCGCGCCGTAGCCGCCCGGCTCGTCATCGCACTCGGCGAAGGCCGCTTCTCCTTCGCGCACGACCTGGTACGGGAGTCGAGATACGCCGAACTGACCTCCGGCGAAGCACAACGCCGCCACGCCGCGGTCGTGCGCGCCGGTGAACACACACCGACCCTGATCGGCGTCGCCGAGCGCGCCCGGCACGCCTACCTTGCCCATGCCGAGCTCGATCCGAAGCAAGTAGTCCGCCTCTTGCTCGCCGCAGCCAAAGACGCAGGCGCCCGGATGGCCTTCGAAGAATCCATCGCGCACCTGCGCCGAGCCCGCGAACGAGCGGCAGACGACCGCGGCCAAGCCGTCGTAGCGCTGGAA
This sequence comes from Amycolatopsis sp. M39, assembly GCF_001651785.1. NCBI lineage: Bacteria > Bacillati > Actinomycetota > Actinomycetes > Pseudonocardiales > Pseudonocardiaceae > Amycolatopsis > Amycolatopsis sp. M39. Next base: position 26,097 of record NZ_LWSF01000004.1, read on the forward strand.
TTGGCCACCGCGCTGTGGCGCTCCGAGGCGAAAGACGAAGCCTGGCTGCTCTGCGAGGAGGCCGTGGCCCTGGCTCGCCGAGAGGACAACGCGAACCTCCTGGCCCGGGCCGCCCTCACCCTGTCGAGATTCGGCACCGGCGGTGCCCAGCGCGAGTTCACCGTTCACGTTCTCCGCGAGGCGCACGAAAAACTGTGCGGCGGCAACGCGGCCGAACCCCTCTCGCTGGACCGCATCAGGCTGGAACTCACCGCCCGCGCCACGATCCTCGCCCGCGCCGACGAGGACGACGACGCGCTGGCGTTCACTTTGTGGGCCAGACACGACGCGATCTGGGGCCTGGGCAGCGGCGCCGAACGCGAGCGGCTCACCGACGAACTCGCCGCCATCGCGCGGCGCACCGGCGACCGGGAGAACGAGTTCTTCGCGGCCTCGCTCAAGTGGGTCGCGATGCTGGAACAGGGGGATCCGCGGTACCTGGACCAGTTCCACGCGTTCCAAGGGGTCGCCGGAGAAGGCGTGCAAGCCGCGAAACTGGCGGAAGCGATCGACCGCAACATCATCTGCGCCTTCCGCGGCCGCTTCGCCGAAGCCGGCGAAGCACTGGCCGCCGTGGAAATCTTCGGCAGCAACGACTACGGCTACATGCCCGACCAATTGCGCTGGAGCGCGCTGCTGGTCCAAGGCCGATTCGCCGAAGCCGCCGACCTCCCCGCAAAAATGGCCGATGCCGGTTTCCCCCACCCGGCCCTGTTGCGCACCCTCGCCGCAGCACTGGCCGGCGACGCAGCCACCACCCGACACGAACTGTCCGAAGCGCTCGCAGACGGCCCATACGCCCGTGCCTTCACCCCGCTGTGGCTGCGTTGCCAAGCCCAAGCGGCCGTCGTGCTGGAAGACCGCGCAGCAGCCGAACGCTTGCTGCGCGAGCTTTCCCCGCACTCCGGAGAATGGCTGGTCTCCCTGTACGGCTGCGAACTGAGCGGCCCGGTAGACCTGTGGACCGGCCTGCTGCACAAGACCCTGGGCGACCACGAAACAGCCGCCGCCCACTTCACCTCCGCCGCCCGCTCCGCAGACCGGTTGCGTGCCCGCCCGTGGGCCGTCGAAGCCCGCAACCACCTGGCAGGCACGCTGCTGGACCTGGGCGACACCGACCGCGCCGCCGCCCTGGCCGATGTCGTCTCCGCTGAAGCCGTCGAACTGGGCCTGCACCACATCACCGCCCGCCCCCGCCCCGCGACGTCGCCACCACCTGCTGCCGTCAACGAATTCCACCGAACCGACGCGGTCTGGACCCTGCGCTTCGCCGGCCGCGAGGTACGCATGCCAGACGCAAAAGGCCTGCGAGACTTGAACTTCCTGTTGAGCAGACCTGGCACCGAAATACCCGCCGCGCACCTGCTCGCCCCCGACGGCGGCCAAGAGTCCGAAGCCACCCGCACCTTCAGCGGCGACCCCATCCTGGACGACACCGCGAAAGCCGCCTACCGCCGCCGCCTGGACCACCTGGACGAGGCCATCGCCGCCGCCGCCCTCCGCGGCGACGACGCCAAAGCCGCCACCTTGGACACCGAACGCGCCGCCCTGCTCGACGAACTCCGAACGTCCACCGGCCTGTCCGGCCGAACCCGTCGCCTCGGCGACGAAACTGAACGAGCCCGCAAAGCCGTGACTGCCCGCATCCGCGACACCCTCCGCAAACTGACCGCCCTCCACCCGGAACTGGCCGACCACCTCCGCCGCACCATCACCACCGGCTCGTCCTGCAGTTACCAACCGGACACCCCCATGACCTGGCGCCTGTAACCGCCAGCGCGCCCGGCCGACCGCGCCCAGGCCGGGCATCAGGGGGAAGAGAAAGACAAGGAGAAGGGAGAGAAAGAGACAGGAGACAAGAACAAACCGCACCACCGCACCACCGCACCACCGCACCACCGCACCACCGCACCACCGCACCACCGCACCGAGTGAGGGTGGCCAGGCGGGTCAGGTCGCGCAAGCGGGCTCATGCAGCCAGGCCGCCCGGGGAAGGGGCTGCCGATGCCGCGGCTCGCGCGAGGCCGAGCCCGGCAGGTCGGCGAGGCTCACGGGCGCGGCAGTGCTTCACCCGGTGCACCGGAACCACACGCCGGCCGAAAGGGCGGAGTCCGAGCGCGGCAGCGGTGCTGGTGGCTAGGCTGGCCGTCCGCGTCGACGTCGAGGTCGTGGAGGCCGCAGGCAGATATGGCAGGCACACCCGCACACAACGACTCCGGTTATCTCGGTTCAGCAGGCGGGACCTCGTGCCATGTGGTGCGCACGAACCGTCCGTGGGAATCCGGGATCGATGCCATCGGAGTCTCCGTCGGTGACATCCTCGGCAGCCTCGGCCGCGCCGTCCGCGAACAGTCGCTGGACTCGGGCTGGGATTCGATCGACTACGAGGCGATTGTCCCCGAAAGGCCGTACGTGCTGAGCATCCGCGGCACCGACCGGGGCTCGCTGCGGTTCGCGGTGCTCATGACTCCGCACGAAGGCGGCGGCTCCAGCCCGCCGACGTTGCCGGCGATCGCCACGGCCGCTGAAGCCGGCATTCGTTTCGCAGCGAGGGCGAACTCGAGCGCGTTCGGGTTGCCGCTGCTGGGCACCGGCGATCTCGGATTCAACGAGGAGGAAGTCGCCGCGGTAGTGATTCCAGCGGCGGTCCGGGCGCTTCAGGACACCAGCGGCCTGCGCAGTCTTGTCTTCGTCTGCAACTCCGAGCCTGCGGAAGACGCTATCCGCGCGGCCTGGCACCAGGCGGGCGGCATGCGATTCTCCGCGGTCGAACTGGCCGGCGGCGTCTCGAACGACCTGGTCGATCCGACGCGCGGCATCCCTCTCGAACGCGACCGGCTCGGCGTCGCACCCTACGTGTCGATGCTGGCGACGGTGATCGCCGACCGGAGCACTCTGCCGCCGCTGTCGGTCGGGGTGTTCGGCGAGTGGGGGTCCGGCAAGAGCTACTTCATGGGGCTGATGCGGGCCGAGGTGGGCAGGCTCGCGGGGTCGGGCAATCCGGCTTACTGCCGCGAGATCGTCCAGATCGGGTTCAACGCCTGGCATTACGCGGACCGCAATCTGTGGGCCAGCCTCGGCGACGAGATCTTCCGGCAGCTCGCCGGTCCGGGCCCGAATGCGCAGCAGCGGCGTGACCAGCTGCGCGAGGAGCTGGCCACACGGCTCGATCAGGTCACCGAACTCGAGGACGCGAAGCGGCAGGCGCAGGCGACTGCGGCGAAACTCCAAGCGGATGTCGACAAAGCCGCGCTGAATCGGAAGGACGCCGCGAGAGTCCTGATCCGGGCGTTGGGCGGCAGCCGGGAAGTGTGGCAGCGCCTCGGGATTCAGGACGAGGCCGAGCAAGGGGCGCTGCTCGTCGAGCAACTGCGCGGCACGTTGTCCGAAGCCGAGGCATTGCGCAGGTCGCCGAAGGGGCGTTGGGGCAAGGCGGCGCTGGTCGCGTCCGCGGTCATCCTGCTCGCCGGGTTCTTCGTCGCCGCGATCGTGCCGGTGGCGCGGGAATGGCTGGCCGGGGTCGGCGTCGGGTTCGCCGCGGTGGCGGGCACGGGGGTCGCGTTGCTGAGCCGGGCCCGGTCGGGATTTCGGGAGTTGCGCGAACTCAGCGAGGATCTCCGCCGCGGCATCGACCGGCGCGCGAGCCGGATGGTCTCGCCCGAGGTCGCCCGGATGCTCGAGGAGATTCGGCGGGCGGAGACCGATCAGCGGGTCGCCGAGGCGCAACTGGAAGAAGTGGTGGCGAGGGTCGGCGAACTCGGCCGGGAGCTGACCGAGCTGACGCCGGGCCGCAATCTTTACGCTTTTCTGGCCGACCGCGCGCACGGCGATTCCTATCGGCGCGACCTCGGGCTGATCTCGACCATCCGGAAGGATTTCGAGCAACTGGTCGAGCTCATGGACGATTGGCGCGCGCACCCCGATTCGGCCGGCACCCCGATCGACCGGATCGTGCTGTACATCGACGATCTCGACCGGTGCGGCGCGCGCCAGGTGGTCGAGGTGCTGGAGGCGGTGCATCTGCTGCTCGCCCTGGAGTTGTTCGTGGTGGTGGTCGGCGTCGATCCGCGGTGGCTGACCCGGTCGTTGCACAGCCGCTACGACGGGATGCTCGACGATTCCCCGGACGCAGGCAGGCTCGCTTCGCCGGAGGACTACCTCGGGAAGATCATCAATCTGCCGTTCGTGCTGCCGACGATGTCCGAGGGGAGCCTGCGCCGCTTGCTGCGGTCGCTGACCGACGACCGCCTGCTGGAGCCGGCGGGCGAGGAACGGACGCAGCGGATTCCTCCCCCGGCAAGGACACTCCCGGACCTGGTTCCCGAGATCGAGGAAGGGTCCGAAGTAGACAGTCAGAGCCGTCCGGAGCGGGCCGCGGATCCGCCGCGTCCGCTCACGCCCGCGGAGATCGACCTGCTGTCCGAGCTGGACGCGCTGATCAGCACGCCGCGCGAGGCGAAACGGCTCTTCAACCTGTACCGGATGCTCCGCGCGACCCGGGACCTGTCCGCGGCGTCGCATTTCCTCGGCGACGACACCGAACCTGGTGACTACCAAGCAGTCGTGGCGCTGCTCGGTCTGCTCACCGCGCCGGGACTCGTGCTCGAAAAGGCACTGGACACGCTGCCGGACCCGGAACGATCGATCACCGGCGGCCTCGTCCACCGTCCGCCGGATGCCGCCTGGGCCGCGTTCGTGGCCGATTGCGCACCGCGGCGCCACGGCGAGGTCTGGCGGAACCCGGTCGCCGGGACGCTCTGCGACAGCGAACTGCGGGACTGGCGTCAGCTGCATCGCGGCCTTGCCCACGTTTCGGCCACGCTCCGCATCGACACGCTTTCCCGATTCCAGCGCTGGATTCCGGCCGTCCGCCGATTCTCCTACGTGCTCTCCCCCACGACCTGACTTCCCGGGAGACCGTCCGGTTCGCGACCCGGACGATCTCCGCGGAGCAGGGGTTGTACAGCGGCGCGACCGGCACCAGCCACATCACGGCCTCGCCCACGTATCAACCACACCGCATCAACACACTTTCCCAGCCCCAGCACTGGATCCCGGCCGTCCGCCACGCACCACCCCACGACCTGACTACCCAGAAGACCAACCAGCCCGCGCCCCAGACGCACCCGCCGGAGCAGAGTCACTTTCGGCTGCACAGCGGCGCGAACGGCACCAGCCACATCACGGCCTCGCCCACGTATCGACCACACCGCATCAACACACTTTCCCAGCTCCAGCACTGGATCCCGGCCGTCCGCCACGCACCACCCCACGACCTGACTGCCCGGAAGACCATCCGGTCCGCGACCCAGACGGGACCCGCAGAGCAGGGTCACTTTCGGTTGTACAGCCGCATCGTCAGCGTCCCGAACACTGCGGTCAGCGCGACCGACGCGATCAGCGTCCAGGTGATGGCGCCGCCGTCCCAGGCTCCGGACATCATCGAGCGCACCGCGGTCACCAGGTGGCTGATCGGGTTGGCCGAGACGCCGGCCTGGAGCCAGCCGGGCATGGTGGACGGGTCGACGTAGATGTTGCTGAGGAACGTCAGCGGCATGATCACCATCATGCTGACGCCCATCACCGACTTTTCGGACCTCAGCAGCAGCCCGAACATCGTCCACACCCAGGACAGCCCGAACGAGAACACGAGCAGCAGCAGGACTCCCGCGGCCACGCCGCCGACGCCGCCGTCCGGGCGGAAGCCCAGGATCAGGCCTACCACCATGATCACCACGGACGCGATCAGGTACCGCAGCACGTCGCCGAGGAGGTAGCCGACCATCGGGGCGGGACGCCAGATCGGGAGCGTGCGGAAGCGGTCGAACACGCCCTTCTCGATGTCGGTGTTCACCGCGACGCCGGTGTACATCGTGATCATCACGACGCTCGACGCGAGGATGCCCGGCAGGAAGAACTGCAGGTACTGCGTCGGCGAACCGGCCAGCGCGCCGCCGAACAAGTACGTGAACATCAACGTCATCATGATCGGGAACGCGGTGACGTCGAACAGTTGCTCCGGCACGTGCTTGATCTTCAGCACCGCCCGCCAGCCGAAGGAGAACGACGCGGACAGCGCGCTCGGCCGCGGCGGCCGTTCGGTGGCGAGCAGGACCGCGGCCAGCTCGTCCGGTTTCGGGGTCGCGAGGTCGAGATCGGGTTCCTTGACGGTGGTCACGCCGCCTCCTCGGTGGCTGTGCGGTCGGTCAGAGCCAGGAAAACCTCGTCGAGGCTGGGCTGGCCGAGCGAGAACGTGTCGACGATGACGCCGGCCTTCGCGAGTTCCGCGAGAGCCCGCGACGCGCGGTCGGCGGCGGCTTCGTGCGCGTCCGACGACAGCCGCGCGGTGATCGCGACCGGGTCGGGATCCAGTTGCACGGTGGCGGACAGTGCGCGTTCCAGCATTTCGGCGGCGGTCGCGCGCTGGTCGGCGTCCCGCAGTCGCACGTGGACGGCTCCGACTCCGACCGAGGCCTTCAGCTCGCCCTTCGTGCCCTCGGCGATGACCCGGCCGTGGTCGATGACCGCGATCCGCGACGCCAGCTGGTCGGCCTCGTCGAGGTACTGCGTGGTGAGCAGGACGGTGGTGCCCTGCGCGACGATCGCGCGGACGATGTCCCACACCTGGTTGCGGCTGCGCGGGTCGAGGCCGGTGGTCGGTTCGTCGAGGAACAGCACATCCGGCGTGTTGAGGATGCTCGCGGCGATGTCGAGCCGGCGGCGCATGCCGCCGGAGTAGTTCTTCACCTGCCGGCGCGCGGCGTCGGTGAGCCCGAACGCGGCGAGCAGCTGGGCCGCCCGATCGCGCGCGGCGGCGGTGCGGTGCCCCAGCAGTTTGCCGAGCAGCACCAGATTTTCTTGCCCGGTCAGGTCTTCGTCGACCGAGGCGTACTGGCCGGTGAGGCTCACCCGGCTGCGCACGGCGTCCGCCTCGCGCACCACGTCGTGGCCGAACACCCGTGCTTCGCCGCCGTCCGGGCGGGACAGCGTGGCGAGCATCCGGACGGTGGTGGTTTTGCCCGCGCCGTTGGGCCCGAGGACGCCGTACACGGTTCCGGCGGGCACCACGAGGTCGACCCCGTCGACCGCACGGGTCTCGCCGAACACTTTGACGAGCCCGGAAGTCTCGATCGCCGGTTCCCCGGCAGCGTTGCTCATGTCTTTTCCTTCCCCTCAGTTCTTCATCCGCGATACGGCCGCGCGCGCCGGCCGTCGCGCAGCGCGAGTCCCCACCAGATCAGTTCGTCCAGTAGAGCAGAGGCCGCGTGGCCTGCGGATTCGCCGTGCGGACCCGCGCCGGGGTCGTCGCATTCGTGCTCAAGCAGGTCGAGACACACCGAATCCCGCACCGTCGCCGTGTGCAGTTCGGTGAAGACATCCCGAAGATGCTCCACCGCGTAGCGGCCTCCCGCGCGGTAGCCGTAGGAGACGAAGCCGACCGGTTTGGCCCGCCATTCCTCGTACGCGCAGTCGATCGCCTGCTTCAGCGACGCCGGGAAGCTGCGGTTGTACTCGGGCGTGACCACCACATACGCCTCGGCCGCCGCGATCCGCTTCGCGAACCCGGCCATGACGGCCGTCGGCTCGGCAGGCAGCCGGGCCGGGATCGCGAACGTCGCGAGGTCGAGCACGTCGAGCACCGCCCCGCCGTGCCCGGCGGCCCGCTCGACGAACCATCGTCCGATCTCACCGCCGGCCCGGCCTTCCCGGGTGCTGGCGACGAGCACGGCTACCCGCAGCTCCTCGTCCACATTTCTTGGGCGCCAGATTGGTGCGCGATGCTGCCAGATTGGATCTAGCAGGGCGTTTGTGCTGCTCAGCGAGCCAGGGAAGAGTGCCCGCGAGTCCGCTGGACGGCAGCGGGGAGAGACGCAAGAACGGATCTGGCGCGTTCTCTTCTCGGCGGCAGTCAGCGGCTCACCGCCGCGGCGCCAGCCCCGAAACCGCCATCGCGGGCAGGATGACCCGCATGGACACGGATCTGCCCACAGTCAGTGTGCGTTTGCGGCGCGCCGATGCCGTGGTGCTGTTCGACTGGTTGATGACCGTCGACCTGGACACGGTGCCCATCACACATCCAGCGCAGAAGCAGGCGCTAGCCGATCTGCTCTCCGGCTTGGAATACCTGACCGACAGCGACGTCGCTCAATCCACGGCTGAGGAAATCGAGGCCGCGCAGGCGGAGGTCGCCAAGGACATGGGCTGGTAGCCGCTAAGACTTGGTACCCGTGACCGGCGAGGCGCGGAAACAACCCCGCCGGTCACGGAGACTCACTCCCGCAACGCCAACGCCACCGCGCCCAGCAGCGAAGCGTCCTGGTCGAACCGCGCGGGCACCAGTTCCGGCGGGAACGGCACCGCCGCGGTCAACCGCTCCCGCAAAGCGGGCAGCAGCACGTCAGCCGACCGGACCAGCCCGCCGCCGACCGCGATCCGGGCGGGGTCGAAGGCGATCGCCAGGTTGGCCACGTGCATGGAAAGCTCGTCCAACGCCGAAGCGACCAGCTCCTTGGCCTCCGTGTTTTCCCGTGCCAAGGCGAACAACTCCCCCGCAGTGACCGGGCGGCCGAGCAGCGCGGTTGCCCGCGTGCCCAGCCACCGGCCTCCGACGGCTTCTTCCAGCGGCGCCGCTCCGCTGGCGAAACCGTCGGCGTCGTGCGGGGTGCGCAGGTTGTATCCGATCTCCCCGGCCGCCCCGTTCGCGCCGGTCAGCAGGCGGCCGCCGACCAGGACCGCGGCGGCGATTCCGGTGCCGAGGGACAGGAAGACCGCGGGGTCGGCTCCCTTCAGCGTGCCCCAGGTCCATTCCGCCAGTGCCGCGGCTTTGGCGTCGGTGCCCACCGCGACCGGAACGGCGGGGAAGGCTGCCGACACCAGTTCGGCCAGGCGGAGTTCTTCCCAGCCGGGCACGTTCGGGGCCAGCAGGATCCGGTCCGGCAGCACGATTCCCGGGCTGACCACGCCGATCGCGGCCAGCGGGGTACCGGAAACCAGCTCGGCGGCGGCGGCCAAAGCCCGCGTGACCACCTGTTCGGCGCCCGCTTCGGCGTCGGTTTCCAGGCGGCGGGCCGCCAGCAGGGCGCCAGTCCGGTCGGACAGACCCAGCGCCACTTTCGTGCCGCCGAAGTCGATGCCCAGGATCAGGTCTTCCGATGTCACTCGCGGGTCCCCTCGATGACCGGCGGGACAGCGCCCTGGCTGTCCCGGTGCGGACCGGCGGGCACCACGACCCGGCCGGTGTTGAACCCGTCGACGCTGACGGTCGGGGCCGCGCCGCGGAGGTCGGCGGCCCGGTAGCGGACGGTCAGCGTCTGCGACTGGCCCGGCCACAACGTGATGTCGTTGTCGTCCCAGGTCGCGGCTGGCAGCTGCGACCCGTCGGCAGAGCGGCGCAAGTCCGCGCGCAGGAAGAAACTGACCGCGGAGGTCTTCGACGTGTTGGTGACCGTGACCGCGGTCGCGGTGTCCGTGCCGTCGGGGCCACGCGACGGGCGGGTCGACGCGGCCACGCCGACCCGCGACTTCGGCAGATCGCGCAGGGCAGTCAGATCGCTGTACTGGCTCATCGTCGCCTGCGGGTTCTGCAGCGTCTTCGCCCAGTCGACGACGTCCTTCCGCGTCGACATCCAGTAGACGTTCCGGTCCACGACCTTCCCGCCCTGGCGCACCTGCAACTCGACGAAGTACACCTGCGCCTTCGCGGGGGCCTTCGTCTCCGCCGGGACCTTCGGCTTCAGCAACTCGGTCGCGACGCCCTGGCTGTCCAGCGAAACCGCCGGAGCGGTCTGGTCGTCGAGGACCTTGCCCGCGGTGTCATACACCTTGGCACGCACCGAAATCCCGTTCTGCCGCGCGGCGCCCAGATTGGACAGCGCGACCGTGCCGGTGTCATAGGCGTAGAGCGCGTGCAGCGGCTTGTTCGCCTTCTGCGCACCGAAATACGCGCCTGGCTGGTCGCCGTCGTTGTTGTACAGCGACCACAGCAGCGTCGGCCAGCCCTTGTTCAGCTGCCAGTACACCACGCCGGTCGACGGGTTCTCCTTGTCGTTGGCGTGCGCGAGGAACGCCTCGAACTGGGAACGGGTGTTCTCGTAGTTCGCGATCTGCGCGGACTCCACATAGGACTCCAGTGAATCCCATTTCCCGTATCGACGGGCGATCGACTCGTCCAGAGTGTACAGCGTGCCGAACTTGTAGCCGCCGTGCCCGGATTCGTCATTCGCGTGGTACTGGTTGTACGCCGGGTCCTGCCACAGCTTCGCCTGCTCCTGCGGCGACAGGAAACGCCGGAGCGAATCCAGTGTCGGCACGGTGTGCCCGGCACTCTGTTCGCTCGCGAAACCCCAGGCGCCGCCCGCGTTCGTGCGGCTCGGGTCGGTCTTGTCGAAGGTCGACGAGTCGTACCAATAGGCTGGCGGGACCCAGTCGTAGGGGCCTTCCTTCTCCCCCGACGGGCCGAGCGTCTTCGTGCTCTTGTACTCCGCCGACGCGATGACCGGCACGTCCCAATCGGCGGCCTTGAACGCGCTCAGCGTCTCGGTTTCCTGTCGCGGGATCGGCTCGTTGTCGCTCCAGCCGTAGGTGATCACGCTGGGGTGGCCGCGTTCGCGCTGCGCGATCGAGTACGCGGAATCGTGCATGATCCGGTAGTCGCGATCGGTCAGTTTCTCCGGATGCTCCGGCTGCCAGGCGTCGCAGCAGAGGAATCCGCCGAGCACCAGCAGTCCGGCGCGGTCGGCCTGGTCGTAGAAGTCCGCGGGCATGTCGTGGCCTTCGAGCCGGACTCCGGACAGGCCCATGTTCTTGATCAGCGCGATCTGGTGCGCGATGTCGGACTTGTCGTAGCGCAGGAACAGGTCCGGTGCGAAACCGCCGCCGCGGAACACGAAATCGCGGCCGTTGACCGCGAACTTCCGCGCGCCGTCCGGCAGCGCCGGGGACTTGCCGATCAGCTTCGACGTCACCGTCCGGATCCCGAACGTCTCCGACGACGAGGTCGACACCACGCCGCCCTGCGAAACTGTCGTGCCCAAGGTGTACAACGGCTGTGCACCCATCGAGTACGGCCACCACACCTGAGGCTTGACGATCTTCAACTGCGGGAACTTCGCCGGCGTGAACGTCACGGTTTGCTTGGCGTGCGCGGGAACCGTGACATTCTGCCGCACCACGACCGGCCAGCCGCCGCCCGGCGGTGTGACGGTCGCGGCGACCTCGCCGGTCTGCGGCGCGGGCGCGTCGTTGGTGACGTCGACCTTCGCGGTCAGCGAAGACGTCGACAGATCCGCCGCGTTGTCCTGCACGACGTGCGCGTTGGCGCCGCTCAGCGCGTCCGACAGCTGCAGCGTCGGCGGGAACTGCAGGCCGGTGTTGTTGTCCGGCACGATCTGCGCCCAGTCGGCCTGGTCGAGCGTGTACATCGAATTCGGGTCGTTCGGGTACATCTTGACCGCGAGCGTGTTCCGGCCCGGCCGCAGGAGTTTCGTGACGTCGAAGGTGTGCCCCGCGTACGCGCCGCTCACCACGTCCTTGCCGGCGACGAGCGTGCCGTTCAGCCACACGTCGCCCTCGCCGACGACGCCCGGGATGGTCAGCTTCGCGTTCTTGCCGGGCCGGAAGCCGGGGTTGAAATCGGTGCGGAACCACCACGGATCCTTGAACTGCTTCGTGGTGACCGGCCCGCGCTTCGTCTGGTAGCCGAAGCACTTGCGCATGTTGTCCGAGTAATACACGTTCGCGCACTTGCCGTTTTGCACCAGCGCGGTGATCTCGGTGCCCGGCGCGCCCGCGTCGTCCGGCTTCACCTTCAGCCAGCCGCGCGTCGGGTAGCCGGGCTTCGACACCGCCGTGCCGCCGTCCTTGACCTGCGCGGTCGTCAGCACCTGCCAGCCGCCGAGGCCGATTGCCGGCGGACCCTGCGGACGGGACGCCACCGGTTCCGGTTGCTGCGCGGAAGCGGTGGCCGTGACTACGCCGGGGAGGAGGACCAGCGCGGCGATCCCGGCGATCAGCGGTTTCCTCACGACTCCGCCCCCGCGGGCTGGGACGCGAACGCCTCGCGGATTTCCTTGGGACCGAACGGCCACACCTTTTCCTTCGAGGCATAGACCAGGAAGGCGACGAGCCCGAGGGCGATCCAGGCGATCGAGAGCCAGATCGAAAGCCAGCTGGCCGACACGTACACGTAAACCCACCCGATGAGCGCGACGATCGTCGGCACCGGATACAGCACCTGCCGGTAAGGCCGCTTGAGGTGCGGCTGACGGCGGCGCAGCACGATGATCGCCGCGACCTGCGCCAGAGACTGGATGATCACCAGCACGGTGACCGCCGCGTTGATCACGTCAGTCAAGGTGAACAGCGAGCCGATCGCGGTGATCGCGCCCATCGCGAGCACGCCCGCGGTCGGGAGGTTCAGCTTCGGGTGCAGTTTGCCGAACACCGGCAGGAACACCTTGTCGCGCGCGGCTTCGAAGGGCACCCGCGACCCGCCGAGCAGGCCGGCGAACACCGAACCGACCGCGGCGATCACGATGAAGACGGTGACGATCTTCGCGGTCGCCGAACCCCACGCCTGCTCCAGCACCGACGATGCCACGGATGTCGCGTTCTTGAGTTCCTCCAGCGGGGTCGAGCCGAGAACGCCGACCTGCAGCAGGAAGTAGAGCGTCATGATGCCGAGGATGGAGAAGAGGATCGAACGCGGGAGCGTGCGGCCCGGATCGCGGACCTCGCCGCCGAGGTAGGCGCTCGTGTTGTAGCCGAGGTAGTCGTAGACGGCGATGACCAGTCCCGCGCCGAGACCGGACCAGAACGCGCCGCCCGAGCCGAAGGCTCCCGGGGTGAAGTCGAACGCCTGGTGCGCGTCGAAGTGCGAGAAGGCCGCGATGATCACCGCGAAGACGGCGAAGAGCATGATCAGGAACAGCGCGGTGGTGAGCTTGCCGATCTGGCCGATCCGGCGGAACAGCGCGAGCACGATCAGCACGACGAGGCCGATGCCGACGACCTTGCCCAGCGGGGTGACGCCGCCCGCGCCGGTCACGCCCGGCACCAGGTAGCCCAGGTACTGGACCAGCCCGATGATGCCGGTGGACATGATGAGCGGGATGAACAGCACCGCGCTCCAGGCGAAGAGGAACGGCATCAGCCGCCCGGAGCGGTACTGGAACGCTTCGCGCAGGTAGATGTAGGTGCCGCCGGCCCCGGGCAGCGCCGCGCCCAGTTCGGCCCACACCAGCCCGTCGGCGAGCGCGATGATCGCGCCGATGATCCAGCCGAACATCGCCTGCGGGCCGCCCATGGTCGCGACCATCGCGGGGATGGTGACGAACGGGCCGATCCCGCACATCTGCGTCATGTTGATCGCGGTCGCCTGCAGCGGCCCGATCCGGCGTTCGAGACCGTCCCCCGGAAGGGTCGCGGAGTCCCCCGGGCGGGTGGGTGAGCTCACGTCGTGCCTCCATCCAATAGTTAGTAAAGCTTCTTAACATACGCGGAACGGGGTGCGGAAGAGCTGCGTCCGGAAAGTTGCCGAAACCGGTGCGGGAGCGGAAGAAGGGAACGGCGGGGCGCGGGTCCGGCGGACGGGGCCGCCTCCCCGTGCGGGGCGGGTCCGGTTGACGGGGCGCCTTCCCGTGCGGGGGCGGTCCGGCGGACGGGGCCGCCTCCCCGTGCGGGGCGGGTCCGGTTGACGGGGCACCTTCCCGTGCGGGGCGGGTCCGGCGGACGGGGCCATCTCCCGTGCGGGCGTGCCATCCGGCCGGATGGCACCGCTGACCGGGAGCTTCGGCAGCGAGCCTCGCGCGAACCGGCTGCCGGGCGGAGCGCGCGGCTGCCAGGCCGCTTCCCGCCGTCCGCCGATCCGGGAGCGTTCGCCTGATGTCCCAACCCGTTGTGCGCCCCGGGTGCCTCCGGCTGGTCCCGTTGTCCACCGGACATCTCAAGCACCTGGCCGAACTCTCCGCCGCCCCGGAAGCGATGCGCTATCTGGCCGGTGTGCAGACCAAGGAGGGGGCGCGGGAGCTGCTCCGGCACAGGTTCCGCGACATCGGGCTCGACCGCAGCTACGCCAGGACGGCAGCGGACGGCCAAGCCTCCCCGGCGACGATGGCGTCGATCGGGCTCCGGCGCGTCCGGGACTTCGTCGCCGCCCCCGAGTACTTCGCCCCGGGTGACGACCGGCACGCGGTCGAGTATCCCGTCGGCCGCGAAGAGCGGCTGGCGTGTTCGCCTGATGTTCCGACCGGTCTCGCGCACCGAGCGCATCCGGCTGGTCCCGTTCGCCGGTTACTGGGCCTTGCGGCCCGGCGAGACTCCGGGAGAGGCGCGACTTCGTCTCCGCCGGCCCCGGCTGCTTCGCGACGAGTGGCTGGCCCGGAACTAGCGGAAACACGTTCACCCCGGCGCGCCGCGGAGGCGGATGGCACGCCGGCCCGGCGACCCCATATCGTTGCGCGGGCAGCCGTCCGGAGGTGGAACCCGAACCGTGCCCGACTACTACGCGGTACTCGGCGTGGGGAAATCCGCGTCCCCCACGGAGATCAAGGCGGCCTACCGTCGGCTGGCCAAGACGTTGCACCCGGACGCGGGCGGCACGGTCGGCACCTTCCAGCTGTTGCGCGAGGCCTACGACACCCTCGCCGACCCCGATGAACGCGCGCGCTACGACGCCGGCGTTCCGGCCGCCTCGGTGCCCAGACCGCGGCCGCGGCGGCGGTTCGGCGAACAGCCCGGCTACCGGTTGGAAGCGCCGGACATCGATCCGGAAACCCTGGAGTGGTGGTCGTTCGCCGCGGCCGATCCGCGGATGCGGCACGGGCGGCGGCGCGGGCCGGGGCACACGCCGGTCGTCGCGGCGGTCGCCGGCACGGTGCTGGTGCTGGCGCCGCTGCTCGCCGGGATCGACTTCACGCCGCCGGTGCTGATCGTCTGGCTCGCGCTCACCGCGGGCACCGCGCTGCTCGTGCACCGGCTCGCCCGCGGTTTCCTGTCCGCGCGCCGCGCCCGGCACGAGTTCGCGGAGGAGTTCGGCGGCAACGCGGTGTTCGGCTCCCCCGGCGCCGAGGCCGACGAGCTGGCCGAACGGCTCACCGCCGACCTGCTGGAGCGCTATCTGACCCGGTTGCCCGGCGCGCGCATCTTCCACGGTCTCGCGTGGCCCGGTTCGGTGTTCGCCGACGTCGACCACGCGGTGCTGTGCGGGAAACGCCTGGTGCTGGTCGAATCGAAGCTCTGGCTGCCCGGACACTACGAAACCGCGGAGGACGGACGGCTGCTGCGCAACGGGCGGCTGTTCCGCGGCGGCGGCAGCCAGCTGGAAGAAAGCCTGGAGCGCTACCGCGAACTGCTGCCCGGCGTCGCGCTGCGCGGCGCGATGATCGTGTACCCGAGCCGCGACGGGGAGGTCACCACCGCCGAACCGGACGGCGAACCCGGTCCGCCGATGACGCCGGAGCAGTTCCTGCACGAGATCGGCGGCTGGCTGTCCGCCGAACCGTCCACTGTGGACCACAACGCGCTGCGCACGGTGCGCGCGCAGGTCACCGGGTCCGGCCGGGCGGCCTGACTCACCGGGGACATATCCGGCACGTGTCACGCTGAGTGCATGACCACCGTGTCCGCCGGCCGCCGTCCCGTCCTGCTCGCGCTGGCCGGGATCGCCGCGCTGGCTCTCGGCGCCGTGCTGGTGCTGCTGTTGCAGGTGGTACCGCCCACCGACGAGATCAGCGCGACCCGGCGGACCATCAGCGAATACGGGCTGTCGGACCGCAAGTGGGTGTTCGACCTGGCGGTCGTGCTGGTCGCGGCCGGTTCGGCGGTCGCGTTCGCCGTGCTGCGGCTGCAAGGGCGGCTGCCGGTCCTCGCGGCTGTGCTCGGAGCGTTCTGGACGGCCGGGTTGCTGGTGATCGTCGCGTTCCCGAAGACCGACTGGACCCAAGCGGCGGCGACCGGCGCGGGCGGCACCCTGCACCGGGTCGCCAGCGTCGTCGCCTTCGTCTGCCTTCCGCTCGCGGTGCTCGTCTCGGCGCGCAGGGCCTTTCCGAACTCGCCAGGCCGCCGGTTCCTCGCCCGCGCACTCGCGGTCGCGTCGCTCGCCTGGTTCGCGGTGATCCTCGGCGCGGTCGCCGTCGCCGCGATGACCGACCAGCACTGGTGGCTGCTCATTCCGCTCGGCCTCGTCGAACGCGGGATGGCGCTCACCGAACTCGTCGCGCTGGCCGCGCTGGCCGCCCCGGGAAGCGCCGCGTCAGCATCCGGACGCTGAGGACCGCGCCGGCAGCCAACGCGCTCAGCACGGAGGCGTTGCCGAGCACCATCTCGCCCGGATTCCAGGACAGCCCCCGGTGCCCGCCCTCGGGAACCACGGCCAGCGCGATCCCGCTGAAAACCGCTCCGGCACAGATCAGCGCGCGCCTGCCGGACAGAAAACCGGCCAGCGGCACCGCCCAAATCCAGTGGTGTGTCCACGAAAGCGGGCTCACCAGCAGCCCGCACCCCGCCGTCACGAGCAACGCGGCTCGCGGGTCGCCGCGCCGGTGGAACTCGCGGACCAGCAGCGCGCCCGCCAGCAGGCACAGTGCGGCCGACGCCGCGTACCAGCCGAGCGAGGTCGCGCCGAACCTCGCGAGCATCCCGTGCAGAGATTGGTCGAGGACCCAGTCGACGGTTCCGGCGTTGCGGTTGTCCAGCACGGCCGAGGTCCAGTACCGGATCGTGTCTCCCGGCAGGATCAGCGCCCCGGCCGCGCTCGTCCCGAGGAAGGTCGCCGGCGCGTGCCACGCGCCGGAGCGGCGGCCGGTCAGGACTCGGTCTCCTGGCCAGCATTTCGGTCATCCCGTTGCGGGCGGTGTCCTGGATCGACTGAAACTCCTCGCGCAGGCCTTCGTCGAGGCCGGGGAACCGGTAGCGCGCCGAGTCCGCGCGCATGGCCAGCACCGACAGGTGGTGCGCGACCACGTCGTGCAGCTCGCGGGCGATCCGGGCGCGTTCCTCCAGCACCGCCCGGCGGGTGGACTCCGCTTCCAGGTCGCGTTCCGCGCCGCGCAGCCGGGAAACCAGCCAGCCGAACGCCAGCGGCACCGCGAGCAGCACGGAGATCGCGACCAGTTCGCCCCGCACGTTCGCCAGCAGGGCGCCGACCCCGGTGGAGATCAGCCAGACCCACGCCAGCACGCCCGGCCGGCGGGTGCGGCCGACCGCGGCGAGCACGGGGATCGCCGCCACCGCGAACCCCTCGGTCCACGGCCAGCCGAACCGGGCGTGGATCCCGTAGAGCTGGTCCGCGCAGCCCACGACGACGATCAGCACCCGCCAGGCCCACAGCGGGCGCACCAGGGCGAGCCCGACCGCGAACATGGTCAGCGCGGCCGCCAGCACCCGCGGACCCTCGTTCGCGCGGTCGGCGGGAAAGAACGCGAGCACTCCGGCGACGACCGCCGCGAGCCCGGTCAGCGCCTGGTGCGTCCGGCCGGGCGCGACAGCCGGACCGCCGCCCCCGCGCGCGTCCCGCCGCGGCGAGGGGCGCGCTCGTGCTCTTCACCGGCGGCGACCCTACTAGCCGGGACCGGCATTCCGGCCGCACGGGGCGAACCGCACTTCCGAGGTCTCGCGAAATTCTCGTACTAAGCGTACGCTTAGCGCCGCTGCCGAACCGCTTTCTCGACGATGAGGAGATCCCCGTGACCGCTTCCCGTGTGGCCATTGTGACCGGCGCCGGCCGTGGCATCGGCGCCGCCGTCGCCCGCCGCCTCGCCTCCGACGGGTTCGCCGTCGGCCTGCTGGACCTCGACGAGGCCGGAGTCAAGCAGGGCGCCGAGGCGATCGCCGCCGACGGCGGCCGCGCGGTCGGCGTCGCGCTGGACGTCAGCGACGCCGGGCAAGTCGAAGCCGCGGTGACCCGCGTGGCCGAGGAACTCGGCGCGCCGACCGTGCTGATCAACAACGCCGGCATCACCCGCGACAACCTGCTGTTCAAGATGACCGAACAGGACTGGGACTCGGTGCTCAACGTGCACCTGCGCGGTTCGTTCCTGATGACCCGCGCCGTGCAGCAGTACCAGACGCAGGAGAAGTGGGGCCGGATCGTCAACCTGTCCAGCACCTCGGCGCTGGGCAACCGCGGGCAGGTCAACTACTCCGCGGCCAAGGCGGGCATGCAGGGCTTCACCAAGACGCTGGCGATCGAACTGGGCAAGTTCGGCGTCACCGCCAACGCGATCGCGCCCGGGTTCATCGCCACCGACATGACCGCGGCGACCGCCGAGCGCGTCGGCATGAGCTTCGAGGACTTCAAGGCCGCGGCCGCCTCGCAGATCCCGGTGCAGCGCGTCGGCACGCCCGAGGACATCGCGAACGTCGCGTCGTTCCTGGTCAGCGAGGGCGCGGGATTCGTGTCCGGCCAGGTCATCTACGTCGCCGGCGGACCGAAGGACTGATCTCGATGCGCGTGTTCTCCGATGTCGCCGAACTCGCCGAAGCAGTGGGCGGGCCCCTGGGCACGAGCGAATGGCACACCGTCTCCCAGGAGCAGGTGCAGCTGTTCGCCGACGCCACCGGCGACCACCAGTGGATCCACCTCGACGCGGAAAAGGCCGCTGCCGGCCCGTTCGGCACCACGATCGCGCACGGGTTCCTCACGTTGTCGCTGATCCCGGCGTTCCTGCCGGAGATCTACCGGGTCGAGGGCCTGAAGATGGGCATCAACTACGGCCTCAACAAGGTGCGGTTCCCGCAGCCGGTCAAGGTGGGCTCGCGGGTGCGCGGGACCGCGGAGCTGGCCGAGCTGACCGACGTGCCCGGCGGCAAGCAGGCCGTGGTGCGCTGGACCGTCGAAATCGAGGGCGAGGACAAACCCGCCTGCGTCGCCGAGATGGTCTCCCGGCTCATCCTCTGAACCCCGTGACCTCGCACGAACTGGAGTCCTTCCGATGACCGAAACCGACCCGCCCGGCCTCGATCTGGCGAGGCTGCGCGCCCATCTCGACCGCGAGCGGCCCGGGCTCGTCTCCGGAGCCCTCACCGCGGAGGTGGTGCAGGGCGGGCGGTCCAACCTCACCTATCTCGTCTCCGACGGCACGCGGCGCTGGGTCGTCCGCCGTCCGCCGCTCGGGCACGTGCTGCCGACCGCGCACGACATGCGCCGCGAGTTCCGCGTAATGAGCGGGCTGGCCGGAACTCCGGTTCCGGTGCCGGAAACTGTTCTGCTGTGCGAGGACGCGGACGTGCTCGGCGCGCGGTTCTACGTGATGCAGTTCGTCGAGGGCACGCCGTACCGCACCGCCGAGGAGCTGGAGCAGCTCGGCCCGCAGCGGACGCGGGCGATCGCCGATTCGCTCGTGGACACACTCGTCGACCTGCACGCGGTCGATCCGGAAGCGGTCGGGCTCGGCGATTTCGGCCGTCCGGACGGCTTTCTGGAACGCCAGCTGCGCCGGTGGAAGAAGCAGCTCGACGGTTCGCGCAGCCGCGACCTGCCGGGTGCCGACCGGCTGCACGACCAGCTCGCCGCGGCGATTCCGGTGTCCGGCCCGCCCGCCATCGTGCACGGCGACTACCGGCTGGACAACGTGCTCGTCGACGGCGACGACCGGATCACCGCGGTGCTGGACTGGGAGATGTCCACGCTCGGCGACCCGCTCACCGACCTCGGCCTGATGGTCACCTACGCGCGGCGGGACCAGCTCTCGCTGCCGATGGTGTCGAACGCCAGCAGCGCGCCGGGATATCCGGACACCGGCGAGACGATCGCCCGCTACGCACAGCGCTCCGGCCGCGATCTGTCGGCGCTGGACTGGTACGTGAGCTTCGCGTTCTTCAAGCTCGCGGTGATCCTCGAAGGCATCTACTTCCGTTTCCAGCAAGGCAAAACCGTCGGCGAGGGCTTCGACCAGATCGGCGCCGCCGTCGCCCCCCTGATCGAGCAGGGCAGCAAGACGCTCACCAAGGAGAACTGATGGACTTCGCGTTCGACGCCCGTACCGAGGACCTGCGCGGGCAGCTGCTCGAATTCATGGATTCGCACGTCTACCCCGCCGAGGCTGTTTTCCACGAGCAGCTGGCCGCGCGCACCGACCCGTGGTCGCCGCCGCCGGTCGTCGGCGAGCTGAAGGCCGAGGCGCGCAACCGCGGGCTGTGGAACTTCTTCCTGCCCGGCGACCACGGCGCGGGACTCACCAACCTCCAGTACGCGCCGCTGGCCGAGATCACCGGCCGCAGCCCGCATCTCGCGCCTGCCGCGGTGAACTGCGCCGCGCCGGACACCGGGAACATGGAAGTGCTGACCATGTTCGGCAGCGAGCAGCAGAAGAAGCAGTGGCTGGAACCGTTGCTGGCCGGGGAGATCCGCTCCGCGTTCGCGATGACCGAACCCGACGTGGCCTCTTCGGACGCGCGCAACATCGCGACCAGCATCCGCCGCGAGGGCGACGAGTACGTGATCAACGGGCGCAAGTGGTACATCACCGGCGCGATGAACCCGAACTGCCAGATCTTCATCGTGATGGGCAAGACCGATCCGGACGCGCCCGCGCACAAGCAGCAGAGCATGATCCTGGTCCCGCGCGACACCCCGGGGCTGACCGTCGTGCGCGGCATGCAGGTGTTCGGCTACACCGACGGCGACCACGGCGGGCACGCCGAGGTGCTGTTCGAGGACGTGCGGGTGCCTGCGGAAAACCTGATCGCCGACGAGGGTTCCGGGTTCGCCGTCGCGCAGGCCCGCCTCGGGCCGGGCCGCATCCACCACTGCATGCGCGCGATCGGCATGGCGGAGCGCGCGCTGGAGGCGATGTGCCGCCGCACGCTGTCGCGCGAGACGTTCGGGCGTCCGATCGCCGATTCCGGCGTCGTGCAGGACTGGATCGCCGAGGCGCGCGTGCGCATCGAACAGCAGCGGCTGCTGGTGCTCAAGACCGCGTGGCTGATGGACACCGTCGGGAACCAGGGCGCGCACACCGAGATCCAGGCGATCAAGATCTCCACCCCGCTGGCGGTCGAATGGATCCTGGACAAGGCGATCCAGGCGCACGGCGCGGGCGGCGTCTCGCAGGACTTCCCGCTGGCGGAGATCTGGGCCGGGGTGCGCACGCTGCGGCTCGCCGACGGTCCGGACGAGGTGCACAAGCGTTCGCTGGCGCGGCGCGAGCTGAAGAAGTACCGGACGGAGGCGGGCAAGTGACCGTCGAGGAGCTGCGGGCGCAGGTCGCTTCGTTCCTCGCGGCGCACGATCCGGCCGAGTTGCCCGCTTTGGACTTCCTGCGGGCTCGGTTCGACGCCGGGCTCGCCTGGGTGCACTTCCCCGAGGGACTCGGCGGCCAGGGCGCTCCGCGGGCGCTGCAGGGCGAGGTCGAAGCAGCTTTCGCCGCCGCTGGCGCACCGGACAACAACCCGCGCCGGATCCTGATCGGTCTCGGCATGGCCGCGCCGACCATCCTCGCGTTCGGCACCGAAGAACAGAAGAAGCGCTACCTCCGTCCGCTGTGGACCGGCGAGGAGGTGTGGTGCCAGCTGTTCAGCGAACCAGGCGCGGGCTCCGACCTCGCCGCGCTGGCGACCCGCGCGGTCCGCGACGGCGACGACTGGGTCGTGACCGGGCAGAAGGTGTGGACGTCCAGCGCGCATCTCGCGCAGTGGGCCATCCTCGTCACCCGCACCGACCCGGACGTGCCGAAACACCAGGGCATGACGTACTTCCTGTGCGATATGACCGCGCCCGGCGTCGAGGTCCGGCCGTTGCGGCAGATCACCGGCGAGGCCGAGTTCAACGAGGTTTTCCTTACCGAGGTGCGGATTCCGGACGCGCAGCGGATCGGCGCGGTCGGCGAGGGCTGGAAGGTCGCGCAGACCACGCTGATGAACGAACGCGTCGCGATCGGCGGCACCGCGATGCCGCGCGAGGGCGGCATGATCGGGCTGGTCGCGAAGACCTGGCGGGAGCGTCCGGAGCTGCGCACGCCGGAACTGCGCGACCGGCTCGTGCAGCACTGGGCCGAAGCCGAATCGCTGCGGCTGGCCGGAGAACGGCAGCGGCAGCAGCTCGCGGCGGGCGCGCCCGGTCCGGAGGGTTCGGCGATGAAGGTGGCCTTCGCCGAGCTGAACCAGCAGCTGTCCGGCCTGGAACTGGAACTGCTCGGCGAAGAGGGCCTGCGCTACGAGGACTGGACGATGCGCCGTCCGGAACAGGTCGACTTCTTCGGCCGCGACGCGGGGTACCGGTACCTGCGCGCCAAGGGAAACTCGATCGAGGGCGGTACCTCGGAGGTGCTGCGGAACATCATCTCCGAACGCGTGCTGGGGCTGCCGTCCGAGCCGCGGGTGGACAAGGACGTCGCCTGGAAGGACCTGCCGCGATGAGCACGCCGGACCTGCTGTACTCGGATGTGGAAGAGGATCTGCGGTCTTCGGTGCGTGCGCTGCTGACCGACCGCGCCGGGCCGGCCGCGCTGCTGGCCCGCGTCGAAACGGGCACGCCGTACGACCTGGCTCTGTGGAAGACGCTGGCCGCCGACCTCGGCACGGCCGGGCTGATGGTGCCGGAATCCCTTGGCGGACACGGGGCTTCGCCGCGCGAGGTCGCGGTCGTCATGGAGGAACTGGGCCGGAGTGTCGCGCCGGTGCCTTACCTGGGCAGCGCGGTGCTCGCTACTGCCGCACTGCTGGCCGCGGGTTCGGACCTGCTTCCCCAGCTCGCTTCCGGCTCGGTGATCGGCGCGCTGGCAGTGCCTTTGTCGACCGCTCCTGGTGCCGCGTTCCCTGCCGCTGTCGAGTTTCTTGACGGAACCCTGACCGGCCGAGTGTCCACAGTGGTCGATGCTTCGGTCGCCGGTCTGCTGGTCGTTCCGGCGGTGGGTCCTGACGGTCCTGGCCTTTACGCCGTGGACGCTTCGGCCGCGACCGTGACCGAGGCCGTGTCGCTGGACCTGACGCGCCGGGTCGCCGACGTGACTCTGCATTCTGTTGCCGCGCAGGTGATTTGCACCGGTGCCGCTGCTGCCGACGCGTTGGACAGCGCCTTGACCGCTGCGGCTGGGTTGCTGGCTTCGGAGCAGACCGGGATCACCGAGTGGGCGCTGGCAGAGACTGTCACGTACCTGAAGGGGCGGTACCAATTCGGCCGTCCGGTCGGGGGTTTTCAGTCGCTGAAGCACCGGTTGGCGAATCTGTACACGGAACTGGTCAACGCGCGCGCCGCGGCTCGGTACGCGGCGGATGCGCTGGCGACGGGGAACGACGTGCCGATCGCGGTGGCTGTCGCGCAGGCACGGGTGTCGCCGATCGCGGTGCACGCGGCGGAGGAAGCGATTCAGCTGCACGGCGGGATCGGGATGACGTGGGAACATCCGGCGCATCTCTATCTCAAGCGGGCCAAGAGCGACCAGATCGCTTTCGGCACGCCGGGGCGGCATCGGGCCCGGTTGGCTGACCTGGTGGATCTGCCCGCCTGACGGTTTTTGCCGGTGGCCGGCGTTAACGTGGTCGGCATGGACGAGACCCCGGCTTCCCTTCCGGCCTGGCATGGATGACCTGTCCGATGCTCCGGCCTGGGCCGATGAACGGCCCGAAATCCATCCCGCGGATCCGGCCTGGGCTTCGCGGGGTTCGGCGTTGTGCGCTGAGGTCGCACGGCTGCTCGCGCCGTGGCTTGCTCCTGGGCGGGTGGAGCACGTCGGCTCGACAGCGGTGCCCGGTTTGGCGGCCAAACCGGTGCTCGACGTGATGGCCCCGCCGCGGGACCTGTCCGCGGCGACGGTCTCGGCGGTGGTGCCGGTGCTTTCCGCTGAGGGCTGGTGTTTCGTGCCGCCGGAACTGGACGTCGCGGCACCTTGGCGGCGGTTTTTTGTGCTGCCGGACGCGGAGGGGCGACGCCGGGTGGCGCATCTGCATCTGCTGCCGGAGGGACATCCGAGGTGGCAGGCACAGCTTCGATTCCGGGACGCGCTGCGGGCGGATCCCGGGCTGGCCGACGAGTACGCCGAGGTGAAGCGGCGGCTGGCCGGGGAGGTGAGGGATCGGGAGGAGTACACGGCGGGGAAGACGGAGTTCGTCCGGCGGGTTCTGGGCGGCTGAGAGCGACCATCCGGCATGGGCGGTCGAAGGGGGACGTCCACCACGACCAACGCCGGGTCTCTCCGCCCGAGCCGCGTCGAAACTTCGGCGTGGTCGCTCCCCCGCCATGCGGCCCGGTCTCTCCGCGCGGAGCACCCGGTCCGTTCCGGCGGGTGCCGCGATCACCCTGCCGGAACGGGGAATCCCCGGCGACCGCTGCGCGACGCCGCGACCAGACCGCTCCAGTCCGGTNCCAGTCCGGTCCCAGGACCGACCGCGCCCGAAACCGCAGCGCCCCGATCCGAACAGGACCCCCGGCGACACCGCGACCAGACCGCTCCAGTCCGGTCCCAGAACCGACCGCGCCCGAAACCGCAGCGCCCCGACCCCACCCGACCCGAACAGGCCCCCCGGCGACCGCTGCGCGACGCCGCGACCAGACCGCTCCAGTCCGGTCCCAGGACCGACCGCGCCCGAAACCGCAGCGCCCCGACCCCACCCGACCCGGCCGATCACGGCCCGGCCGCATCGCACTGCCCCACCCCGAGCCCACCAGACCGCGGCCCGCGTCGAGCGCTGCCTCAACCAGGCCGTCGCCTCCCCTGCACCGGAACCCGGCCCAGCCGTTCTTACCGCGAGACCGTCGGCGGCGACGCGTAGCGGGTGCGGCGTTGCCAGGTGCGCGGGGCTCTCCCTGCCTGGCAGGCGATGCGAAGGTCCGTGAGGGGAACCCTGAGGGAATCTGATTCCTTCAGGGTTCCCCTCACCGGCAGCGCAGTCGCGATGGCGGCGACGAGGCCGCACCCCTCGGAAACGGCGGCCTCGTCGCGGCCTGGACCAGGGTCAGCCGTGATACCCGGCCACGATCTTCGTGAACGCGTACTTCGGCTGCGAGATTCCGCTGCACTCCCCGCCGCCCGAGCAGTCCCGGTTGGCCGCCCAGAAAGTGAACCGGCCGAGGTGGTGGCTGGCCGCGTAATCGCGGATCGCGGTGAAGTCCGGCACCGACACGACCTCGCCGGCGTTGTCCGTCTTGCCGTTCATCGACGACAGGCCCGCGTGCCGGTACGCGGTGGCGCTGTCCCAGCCGAACGTCGACTTCAGCTGGGACACCAGGCCGTCCACCGCGGACTTCGTCTTGCCTGCCATGTCGCCGCCGCTGGAGAAGTCGAACGGCATCACCGACCACACGTCCACCGGCGCGCCGATCGCCTTCGCCTGCTTGATCAGCCGCTTGCCCCAGTCGTTCGGGCCGGACGTTTCGGTTCCGATCGTGATCACGACGCGCACGCCGGGGTTCTTCTGCTTGGTGATCTTGACCGCGTTCAGGATCCGGTCCTGCACTGTCGCGTTCTCGAACTCGTCGGTGTTCTCGATGTCGAGGTCGATCGCCTTCAGGCCGTACGCGTCGATCACCTTCTGGTACGCCCCCGCCAAAGCCGTGGCCGAGGAGCACTTCGCGCCGAGTTTCGTGCCGGACCAGCCGCCGAAGGACGGGATGACGTCGCCGCCCGCGTCGCGGATGCTCTTGACCAGCGTTTTGTCCGAACCGGTCAGCGAACGGTCGCCGTCCCACTTCGGGTTGCACGAGCCGTCCGAAAGCATGAACGCGAGCGTGAACGTCTTGATCCCGGTCGCGGACATCGCCGCCGACGCGCTGGTCTGACCGGCCCATTGGTACAGGTACGGCGAAGCGAGCACCGGGTCCGGAGCGGCCGCCAACTGCGGAGCGGACGCGGGCGCGGCCGTGGCCACCCCGGCCGCGGTCGCGAGAGCCGCCCCTGCCGCCGCCGCGAGCGCGGCCAGCCGACGCACTGATTTCATCGTGTTCCTCCCACGAGCACCACGGAACACCTCCGGTTTGAGGCGGCGGGATCAACCCGGGAGGAGTGCACCCGGAAGGGTGCCGTCACACACTGGACTAGACCAAATCAGCGTGTCAAGGGCCGCAGCCCGAACGGCGCAGAAGGCCGGAAACAACGCGCCCGGCCGGTTTTCCCCCGGCTGGGTGGGGCCGAAAGTCAGGGGCGGCCAGCGGCGGTACCCTCCCCCGAGCACCTCGGAGAAGTCGTGGTCGCGGGTCTCCGGCAGGGCCAGCACGCACAAAAAGCTGAGCACCCCGAGCGCGACCGGCACCAGGGAAACCGGCACCGTCGAACCGGTCGATGCCCACAGATCGGTCGAGATCAACGGCACGATCACGCTCGCGGCGCTGTAGGCGATCGAAGCACCGGTACCGCGCGCGGAACAGCTCCGGCGGGAACGCGCCCATCGGCCCGTACAGCATCGCGAAACACGCCAGGCCGCCGACGAACCCGAGCGTCAGCAGCACCGGATTTCTCTTCTGCACCAAGGCGAACAGCGGAAACGCCCACACCACAACGGAAACCGCGGCCGCCGGCGGCCCCATCGGTCGGACTTCATCGCCAACACCAGCGTCGCCACGCCCATCACGGTGGCCGCGATGAGCAGGCTGATCAGGACAGCCGTGCGCGGGATGCCGAGCGTGGTCGTCGCCATCGAAAGACGGAACGTCGTGACGGTGCAGAAAAGCGCGAGCACGAACGACAACGTCGACAGCACCAAGACCCGCGGCTGTTTCCGCAGCAGTTCGAACAGCGGGACTTTCGCCTGTTCGGCTTTGTCCAAAGCAGCCTGGAAAACCGGCGTCTCGGCGATCTTGATCCGGATGCAGAACCCGACCGCCGGCCGCACCTCGGAGAACAGGAACAGCAGATTGTCCAGCACGAATCCGATGGCCAGGCCGAGCTGCGGGAAAGCCGAACACAGGCCGCGTTTGCCCGGCGGCGCGTACTCCGTCGACAGCAGCACCGCGCCGCCCCATTCGCCGCCGATGCCCCGCACGAACGGCAGCACCACCGGCAGGACCGGCGACCAGATGCCGAGCGTGCCGTGATCCGGCACCAGCCCGAAGGCCACTGTGGACAGTCCCATCACCGGCAAGGAGGTGACCAGCAGGGACTTGCGGCTGATCCGGTCGCCCCAGTGTCCGAACAGGATCGCCCCGACCGGGCGCGCGACGAACCCCACCGCGAAGGTGCCGAGCGAGGCCAGCACCCCGGCGGTCGAGAAGAACGTCGGGAAAAATACTTTCCCGAACACCAGCGCCGCCGCGGTCCCGTAGAGGTAGAAATCGATAGCGGTGCCAATACTGTGCCGATCGTTGCCAATCCGACCACAGCCACGGCCTAATGGCTTCGCAGCAACGGTTACGTACCGGGCTGGGTCGGCCTGCTTTTGGTCGGATTAGCAAATAGCGGCGGTGGCGACGCGCGACAAGCCGGCTCGCGGGTACGGTCATTCCGGCTCCCTGTTCGGGTCACGCGTCGCCGGGCAGCTCCTCCATTTTCCGCTGCAGCTTGTTCATCCCGCCGAGCCAGCGGTCGGTTTCGGTGGCGCGCAAGGCATAGAAGTCCGCGACCTCGGCGTGCGGCAGCACGAGGAACCGGTTCTCGGCCATCGCGGCGAACAGCGCGTCGGCCACCTGCGGCGGGTCGATCGCGCTGGCGCCCATCAGCAGTTTGCCGCGTTCGCCGGTCTCCTCCAGCATCGCGGTGCGCACGCCCTGCGGGCAGATCGCCTGTACGGCGATGCCGCGGTGCCGGTAAGTCGCCGACAGCCATTCCGCGAACGCCAGCGCGCCGTGCTTGGTCACCGAATACGGAGCCGACCCAAGGCTGGTGAGCACGCCCGCCGCGGACACCGTCGCGACAAACCGGCCCTCGCCGCGCTCCAGCCACGCCGGCAGCAGCAACCGGGCCGCACGGACGTGCGCCATCACGTTGACGTCCCACGCCAGCGACCACGCGTCCTCGTCCGCGTTGGCGTCGCCGAACGGCGCGACCCCAGCGTTGGCACAGAAGACGTCGATCTCACCGAGCGTTTCGCGGGCAGCGGTGATCAGGTCGGCCACCCCGGATTCGCTTGCCACGTCACCCGCGAACGACCTACCGCCCACCTCCGCCGCGACCTCGGCGGCTCGGTCCCCGTCGAGGTCCGCGACCACGATGCGAGCCCCGTCCGCCGCGAACCGCTGCGCCAGTGCCGCCCCGATCCCGCCACCACCGCCGGTGATGACGACTCCGGCGCTCACAGACCGCCGCCGAGCGTCACGCCGCCGTCGAGAACGACCGTCTGCCCGGTCATCCAGCCCGCCTCGCCGGAGAGCAGGAACGCCACCGCGCCCGCGATGTCCTCCGGCACACCGAGCCGCTTCATCGGGTACGCCGCAGCGACTTCTTCCTCGCGCCCCTCGTAAAGCGCGGTCGCGAACTGCGTCTTGACCACCGCCGGAGCCACCGCGTTGACCCGGATCCCCGGGCCGAGTTCCGCGCCGAGTTCCTGGGTGAGCCGGATCAGCGCGGCCTTGCTGACGCCGTACATGCCGATGCCCGGCGAGGTGCGGATGCCCGCGATCGAGGCGACGTTGACCACCGACCCGCCGTGCTCGCCCATCCACGCCTCCCGCGCGGCGCGGATCCACGACAGCGGCGCGACCACGTTCACCGCGAAGATCTTGCTCGCGGCGGCCGGGTCGACGTCCAGCGTCGGACCGTAAACCGGGTTGATGCCGGTGTTGTTGACCAGCATGTCGAGACTGCCGAACTTCTCGACCGCGGCGGCGACCGCCTCCTGCTGGTGCGCGGCGTCGTCGGCCTTGCCGGGCACCGCGATCGCGACGTCCGGACCGCCGAGCCGCTCCACGGCCTCCGCGAGCGGCTCCGGCTTGCGCGCGGTGATGCACACCTTCGCCCCGCGCTCGACGAGCCCCTGCGCGATGGCCAGCCCGATCCCCCGGCTGGCCCCGGTGACCAGGGCAACGCGATCCTTGAACGACTCCACCACACCGTCTCCTTGTCCGTCGCTGGACAGCCACCGCTAAGCGGCCGCTTAGCGCAGGATAACGGTGCTGCGGCCCCTCGCAACCTCCAACCGCCGCCTCAGCCGTCACACCACAAAGAGCTACCACCGGTCAAACCCTGCGTATCCGCCCTGGACCGTCGCCTGCGCGGGACGGCCTGAGGCGTGCGGTCGCCCCGCCGTTCTGGTTTGGCTGGGTTTCGGCCAAGGGCCAGGACGCGTACGCCCGCGGGACGCGCGCATCACGCTCGCCGCCAACGGCGTGCGGCGCCGCGGAGCAGCCTCGACTCCGTAGCTGTTTTCACGGCGTTTCTGCCGCTGTAGTGAAATGGTCCCATGCAGGTGCGGAAATGGCGTGCGGCGGGCATCGCGACAGCAACGGCCGTCGCGTTGGGCGCGGTCATCTGGTTCTTCGGCGTTCCGGTGCCGGAGTGGGCAGTCGGCCCGCAGGAAGGAGTCTCCCGGGCAGAGTGGCTGTCGGCCGTCAACAACGCACGCTCGGGATTCCTCACCAGTTTGAGTGTCGTGGCCGCACTCGCGACCGTCGGTCTCGGCATCCGCAAGTACTTCCAGGATCGCGACAAACAACGGCTGGACGAGGACAAGCACCTGATCAGCCAGTTCGACACGGCATGGGGCCGGATGGCCTCGGACGACCCGCTCGTCCGGGCGAACGCGGTGCGCACGCTGGCCCGGTTGATGTCCGATTCTCCCCGGGATCGAGCGTCGATCCTGCGGTCGATCTGCGATCTCCTGCGCAAGCAGACGGAGGATCGCCCCGGCGAAGACCGGGCCGAAGCGGATGTCGTCGCGGCGGTCGACCTCCTGCGCGAACGGTCGCCGCGGGCCGAGACGGATCCGCTCGATCTGGCGAACGTTCGCCTCCCCCGGGCTGACCTGCGCGGCGCGGCGCTTCGCGGAGTCCTGCTCCGCAACGCCGTCCTCTCCAACGCCGACTTGGCCAACGCCGATCTCCGCGAGTCCGCGATGTCCCAAGCAGTGCTACGCGATGCCACCCTCTCCTCCGGGCGGCTCGACGGCGCTGAGCTGGAGCAAGCCGATCTGAGCGGCGCGAAGTTGCACGACGTGTCGGCCGAGGGCGCCTCGCTTGCCGAAGCCGACTTCCGCGGTGCCGATCTGTCCGGAGCTGTCCTGCGCGGGGCCGTTCTGCGGCGCGCACGACTGTCCGAGGCGAAGCTCGACCGAGTCGACTTCACCGGTGCCGACCTGGCCGGCGCGGATCTCTCCGGATCCGACCTCGGCACTGCCGTCGGGCTCACCGGCGAGCAGCTTGCCCGCGCGGTCGGCAAAGCCACTACGCTGCCCCCGTACCTGCGGAAATGACGGTATCCCCGACAGTCGCCGTAGCGGTGCACGACGGGTTCTACGGCTGCGGCACCGGCGCGGGCTACGCCAATTTCGGCACCCTCGGCGCTCTTGCCGATCTCCTGCCCGCCGACGTCCAGCTCGCTGTCCTGCCCCTTCGGCTGGACCGCAGCAGCGCGGAACACCACCCGCAGTGGCACGCCCGGGCTCGGCACCGCCTGCGCAACGCGACGATTCTGCCGGTCGACAACGGAACGGACGGTCAGGACCGCTGGGGCAGCCTCGAAAACTTCCGGCGCTTGGTCCGCTCGACCGCCGATCGGCTGCGTGCCCTGCCGGCGGAGCCCCTCCTGATCATCGCGTTCGACGCCCCGTTCCTGGGACTCGGCTCGGCACTGTCCCCCGCGTTGCTGCCACACCTCGTGCTCGCGCCGCGTTCCAGCGCCGCGATCCACGCACCGCACGACCTCGAACGCCGTGCCTGGGAACGAAACGGAATGCTCTCGGCCGTCGCCGGGGGCGCACGGATCGCGACCATCTCCCCGTTCATGGCCGGCCATCTGCACCGCGAATACGGCATTCCGCGACAGGCGATGACGGCGCTGCCGGACGGCCTGACCGGCGACGACTGGAACGGCTACGGCGACTCGGCCGACCCGGATCTTCCGCCATTCGTCTTCTCGATGGGACGAGCGGAGCCGTACAAAGGATTCGAGGACCTGCTCGCCGCGTGGGACCTCCTCGCTCGCGAAGGCACCGCGCTCCCTCTCTTGCTCATCGCGGCGACGAGCGAAGGTTCCGAGCCCACGCCGTACCAGAACGTCCTGCGCGCCCGGGCCGAGCGACTCGCCGCACCGGTTCGGATGCTGACCCGGTTCACCCCCGACGTCCCGCGGTTGCTCCGGCACCCCGGCTTGCGAGCAGTCGTCGTGCCCTCGCACGCCGAACCTTTCGGCCGGATCCCGATGGAGGCGTTCGCGGCCGGGGCCGCGCCCGTGATCACCACCACGAGCCAAGGTCTCGGCGGCCAGATACGCGACGGCGTCACGGGCTTCCGGTGCGAGCCGAAGTCGCCCCGATCGTTGGCGCTCGCCGTGCGCCGCGCCCTCGAAATGAGCCCGGACCAGCGATCGCGCATGAGAGACCAGGCTCGCCGAGCGGCCCTGCGCGACTACGATCACCCGGCCGCCCTCCGCACCTTCCTGACCAGGGCGGCACCGTGGCTGCGGCTCCGCGGCCCAGACCATCGGATACGGTTGCCGAGCACAGCCCCGCCCGCCGCCGACCCCGAGGAGGTTCGTGTTCACCGCGCCTCCGGTTAAGGTGCCGATCGGGCTCCAAGCACCGCACTGGACCACCGTGCAGGCCGAGCGCCGCGTCCTGGTCGTAGTCCACCACGTCACGTCGCTGCTGCGGCTCCTCGACGTCATCCCGGTCTTCGATTCCGACACTCGCGTGCAACTCGTCTTCACCTGGAACGGATCCGATCCGTTCCGGCACGGGCTGCAGCGTTTCCTCGACGACCTCGGCGTCATCGTCCTCCCGTGGGACCAGGCGATCAACACCGAATTCGACCTCGTGCTCGCCGCCAACCACGGCGGACTCACCGAAATCACCGCGCCCCTGGTCATTCTTCCGCACGGCGTGGGGTATACTAAAATGTCTCCCGGAAACCGGAAACCGGAAACCGGAAACCGGAAACCGGAAACCGGAAACCGTCTACGGCTTGTCGCCTGAATGGCTGTTGTACAGCGGCAGGCCCATCGCGTCGTCTCTGGTGCTCGCCCACCAGGCCGAGTTCGATCGGCTGGCCGCGCTCACCCCCGCCGCCCGCGACACCGCCTTCGTCGCGGGAGATCCTTCCTACGACCGGATGCGCCGCAGCAGGCACCTCCGCGCCCAGTATCGCGAAGCGCTCGGCGTGGCCCCGCACCAGAAACTCGTCACCATCACCAGCACGTGGTGGCGGAATTCCCTGCTGGGCAGCCAGCCTTCGCTCTTCCGCGAGGTCGTCGGCGCTCTCGACCGCGACCGGTACCGGGTCGCGGGCTTGGTCCACCCGAACATCTGGCACGGCCACGGCCCTTGGCAGATCCGCACGTGGCTGGCGGACTGCCAGCGCGCGGGACTGCTCCTGCCGCCGCCCGCCGAGGGCTGGCAGGCCGTGCTCCTGGCTTCCGATCTCGTCGTCGGAGACCACGGCGCCACCACCGCGTACGGCGCCTGCCTCGACATTCCCCTGCTCCTGGCGGCGTTCCCGGAAAGCGACGTGGCACCGGAATCCGTCGGCGAACTGCTGGGCGCGACCGCACCCAGGCTGAACTCCCGCGAACCGCTGGACGTCCAGATCGAACGAGCGGTGCGGACCTACCGCCCGGGCAGCTTCGACGACGTCGCCGCCCTCGTCACGTCCCGTCCCGGCGAAGCCGCGGCCCGGCTGCGCCGGCTGTTCTACGAGCACCTCCGCCTGACCGAACCGGCCTCCGGCCCGATCGTGCCGCTGATTCCCGTCTCCGCCGCGACCGGGCACGCAGCACCTGCCGCCCCGGCGAATTTCATCGTGTGCGAGTCGCGCGAGGACCGTTTCCATCTCACCCGTTACCCCGCCGACGTGGACATCGACCGCTCCGGTTCGGCGAAATTCTCGAACGCCGCTCTCACCGCGCGCGAGGACCACCCCGACGAATCGCTCCGCCAACGCGCCGCGATCGTGTTTTCCGCCAGCGCGACCGGCGACGCCGCGCTCGCCGATCTCCTGCGCCGTCACCCCCATGCGACCGTCGCCGCGTCGAGCGACGGCCGCGTAGCCACCAGGTCGGGACAGCTGATCGAAACAACGTTCACGGATCCGGAAGTCGCTGCGGCACTGGTTTTCGAGTCCGTCCTCCGCGGTCTCCGCTTACCGCGCGAAGCGACCGTGAGCCGCGGAGACGAGGTCCTACTCGGCGCCTTCGCCCCATCGCGGGTCTTCGATCTCGGCTCGTAGCGCCGCCGCCCGTTGGTCGGCCAGCCGCTCGTACACCGCGGCCGCGTGCTCGATCAGCCGAGCGCCTTCTTCCGGCGGGAGCAGCCTGCCGAGAATCGCAGCGGTATGCGCCTCGAAATCGACCAGCTTCAATTCCTGTTCCAGCACCAGCGCGGCCCGCAGCACCTCCTCGGCGCGAGAATCCTCGGCCGTGGCCAGGACCTCTCCCAGGTTCGCCAGCGACTTGGCGTAGTTGTGCCGGTCCGCATCGGAGGCGAAGTGGGCCGCCGCGCGCTCGGCCGCCGCCAGCGCCTCCGGCAGCCGCCCCAGCTTCGCCAGGATCGGCGCGCCGTTCATGTCGAGCAACCGCTGCTCGCGAGAACGCAGGCGGCCGGGAAAACCCGGATTCGCCACCAGCTCGGCCGACCGGGCGAAATACTCGATCGCGGCTTCGTACTCCCCCATCCGGTTGTGCACCAAGCCCTGCCATACGAAGGTCTTGGCCAGCATCGTCAGCGCGTCCGGCTCCTCGCCGAGCTCGGCGATGCGCTCCGCCGCGGCGGCGAACTGCCCGGCCGCCTTGTCGTGCGTGTAAGCCGCGAAGTACGCCTTGCCCAGCTCCGTGTGCAGGACGATCAACGGCCGCGCGTCGCCCGTTTCCTCGTGCATCTCCCGCGCGGCCGACAGGCCGAGGGTCTGCACCGCGATCGCGTCCGCGTACCGGCTGCGCTGGAAGAAGAAATTCGTGAGCGCCTCGGCCAGCTGCCACGTGAGGTCCGCGAATCCCGCGGCCGAGGCCATCTCGACCACCTGGCGCAGATTCGCCGCCTCTGCTTCGAGATCGGCGACCGCGCGCCGGTGGCCGTCGCCGTCCGCCTCGTAGGCGGGGGCCACCCGGCCGTCGAACCGGGGACCGAACTGGCGGCGGCCGGACAGCACCAGCGCGCGGGCGACCGCGTAGTCCAAATACGCTTCGGCCAGCCGGCGGCGGATCTCCGCCACGTCGGCGGGATGCTCGTGTCCGTTCGCCAGCCCCCGCGCATGCAGGTGGATGAGCGAATGCATCTCGTGCTGCTCGTCCGACTCGACCACCAGCGTCCAGCGGTGCAGCGCGAACAGCGTGTCGGCGGCGAAGGGCCGATCGGATTCCTCCAGCAGCACGGGCACGACCCAGGACGAGAAGCGCAGACCCGGGTGCAGTCCCAGCCGCCGGTAGAGTTGCTGTTCAAGCGGAGCCAGCGCGTCGTAGGAAGCTTGGTAGACGAACTCCAGCTTGCGATCGCCGTCGACGGTGAAGTGCGCGAACAGGTCGCGCTCGGATTCCAGCCTGCGCAGCAAGGCGGCAGGCCGTTCGTGGCGGCGGATCCGAAGATGCGCACCGGCGATCGTCAAGGCGAGCGGCAAATACCCGGACAGCCGCGCGATCCCGGCCAGCGCGCGCTCCTCCTCCGCGACGACCGACTCGTCCAGTCCGCGGCTCAACAGCTCCACCCCGTGGCGTTCGGACAGCACCTTCAGCCGCACAGTGGCGAACCCGTGCACCTCGAACGCTTCCGCGCGCAGCCGGCTCGTCGCCAGCACCGCGCTTCCCGGGGATTCCGGCAGCAGATCCAGGATCGACTCCGCCGAGTCGACGTCGTCCAGCACCACCAGCACCTTCCGCCGCGACGTCTCCCTCCGGTAGACCGCGAGCTTGCCGTCCAGCGTCGGCGGGATCAGGTTCGCTTCGAGCTGGAACAGGAAGACGTCGAGGACCTGCTCGACCGTTTTCGCCTGCGCCGAGGCGCTCATCGAGGCGTCCAGCACGCAGTCGAACGAGGGCTGCAGCTCTTGCGCGCACCTGAGCATGACCGCGGTCTTCCCGACGCCGCCGATCCCCTGCAGCACGAACACCCCTTGCCGGGCGGCGGCCTGCTCGGCACGCGCCTGCTCGACCAGGTTCCGGCACTCGTCGGCACGATCGACGAAGTGCCGCGGCGCGAACCTCAGCACAGCGGACTCCGGCGACCAGTCATGACCCCACCCCTCGATCGGCTACCGGCCACCCTACCCAGAACTGGCCGCCGCCGTCACAGCTTGTCAACGATCGGTCACCGCGGATCCAAGACGGATTCGGCGCACTCGCGCATCGCGCCGAGCAGGCACGGGCCGCACCGCACGCCAGTCACGTTCACGAGCGTGACCTCCCATGACGGCGATCTCCGGGCACCACCGCCGAAACGGGACGCACGCCCAGAGCGACCGCCCCTAGCGCAACCGCGTCAGGGTGTGCCCGACGTTGCGGCGGGTCGCCCGCGCGGCGGCGTCCGGGTCCCCGGCGTCGATCGCGGCGACGAGATCGTGGTGGGACCGGTGAAGATCGTCGGTGTCCGTTCCGGCGGCGTCCAGCGTCGTGATGCTGCCGGCCACGGCGCGCATCGCGTCCAGGAAGGAGTCGAACACGTCGATCAGCACCGGGTTGTGCGCGGCCAGGACGACCGCCCGGTGGAAGGCGAGATCCGCGTCGAGCAGTTCGGGCAGCGATCCGGCCCGGTCGCGCGCCGCCAGCGCCGCGCGGAGCGCTTCGAGGTCGGCGGCGGTGCGGCGGGTCGCGGCCAGGATGCCCGCTTCGACCTCCAGCGCGACGCGGACCTCGTAGACGTCGATCGCCTGGGCCGTGCGCAGCTTGCGGTCCAAATCGGACAGTGCGGTCTCGGACGCGACGTAGGTGCCCGAGCCTTGCTGGGAGTACAGCTGGCCGGCGGAGATCAGGGCACGCACGGCCTCCCTCGCGGTGGACCGCCCGACTCCGAGCAGCTTGCTCAGTTCGACCTCGTTGGGCAGCTTGGCCCCGACCGGCCATTCGCCTTCGCCGATCAGCCGGCGCAGTTCGGCCGTCGCCGCGTCGACCAGCGAAGTTCGCCGCACCGACCGGACCGTCATGTCCTTCTCCCCTCCGCGGCGAACGCGCCCGGAAGGCAATGTATCAGGTCACCAGCTCCTCAGATGAGTTCGCGGACGACTGAGCGGGCGGGACGCGGTCCCGCAGCCGGGTGCCGAACACCACGGCGACGCCGTACACCGCGAGCACCGCACCGAGGGTGAACCGCAGCCCCCGTGCGTCGGCCAGCCAGCCGAACAGCGGCGAGGCCAGCCCGCCGGCCGACATGGCCAGGCCGAGGGACAGCCCGCTGGCGGTGCCGGGCCGCGCGGGCAGGTAGTCCTGAGCCAGGGTCACCTGGTTGGCGAACGGCAGGAACATGGTCAGCCCCAGCAGCACAGTGCTGAGTTCCAGCACGGGGTAGGCGGGGCTGAACACCACCCCCGCCAGCGCCGGAACGCCCAGGAGGTATCCGGCCCGGATCGGGGTCAAGCGGCCGAACCGATCACCCAGCCAACCGCCGAGCACGGTACCCGCGGCGCCGGCCAGCGTGAACGAGGTCAGCGTGACCGCCGCGGCCGCCGTCGAGGCGTGCAGTTCGCGAATCGCGTACAACGACAGCAGCGAAGTGACTGTCACGTAAGGGATTGACCACCCGACGGTCGCCGCGACCAGCCTGCCGAAGGACCGCCAGTCGTCCTTAATGTCCACAGTGGACACTTTGGCGGCGCTTCCGCCCAGTGGCGGCACGGGGCCTGCTCGGCGATTGAGCAGCCACAGCAACGCCATCACCACCGCCGGGACCGCCAGCAAACAGGTCCCCGAAAGACCGAGCGAGCCGACAACCGCGGTGACGAGGGCGGGGGCGAGCGAACTGCCCAGCGTGCCGCCGACGGAGAACAGGCTCATCGCCCGCTGGGATTTGCCACCCACCGCACGGGCTTGATTGGTGGCGGGCGGATGGTAGGCGGCCACTCCGATTCCCGCGACGGCAACGCAGATCCACGTGAGCGGATAGCTGTCCGCGAAACCGGCGGCGGCGATCCCGGCGGCGGCCACGAGGAATCCCAGCGGCGCCAGCCAGTCGCGCCCGGACCGGTCCGCGATCATGCCGAACACCGGCTGCACGACGCTGGACAAACCTGTTGCGGCCAAAGCGATTCCGGACACCGCGGCGTAGCTGTAGTGCCGTTCGCTCATCAGG
>NZ_LWSF01000004.1:63452-145278 GCF_001651785.1 Amycolatopsis sp. M39
GCCCGCTCCAGTCGCGGAGGGACGGCTGACGGCTGACCAGCGATGCTGGCCAGCGGCAGCAGGCCCTGCTCCCGCTCGGCGGGAACCGCGCAGGCGACAACGAACTCCGCGCGACAGCCGACCGGACCGGCCTCCGCCACGTCGTGGCCCGGATCCGCGAACTGCGCGGCAGTGCCGCCTCGGACCCGGCGACGCCACGGGTCGTTGCTCGCGGGTCTCCCGCGCAGGCCGCTCCGCAGTCTGCCGGGGTCGTGCTCGGCGCTGCCCGGGGGCACCTGGCGGGCGCCGCGGGGAGGCGCGGTGCTCAGCACGTCCAGCCGCAGTGCGGCAGCCCCCCACGACGCGGGCGGGTCTCGCCTGCCGGACCGGACCGCCGCCTCTGCCTCGCCTGCCCGCACTGCCGGTGCCGGATCGCTCATCTCGACTCCTCATGTCATCTGAGGACTTTGACCGTAACCGAGGCTGCGGCATCAGGCAACCCTGGTCAGGTCCCGCTCCGACCCGCGGCACCGACAGGCGAAAGATCAGATGTAAAGTCCGCCCGTTCACCAACCGAGATCTCGGCCGAACCGCGTGCAGCCTGGGCTGATCCACCCAGATAACGGTGATTATCAGCCAGTTTCCCACTTCCGGGCACCACCCGGAGGGCTCCTTGACGGCCGACGCACCCTCCTGCATAGTCTGCTAGACATCGGATGTCATGGCGCGCAGGACATCTGCCGATGCCTGGTCAAGGAGGACCTGAATGGCCAACCGCCGGCTTCTGAGCATCGTCCTGTCCGCCGTCGCCGGGGTGGCCGGAACGCTCGCCCTCGGCCAGCCGGCCGCCGCGAGCGGGCCGCCGCCGGTGACGGTGTATGCCGCTCCGCGCGCTGACGCGCCGCCCGGAAATCCCTGCACCCGGCCGCGCCCGTGTTCGCTTTCCCAGGCGCAGCAACGGGTTCGGCACCTTCTCCGCACCGGGGCCGGCACCCGCCGCGACATCGTGGTCAAGCTCGCCGGCGGCTCCTACTACCTCTCCGCTCCCCTGGCGTTCGGCCCGCAGGACTCCGGCCGGGGCGGCCACACCGTGACCTGGCAGCAGGCGACCGACGCCGCCGTGACGATCAGCGGCGGCCGGCCGTTGCGCCCGGCCTGGCAGCCCGCGGCTCCCGGCAGCAAGATCATGGCGGCGACCGTCCCGGCCGGGCTGGATTTCGACGGCCTGTTCGTCAACGGGCAGCGCCAGATCCTGGCCCGCTATCCGAACTACGATCCGGACGCGGCCCGGCTGCAGGGGTCGGTCTCGCTGGCCGATCTGGGGCGGGAGTCGGCGAAGTGGTCGAACCCGTCGACCGCGCTGGTGCGCGCGATGCACTGCGGCGACTGGGGTTCGGTCTCGTTCACCGTCAGCGGCCGCACCGGCGACGGGCTCGCTCTGCACTATGTCGGCGACAACAACCGGCCGCGGGACTGCGGGCTGACGAAGGGGAACGGGCCCGGCCGGATCGGACCGGCGATGGCCGAGAACGTCAAGGAGGAACTCGACGCCCCCGGCGAGTGGTTCTACGAGCGGACGAGCGGCCGGCTGCTCTACTATCCGCCGGAGGGAACCGATCTTTCCGCCGCGACGGTCGAAACCGCTGAGCAGGACCAGCTGATCACCCTCGCCGGGACCTCCCCGGCCAACCCCGTCCACGACATCACGTTGCGCGGACTGCACTTCGCCGCCACTCACCGCACGCTTTTCGACAGCACCTTCGAAGCCGACGCCAAGGGCGACTGGGCAGTGGTCCGCAAGGGCGCGGTGCATCTGAAGAACGCCGCGGACATCGCAGTCACCGGATCATTTTTCGACCAGCTCGGCGGCAACGGCGTATTCCTGGACGGCTACACCAAGCACAACACGGTCAGCGACAACAAGTTCGAGTCCGACGGAGCCACGGACGTCCAGATCGTCGGCTCGCCGAGCGCGGTACGCGACTACTCCGGCAACTATGACGACACCGTGTCCGTCTCCGACACCGCGCCCGGGCCGAAGACCGACGACTATCCCCGCGACATCGTCGTGCGGAACAACCGCATGCGGAGCATGGGCCGGTTCGAGAAGCAGTCCTCCGGGGTCAACATCTCCATGAGCGCGAATGTCACCGTCGACGGCAACACCATCTCCGACAGCCCGCGCGCGTGCCTCAACATCGAGGACGGCACCTGGGGCGGGCACGACATCAAGAACAACGACCTCTTCGACTGCGTCAAGGAAACCGGCGACAACGGCTCGGTCAACGTGTGGGGACGCGGCCGGTTCTGGGCCAGTTCCGGCAACAACACTCTCGCGCCGGGCACGAGCTTCGAAGGCTCCACCGGCACCGCGCTGACCGACGCCCAGGCCCGGCACCTGATGAAGCGCGACGTCGTCCGGCCCATCACCGTCCAGCACAACCGGTTCTGGCACGCCGGCGACTGGGCCATCGACCTCGACGACGGATCGTCGGACTTCCGGTTGCTGGACAACCTCATCCTCAAGGGCGGCATCAAACTGCGCGACGGGTACGAGCGCACGGTGCGGAACAACCTGCTCGTGGACGGCTCGATCTACGAACAGGTCAGCCACTCCGGCTGCGGCGACGTCATCGAGCACAACATCACCCTCGGGCCGCAGGCGTACAGCAACGTGCTGAACAACCCGTCCACGGCCCAGTACGGCGTCGACCGCAATCTCTTCTGGAACGACCATTACCCGGTTTACGTCAATCCCGACGGCAGCGGCAACGAGGCGCTTTCCGCGGACGGCGCCACGATCAACCCCCAGTCGGCCTGGGTTCGCGCCGGAATGGACCCGCACTCGCTCGTCGCGGACCCGGAATTCACCGCGGCCGACCCGACAGCGAGCTACGACTTCACCGTCGCCTCCGGCTCGCCCGCGGTCAGCCTCGGATACGCCAACTTCCCGATGACCGGTTTCGGGGCCGCCGGCGGACCGCTTCCGCCCAAGGCGGCCTTCGCTTACGGCCCAGGCTCGGGCGGGCCAGCCAACGGGCTGATCGTCCAGCCTGAAATGCTGATGGGAGCCACCGCGACCAATATCCCGTCGCTCGCCGTCCAGTCGTCGCTCGGCTTGACCAAGCCTTACGGCCTTTACCTGACCTCGGTGCCAGAAGGCAGCTATGCGGCTCAGCACGGGCTGCGGACCGGTGACGACATCACGGCCGTCAACGGCACCTCAGTGACCGACGATCGCAACACTTTCTGGCTCAGCTACAACAAACTCGCCCCGGGTGCGCCGATCACGCTGACCGTGCGGCGCGGGCAGGCCGACGTCACTGTCCGTCTTGGCAAGACGCTCGGATCCGAATTGCTCAACAACACCTCCGGCGTCGTCTACACCACCGCCGGAGCCCCGTCGACGGGATGGATCTGGCGCGGTAAAACGGCCGGAGGCGCGAATTCCTACCTCGACGACATCTGGGCGACGCAGAATGCCGGGGACTCGTGGAGTTTGACGTTCTCCGGAACGGGGATCGACATCATCTCCGAAACCAACACCGACGAGGGCGACGTCGACCTGACCTTGGACAGCGCCCCCGATCGGACGGTCAGTTTCGTCACGCCGGCCCGGGAGTATCAGTCGACAGTCGCGACCATCTCGGGCCTGCGGCCGGGCGTGCATACCGTTACGGGCACGATGAAGAACGGCAGTTACCTGATCGTGGATGCTTTCCGGACTCATCCGTAGCTGATGTTGAACGCGATCTTCTATTCGGTGCGCGAACCGCCCGTCAGGTGGGCGAGCACATTGACGACATTCCCGCCCGGATCCTCCACAAAAAACCGCCGCACGCCCCACGACTCGTCGGTCAACGGATAAACCACCCGCAGCCCACGCCGCACCGCCTCCGCATGGGCCGCATCGACCGCCTCCGGGTCGCCGAGGTCGATACCCCAGCGAGGAACGGGATCACCGCTTCCAGGCGGAAGCACAAGCACCTGAGCAACCGGATTGTCCCTGCTACGCAAGCCAAGAGCAGGAGAATCCATAGCAACCTCGAACCCCAGAACCTGAACATAGAAATCACGGGTCGCGACGTCGTCGGAACCTTCGGAGTAGGCAATGATGCGTTTGATCACCCGGAGAGCGTCCCAGACCAGGCGGACCGAGTCTTGGAGAAAGAGGAGCTAACCGCCAGCGGAGTAAGCGATGCGGCGGTGCCGTCCGGGACGCTGGACCCGCCAGTGCCGCCCGCGCGACGACGACCGGCCCGCGCCGCGCGCCGCGAGCGCGAGGTGACGCTCAGCGAACTGTTCGGCGGTGATGCTCATCAGAACGGGGTACTTGACCTCCCCGCGCAGCAACTCGGCGTCGCGGAGCCGGCCCTCTTCCCGAAAGCCCAGCTCGCCGTGCAGCGACAGCGAGGCGAAGTTGCTGCCATTGACGCTCACCTCGCACGCCCGGTACCGGCACCGCTCGAACATGAACGCCAGCAGCAGCGCGACCGCGTCGGCGGCGTAACCGCAGCGGCGGTGCTGCGGGCCGATCCCGACGCCGTAGCTGAACCGGCCGGAGAACGGATCCGTTTCGACCCACACGGAGCCGACCAGCGTCCGGTTGTGCAGGGTTTCGATCGCGAAGTGGAAGCCGTCCGGGGAGGAGTGCCCGCGGTGCGTCGCCCAGTGTCGGTAGCCGCCGACCTGCGGGTCGCGCGCCCGGACGGAGTCCCGGTCGAATCCGGCGAGGGTGCGCTGGTCGCCGGGGCGGACCTCGCGCAGCCGCACCTTCCGTCCGACCTCGTCGACCCGCCACGGGGCGACAGCGCCGGACCCGGCCCGCCGAGACGCATTCGTGATCATCGGGAGTGATGGTACCGGCCGCGTCCGGGCGGGTTTCAGGAGAATCCCCCATCGGCGCCGGACCCCGTCACTCCGTGCGGTTTCCCTTCACCGGAGCGGGTTTTTCCGGATCGAACCGCTCCGGTTCGGGAGCCAGCGAGGGCCCGGCGAAATCCGGGTCGGCGAACGCGGGGGCGAGCAGGCGCTTCTGGGCAGCATCGACGCGACGCCGGTGAAGTACCCGCTGGTCGTGCCCGTTCACAGGCCGCCGGGCACGATGCAGTCGGTGTCGCTCCGCACGAACGGCCCCAGGACCCGGCTGCCGGGATCGAAGGCGCAGGCCACCAGGTACGAGACGGGCGGGTACACCCCACGGTCCTCTTCGGCTGCACGGCAGGCCAGGCGGACGACGCAGTCCTGGAGATCCGCCCGGGCGTCCGGAGCGAAGAGGCTGGAATACGCACCGGCGTGATGCCGCTCGACCTTCGGCTGAACGGGGATCTTCAGCCCGGCGATGCCCTCGGACCAGTTCTGCGCCGGGGTGTCGAGAAACGGCCGGGCCAGGTCGACGCGCCCGTAGCCGGGGAGGCTGGTCGGCGCGAGTGCGGTGGCGGGCGTGCGCACGGCGGACTGCTCCCCGCGGTCCCCTGCTTCCACCGGCAGAAACCCGCCGCCCCGACGGCCGCCACCCTGCGCCGACGCGCCCGGCGCCGCAGACCGGTCCAAGCTTCTTTTTCGGCGTACCGCTGCCAATCCGGGTCCATCAGGTCCGGGTGGCTCTCGATGTCGATCTCGCAGCGAAAGATCGACAACCGCGAGCAGGCGTTACGAGCGGCCGGGCTTGGCGATCATTTCGAAATCCAGGCGGGGTCACATCAATTTGCACGGAATGTCGGCATTTTCGTCGAGATAATACGAAGCGCACACGCGGTGGTAACCGTCCGCGATGACCAGGTCGTCGACCGTCTCGAATCCGGGATGGCCGTGCCCGCGCACGAGCAGGACCGGCGAGAGCGCCTTGCCGCCCTTGACCTTCTCCAGGTCCTTCGCGACGTGCGCGTTGTCCTCGGGGAGCAGCTTCAGCCTGCTGGCCCGGAGGATGTCCTTCGCTTTGCGGTGCGTCAGTTTCGCGTCTTTCAGCTGATCGACCAGACCGGCCGCGGTGTCCTCGGGCGCGACCAGGGTGAGATAGTCGAATGCTGCCGGATAATCGTGCTCGTCCGGTTCGTCTTTCCAGTGCTCTTTCACAACGCCTCCCTCGATTCGACGGGAGTCATTGTCGTCCGGTCCGAGGCGGGCGGGCCAGGTCCGTCGCCCGTCTGCGAAGCGGAACGCGTCAGCGGCGGATCAGCCCCTGTGCCTTCCCCGCCGCCACCGCCGCGGTCCGGGAATCCACTCCGAGCTTCGGGTAAATGTGCACCAAATGCGATTTCACCGTCGCCTCGCTCAAAAACAGCCGTTTGCTGATCTCCAGGTTCGACAACCCGTCCGCGACCAGCCCCAGCACCTCGATCTCCCGGGGCGACAACGCGGCCGCCGGGGCGCGCATGCGGTTCATCAGCCGGTGCGCGACCGCGGGGGCCAGGACGGTCTGCCCGGTGGCGGCGTTGCGCACCGCGGCGGCGAGGTCTTCCGGTGGGGCGTCCTTCAGGAGATACCCGGTCGCGCCTGCTTCGATCGCGGCCAGGATGTCGCCGTCGGTGTCGTATGTCGTCAGGACCAGGACTTTCGGCGCGCCGGTCGCCGCGGTGATCTCCGCGGTTGCTTCCGAGCCGTGCGTTCCGGAGCCGAACTGGAGGTCCATCAGCACGACGTCCACGCCGGCCGCCAGCCGCACGGCCTCCTCCGCGGAGGACGCTTCGGCGACGACTTCCAGGTCCGGTTCGGTTTCCAGGACGGCGCGCAATCCGGCGCGGACGACGGGGTGGTCGTCGGCGAGCAGGAGGCGGATCATCGCGGGTCCACCGGGAAGCTCACGGCCAGCGCGGCGCCGTTGCCGGGCGACGATTCCACGGTCCACGAGCCGC
Organism: Amycolatopsis sp. M39; assembly: GCF_001651785.1. Classification (NCBI taxonomy): domain Bacteria; kingdom Bacillati; phylum Actinomycetota; class Actinomycetes; order Pseudonocardiales; family Pseudonocardiaceae; genus Amycolatopsis; species Amycolatopsis sp. M39. The sequence goes on from NZ_LWSF01000004.1 coordinate 70,286, forward strand.
CGAGGGAGCGGGCGCGGGCGCGCATCGCGGGCAGGCCGAAGCCGCTGCCGCCGCGTACTTCCCGCGGTTCGAAGCCGATGCCGTCGTCCACGGCGTCCAGGGTGATGCTCGTGTCCATGTAACTCAAGGTCAGCTCGGCCCGGCCGGCTGCGGCGTGCCGGACGGTGTTGGCCAGCGCAGACTGGGCGATCCGCAGCAAGGCGACCTCGTACGCGGTCGGCACGTCGAACGGGGCGCCGCTGAGGTGAAAGTGGACAGTCAGACCGGAACGCTGCTGCGTGGTCGCGCACAGACGTTCCAACGCCGCGGGCAAGGAAGCTCCTTCCAGTTCCACCGGGGCCAGTGCGTAGACGAGACGGCGGGCTTCGGTGAGGTTGTCTTGCGCGGCTTGCCGGGCCTGCGTGACGTGCGGGACCGCGGCGTCGGGACGGTCCGGCAGCGCGCGTTCGGCGGCGCGGAGCAGCAGGTGGATGCTCGACAGGCCCTGTGCGAGGGTGTCGTGGATTTCCCGCGCGAGGCGTTCCCGTTCGGCCAGGACGCCGGCGGAGTGTTCCATCGCGGCGAGGTCGTCGCGGGTCTCGCGCAGCTCCTCGATGAGCTGCCGTCGTTGCTCGCTTTCGCGGTAGAGCACCTGGTAGCCGAGCACGGTGGCGATCGCGACCGCGGCCCCGAGCGCCGGGCCGATGATCACGCCAACGCTGAATCCGCCTTGGTGGCGCGTGAAACCGGCGATCGCCAGGACCGCGGTCAGCGCGACGACTGCCGGACCCCAGCGCGTCGGCAGCAGGTGCATGTGCAGGAAGTACAACGGGAAAGCCAGCCACACCCCGTCGGGCGTGAGCCACAGCAGCACGAGCCACGCGACGCCCAGTACGGCCAGCCATCCGGCCGTCGCGCCCGCCAGCCGGCCGACGCGAGGCAGCAGCGGGCCCGCGGTGTAGACGCCGCCCATCACCAGCGCGCCCGCCAGCACCGCGGGCGCGTGCGGCACTCCGTCGGCGAACGCGCGCGCGACGGCGAGCACCAGCAGTCCGGCCAGCAGGAGGTGCAGGCAGACGCGCAGGACGCGCAACGGCCGGTCGAGGGTGTGCGGGTTCACGAAAGCGGCTACCTCCCCCGTCGATTGTCCGTGTCCCGGGCGGATTTCGCATCAATCGAAAGGTTGAGCGGCGTGTCACCCATCGATTCCCGGGAGACCGTCCGCGGCGCGATGTTCCCGCGCCCCGGCCGGACGAGGCTGGGAAGCACACCGAGAAGGAAGGGACGCACATGTTCGTCGCGTGGCGGGATCTGCGCTTCGCCAAGGGGCGGTTCGCGCTGATGGGGACCGTCGTCGTGCTGATGACACTGCTGGTCGGGCTGTTGTCCGGGCTGAGCGCGGGGCTGGCCGCGCAGAGCACGTCCGCGATCACCGGGTTGAAGGCCGACCACCTGGTCTTCGCCGAACCCGGCAGCGGATCGCTCTCGTTTGGACAGTCCACAGTGACCCGTGAGCAGGCCGAGCAGTACGCCCGGGTTCCGGGAGTGACCAGCGCGGAACCGATCGCGGTCAGCACGGCCAGCGCGGCGGCCGGCGAGCACACCGCGACATTGGCGGCGTTCGGAGTCCGAAACCAGCGCCCGGGCACCGTGGTGCTGTCCACAGATGCGGCCGACGCGTTGACGGCCCGCGAAGGCGACCAGCTCACCTTGCAAGGCCAGAAAGTCACCGTTTCCGCCATTTCCGGGGACGAGTCCTACAGCCATCTCCCGGTGGTGTGGACGCACCTCGCCGGTCCAAACGCGACAGTGCTCGCGGTGACCGCTGACCCGTCCACCGACATCGCCGCCGCGGACGCACGCCTCGGCACCCGTACCGTCACGAAGGACGACGCGTTGTCCGCGATCGGTTCCTACTCGGCGGAAAACGGCTCGCTCCAGCTCATGCGCGGCTTCCTGTTCGTGATCTCCGCGCTGGTGATCGGCGCGTTCTTCACCGTGTGGACGATCCAGCGCAGCCGCGACATCGCGGTGCTGAAAGCGCTCGGCGCGACCACGAAGTACCTGCTGCGGGACGCGCTCGGCCAGGTCGTCGTGCTGCTGGCCGGCGGGACCGCGCTCGGGACCGGACTCGCCGCCGCGCTCGGAGCGGTCGCGTCGGGGACGGTGCCGTTCGTGCTCAGCGCGGGCACCTTGCTCGGCCCGGCCGCGGTGCTGGTGGTGCTCGGGGTGCTCGGCGCCGCCCTCGCGGTCCGCCGCATCACCTCCGTCGACCCGCTGACCGCCCTCACCTCCGGAGCGCGCTGATGAGCCTGCACCTGTCCGGCATCACCCTCACCTACCCCGACGGCGATTCCCGCCTCACCGCCCTCGACCAGGTCGATCTCCACGTGCCCGCCGGGAGCGTCGCCGCGGTGGCCGGACCGTCCGGATCCGGCAAATCGAGCCTGCTGGCCGTCGCCGCGACGCTCGTCCGGCCCGATCGCGGACGCGTGGCCGTCGGCGGCGTCGACACCACCGGCCTGGACCGCGCCGCGCTGGCGGAACTGCGGCGCACCAAGATCGGGATCGTGTTCCAGCAACCGAATCTGCTGGCGTCGCTCACCGCGCTCGAACAACTGGAAGTCATGGCGCACCTGAGCCGAACCCCACGCCGCGAGGCGAGGAAACGAGCCGCGGAGCTGCTCGACGCCGTCGGGCTGGCCGATCGCGCGACGCACCGGCCGGGACGGCTTTCCGGCGGACAGCAGCAACGGGTGACCATCGCGCGCGCCTTGATGAACGAGCCCGCCGTGCTGCTGGTCGACGAGCCGACGAGCGCCCTGGACCAGGACCGCGGAGCGGCAGTGGTCGATCTGCTCACTACGATCACGCACCAGCAGGCGACGGCAACCGTACTGGTCACCCACGACCGCTCCCACCTCGAAGGAGTCGACTCGGTGCACGAGGTCGTCGACGGACGGATCCACCAGCCGGCCCGGGCCTGCGCCGAGGAGAACCGATGACGAAGAAGATCTGCTGGGCCGCCGCGATCTACCCGATCCTCGGCCTGCTCGGCGGGCTGTACTACCGCGAACTGACCAAGGCGGAGCACTTCGCCGGCGACACCCAGCTGTCCATTGTGCACACTCGCTTGCTCGCGCTCGGGACGCTGGTGTTCCTGATCGTCCTGGTGCTGGACAAGGTGTTCACGCTGTCGGCGACGAGGTCGTTCGCGCCGTTCTTCTGGGTTTACCACGCCGGGATGCTCGTGCACGGCACGCTCACTGTGCTGGGCAGGGAATCCGGCGCGGCGATCGCCGGCATCCGTAAGCCCGCTGACGCGAAAGCGTGACGTGAGGGGGACGGCGGGCCTTGTCCTGAGCTGAGACCGGCGTTACGCTTCGTCAACGGCGGTGCGCCCGCACCGTCCGTTCCGCTCGCTCTTGAGGAGGTGCGCGTGCTTCTGACTTCCGGACAGCTCGCCGACCTCCGTCGGCGCACGCGCCAGTCCGCCTGGAACAAGGGGCGCGTCGCGCACGGCTGGCCGACGCGGCACTGAGCGGTCTCCCCGTTCGGTACGCGCTCGCGCACGGGCCCGAGTCCCGTTGCCGCGAACTTCCCCACAGTCCCCTGACCTGCGTCGATACGGCGCGTCGGCGGCCGTGGACCCAGCCGAGAAAAGACGAGAGGAACTCCGATGGTCGACCCCGAGGTGACCGTCAACGGGAAACGCACCGCGATCGGCGCCGTCCCCGTGCACACCACGGCACTGGACTGGCTCCGCGGACAGGGCCTGACCGGCTGCAAGGAGGGCTGCGCCGAAGGCGAATGCGGCGCGTGCGCGATCCTGGTCGCGCGGCCCGGCGTCGAGTCCCCGACGGACCTGGTCGCGATCAACGCGTGCCTCGCCCCGGTCGGTTCGCTGGACGGGCAGGAAGTGTGGACGGCCGAGGGTCTCGGGTCCGCCGAGGACTTGCACCCGGTGCAGCACGAAATGGCCGTGCGCGGCGGATCCCAGTGCGGTTACTGCACTCCCGGGTTCGTCTGCAGCATGGCCGCCGAGTACTACCGCGGCGACCGGGACGCGACCGGCGACGACCACGCGCCGAACGGCTTCGACATCCACGCGCTGAGCGGAAACCTCTGCCGCTGCACCGGATACCGGCCGATCCGCGACGCCGCGCACGCGCTCGGCGCTCCCCCGGCCGAGGATCCGCTGGCGCGACGCCGAACGTGCCGCGCACCGGAACCCGTTGCGACGCAGCTGCACGGCGCTGGACAGGACTATCTCCGGCCGGCCAGCTGGACCGAAGCGCTGCGCCTGCGCCACGACCGTCCTAACGCGACCTTCGTGGCCGGGTCGACGGACTGGGGCGTCGAGGTGAACATCCGCGGCGTCCGGGCGGACTGCGTCGTCGCCATCGACCGCGTGCCGGAGCTGCAAGTGCTGAACATCGGCGCGGACACGATCGAAATCGGCGCGGGACTGAGCCTCACCGAAATGGACCGCCGCCTCGACGGCCGGGTGCCGCTGCTGAGCCAGCTGATCCCGCAGTTCGCGTCCCGGCTGATCCGGAATGCCGCGACCCTCGGCGGAAACCTCGGCACCGGTTCGCCGATCGGCGATTCCGCGCCGGTGCTGCTCGCGCTCGGCGCAAGGGTTGTCTTGTCCGCCATGGACGGAGAGCGCGAGGTGCCGCTCGACGAGTACTTCACCGGATACCGGCAGAGCGTCCGGCGCGACGACGAACTGATCCGTTCGGTGCGGATTCCCTTGCCGCTGGCCGGAACCACCGCGTTCCACAAGGTCGCCAAGCGACGGTTCGACGATATCTCCAGCGTCGCCGTCGCATTCGCGCTCGACATCGAAGACGGTCTCGTGCGCACCGCGCAGATCGGCCTCNCGGCCTCGGCGGGGTCGCCGCCACGCCGATTCGCGCCAAAGACACCGAAGCCGCGCTCGTCGGACAGTCCTGGAACGAGGAAACCGTCCGCGCCGCGGCGGAAATCCTGCGCGGCGAGGGCACGCCGATGGACGACCACCGCGCGAGCGCCGCGTACCGCACCGCGACGCTGGGCCGCAGCCTGCTGAAACTGCACGCCGACTCTCTTGAGGGAGCACGAGCATGAGCGCAGCTCGCCAGCGAATCATCACTGTTCATGCCGTCGCCTCCCCAGCGACCAGCGTGAAACTCGGCAAGGAGGCGACGGCATGAGCGCACTTTCCGAACGCCCGGAAAGCCCGTCCATCGGGATCGCCCGGCCGCACGAGGCCGCTGCCGCGCACGTCCGGGGCACCGCGCTGTACACCGACGACCTCGTCGCCCGCACGAAAGACGTCCTGCACGCCTACCCCGTGCAGGTGGCTGAGGCACACGCGAAAGTGCTCGCGATCCGCACCGAAGCGGCGGAAGCCGTACCCGGCGTGGTTCGCGTCCTCACTGCGGCGGATGTCCCTGGCGTCAACGATTCCGGGGTGCACCACGACGAACCGCTGTTCCCGTCCGAGGTGATGTTCTTCGGCCACGCGGTGTGCTGGGTGCTCGGCGAGACGCTGGAAGCGGCGCGGCTGGGCGCGGCGGCCGTCGAGGTGGACACCGAAGCGCTGCCGTCGCTGGTGACCGTCGGCGACGCGATCGCCGCGGGCAGTTTCCAGGGTGAGCCGCGAGTGGTGGCGCGCGGCGACGTCGACCCGGCGATGGCCGGTTCGGCGCACGTTTTCCGCGGCGAGTTCGACTTCGCCGGCCAGGAGCACTTCTACCTGGAAACCCAGTGCGCGCTGGCGCACGTGGACGAGTCCGACCAGATTTTCGTGCAGAGCAGCACGCAGCATCCGTCGGAAACGCAGGACATCGTGGCGCACGTGCTGGGCAAGCACAGCCACGAGGTCACCGTGCAGAGCCTGCGGATGGGCGGCGGGTTCGGCGGCAAGGAATGGCAGCCGCACGGGTTCGCCGCGGTCGCCGCGCTCGGCGCGACACTCACCGGACGTCCGGTGCGGCTGCGGCTGACCCGCACCCAGGACATGACGATGACCGGCAAACGGCACGGTTTCCACGCCGAATGGAGCGTCGGCTTCGACGCCGAGGGCAAGCTTCAGGCGCTGGACGTCGTGCTGACCGCGGACGGCGGCTGGAGCCTCGACCTGTCCGAGCCGGTGCTCGCCCGCGCGCTGTGCCACGTCGACAACGCGTACTGGATCCCGCACGTCCGTGCACTGGGGCGGATCGCGAAGACCAACAAGACGTCGCAGACCGCGTTCCGCGGCTTCGGCGGGCCGCAGGGCATGCTGGTGATCGAGGACATCCTCGGCCGCTGCGCACCGCTGCTCGGCATCGACCCGACCGAACTGCGGCGGCGCAACTTCTACTCCGAAGGCCAGGACACGCCCTACGGGATGCCGGTGCGGCACCCGGAACGCATCCACCGGATCTGGCGGCAACTGCTGGATTTGGGCGACGCCGAGAAGCGGCAGGCCGAGATCGCGGCGTACAACGCGAAGCACGCGCATTCCAAGCGCGGCCTCGCGATCACGCCGGTGAAGTTCGGGATCTCGTTCAACCTCACCGCGTTCAACCAGGCCGGCGCACTGGTGCACGTCTACAAGGACGGCTCGGTGCTGATCAACCACGGCGGCACCGAAATGGGCCAGGGCCTGCACACGAAGATGCTGCAGGTGGCCGCGACCGCGCTGGGCGTGCCGCCGGAGAAGGTGCGGCTGGCCCCGACCCGGACCGACAAGGTGCCGAACACCTCGGCCACCGCGGCGAGTTCCGGCGCGGACCTCAACGGCGGCGCGGTCAAGAACGCCTGCGAGCAGATCCGCGATCGGCTGCTCACCGTCGCGGCGGGCAAGCTCGGCGTGCCGGAAAACGACGTCCGGATCGTCCGCGGGGCCGCGCGCACCCCGTCCGGCGAGGAGATCGGCTGGGACGAACTCGTGCACGCGGCTTACTTCGACCGGGTGCACCTGTCGGCGGCCGGGTACTACCGGACCGAGGGTCTGAGCTGGGATTCCGCGAGGATGAGCGGCACCCCGTTCAAGTACTTCGCCTATGGCGCGGCGCTGGCCGAGGTCGAGGTGGACGACTTCACCGGCGCGTACCGCACGCGGCGGGTCGACATCGTGCACGACGTCGGCGACAGCCTGTCCCCGCTGATCGACATCGGCCAGATCGAGGGCGGGTTCGTGCAGGGCATGGGCTGGCTGACCCTGGAAGACCTGCGCTGGGACGAGTCCGACCGGCCCTCCCGAGGGCGGCTCGCCACCCAGGCGGCGAGCACGTACAAGCTGCCGAGCCTGTCGGAGATGCCGGAGGTCTTCAACGTCACGCTGCTCGCCAACGCCGCGGAAGACGGCGCGGTCTACGGCTCGAAGGCGGTCGGCGAACCGCCGTTGATGCTGGCCTTCGCGGTGCGGGAAGCGTTGCGGCAGGCGGTCGCCGCGTTCGGCGAGCCCGGGCACAGCGTCGACCTCGCTTCCCCGGCGACGCCGGAGGCCGTGTTCTGGGCGATCGACCGCGCCGTCACCGCAGCTCCGGCGGTCGAGGCGCAGGTGCCGGATCTGGTGGGCCAGCCATGAACTGGCTCAGCGCGGTCCAGCGCTTGCGGGACGCGGGGCTGCCGGGCGTGCTTGTCACCGTGACGTCCTCGCGCGGGCACACCCCGCGCGAAGGCGGCGCGAAAATGGTGGTCGGCGCTTCGGAATGCCACGGCACGATCGGCGGTGGCAACGCCGAGGCGGTCGCGGTCGAGCGGGCCCAGGAGTTGTTGCGGGACAATGCGACCGCACCGGTGCTGCAAACGCTTTCGTTGTCCGACAAGGCTCCCTACCAGCACGGCGTGCAATGCTGCGGAGGAACGATGACGCTGTTGTTCGAGCCGCTTCCGGTGCGTCCGGCGGTGGCGGTCTTCGGGATCGGGCACGTCGGCCTTGAGCTGGCGCGGGTGCTCGCCCGGCACGAGGTTTCGCTGCACCTGATCGACAGCCGCCCGGCGCAGCTGACCGCGGAACGGCTGGCTGTGCTCGACGACGCCGTGGCCAGCGTGCACGTCCACCAGGTCCCGCTGCTGCCGGAGACGGTGCTGTCGGAGCTGCCCGCGGGCACGCACGTGCTGATCATGACGCACGACCACGCCGAGGACATCGCGCTGTGCGACGCGGCGCTGCGCAGCGGCAGGTGCGGGTCGATCGGGCTGATCGGATCCGCCGGGAAATGGTCGCGGTTCCGGAAGCGGCTGACCGGTCTCGGGCACGACGAGGCGGCGCTGTCCCGGATCACCACCCCGATCGGCCTTCCCGACCTGGACGGGAAGGAACCGGCGGTGATCGCGGTGAGCGTCGCGGCCGCGTTGCTGCGGAAATTCCAGACGCGCGTCCAGCCGGGAGCCCTTCAGGCGTAAATCGCTTGCCTGCCCCCGGGAGCACGACTGGGATACGGGGAGACACCGTCAGCTCCTGGGGGCCTCCTGCCATGGAAATCCGGCACAACAACGACTACGAACTCTTCTTCAGCACCGTCCAAGCCGCGTTCGGCCGGTACTGGCCCGATTCGGCGGGCAGCGGAGTCCTCGGGGCCTTCGAGAGCGAACGGAGCTTGATCGCCCACGCGCCGGACGGGAAACCGGTCGGCACCGCCGGCGCGTACTCCTTCGAACTCACGCTTCCGGGCGAGGTGCTCGCCTCCGCCGCCGGGGTCACGGCCGTCGGTGTGCTGCCGACGCACCGGCGCCAAGGCGTGCTCCGCGCGATGATGCGGGAACACCTCGCCGACGTCCGCGCCCGCGGGGAGTTCCTGTCCGTCCTGCTCTGCTCCGAAGCGGTGATCTACCGGCGATTCGGCTACGGACCGGCGACCTGCACGGAGCAGATGACCGTCGAACGGCACCGCTCCGCGTTCGGTGCCCCGCGCGGAGGTACGGCGGTCGCGACCGGTTCCGTCGAGCTGCACCGGCGCGTCGACTGCGGTGAGCTGCTGGAAGAGATCTACGACCGCTACCGCCGCGTCCAGCCCGGCGCGTTGTCGCGGCCGCACCGCTGGTGGGCGCTGGGCGCGGGACACCCGCCGACCGGGCCGGAACCGCGGTACCTCGTCGTGCACCGGGACGCGGACGGCACCGCGGACGGGTACGCGAGCTACCTGGTCAACGACGCCGTCCTGACCGTCGACGAGGTCATCGCCGTCGACGACGCCGCTTTCACCTCGCTCACCCAGTACCTGCTGGGACACGATCTGGTGAAGAAGATCGACTTCAGGCACCTCCCGCCGGGGAACCCGCTGCGCTGGCAGCTGGCGGACCTGCGCGCGGCCGAGCCCACCACGACGGACTGGCTCTGGGTGCGGCTGCTGGACATCCCGCGCGCCCTGACCAGCCGAGGCTGGTTCACGGACGGTTCGCTGGTCCTCGACGTGACGGACCCGTTCCTGGCGGAGGACGGCCGGTACCGGCTGACAGTGCGGGACGGGAAGGCGGAGTGCGTGCGGACGGATCGCGCGCCGGACCTGTCGCTGGACGTGAGCGATCTGGGCTCGATCTATCTCGGCGGGACGTTGCCGAGCGTGCTGGTCCGGGCCGGACATGTCCAGGCGCACACCGGAGAAGCGGCGGGGCTGGCGGACGCGTTGTTCCGGCCGGATCGCGCGCCGCACTGCGTGCACTGGTTCTAAGCCAGCACCTCCGCCGCCAACCGGCGGGCATACGCGGCGTCGAGGCCGTCGGGACGGAACAGGATCCGGTACATGATCGGGGCCACCACCCGGTCCATCACCGTCTCCGCCGCCGGCGCGGCCTCGCCCCGGGCGACCGCCCTGGCCAGCACGACTTCCACCTGGTCGGCGGCGTACGCCGAGCACTGGCCGGCGTTGCTCCCGTCCGGATCGCCGAGCAGCGCGTCGCGGAGGTAGGCCCGGCCCGCCGGCGAGGACATTTCGTCCAGGAACAGTTCGGTCCACGCCGCCAGGTCCGCGGCCAGCGAACCGCGGTCCTCCGGCGGCGTTTCCGGGCGCAGCCGCTCGACCGCGACGTCCGACAGGAGTTCTTGCAGATCGCCCCAGCGCCGGTAGACCGTCGACGGCGTGACGCCCGCGCGGGCGGCGACCTGCGGCACGGTCAGCGCGTCCCGGCCCGATTCGGCGATCAGGTCGCGGACGGCGGCGTGCACCGATTCCTGGACTCGCGCACTGCGCCCGCCCGGGCGCACCATCCGCTTCTGGCTCACCGTGCCACTTTAAGCCGCGTCCGTTCCAGTGCGTGTCCGGTCCGCAGCAGCACCGGCTCGCCGTGCGGCCGGGCGAGCAGTTGCAGGCCGATCGGCATTCCGTCGAGATCGTCGCCGATCGGGAGCGTCAAGGCGGGTACTCCGGTGACGTTCGCGGGGGCCGAGAGCCGTACGTACGCGTCCGAGACCGCTTCGACGCTCCCGTCGGACCAGGTGACCGTCTCCTGTCCGGCCGGGACGGCGGTCATCGGGACGGTCGGCGCGGCGAGGACGTCGATCTTGTCGAACAGGCGCGTCCACTCCTGGCGCATGAGGGTGCGGGCGCGTTGGGCGCGAAGGTAATCCCCCGCGCTCATCAGCTCGCCGGCTTCGAGCAGGACGCGGACGTCGGCGGCGTACTGATCGGGCACGGTTCGCAGGCTTCGCTCGTGATACGCCGTGGCCTCGGGGACCATCAAGCCCCAGTGCGTCGCCGGGAGGTAGCGGGCCAGCGGGATTTCGACGTCGACCAGCTCGGCGCCCAGGTCGGCGAGGTGGTCGACGGCTTCGCGGACGGAGGCTTCCACCGTCGGGTCGACGTGGTCGAAGTAGTAGTTGCCCGGGACTCCGACGCGGAGGCCGGTCAGGTCCCCGCCGACGGGGAATGACTGTCCGCTGAGGACGGACAGGACGAGCGCGGCGTCCTCGACGGTGCGGGTGATCGGTCCGACGTGGTCCAGCGACCAGGACAGCGAGGTCACGCCGTTGCGCGGGATGAGGCCGTAAGTCGGTTTGAGGCCGACGACTCCGTTCAGCGCGGCCGGGACCCGGATCGAGCCGCCGGTGTCGGTACCGAGGGCGAACGTCGCCGCGCCGGCGGCGACTGCCACTGCCGAACCTCCGCTGGATCCTCCGGCGACGCGGGACGGGTTGCGGGCGTTGTGCGTCTGCGGAGTCGTGAGGCCGTAAGCGAATTCGTGCGTGTGGGTTTTGCCGAGGAGGACCGCTCCGGCCGCCTTGAGCTGAGCGGCGACGGCGCTGTCCCGCTCGGCGCGATGTCCGGCGCGGACCTGGGAGCTGGCGGTGGTCGCGGTTCCGGCGACGTCGATCAGGTCCTTCAAACCCATGGGAATGCCGTGCAGCGGGCTACGGACCCGGCCCAGCGCCGCGGCTTCCGCACGGGCACGATCGGCCTCCACCGTGACGTACGCGTGCAGCCGGGGTTCTGCCTCGTCGATGCGCGCCAGGACGTCTTCGACCAGCTCTGTCGGCGACACCTGCTGCTCCCGGATCGCGGCGGAGGCTTCGGCGAGAGTGAGGTCAGCCAGCGACATGACAACCGCCCTCCTCCGCGCGGTAGAGGGAGGCCGGTGGGGTGTCGCCGAAATCCAGGTCGCGCAGGACGGTGACCACGGAGTGGATGTGGTTGGCGACGGCGGCCACGTCGGGATGCCTGGCGGCATCCAGCGGCAATCCGGCTCGGGCGGCCAGGCTCGCCGCCTCGCCGGGGGTCAACTCGGACATCAGGGCTCCTAAAAGCTAGGCGTTTGCTTTAAGCGACGGTAGCGGCTACTGTCGCTTAAAGCAAACATGTTGCGTTAAGGAGGGCCTGTGACCTGGACCATCGGCGAAGTCGACGTGCACCGCATCGACGAGATCGAGCTGCCCGCCGCCACCGGATCGTGGCTGCTTCCCGGCGCGACAGGCGAAATTCGGCTGCACAGCCACAGTTTCGCGTTCGAGAAGGAGGGGACGAAGATCCTTGTCGACACCGGGATCGGCAACGGGAAGACCCGCGCCAACCCGGCGTGGCATGACCTGGACACGGGATATCTGGACGCGCTGGCCGCCGCCGGGTTCGCGCCGGACGAGGTGGACCTGGTGCTGCTCACCCACCTGCACGCCGACCACGTCGGCTGGAACACCCGGGAGCAGGACGGCGTGTGGGTGCCGACGTTCGCCTCCGCCCGGCACGTCACCGCCCGCGCCGAGCGCGAGTTCTGGGCGGGCTACGACATGGACGGCCCGCGACGGCAGATGTTCGAGGATTCCGTGCTGCCGGTGGAACGCGCGGGCCTGCTGGACCTGGTCGACGTCCCCGCGGACGGGGCGGAAATCGTGCCCGGCGTGCGATTGCTGCCGACGCCCGGCCACACCCCGGGGCACGTCTCGGTCGAAGTGTCCAGCCGCGGCGAGACCGCGCTGATCACCGGGGACGCGGTGCACCATCCCGTGCAGCTCGCGCACCCGGAGATCGGCGCGTCGGTGGACATCGACCCGGCCGAAGCCGAGAAGACCCGCCGCCGTCTCCTCGCCGGACTCGCTGATTCGGGCACGCTCGTGCTGGGCACGCACTTCACCCCGCCCACCGGCGGCCGCCTAGTCTCCCAGGGCTCCGGCTACCGGCTCGCGGACTTCAGGACAGGTGAGCGGGCAGGGCTGCGACGGCCTCGCTGATGGCGGCGTCGAAGGCGCCGGCGAGCGAGTCCGGCGAGATTTCCGTGCTGTATACGACGATCGACCGGCCCGCGTCGATCTCCAGCACGTCTACGGTGCCGAGGTGGCCGGCGACGGGGAGGTCCCCGCCGGTCACCCGGTACTGCAGCCGTCGCCGGGCCGGGTCGTGCGTGACGACGGCTTCTTCCAGGACCGAGCCGTCCCCCAGGACCACGGTGCGGTGCCGCGTGTCGCCGGTGGAGGACTTCATCGACGGGAACCAGTCGGCGACCGCCGCGGGGTCGCCGATCACCCGCCATACCGCGTCGGCGGGCGCGTCGAGCAGGACGTGGGAGCGCAGGGCGGCCATCAGCTGTCCGAGAAAAGCTTGCCCGCCCGCGCCCAGTTCGCGGTGTCGACGTCGGTGAACACGATGCCGACCGATTCCGGCGCGCAGTCGCCGATCCGGCAGATCTCGCGGGTCAGCACCTCGGCCAGCTCGCGTTTCTGCTCGGTGGTGCGACCGGGGAACCAGTCGACCTGGACGTGGGGCATGAGAACTCCTTGTCAGCTCAGGGAATCAGCGGCTTGCTGAGTGCAGGCCCGGTAATCGCGGCGGATGGCGAGCGCTTCGTCCAGATCGACCGCCACGAAACGGGTTTTGGTGTTCGGCGCGGACTGCGCCACCAGGTCCAGGTCTCCGCTGAGGACAGTGCCGACCATCAGGTAACCGCCGCCGGACACCGCGTCACGGTGCAGGATGATCGGTTCGACACCACCGGGAACCTGGATCGAGCCGATCGGATAAGGCGCGTCCACGATGTTCGACGGATCCTGTCCGGCGCCGAACGGCGGAGTACGCGGCTTGGTCTCCAATTGTGCGCCCTGGTAACGGAAACCGACGCGGTCGGCGACCGGGGTGAGCGTCCAGTCGGTGTCCAGGAACGTCGCGCGGCCCGCGTCGGTGAGCACGTGGTCGTAAAGACCCATCACCACGCGGACTTCGATCTCCTTCGACAAAGCCGGGCGCAAGGATTCCGGCAGAAAACGCCCTGGCACACCAGCGCCCGCGCCCACCGCAATGAAGTCTCCGGCGACGAGCGGCGCACCGCTGATCCCGCCGAGTTTACCCAGCCCGTAGGTGGATCGGCTGCCCAGCACCAACGGGACGTCGACGCCGCCGCTCACCGCGAGGTATGCGCGAGCCCCGCGTTTGCAGAACCCGAAGGTGAGGACATCGCCCGCTTGCACCGCGAACGCCTCCCACAGCGGCCGGTCCTCGCCGTTGAGTTTCGGCGGAAGCTCGGCACCGGCGATCGCCACGACGGTGTCCTCGGTGAAGCGCAGTTCCGGTCCCAGGTAGACACATTCGAGCGCGGCCGCACCGGGATCGTTGCCCACCAGTCGGTTGGCGACCGAGTACGAGTACTGGTCGAGCGCGCCGGAGGGCGGGATGCCGACGTCGTAATAGCCGGTGCGGCCGGCGTCCTGGATCGTCGTGGCCAGTCCGGGCTGGCGGACCTCAATCGGCACGGAGCACCTCCATCAGTCCCGCGGTGAAGCCGTCCGGGTCGTCGAGGTACTCGCGCAGCCCGAATTCGACCGGGCGCGAACGGATCCGGAACGTCCCGGCCTCGACCTCCTTGACGTGGTCGTCGTAGGCATCCCGGTCGATCGGCTTGAACCGCACGATGTCGCCGGGCCGGAAGAACACCAGGAAATCCCCGAAGTCCGGGAGTTCCTGCGCCGGATCGTAAATCGGCGCCGGAGTGATGCCGAACATCTGGTACCCGCCCGCGCCGCGCACCGAGTAAACACAGCTGAAGCAGCCGCCGTAGCCGACTGTCTGCTTGGGAGTGTCCGTGCGCGGCCGCAGGTATTTCGGCACGACGATCTGCCGTTCCCGGGGCACCATCTGGTACATGAACGGCAGCCCCGCGACGAACCCCACCATCGAGACGAACCACGGGGAGCCGCTGTGCGCCGCGATGAATTCCCCGGCCCCGGCGTATCCGTTGATCCGGGCGGCGTACTCGATGTCGGTGGCGTCCGGGTCCTGATGCCGGTCGCGGAACCGCATCAGCGTTTCGGTGGTCCACGGATCCTGGTACAGCACCGGGATCTCGACCACCCGGGTCGAAAGGCTGAAGTCCGCGGCGTCGCCGACCTTGTCCTCGATGTCGCGCAGCCGCGCCATCAGGGTGCGCGGTTCGATGACGTCCGGGTCGTACCGGACCTGGTAGGACGCGTTCGCCGGACAGATCTCCACGACGCCGTCCGGCCGGTTCTCGCGCAGCGAGGTGGTGATCGCCATCGCGCGGAAGTTGGCTTGCAGGCTCATTTCCTCGGCCAGTTCGACGAAAATGTGCTCGTCGCCGCCCCAGCTGTACCGCGCCGGAGTCGCGCCGCTCATGCGCCCGCCTCCGCTCGCCGCGCAAGCCACTCTTCGAGCGTCCCGGTGGTGAACGCGCCGTCGGCGAACCATTGCCGCCCGAGAAGTTCGATGAGCAGCGTCGTGGTGGTGGGAACGCCTTCGACGACCAGTTCGGACAGTGCCCGCTTCGCCCGGCGCAACGCGATCGGCCGGTCGTCACCCCACACGATCACCTTGGCCACCAACGAATCGTAGAACGGCGGGACCTGGCTGCCCGGCGCGAGCCAGGTGTCGGTACGGACCCACGGACCGCCCGGCAACCGGACTTCGCCGATTTTTCCGGGACCGGGAAGGAAATCGCGCTCCGGGTCTTCCGCGCAGACCCGGAATTCGACGGCGTGCCCGCGCCTGGTCACCTCCGATTGCCGGAACCGCAACGGTTCCCCGGCCGCGATCCGCAGCTGCTCGGCGACCAGGTCGATCCCGGTGATCAGCTCGGTGACCGGATGCTCGACCTGGATCCGGGTGTTCATCTCGATGAAGAAGAACTCGCCGGTCTCGTCGTCCACGAGGAACTCGCAGGTGCCCGCGCTGCGGTAGCCGACCTCCTTGCACAGCCGCACGGCCGCCGCCGTCATCGCGGTCCGGATCCGTTCGTCGATTCCCGGCGACGGAGCCTCCTCGACCACCTTCTGCCGCCGCCGTTGCAGCGAACACTCGCGCTCGAAGACGTGCACCGTCTCGGAACCGTCGCCGAGCACCTGCACCTCGACGTGCCGCGCGGCCCGCACGAACCGCTCCAGGTACATCTGCCCGTCGCCGAAGGCACTCGCGGCCTCGCCGGAAGCCTGCGGAAACGCGACCTTCAGTTCGGCCTCGTTCCCGGCCACCCGGATCCCCCGGCCGCCTCCGCCCGCCGCGGCCTTGAGCATGATCGGATACCCGATCTCGCCCGCGGCGGCGACCGCTTCGGACACTCCGCCGGGCGTCCCGGGCACCGTCGGCACCCCGGCCGCCTGCGCGACCTGCCGCGCCCGGACCTTGTCCCCCATCTGCTCGATGACCGAAGCCTCCGGACCGACGAACGTCAGCCCCGCGTTCGCCGCCGCGGCGGCGAACGACGCGCGCTCGGACAGGAATCCGTAGCCCGGGTGCACCGCGTCCGCGCCGGTTTCCTTCGCCGCGGCGAGGATCGCGTCCGCCACCAGATAGCTCTTCGCCGCCGGAGCCGGGCCGATCGGGACGACCTGGTCGGCGAGCAGCGCGTGCGCGGCGTTGCGATCGGCCTCGCTGACGACCGCGACCGTCTCGATCCCGAGGTCGTTCGCCGCGCGGATGATCCGGACCGCGATCTCGCCGCGATTGGCGATCAGCAACCGTTTCACGCGTCCACCTCCAGCACTACCAGCGGCTGGCCCGCATCGACGACCGCCTCCGCGCCGGCGGCGAACTCCACGACGGTCCCCGCCGCGCCGGCGGGCACCGGATAGAAGGACTTCATCACCTCGACCAGCCCGACCGTGTCGTCCGCGCCGACCTGCTGGCCGGGCTTCACGAAATCCGGGCTCTCCGGATCGGGCCTGCGGTAAAAGACCCCGGGAATGGGCGAAACCACTTCGAGACGGGACATCAGCGTCACCTCGCACTCGGTAGGGACAGGTACGGAGTTCAGGCCAGGTAGGGCGTCAGCGCATCATGCACGCTTTTCGCCAGGTCCACCGCGCCAGGAGTGTCGGAGTGCACGCAGACGCAGTCCGCGCGCATCGGGATGTCCTGACCGTCCACAGAGGTCGCGAGCCGCTCAGTCACCGCCCGCACGGACCGCTCGGCGGCGATCGCCGGGTCGTAGGCGACGTGCTCGCGGGTGATGATGAGCGAACCGTCGGCGCGGTAGTCCAGGTCGGTGTAGTACTCGGCGATGAAGCCTCGGCCGCGCTTCCCCCACACCTTTTCGTGCATGGTGTTCGCCATGCCCATCAGCGGCACGTCGAAGACGTCGGCCGCCTCCGCGATGGCCCGCGCGACCGTCTCGTCCTGCGACGCCAGACCGTACAGCGCGCCGTGCGGTTTGATGTGGTTGAGCGGCATGCCGTGCTCGGCCAGGAATCCGGTCAGCGCGCCGACCTGGTACACCACCGCTGCGGTGAGTTCCCCGGGCTCCATCTTCAGCTCCCGCCTGCCGAACCCGTCGCGGTCCGGGAACGACGGGTGGGCGCCCACCTTCACCGAATGCTCGTGCGCCAGCGCGACTGTCCGCCGCATGACGACCGGATCGGCGGCGTGGAAACCGCAGGCGACGTTCGCGACCGTGATGTAGGGCATGATGCCCTCGTCGTCGCCGCAACGGTAGATGCTGTAGGCCTCGCCCATGTCGCAGTTGATGGCAACCATGAGTGCTGTTCCTTGTCTTTTTCCGGAATTCTTCTCAGGAATGCGCGATCTTCGGGGTGTCCCCGTCGGGGTCGACGAAGACGTCGTCGCCCTCCAGCCGCACCGGGTACCGGGCGAGCTGCGCATGGCCGGGGTTGATGCCCTGGCACGTGGTGAGGTCGAACGTCCACAGGTGGCTTGTGCACATGAGGGTCTTCTTGTCCAGTTCGCCCTCGACCAGTTCGACCTGCTGGTGCGGGCAGATCGCCTGGGTCGCGACGACCTCGCCGCCGTCGAGGTGGGCGATCAGCACTTCCTTGTCCCCCACCTCGAACGACTCCATGTCGCCTTCCCAGACGTCGTCGATGCTGCACACCCGCACGAAACCCATGCGGAAGCTCCTTTCTCAGCTGAACCGGTCGAAATGGAGCCGGTCGGCGGCGAGCCCGCCCTCCAGCACCAGCGCCCTGGCGAGCGCGTCGGTCATCGCGGGCGGCCCGGCGGCGTAGTAGGTGAAGTCCGTCAGCGCTTCGCCCAGTTTCGCGACCACAGCCTCGTGCACGAACCCTTGGTGCGATCCGGAATCCGCCGAGCCGGGTTCGGAAACCGCGGTGTGCACGTGGAGTGCGCGCAATCGGCGCCCCGCCATCGCCATCGCTTCCGGAATGTGCAAATCGCGCGGAGCACGGCCGCCGCAGAACAAATGGACCGTGCGCTCGGCGGCGTCGGCCTGCGCGGCCGCGCCGAGCACGACACTCGCCATCGCGCCGAGCCCGGAACCGCCTGCGACGCAAACGATGTCGCGGTCGTCGCCGGCACGGTAGTACGCCTGGCCGTACGGGCCGTCCAGTTCGATCGTCTCGCCGAGGTCGAGCCCGTCGAACAGGATCGACGTCGCTTTCCCGCCCGGGGACCGCTTGACGACGAATTTCCATTCCCGCCGGCAGTTCCCGAGATTGCTCATCGAGTACGCGCGTTCGATGCCGCTGGGGAACCCGAGCATCGCGTACTGCCCGGCGCTGAACGCGGCGTGCTTTTCCGCGACGAACACGAATTCGGCCATGTCGTGGGTGAGCCGGTGCACCTCGCGCAGCCGGGCGCGCTGCCGGATCGGCCGGTGCGGCGCGGGTTCCGGCACCGAACTCAGGTCGACCACGCAGTCGCTGGCGGGTTCGCTCTGGCAGGCCAGCCTGCGGCCTTTGCGCCGGTCGCGGGCGCTGAGCCCGGGCGCGTCCGCCCAGCGTGTGCGGACGTCGCCTTCCAGCAGCTCGTACCGGCAGCTTCCGCAGGCTCCGCTGTTGCACTCGTAGCTGAGGCCGACCCCCGCGCGGAGGGCGGCACGCAGCAGCGTGTCGCCCTCCGCGCAAGGAAAGCGAACGCCGGTCCCCCGCAGGAGGACGTGGTGTTCGGTCGTCATCGCCGGTTCAGCCTCCGATGCCGAGCTGCCGCTGGAACGCCCGGAGCGCGCCGATCGCGTTCTGGCCCGCTTCGGCGTTTTCCGCCACTTCGGCGCCGTACGCCTCGATCGCGGCGACCGCGAGCGGCTGCCACTTCGCGACCCACTCGCGCAGCTGCGGCACGTTCGAGTCCACTTCGGACATCTGCTTGACCAGCGCCTCGGTCCAGCGCCGCGACCGCTCGCTGTCCCGCAACGCCGATTCGGCCAGCAGCGCGTGCAGCACGTCGCCGTGCCGCCGGGCGCTGACGCCGAGCTGGCGCAGCACGATCTCGTCGAGCGCCGGCTTGGCCACCACGTTCAGCGCGACGAACGCCTCCGCCCAGTCGAACGTGGTCAGCTGGCGTTCCATCAGCTCGCGGAATCCCTGCCAGGCGGGAAGTTCCTCCCACAGCTCGCGTTCGCGCTCGCCGAACCCGGCGGCCGGATGCGCCTGGCGCAGCTGTGCGGTGCGATAGGCCACATTGGACAGCCAGCGCAGCGAATCGGCCGCCTGGAACGCCGCGCAGTTGGCGATCGTGCTGGCCGGGGCCATGTGCACGAGGTACGCGCTGGCCATCTGCACGGTGTGCAGCAGGTACCGGCTCGGCGTGTACAGCTGGGCCAGCACCGCGACCCACTCCGGCGACAGACCGCGGTCGTGGCCCTCGGCGTCGTGCTGGTCGAGCAGGCCGTCCACATAGGACTCTTGGCCGTCCTGCAGGATGTTGTACGTGCGGTACACCAGCTCGTCCGGATCGCGGAAGGCGTTCCAGTCCGGGTGCGTGATCGGGCTCTGGTTGCGGTAGCGGCGGTAGAAATCCGCCATGAACCCGGTGTGCCCGACGTCCCACGGCTGCTCGGGATCGCGGGTGTGCCACAGCAGGTTGGTGGAGACGATCTCGTACTCGCTCGGCTTGCGCCGGCGGGCGGCGAGGTGCCCCCAGGTCTTGAGCGGCTTGAGCGGGGTGCTCACGAGCTGGCCTCCTTGCGGGCGGAAGTGCCCAGGTAGAAGCGGAAGACGTCGCCGCCGGTCTCGATCCGGCCCACGAACGAGGGCATGATCAGCTCCAGCTCGGACATCTTGAACGGGCGGCCGAGCTCCTCGGCGATGGTCTCGCGGCGCAGAACGCATTCACCGCCCTCGACCTCGACCCGCACGTACGAACCGCGGTCGCGGATGTCGACCCGGCAGCCGGGGTTGTCGGTCACCGCGGCGTCGGCGACGGCGCGCGCCACCTCGCCGACCTGGAGGACCGGGCCGACCGGGTCGGCGATGGGTTCAGCGGTGCTCATCCGGTCCTCCTCACTCGAAATAGACTTCGACGCATTCGGTCGGCCCGAGACCGGCCGCCGCGACGGTGCTGGCGCGCTCGAACGGCCGCGCGTCGCCCTGGCGGCGCACCCGCAGCGTCCGGCCGGGCTGGTCGGGCACGTGGACGCCGACCGAGTTCTGGGCCGCCGCGGCGGCGAGTTCGTCCATCGTGTGCTCGCTGTCCGCGGGGAGCAGCTTGAGCACGAAGTCGCCGTCGAAGTGCACGGCGAGCGGAATGGTGGCCATCAGCGTTCCTTTCAGCCTGCCTTGACGAGCTGCTTGCGGTAGGTGTCGACCCAGGAGAAGCCGTGCGCGTCGTCGCCGCCGGGGCCGACCGAGCCGAGGCCCATGTACTCCAGGACGCCGCCGAGGTCCGCGGGCTGGATCTCGCCGCCGAGGAACCGGTCGACCAGGTTCTTGTGGTGCCGGTAGCGCTCCGGGTCGTCCTCGAAGATCCACTTGTCCACTTCGGACGCGAAGTGGTAGCGCCGTCCTTCGTGGACCAGCGAAATGTCGCGCAGTGTCCGGGAAGGCGTGCCGACGATCGGCAGCTGCGAGACGTTGCAGATGATCGGCAGCGTGCCCGGCACCGTCTTTTCCGGACGGTCGTGGGCGAAGTTGTCGATCAGGACGTCCCACACCTTGCCGAAGGTGCCGTTCCAGCCCGGGTACTTCTCCTCCAGCCAGTCGCGCTCCTCCGGGCTGACGCCCGCCGCCGGGTCCCACCACAGCGTCGGCCGCCACGAGTAGGTGCCGAGGTGCTGGCCGTGGTGGTGCTCGGAGATGTCGCGCAGGAAGATGTCCCAGTACCACGGCTTGGACAGGCCGAGGTCCTCCAGCGAGCGCATGAACTGGGTGACGATCCATTCCTCCATGAATTCCTTGAAGGACGCCTCGCGCACGTCCAGCGGGACGTAGTAGTCCATCGGAATCCCGGAGAGGATGGTGAACAGCCGGTACGAGCGCCAGAACGCGATGTCGATCTTTTTCTGCGCCTCGCCGGACTGGCCGTTCTCGATCAGCATCTGCAGCAGCGGCGTGCCGAGCTGCGCGTGCCGGGCCTCGTCGGACTGGATGCTCTGGATGAGTTTGGAGAACGTGAAGTCGCCTGCCTTCGCGGCGTCGCCGGAAAGCCCGATGAACTGCAGGTTCGTGAATCCGGTCTCGAAGGAGAAGTTCGCGAAAATCGAGGTGGAGACGGCGTCGCGGGTCATCATCACGTCGTCGAAGAAGTGCCGTGCGCCGAGCGTGACCCAGTTGTCGGTGAACATCGCCGCGTGCGACCACTCGAACTGGCGGTCCTTGTTCACGTACTCGTGCGGGAAGTACAGCTGGATCTGCCCGTGCCGGATCTCGTCCAGCATCCCGAAGGTCGCCATGTTGCGCATGCCAGGAGCCTTCGACCAGCGCACGAACCGGGATTCCTGGAACGACGCGCCGTACTCGACGAGCGCGACGGCCGCGTAGTGCTCCTTGAGAATGGAAATCCAGCCCGGGTCGGCTTTGTTGTACAAATCCGCACGCTCCAGCGCGGCCTTCACCGAATACGCCCCGGCGTCCTTCTGCCGCTGAATGTCGACGTATTCGCGATAGCTCACCTTGTACGGCTCGTCATAGGTCGCCCACACCTCGTCGGGCAACCCCTCGCCGCCGGACAATTCCGGCGGGAACAACTCCGCTTCGGTGACGTAGCGCGGAGTCCATTGCGTGTCGCGGGCGATGTCGTACCACTGTGCTCGGTCCAGCAGAGCCATGCGGGTCGCTCCTTGTGGTTTCTTTAGCTGCCGTGCTCGGAACCCAGCGGCCCCTCGCCGCCGGGGTAGACGAAGGACATGGACGGGGCGTAGAACCCGAACGTCACCTGCAAGGGGTGGGCAGGCCGCAACCGGTAGGCGGGATGCTCTTTGTCAAGGAATTCGAAGGCTTCCACCGCGAATTCCTCGGCAATGTCAGCGACATAGGCATACCGCCCGCTGACGAATTCACCGCCGCGGCTCGTGATGTACCGCAACTGCCCGGTAACCCGCCGCGGCGTGCCGATCGCGAGACGCGCGACAGTGCGAATAACCGGCCGCCGCTCGACCGACGTCGTGGCGACCAGCCNCCAGCCGGTCCCCGTCGAGATCGAGCGTCGTCTCCCCCGCAGCCCCCGCCGGGACGCCGTGCTCCCGGGCGTAACGAATCATCGGCTCGGAACTGTTGTGGTAATCGGTCCACCATCGTCCCGGAACCCCCGCCTCGGTGTCCAAGCCGGACAGATTCACGCCGAGATAGGTCAGCGAATAAGCACCGAACGCGTCGTCCCCTTCGCTGGCCGACGTCTGAGCGTCCCCCTCGACCACGTACTGGTTGAGGTAGCACGACCGATCAGCGGCCGGCGTGAGTCCCGCCGGAACGAGCTGCGCGACGCCGTCGGGATCCTCAGGTACCCAAACCAGGTAGAGAGTCCGCGACCCGGTCACCAGCTGCGGCGGATGCAGCGACGTGCCCATAGGGGTTGCCTCCAGGTTCACCGTTGAACTTCCCGCCCCATCAGCTCGAAGCGGTGCCCCAAAGACTGCGCGACCCACCCGTGCCCGGGTAGTGCGCACGTTGGACAACAACCGGGCCAGGGATGCCAAACCGGAGCACCCGCCCGCATCAACGCAGGTCAGCCACCCGCACAATGATCACCACCAACGGATTCTGAATCCGTCAAGCCCCGCCAGTACATGAGGGCCACCCTCATTGACTCTGATTCCCTCACGACCCTCCACCGGCCCGCGAGGGGCCCCTTCACGGACGCGGATCCCCTCAATGAGCCTTCACAGCCCCACCCACAAACCGCCGCCGCCGCACCCGGCGATCGAGGCACCCAGCCCTTCCCCCGCACCCCGATACGAAGCCTCCCTGCGGTCTGGGGTTGCTTGTCAAGGCATCTTTCCCGCCTTGACAAGCACCTCCGNCCCTGCGGACTGGGGTTTCTTGTCAAGGCATCTTTCCCGCCTTGACAAGCAACCCCAGACCGTCAGCACACTCGGGCTTCGGGGTGCCCCACGCCAGCCCACAAGCGATGTCGCCCCCGGCGACGAGCCGCCTCACAACTGATCATCCAACTGCAACGCGATCCACAACTCCGCCCGGACCGCCGGATCGTCCACCTCCCTCCCCAGCGCCTCCGCCACCTTCCCCATCCGGTACCGCAACGTATGCCGGTGAATCCCCAATGCGTTGGCCGACGCGTCCGACTGCCCGTTGTGCGCCAGAAACGTCCGCAACGTATGCCGCAAATCGATCTTCGCCGCCCCGGTCTTGTCCGTGACCGGTTCCAGCAACGCCCGAGCCCACCCCCGCACCTCGTCGTTGTCGAGAAACCGCATCAGCCCGCTGGTAGCCACATCCCCGGCACAGGTCAGCACCCCAGCACCCCCGCGAGAACTGGTGAACACCGACCGGACCTGCTCCCAGGCAGCAGCCAGCTCCCCAGGCGGAGTCGGATCGCTGACCGCCCCCCGGGCCAGCGGAATCCTCCGCAACAAGGCTTCCAACGTCCGCGTATCCCCTTCGGCGGGCGGCATCAACACCACCACCCGCCCCCGCTCCCACTCGGCAACCAGCGCACGCAAACTCCGCAACCCGTGATCCCCCTCGGCATGTTCGAGCAATTCCCGCTCGTGCCCAGACGGAACCCCCAGTATCGCGACCCGAAGATCCCCCTCCGGGAAGTCCGTGTCCAGCGCCTCCCCAATCGCCGTAGCCAGCCCGACGTCCCCGGCCACCGCGGCCTTGAACACCGCCAGCCGATGCTGCCGCTCGCTGTCGAGGACCCCGCGCGCACTGTGCAGCTCAGCGCACAACAACGACACCGCGGTGGTGACAATCGCCTGCTCGGCGGCAGTAAGCGGGGTAGACCGCCCCACCACGAGAAACCCCTGCACCCGCCCCCGTACGGCGAGCGGGAGCACCACCACGGACTCCCCCGCGATCGTCATGCTCAGGCTCGCCGAGTTGGCCCGGTCCCGCAGCCGAGGCAACTCGATCCGCACCCGCGCCACGTGCATCCGCGCCGCAGGCATCCCCGCCCGGAACCCGCCGGCGGCGTCCAGCAGCAACGTCCACCCCCGCACCGCCTTCGCCAGCCGCTCCGCGATCGCCCGAGCCGAGTACGGCGACAACGAAGCCCGGGTCAAATCCCGCTGCGCCGAAACCGCGTAATTCAGCTCCCGCTGCCGCTCATCGGAAAGATGCCCGGCGACAAGCCGGCTCAACGCGGCGAACCGGGTCGTCGCAGGCACCGCCAGCAGCGGCAACCCAGCCTCGCCGGCAGCCTCGACCAGCGGCCGCGGCACATTCTGATAGAACGAACTGGCCCCGAACCCGAGCGCCACCGCACCACCGGCCACGAGCCGGTCGACGTACTCCCGGCTGGCCGCTTCGCCCAGCGCGAGCCGAGACCCAGTGGTAAGCACGAGTTCGCCGCCCTCCAGGTACGGCGACGGGTCGGGCAGTTCGCTGATCAACGCCCAAGTGACCGCCCGGTCCACCGCTCCGGGCGAGCCTTCGGCGGCGAGTTCGAGACCGTGTTCGCCGCGTTCGAGCAGCATCTGGACCGTAAGCGGCATGGTGTCTCCCGGGGACGGATCCGGCGGCCGGAAGTGTAACCGGCGCTCCGCCCGGCCGCCGGGCGATCGCCACCCGGACGAACCAACGTTCTGGACAAAACCCGGTTCTGGTGGGTAGAAACCGTCCCAATCGGACTTGCCCGCCCGCGGATGTCCGGCGGCACAACGGAAAGAGTTCTCGATGCCCGCAGCTGCCCCGTCCCGCCCGGACGTCACGTACCGGACCGCGGGCGATCGCGCGCTGCTCGTCGAGTACGGACCACCGCTGCCGGTCGACCTCGGGCTCAACTTCTTCGCCCACGCCTCGGCCCGGCGGCTGGAGGAAAACCCGGTGCGCGGCGTGCTGGAACTCGCGCCGGGACTGCGTTCGCTGCTCGTGCACTACGACCCGGAAACGATCCAGCACGACGCCGTGATCGCCGCGATGGACCGGCTGCACCGAGAAATCCCCGAGCCCGGCTCGCTCGTGTTGCCGAGCCGCCGGGTGAAACTCCCGATCGCGTTCGACGATTCGACGTCGCGGGAAGCCGTGGAGCGCTACCAGATCACCACGCGCCCGGACGCGCCGAACGTCGTCGAGGGCACCAACGTCGACTACCTGGTGCGCTCGAACGGCCTGCCGAACCGCGAGGCGCTGTACTCGCGGATCCTGGAATCCGAGTGGTGGAACGCGTTCACCGGCTTCTACCCGGGCCTGCCGTCGCTGCTCCCCCTCGACCCGCGCTCCGAACTCGTCGCCCCGAAATACAACCCGGCGCGCTCCTGGACCCCCGAAGGCGCCGTCGCCTTCGGCGGCCCGTGCCTGGTGATCCACCCGATCGAATCGCCGGGTTCGTACCAGCTTTTCGGCCGGACGCTGCCGATCTGCGACCTCGTCCGCCGCCCGCGCGCGCACCGCGCGGACCCGATCCTGATCCATCCCGGCGACCGGATCTCCTTCTACCGCGTCGAAGAGGCGGAGCTGATCGAATTGCGCAGGCAGGTTTTCGAGGGCCGCTACGACTACGACATCGAACCCGGCCGGTACGCGGTCGCCGACCACCTCGCCGTCCAAGCCGACCCGGCGGTCGCGGCGGAGGCGGCCAAACGGCGCGCGGACCGGGTCGCCGCACAGGAACTGGTGAGAATCCCGTGACTCAGACCGCGGCGCTCGAAGTACTGGAACCCGGCCTGCAGACGACCGTGCAGGACTATCCGGGCCGACGCGGCAGGCAGTCACTGGGCTTCTTCCCTTCCGGCCCGGTCGATTCGCTCGCCTTCCGCCTGGCGAACCTCCTGGCCGGCAACCGTCCCGGCGCGGCCGCCCTGGAAATCCCGCTGGGCCGGTTCCAGGCAGGCGTCCTGGCCCCCGGCCGGATCGCCGTCACCGGCCCGGAAACCACGGTCACCCTCAACGGATCCCGTGTCCCGCAATGGGAATCGGTACCCGTGGACACCGGCGACGTCCTGGCGTGCGAGGTTCTGCGCGGCCCTGGCCACCGCCTCTACCTGGCGCTGTCCGGCGGCATCGCGGTACCGGAGGTTTTCGGTTCCCGCTCGACGTTCCTGCTCGCCGGCATCGGCGGCCTCGACGGCCGGGCCCTGGAACGCGCGGACATCCTGGACACCTTCCCCGCCGCTCCTTCCCGGCCGCGCCGTCTCCCGGCGTCCTTGCGCCCGACCTACCCGACCGCCTGGGAAATCGAGATCCTCCGGGGCCCGCACGCCGACCCGGATTTCCTGACCGCCGAGGATTTCGCCGGCTTCCTCGCCGCGTCCTGGCGCTGCGATCTGAGCTCGGACCGCGTCGGCATCCGGTTCAACCCGCACCGTTTCCGCTGGGCCCGCCCGTCCGGCGACGTGGCGGGCGGGCACCCGTCGAACCTCCTGGACTCCAGCTACCCGCCCGGCGGCATCCTGGCCTACGGCGACGTGCTCACCGTGCTGGGCCCGGACAGCAACACCTCCGGCGGGTTCGCGGTGATCGCCACCGTCGCCTCGGCCTCGCTGTGGAAAGTCGGCCAGCTCCGGCCCGGCCGGGATACCGTGACGTTCCGGGAGATCGACCTGGAGCAGGCGGCGGCGCTCACCGCACACGTCAATCAGCTGCTGGACGTGAAGGCGCTGTCCTGAGTTCCGCTTCGGCTTCCTCCTCAGCCTTTCCCGCCACCGAACCAAGATCGACCGACTTCGTCTCCTTCGCGATCAGCGAGGCCACCAAAGAAATCAAGCCCATCACCGCCAGATAGACCCCGATCGCATACCCGGTGCCGAACTTCGCGTACAACCCGATCGCGATGATCGGCGCGAGCGAACCAGCCAGCACCGAGGCCAGGTTGTACGCCAGCGAAACCCCGGAATACCGCACCTCGGTCGGGAACAGCTCCGCGAAAAACGCCCCGATCACCGAGCTGTACGCGGCGAAAATGAGCAATCCGCCGGCCACCGCGACCATGATCAATCCAGGACTGCGCGTGTCGACCAGTGCGAAGAACACGAAGGCCCACACGATCGTCGCCACCGAAGCGACCACGTAGATCGGCCGCCGTCCGATCCGGTCGGCCAGCAGGGCGAACAGCGGAATCGTCACCACCGCACAAGCCTGCCCGACCAGCACCGCCGTCAACCCGACCGAACTGTCCATTTTGAGCACAGTTGTGACATAAGTGATCACGAACAACGAGAACAGGTAAAACCCGGCATTCTCGCCGAAACGCGTTGCCGCGGCGAGCAACACGCTCCGCCAGTGCTTGCGAACCACCACGCCGGCAGGCAGTCCTTCGGGCTTCGGCGCGTCCTTGAACAACGGAGTTTCCGCGACATAAAGCCGCAGCCACAACCCGATCAAAACCAGCACCGCGGACAACCCGAACGCGAGCCGCCAGCCCCAAGACAGGAACTGCGCCGACGGCATCACCGCGCCGAGCACCGCCAGCACACCAGCGGCGAGCAGATTGCCCAGCGGCGGCCCGACATTCGGCCACGAAGACCAGAACGCCCGACGCGCACTGCCGCCGTGCTCGGACACCAGCAGCACCGCCCCTCCCCATTCGCCGCCGAGCGCGAACCCTTGCACCAGACGGCAGACGACGAGCAGCAACGGCGCGAGCACGCCGACCGCCTCGTAAGTGGGCAGCAGAGCGATCAAGAACGTCGAAGCACCCATCAAAAGCAAACTGGCGATGAGTGTCGACCGTCGTCCTTTGCGGTCGCCGAGATGGCCGAGCACGACCGCGCCCAGCGGCCGGGCGAGGAATCCGACGGCGTAGGTGGCGAAAGCGAGCACCGTGCCGACCAACGGATCGTGCGACGGGAAATACAGTTTGTTGAAGACCAAAGTGGACGCGGTGCCGTACAGAAAGAAGTCGTACCATTCGACGGCGGTGCCGGCGAGGCTCGACGCCGCCACCACCCCCAGCCGCGTGTGCGGGCGTTTTCTGTTACGTTCGCGAGAGGTATCGGCCATTTCGGCTCCTGTGGTCGGAGGGTCCGTGACGCGGATGAAGTGCTGATGCCGGAAGCCTCGGTGGCTGTTGGCGCAGCCACCGAGGCGTGCTCCCCCCTGGGAACTGCCTCAGAAGAACCAGTGCACCGGCTCGTTGGCCCGGTCGGCGAGGTCCGCGAACCGTCCCCCGTGGAATGCCAGCGGGTCGCCGTCGCGCTCGCACACGCTGCGCACGTGCCCGAACACGACCACGTGGTCGCCGGCGACCAGATGCCGTTCGACGTCGCATTCGAGGTGCGCGAAGGCGTCCGGGATCACCGGAACGCGGTGGCGGCCCTCGGTCACCTCCAGCCCCGCGAAATGGTCCTCGCCGCGGCGAGCGAAGCGGAGCGCGAGCTGTTCCTGCCGCGCGGACAGGATGTTGACCGCGAACCGGCCCGCCTCGACGACCGCGTCGGTGCTGCGCGCGCCGGTCGTCAGGCACACCAGCAGCAGCGGCGGGTCGAGCGAAACCGACGTCAGCGAGTTGACGGTCATCCCGTGCGGCACCCCCGCCGCCCGGGTGGTGACCACCGCGACGCCGGTGGCGAAACGCCCCATCGTGCGGCGCATCGTCATCGGGCCGACCTCGGCCGAGGAAGTGAGCATGGCGTTCTCCTTGCGCAGGGGCTCGTGAGTGCTGATCCCGGTTCCCACCGTGATCAGCGCTCACGAGCGGATTCAGGCGGGGTAGCGGACCTCGAACGTGACGACCCCCTCGCCGGTCCGCCACGGGCCGTGCGGCATGCCCGGCGGACGGCAGGCGTACATCCCCGCGGTGAACGTCCGGCCGAGCGTGAGGTCGGTGAACGAGCCCTCGAGAATGTAGACCTCCTCCCAGAAATCGTGTTTCTGCACGCCCATCGGCGTCGAATCGGCACCCGGCTCGTAGCGCAGGATCCGCGTCGCCACCCCGGTTTCCGGGTCCTTGGCGAGAATCCGTTCGGTGATCTTCGGGTCGTCGCCGGGGCAGACCGTGAAGGCGACGTCGGCCACCGGGAAGAACTCGTGTTCCGGTTTGCTCATCGGGTGATCGCTCCGTCGAGGTCGTAGCTGGAAAGGAAGGCGTCGATGTCGCCGAGCGCGCCGTCGAAGCCGTAATTGCGGAAGGCGTAGCCCTTCACCACGAACGGCGCTCCGGCGTAGAACATCTCGTATTGGTGGTGGCGTCCGGCGAATTCGCTGCCGACGACGTCCCAGGCGAGCTTGAACAGCTTCACCCGCTCCTCGGCGGGCGCGGACGGGCTGTAGATGTATTTGTCGATATCGGCGCGGGTCTGCGGGTTCGTCAGGTCCGCGACGCTGGAGGGCACCTGCAGCACGCCGCCGCCGACCAGGTCGCGCAGGATCGCCAGCAGCCGCGGGTACAACTCGGCCTGCAGTCCCATCGCGCCGTACACCGCGCGGGAGCCGGGCCGCCACATTCCGTGCTCATCCGGTTCCGCGGTGTATTCCGCCGCCAGCACCGCCGATTCCACAATGGATGCGAGACTCGCCAGCTCGCCGAGCTTCTCGATCACGCCGGGGAACTTGTCGACCCCGTTGACCGCCGCGACCTTGCGCGCGAGCCCGGCGATGAACTGCGTCTTCACCATGAACCGGATCTGGGCCTGCCAGTTCCCGAACACATGCGCCCCGGTGTCGAAGAACTGCCGCCGCAGTCCCGCGATGTCGCGGTAGACGAAGACTCGGTCCCACGGAATGAAGACGTCGTCGAAGACCACCAGCGCGTCGGTTTCGTCGTAGCGCGAGGTGAGCGGGTAGTCGTATTCGCTCGTGGCGGCCGGTGCGTACGGACGGCGGCAGTAGAGCTTAAGTCCTTCCGCGTCGACGGGAACCGCGAAGCCGAGCGCGAAGTCGGCATCCTCCGGCCCGAGCGGCTTGATGCAGGACACAAAGATCTCGTCTGCCACCGCGCCACCGGTCGCGAGCATCTGCGCACCACGGATCACGATGCCGTCCTCGCGCTCTTCCGCGACTCCCGCCTGGATCAGGTCGCCTTCCCAGGCGTGCGCGGTGGTCGCCCGCGAGACCTGCGGCGGAATGATCGCGTAGGAGACGTACAGATTCTCCTCCAGCACGCGCTTGTGGTACGCGGCGATGTTGGCCGAAAAGTCCCGCTCCCCCTGCGAAAACGCCTCCGGATGCGCGGAGAACGCCGCGACGAACGCGCCGACGTGGTCCGGGCTGCGGCCGACCCAGCCGTGCGTGTGCCGCGCCCACGTGGTCGCCGCTTCGCGGTACGCCTTCAGCTCTTCCCGGCTGCGCGGCGGCGTGAACAGACGGTTCACTGTGGACCCGGTCTCCGGGTCGGTGACCGAGATGCCGGAGTCGGGGTCGGCCGCGAGGTCGAACAGTTCCGCGATGGTCTTCGCGATCGGCGCGAACGCCGGGTGGTGGGCGACGTCCTCGACCGGCGCGCCGTCGAGGTAGATCCGCCGGGGGCCTTTCAGTGCGGCCAGATAGTCGGCTCCGCTGCGCATCACTCGCTCCTCTGTTTCGTTTCGTACGCGTGGGTCAGGGTCGGGCCGCCGGGCAGCTCCAGGTGGATGCGCCAGTACGCGCCATAGGCGAATTCGCCGCCGAGCAACGGCAAAGTGCCGCAGTACAGCGCGAAATCGCCGTCGACCGGACCGAGCCGGTCCAGCAGATCCGCCGGATGCCGCAGCGCGGCCAGTTCCCCCTTCTGGTACGGGCATCCGTCCACACTGGAGTCCGCGACGACGTGGTCCCAGTCCGGAATGGACACTTCGGTCCCGAGCGCGGCGACCACTTCCCCGAGCGGCTTCGGACAGGCCGCTTTGGACCGTGCCACCCCGTCCCGCTCCAGGTCACGGTCAGTGTGATCGGATCCGACGCCCAGGAAATACCGCCCCTGGTGCCGGATCAGCACCGGTTCGACCTCCCCGGACGTCCCCGGCGCGCTCACCCCGACCACCGGCTCCGTCGTCAGCAATCCCGTATCCAGGTGATAGAACGCGGGCACCGTTTCCGGCCGCGGCACCCCGATCGCCGCCAATTCGGCGATGTGCTCCTCGACCGCGGCCTCGTCGCTTCCGGTGTACCCGGCCACCACCAGCCGCGCCGGGGCGAACACCAGTTCCTCCCCGGTTCCCGCGACGTGCAGGGCAATCGTGCTCATACTCCCGCTCCCGTGAAGTCTGCTGTGGACACCGGCCACCGCCGATCGGCCAGCACCGGGAACTCCGCCCGCACCGTGTCCACAATGGATTGGTCTATTTCGCAGCGCAGCACTTCCTCGCCGGCGCCCGCCTCGGCCAGCACGGTGCCCCACGGATCGACGATCCGGCTGGCACCGGCCAGCTCGACGCCGCCGTGCTGGGTGCCTGCCGCGTTGACCGCGAGCACCAGCACCTGCTCTTCCACCGCACGGCACGAGGTGAACATCCGCCAGTGCTCGCGCCGCGCCGCCGGCCACGCGGCCGGAACCACGACCGTCTTCGCACCGCGATCCACCAGCCCGCGCCACAATTCGGGAAACCTCAGGTCGTAACAGGTCGTGGCCCCGATCGGCCCGAGTTCCGTTTCCGCGACGCTGAGCGTTTCGCCCGGCGTGAGCAATTCCGCCTCACGCGAGGCATATCCGAACACGTGCACCTTGCGATAGGTATGCGCGATCGTGCCGTCGGGCGCGAGCAACACCGCGGTATTGAACAACCGCCCGGCCGCGTCCTTCTCGACCAAACTGCCCAAATGCACATACGCACCAAGGCTTCGCGCCCATTCGCGCCCCGCCGCGACCGTCGGCCCGTCCAGCGATTCCGCTTCGTCCGGATACGCCTCGAACGAGAAATACCCGGCCGCCCACAGCTCCGGCAGCACCACCAGCTCGGCCCCGCGCGCGGACTCCACCAACCGCCCGGCCCGCACCCGGCGATCCGCGGCCGGCTCGTCCGGCGGGCTGGCCAGCTGCACCAGCGCGACCTTCACAGCCGCTCCTCGACCCGCAACGCCGTCATCGTGCTGGACAGGTGCTTCGCCAGCGCCTCCCCAGCCGCCTCCGGCTCGCCGCCGCGCAACGCTTCGACAATCGCCGCGTGCTCGGACAGCACCGTTCCCGCCCGGGTCTCGCTGCCCGCGACCGCGCGCAACCCCATCCGGACCTGCCGCTCCCGCAACGATTCGTAGAACTCGGCCAGCACCGGATTCCCCGCGCGCCGCACGATCGCGCGATGGAAAGCGCGGTCGAACTCGATGAACCGCACCGGCTCGTCCACCACTTCGCGCTGCTTCGCGAGAAGGTCGTCCAACTCGCCGAGGAACGCCTCGTCGACGCGCTCGGCGAGCTTGCGGACGCACCAGTCCTCGACCAGCTCGCGCGCCTCCATCACCGCCCGGACCTCCGCGTCGGAGATCGGCGGCACGAACGCGCCCTTCTTCGGCACGATCTCGAGGAACCCCTCGGCTTCGAGCCGCAGCAGAGCCTCCCGCACCGGCGTACGAGACGTCCCCGCCGCCTCGGCGACCTCCGATTCGGTGAGGAACGTCCCGCCGTCGCGGGGCAGCTCGGCGATGCGCTGCTTGAGGAACCGATAGGTGACGTCCTGCGCGGACCCGGGCCGCCCAGCCTGTCGTACACTGCTCATGGACAAGATGTATA
This sequence comes from Amycolatopsis sp. M39, assembly GCF_001651785.1. Lineage (NCBI taxonomy): Bacteria > Bacillati > Actinomycetota > Actinomycetes > Pseudonocardiales > Pseudonocardiaceae > Amycolatopsis > Amycolatopsis sp. M39. The sequence goes on from NZ_LWSF01000004.1 coordinate 103,060, forward strand.
CATCACGCATGGCAGGTCGGCAAGAGGTGTTTGCCGAGGTTGAGCGGTTGCGACGAGCGAAGGGACGCCTCGTGGCCGCTGCGGAAGAACACCTGCGCCGCCCGGAACGCCCCGTGGCCCGGTCGCCGTGCGGCGTCGTTTCCCGGGCGTGCCCCGGTCTTCCCGGGCGGGCCCCGGTCTTGCCGGGCAGGCCCCGGTCTTGCCGGGCAGGCCCCGGTCTTGCCGGGCAAGCCCCGGCCTTGCCGGGGCCTGGCGCGCGATGCAGAGGAAGCGAAGCCGCCGCGCGCTGCGCTACCGAGAAAACCTCAGTGCGCCGCCCGCGTCCTCCCGGACCCCGTGCCCGGACGAGACAGAAAGCCGGTCAAGCGGCCGCGGCCCGGTTGACGAATCACCCGCCGTCTTCACGCTGGCAATCACGGCGGGCAGCGGAATGGTCTCCACTATCGCGCTTCCTCCGCGGCCATCCGGCATCCACAGTGGATTCTTCGAGGAAAGAACGCACGCAACATCCCCACGAGAGTGCGATGTCCCCGCCAGCACGCAACGCCCAGGCGATACGCAGCATTCCCGTGACCGCACGGCACCAGGCGACACCCCACATCCCCGCGATCACGCAACGCCCAGACGACACGCCACATCCCCGCAACCGCACAGCACCAGGCGACACCCCACATCCCCGCAACGCCCGGACGACACGCCATCCCCGCGACCGCACAGCACACAGCAACCACGCAGCATTCCCATGACCGCGCGCCATCCCGGCCACCGCGGAGCTACTGCGCGGCGGCGGCGATCAACGCCTCCAGCCCCGGAGCCTGTGTCCGCCAATCCACCGCGTTCGGGGTGCCGCCAGCCCGCCGTCCGCCGATCCGGTTCAGCGAGTCCCGGTCTCGCAGCCACACCGAATCCGCTTGGCGCCGCACGAAGTCTCGGTATCTCTGTTCGCCGGCAGCCGTCGCGAGATCGCCGAAGTAGCGCAGGAAGATGCCCTTGAATTGCTTCTGATTGTCATCGCACGAGCCGCTCTCACACGATTCTGCCAGCACACCCCCCGCGGTAAGTGTCCTGGGACCACGCCAAAGCGTCGACGTCGGCGGCGACCCGGGATCGCGCGGGACGCGCCCACCCGGTGCAGGCGTCCTCTTGGTGTGCAGATTCCCGGCCGCATGCTCGAACGGTGCCTCCGTTCAGCCGTCCGCGTGGATCTTGAGCGGCGAACGTCGCGGTCTGTGCCGCGGTCGCACCGGCGGGGACGCTGGTGCGACCGAGCGACGAGCCGTCGGGCCAGGTCGTGCCTGCGTCCCACGAAAGGTCCAGCCAGGTTTCGTCGCCGGGACCGCCGGAATCGATGCTGGCCCAGGCCATTCCGCGGTCGTCGAAGTGGAGCCGGACGGCGCGGCCGAAGATCGTCGCGGACGATACTGGCTGGGTGTCGCCGGCACCGGGTGCGGAACCGTCGCAGGCAGCGGCGCAGACGGTCGGGTAGATCCAGGCTGTGCAGGCGACCGCTTGCGCGTCTCCGCAGGCCCGGAGCAGGCCGCGGCGGTGGCCGACGGGGTCGGTGAGGTTGTAGATGAGCGTGCGGGTGCCGGTCCACGTGTCCGGGACGCTCGCTTTGCCCAGCAGGCCGTCCCAGGTGCTGCCGCCGTCCCAGGACCGGTCGAGCCACACCGTGTCGCCGGTGCGGCCGTTGTCGATGCTGGCCCAGGCCATCCCGTCCTGGCCGGACACGTGCAGGCGCAGCAGCCGGCCGTTGATGTCCTTGCCGGGCAGGGGAAAACTCTCTTCCGCGGCCCGCGACGGGTCGAGCGTGTCGCACGAGAGCGCGCAGACGGCGGCGGCCGCGCGCGGGGACGGTCAACGAGGCGGACACGAGCACGGTCCGCATGGACTCCTCTCGCCTGGGTGAATTTCCGCCCAGAATAGAAACTCGCGCGAGCGCCGGTGAAGGCCCGCGCGAGGTTCTGTCCCGTACCGGACAGGCGGGTTAACCCGATCAGCCGCCGCTGCCCTGGCGGCGTCCGACCGAACGGCCGATGAAGTACCCGAGGATGAGCCCGACGATCAGGCCGATGGCGATGAAGAAGATGACGGTGGCGGCGGCGATCTTGCCGACCGTGCCGAGGAACCCCTTGGCCTCGAGGTCGGTCGCGATCGCCACGGACTGGGTCAATGCGTAGTGGGTCATGCCTCCCAGGATGGCATCGGCGGCGGGCGGGCGCTCGGGGGACGCACCGGGGAGGCGGGTGCCGCGCGGTGTACGGGTCTTGTCCGGGTTGAGGCACGAACCCTTCGTCGACCAAGGCGCCCCGCTGCGGGACCGGGGCAAGCCCACGGGCGGGCACTCGGAGACACACCCGGGGAGAGGCGGGTGCCGCAGTGTACGGGTCTTGTCCGGGTTGAGGCACGAACCCTTCGTCGACCGCGGCGCCCCGCAGCGGGACCGGGGCAAGCCCACGGGCGGGCACTCGGAGATACACCGAGCGCCCGGTGTTCGGGTCTTGGCCGGCTTCAGCGCTTCGCAGACACCGTCGAGCGTTGCGGAGAGCAGCAGGCGCTGGCCTCCTTCGGAGGTCGCTGCCATGATGCGACGGGCCCCGGGCAGGAAACCTGGGTGCCCCTTCGCCGTCTCGATCATCGACCAGCACCGCGAGACCGGAGCCGGGTCAAGACCCTCAGGTGAGGCCCGCGCGCCGCTCAGTCCTTGACCGGCTTGAGCACAAACCCTCCGTCGTCCTGCTCCTCGACTGGAGCCCGGCGCCGCGCGACCGGAGCCGGTTCAGGCTCGTGCGGGGCTTCCTGGTCGGGCGTTGGAGCTGGCTCCGGAACGTCGTCCAGCGCCAGCGCGTCTTCGACCGCCGTCGCGACCGCCGGGACGCACCCCGCGCGGACGGCACGCAGGCCCTGGTGCAACGCCTGCGTGCCTGCCTCGGTGCTGAGTCGCGAGATCTCCGCGGCCAGTGCGTCCGGGCCCAGTTCGAGGGCGGCTTCGCCGATGTCCAGGTGGACGAGCATGCCGTGCATGTTCACCGTGACGCTCAGTCCCTCGCGGCCGGCCGTCGCGCGGAGGGCGGCGAGGCCTTCGGACAGACCTAGCTGGTCCGGGATTTCCTCGGCGATCTCGATGAGTTCGTCGATCCCTCGTTCGTCCCCGGCGGGATCGCCGGGATGCTCGTGCGACTCCCCCGCGGGGTCTCCGCGCCCGAACCGCTCGGCCGGATCCGCGTCCGGGTGCCGGCCGTCGGCCGCGTTCTCCTGTTCCGCCTCCGCCATCACACCCTCCAGGTGTCCGGTGTGGTGTCTTCGGCGCGGTCCGCCAGGTCCTTCTCCGAGCCGAGGCCGAGGCTGCTCAGCTCGGCGCCGCCGAGATCGCCCAGTTCGGCTTCCACGGCGCGGCGGGCGCGTTCATTCGCCTCCGCGGCCGCTTCCCGCACCGCGTGCAGGATCGCGGCCGCCAGCCGGGGGCCGCCGGCGCGGAGGGCGTCCGCGGTCAGTTCCAGGGTGCGCACAGCTCCGCCGGGGGCGACCTCGACGGTCACCCCCGCGTGCCGCGCGGTGCCGGTGATGCTCACTTCGGGTGCACTCCGCCGTAGAACTTGTGCAGGTCGCGCGGCAGCGTGTACGTGAGGCGCTCGACCTGGTCGTTCGCGTTGCCCTCGATCGTGGTGATCTTGCTGCCCTCGACCTTTTCGATGATCCCGATGTGCTGGCTGTGCCCCCACGACGGACCGTCGCCGAAAAGGATGGTGTCGCCGGGGCGGGCGTTGTGCGCGAGCGCGCCGCGGTCGTAGGCGAGGTGGTGGCGCTGGCCCCATTTGTAGACGTCGCCGGTGAAACCGTACTTCGGGATGTCCACCCCGGCCGAACGCCACATCGACGTCGCGAAGTACGCGCACCACGGCTGTCCGGTCGGGCCCCATTTGTTCCGGTTGTTCGGGCCCTCGTGGTAGCCGAGGTTGTGCCGCGCGTGATCGAGGATCTTGTCGACCTTCTTGCTGTGGCTCGCGTGCGTCTTGCCGTGCTGCTGCTTGTGCTTTTTGTGCGCTTCGTGCTTCTTGTGCTGCTCGTGCTTACGGTGGTCGCCAGGCTTGGCGCGGTGCGTTCCGCCCGGGTCGGCGACGCCGTCGTGGTTCAGGTCCTTCTGCAGCGCACGCAGCTTGCGCGCCGCCTCTTCCATCTCCGCGCGGGCGTTCTTCAGGTGCCCGCCGGATTCCTTGAGGTACTTGCCCGCGAGGTCGGCTACGTCGCCGATCGCCATCAGCAGCGCGGCCGGGCTTCCGTTGCGCGCCAGGACGTATCCGGCGTCGATGATCTTGCGCGCCTTCGCGACGAACTCGTCGATCAGTTTGCCGGTGGCCTGGTGCCGCCCGGCGAGCGCGTCGGTGACCTCGCTGACCACTTTGGCCCCGTGCGTGCTCGCCTGCGCGGTGACCTTGAGATCGCGGCCGAACTTGCCGGTGTCGTGCTCGAAGGCCGGATTCGCCTTGCTGTGCCAGGTGTTCAACAGGGCGTGCGCGGCTTTGCGCTGCGCCTCGTACTGTTCGGTGATCTCGTGCGCCGCCTGCCGCAGCGCGTGCTGCACGGCCTGCGAGTCCGCGGCCTTGCCCCGGAGCTTGCCGTGGTGCGTTTTCATCTCGTCCGCGAACAGCGTCGCGACCCCTGCGGTGTCCAGCACGGATTCCCCCTCAGCCCAGAATGCCCTTGATGTCGTGTTCGCTGATCGCCGCGCTCGCGTCGGAATCCGCGCCCGCGTACGCCTGCCGGGCCCGGAAAACCGACGCGCTCAGCGTGCGCGCGTGCGCTCCGGTGGCCCGCACCTGCGATTCCAGCGAACGGCTGAAATCACCCAGCGCGTCGGAGAATCCGGTTTCCTGGCCGACCTTCCCGAAGCTGTCCTTCGCGATCCCGGTGACCCGGTGCACCGTCTTCCTGCCGACCGAGGCCAGTTCGCCCGCGACGTGCTCGGTGGTGCGCTCGTAGGCGAGGAACTGTTCGAGATCGGCCTTGAACCCGCCGTCCTTGCCGCCCTTGCCGTGGTGCGGTTTGTGCGGATGACGGTCGGGTTTGTGCGGGTGGTGCCCGCCCTTGCCGTGGTGGCGGGCGACATCCTCGGCGGCCTTGCGCGCGGCGGCGAGATGGCTCTTGTACGCGCCGTTGGTGTAGGTGGACCACGGCTGGAAGCTCTTGCCGTGCCCCGAAATCGCCCAGGCCGCCTTGGCGTTCTCGTCCGCGTTGAACAGTTCGTCGTTGGAGCGCAGATGGAACTCGTGGCGGCGGGCGGGCCCGAGCGAGCCGAGCATGTTGACCTGCCACAGCCCGTACGAGTTGTCCGGCGGGGTCCCGTTGTGCGCACGGGTGTTCCCGCCCGATTCCGCCAGCGCCACCGCGACCGCGGTGGTCAGCGCGTGCCCGCGGAACCCGGCCCGGTACGCGTGCTGGGCGATTTCCTCGGCCGACAACTTGCTCATTTCCTGCCCCCTTCAGCAGGGCGCCTCGCCGCTGCCCTAAGTGAGACGGAACTCTTCGTCTTCAGGTTCCCTTGTCCCCCGAACGGACGACACCCCGCGTCCGAGTTCCTGCATCCGGTCGGCGAGCCACGCGTGGTCCGCGGGCGCGACAGTGACCCACTTCGTGCCCGCGGACTCCCGCACGACCGCGCCGTACCGCCCGGCCTCCGTGTCGTACCAAGCGACTACCGGCGAACGACCGCCCGGACCGTTCACCGCGAACTGTCCGTACGCGACCCGCGGCGTGGTGACGAGCGTCGAAATCGCCCGCAGGTCCCGACCGGTGAGACCGGCCCGGCCGAGCACCCGCTCGAACGCGGCGTGCCCGCTGTCCGCAAACGCTTGCATCGCCTCGGAAAACACCGAGCGCGGCAACCGCACCGCGTTGCCCGGCCCGGGTTCGGCGGGGCCGACGACGCTCGCGGCGAGCTGCGGGACGTCGTCGGGCAGGCACGGCCGCAGCGCGAGCTCGTCCGCGTCGAGAACGGCCAGCACGCCCAGTTTGCGCCCGGCCGCGGCCAGCGCGCGCAGCGGCGGATCGCGGAACACCAGCAGGTCGACCGAAAACACCGGTTCGGCCAGCACCGCGAACACCTGGCCGAGCCGCGGATGCGGTTCGTCGTCCTCGTCGAGCAGCCCGGCCGCCGCCAGGCTTTCCGCGACCTGGGCGCCGAGCTGGTCGCGTTCGTCCATCGTGGCGCCGTGCGAGGGCACGTCGAGCGGATACGGCGCGGGACCGAGGTCGAAATCGGACCACAGCAGGTCGAATTCCCGGTGCGAGAGCGCTACGCCGTCGACCGCCGGGAGATGTCTGGCCATCCCCGCCTCACTCGCCCAGCACGGGCGGGTACGCGTCCGGCAGGTCCTCGAGGAAGTCGAAGGAACTGCCCTTGGTGTAGCGGTTCTGGTGGTCGTCGGAGCCGTCGCCGCGCTGACCCGCCATCGGCGGGAAGAACCCGCCGGACATCGGACTGCCGCCGCGCATGCCTGCCGCGGCGCCAGCCGCACCGGCCGCCGCGCCGCCGGCACCGGCTCCGGCCGAGCCGCCCAGCAGCCCGCCCGGCATCGCGCTCCCGCTTCCGGCGCCCGCTCCGGAACCGAGCGCGCCGCCCGGCCCGCCGCCCAGCGATCCCGGCATCCCGGCGGTTCCGCCCGGACCGCTCGCCCCCGGCAGCAGCCCGGCGCCTCCCGCCGGAGCGGACGAAGCCGTGGTGAGGCCCGCGTCCGGGGAACCGGAAGCATCCCTGGAGCCGCGCGATTCGCTCCGCGAGCGGCCCTCCGGGTCGACGTTCGTGACCGCCGGCGCGTCGGTGAAATGCGGCAGCTTGTCGTGCACGCCCTTGCTGGAGGTCTCGTAGCCTTCCATCACGCGGACCGCCTCGGCCTTGGCGTGCGAGGCCGCGCGTTTGGCGGGCAGGTGGTCGTCGAGGAGCTGATCGACCATCACCGCGCCGCTGGGACCGCTGGCCGCGTTGAGGTCGTAGCCGTCGCGGAACTGGTTTTCCGCCGCGTAGAACACCGGTTCGGGCATCTTGTGCTTCGCCGTTTCGACCGCGCTCGTGTAGTGGTCGAGCTTGTCGCCGACCGTGCGCATCGTCTCGCTCGCGCCCGTGCCCCAGGACGTCAGCTTCGACGCCGACTGCGCCGCGTTCCCGGCCGCGCCGCCGCGCCAGGACAGCAGCAGCTTCTGCACCGTCTTGTGCACCGCGGAGGTCGCCGAGTCGACGTCGTACGCCAGCTTCCCCCATTGGTGCGCCGACGCGCCCATTTCGACCGGGTCCGCGGTCATGATCATGTCGTAGAGCGTGGTGTGCGCCCAGGCGTTCCAGTTGATCTTGCCGAAGGACGCGTCCTTCAGGTTGGCCCGCTGGGCGAGCTTGGTGCGCCGCAGGACCCTGCGCTGCCTGGCGGTGGGCGGGTGGTCCTCGCTCCACAACCGGCGTTTGCGGTGCTTCTCGTACGGCAGCCGTTCGTAACCCGGTGTCCGGCTCATGCCGGCGTCCCTCCCCCGTCGTCCGCCCGGCGGCCCAGCGCGTCGAGCGAATCCTTCGCGTCGCTTTCCTGCTGGACGTGCCCCGCGCCGGCCCGGCGGATGGCCTCCCGCAGGGACGACAGCTCGTCGAGGTACTGCTGCAGGATCGCCTGCGCACCGCCGTCGGCGGATCCGCGCACGCCGAACGCCTGCCGCAGGTGCGCGGCGACCGGACTGGTGCCGTCCTTGAGCGGATGCGCGAGCTGCTTGGCCTGTTCGAGGCAGGCGGTCAGCTCCTGCTGGCGCTTCTCCAGCTCCGCGTCGGCCGCCGCGATCTCGGCCGGGTCCAGCTCGATGACGCCGGTGTCGGCGACGATCTCGGCGGTGCCCGCCCCGGACGGGTCCCGCACGGAATCCGACGTCTCCGGCCGCCCGGACCGGTGCGTCTCCTTGGCCTGTTTCTTGTGCAGCGCACGGACGTCCGACCAGTCCGTAACCCGGTGCGAACTCACCCCAGTCCACCTCCCAGCAGGCGTCCTCGGCGGACGCGCGCACCAGTATGTCAGCCGTCCGGACCGCGGGCATCCGGTCCGGGAAAGTCGGCGATGAGACGACCGCGGCGCGACCGCGGTTCCGTCGATCACCCGGACGGGGGCGCGCGGGTCAGCCAGCAGGCGGGTTCGCACCCCGGACAAGCAGTTCCGCCACCGCGCGGGCGGCCGCCCGAACGTCGTCGCCGAGGTCCGCGGGCAGCGCCCGCTGCAGCCAGAGCGTCGCGAACCCGTGCACGAGCGACCAGGCCGCCGCGCCGGCGACCACCGGATCGACGCTTCCGTCCCGGAACCCGGCGATGGCCCAGTCCAGCGCCTGGCCGCTGCGCTGCCGCGCGGCCCGCAGGTCCGGATCGTCGCCGCGGAGCAGGTCCGCACGGAACATCACCTCGAAATGCGCCCGGTGCGCGACCGCGAACGAGACGTAGGCGACGCCGGCCTCGAGCAGGTCCGACGAGGGCGACATTTCCGCGAGGGTATCCGCGAGGAGGTCGAATCCCTGCGCGGCCACAGCGGTGAGCAAGCCGGTGCGATCGCCGAAATGGTGTGCCGGGGCGGCGTGCGAGACCCCGACCCGGCGGGCCAGATCGCGCAGGTTGACCGCGGCCGGACCGGATTCGCCGAGCACCTCGACGGCCGCGGTCAGCACCGCCTGCCGCAGGTCGCCGTGGTGATAACGCCGTGCCATGCCCCGAGTATGCCATGAACTTGTCAGTGACTAGACGAAGCGGCTAACCTGCGTCTAGTCACTGACAAGATTAACGGAGGGCCCTGCCATGGAACCGCTCGTCACGCTCGTCGCGGTCGGCGTCGCCGCGTTCGTCGTCTGCCTGGTCCGGGGCACGCCCGCCGCTCCGCTGCAGGCCGCGGTGCGCACCGGCCTCGCGGCGATGTTCCTGCTCACCGGATTCGTCCACTTCGCGTTCCTGCGCGCGGACCTGGTGGCGATGGTGCCGCCGTGGCTGCCCGCGCCCGAACTGCTCGTCACGCTCACCGGACTGGCCGAATGGGCGGGCGCGATCGGGCTGCTGATCCCTCGTCTGAGACTGCTCGCCGCGGGCGGGCTCGCCCTGCTCCTCGCGGTGATGTTCCCGGCCAACGTCCACTTGGCGCTGACCGGCGAGAACCTTCCGTGGTGGGACGAGCTGCCGTGGCGCACAGCCATGCAGGCGGTCTTCTTCGCGGCGGCCGTGACGGTGCTGGTCGGCGAAGTCCGCCGCAGGTCGGTGCAGCGGGAGAGCGGCGGTGTGAAGCAGGAGAGCAGCGGTGCGAAGTGAAGCGGGAGAGCGGCGGTGTGCCGGGGGCTGGGGTCTCGTGAGCGGCAATGCCGGTTCTCACCGGCATTGCCACTCGCGACCCCGGGTCACACCGGCGCGTGCCAGGCATCGTATCCGTAGATGGCGTCCGCCGCGGCCGAGTTCGTCCCGCTCTGCTTGAGCCAGCTGTTGCCCCGCGAGGCAAGCTGCACTTCGCGGGTCCGGTCCAGCCGGGCCGCCTGGTATGCCTTCAGCGCGACCTCGATGTTCGGGTACGCCGCCAGCGCTCGCGCCAGCACGACACTGTCCTCGACGGCCATTCCCGCGCCCTGCGCCATGAACGGCATCATCGGGTGGCACGCGTCGCCCAGCAGCGTCGCCAGGCCGGAAGACCAGTTCGGCAGCGGATCGCGGACGTACAGCGCGGATTGCAGCACCGAATCGCACGCCTCCAGCAACGCGCGGGCCTCGGGGTGGAAGCCCCGATACGCCTCGCGCAGCTCGTCGACATCCCCCGGGGCGGTCCAGGATTCGTGCCGCCATTGGCTTTGCCTCGTCGTGGCGAAGACGAACACGTCCTCGCCGCGGTTGAGCGGGAAAGTCACCAGCTGCGTGTCCGGATCCGGACCCCACCATTTGGTGAAACAGTCCAGGTTCGGCACGTCCACCGAGCCCGCGGGCAGCACCGCGCGGTACGCGACCACACCGGTGAACTCCGGGTGTTCCGCCCCGAACAACGCGGTGCGGACGGCGGAGTGGATGCCGTCGGCGCCGATCACGATATCGGCGGAAACGCTGGTGCCGCTGAAGTCCAGCTCGACTCGGTCCGTTGTGGACAGTCCGGTCAGCTTGTGTCCCAAGCGGACGACGCCGTCCGGCAGCGCGCGTTCCAAGGCGGCCAGCAGATCCGCGCGGTGCATGGTGAGCTGCGGCGAGCCGTAGCGGCGTTCGGCCTCGTCGCCCATCGGCAGCCGCGAGGTTTCTTCGCCGGTGTCCCAGGTGCGGCTGATCCGGAACTTCGGCCGCGCGGCGGTTTCGCGCAGTTCGCCGCCGACGCCGAGGCCGTCGAGGGCGCGGACGGCGTTGGGCGTCAGGTTGATGTCCGCGCCGACCCGGCCGAATCCGGCCGCCTGTTCGTGCACGACCGGCGAGAATCCGGCCTTCCGCAGGGCGGCAGCGGCGGCCAGGCCGCCGATCCCGCCGCCGACGATCGCGATTTCCGGCACAGCGCAAGCTCCTTTCAGACAGTGAGGTCGAGCAGATCGTGGCCCACGACGACCGGGCCGGAGTAGTGCGGGCGGACCCGCGTGAGCCAGCCCTCGTCGTCGAGGCGGGCGGGATCGGCCGGGCCGAGGTGCGACAGCGCGACCCGCCGGGCCCCGGCCGCCGCGGCGACCCGGCCGACGTCCGCCGGCGAGGTGTGCGAGGCGGCGAGGAAGTCCAGCAGCTTCGGCGAATAGCCGATGCTGCGGTAGAAATCGGGCTCCATCGCTTCGTGCACCAGCAAGCCGGCGCCCGCGGCCAGCTCGCCGACCGCGTCGCTGCGGGCGGTGTCGCCGGAGAAGGCGACCACNGACCACGCCGTGTTCGGTCTCGAACCGGTAGCCCAGCGCCAGCCGCAACGGCGGATGCGGGACAGCCCGAGCCGTCACGCGCACCCGATCGTCCTCGTGCACCACGATTTCCGCACCCGCCGCCACCGAGAGGTCGGCGGGGCGGATGAGCCCGGCCAGCCGCGGCCGGTCGCTGGTCCGCTGCCGCACCGCGACGTCCTGTCCGAACGCGGCGAGACTGCCTGCGACCAGACCCTCGGTGCCCGCGGCGGGCGGACCGGGATCGCTCGGGTCCGGCCCGGGGCCGTAGACCGGCACCGGATCGATGACGCCCTGGTTGGCCGGGCCCCAGCCGAGCAGGAAAAGCGTGAACAGTTCGGCGACGTGGTCGGAGTGCAGGTGCGTCACGAACACCGCGGCCAGATCGCGCAGGGACAGCCCGGCGGCGACGCACTTGCCGAGCGTCCCGTAGCCCGCGTCGACCAGGTAGACGCGTCCGCCGACCACCACCGCGTTCGCGCAGCCCTGCCGGCCCGGCGCCGGGTACGGCCCGGCCGCCGTGCCGAGCAGGACCACGCGCAGCGCGTCCGTCACGGCGAAACCTCTTCCAGCGTGCGGCCCTTGGTCTCCTCGGCGAAGAACCCGGCGACCAGCGCACCGGCCAGGCAGATCCCGCCGAGCACCAGGAACACCGAGGCGAGCCCGCCGCCGCCCGCGTACAGCGCGCCGACCAGGATCGGACCGAGGATCAGGCCGAACCGGTTCAGCACGCCGCCGAGGCTGACGCCCAGCGCGCGGCTGCGGGTCGGGTACAGCTCCGGCGTGTACAGGTACAGGCAGACGTTCACCGCGAAGTTGAACATCGCCGCGAGCGACGACCACACCAGCAGCTGCAACGGGGTCCCGGCGCCGAGCGCGCCCAGCACGACCAGCATCGCGGTCGTCCCGCCCAAGCCCGCCGCCAGCACGATCCGGCGGCCGAGCTTGTCCACGACCAGCGCGGCGATCAGGCAGCCGACGAGACCGGCGACCGACGTGGCGGTGCTGTACCAGAGCGCCTGGCCGATCGAGAGGTGGAACGAGCCCTTGTACAGCGTCGGCAGCCACGAGGTGATGCCGTAGTTGGCGAGGTAGCCGACGAACCAGATCGTCCACACCATCAGCGTGCGCCGCCGGTAGCGACCGGCGAACAGGTCGCGGAACGAACTGCGCTTCGCGGGCGCCGCCGCCGGCGCCGCGGTGGTCACGGCGGGCGGAGGCAGCGGTCGGCCGAGCGACTCCTCGACCCGGCGCTCGATCAGCGACATCGTCGCCTCGGCCTTCTCGGTGTGCCCGTGGGCGGCGAGCCAGCGCGGCGATTCCGGGATCCGCAGCTGCAGCAGCACGGCGGCGAGACCGGGAACGGCGGCCAGCGCGAACAGCGGACGCCAGCCCCAGTGCGGGATGACCCAGGCCGCGACCAGCGCGCCGACCGCGAGCCCGGCCGGGAAGACGATCTCGTACATCAACACGAAACGGCCGCGACGGCGAGCCCGGCTGATCTCCGCGATGTACGCGGCCGCGGTCGGCACTTCACCGCCGATCGCCAGGCCTTGGACGAACCGCAGGATCAGGAACGGCAGCAGCGCGGTGCACAACGTCATCGCCAGGCTGCACAACGCCGTGACGGCGACGCACAGGGTGATCACCTTGACGCGGCCGATCCGGTCGGCGGCCCAGCCGGAGGCGAGCGCGCCGAGCAGCATGCCGATCGAGCCGATGGTCAGCGTCGCGGTGCTGGCGGCGGTCGTCATGTGCCATTCGCGGCCGATGACCGGCAGGGTGTAGGCGATCAGCAGCTGGTCGAACGCCTCGAAGAACGTGACGATGCCGATGATCAGGCGAATCGAGACCTGCCATCGCGACATCGGGAGCCGTTCCAGCCGGGCGGCGATGTCCCGCTGGGTCACCTCGGGGGTGGCGGCGATACTCATGGGCCCTCCTCGGAGCCGGAGCGTGCAGTCGATCGTCGGGGGTTCGGGAGCGATGCCACGAACTCAAGGCCTCGCGGCGGGTGCGTGTCGGTGCGGGGAACCCTGCGGGAATCGGAGTCCGTCCGGGTTCCCCTCACGGACTTGACGCGGGGCCGCAGGAAAGTCCGGCGTCCAGGAACCGGACCAGGTCGTCCGCGGCGGAAGGTCCGGCGGGCAGCACGAGCCGATCGGGTGCGTGCGGGTCGAATCCGGGCGTGCCGGGCCACGGTGGCGGCGCGGGCCCGAGAGCGGCGGCGAGGTCCACCGAGGCCAGTTCGGCGAGGTGGGCGGCGGAGCCGAAACCGGCGGCGGCCACGCGGTGGCGCGGCATTCCCAGCCGGGTCCCGAGGTAGTCGAGCGCGCCGGCGAGGTCGGCTTCGAGGTCGGAAAGCGCGAGCGCGGCGAACGCGGCCTCCGCTTTGTCCTGGCCGAAGGTGTGGCCGCCGGTCTCGTAGTAGAACAGCGGCGCGACAGTGACGTATCCGCAGCTTGCGAGCGTGCGGCAGCAGTTCTCGACGGGTTCGTCGAGCCCGGCGGCGCCGTGCAGCACGAGCACCGCGCCGCGCACGCGGCCGGGCGGATGCCGTACCAGCAGCGGCGCGGACGTCCGCACCACCCGGCGGCGGCGATTCGCGGGTCCGTGCCCGTGATGGCGGACTTCGGCAGCTTCGATGGTGCCTCCCACGTCTGGTCTCCCTCAGCTCTCCGGAACCGGCACCGGCGGCACGAACGGCCGCGGCGTCGCGGGCAAAGCGGTCACGTCCACCTCGATCACCGACGGACCGTGCTGGGCCACCGCTTTCGCCAGCGCGTCGGCGAACTGGCCCGGCTTCGACACCAGCGTGTGCGGCAGGTCCAGCGACTGCGCCAGGCGCGCGAAATCGGGGGTGAACAGGTCGACGCCGGCGCGCTGTCCGCGGTGGTGGTCCTGCATGTTGCGCAGCACGCCGTATCCGCCGTCGTTGAACACGACCAGCGCGAGCCACGGCCGTTCCTGCGCCAGCGTGCACAGCTCGCCGAGATGCACCGCGAGGCCGCCGTCGCCGACCATCACCACGGTCGGCGCGTCCGGCGTCGCGAGCGCGGCCCCGATGCCGGTCGCCAGGCCCTGTCCGATGCCGCCGCCGGCCGGGAACACGTTGGTGCGCGGGTCGTGGATGTCCAGCAGCCGGTTGCCCCACTGGCTGGACGGGATGGTCACGTCGCGGGCGATCACGGACTCGGCCGGGAGGCCCTCGCGCAGTGCGGCGCAGATCTCCGCGTACGGGCCGATCGCCTCGTTCAGCTTGTCCCGCACGGCTTTCCGGGTCTCGATGACGCGGTCGCGCCAGCCCGGTTCGGTGTTGGCTTCCACAGTGGACAGACCGGCGAGCACGGTCGCGGCATCGCCTCGCACTCCGACGGTGGCCGGGTAGACGCGGCCCAGCGCTTCGGCGTCGACGTCGATCTGCAGGTGCCGCTCGGGCAACGCGAGGTGGTAGTGCTTGGTTTCGTTCGAGCGGAAGTGCGTGCCGATCGAGACGAGCAGGTCGGCGTCGGCGAGGAGCCGGGCCGACTGCTCGTGCGCGGCGAAGTTCCCGACGACCAGTTCGTGGTTCTCCGGCACCGTGCCGCGGCCGGAGTTGCTGGTGAACACCGCCGCACCGAACCGTTCCGCGAGCGCGCGCACCTCGTCGCGCGCGCCGGTCGCTCCCCCGCCGAGCCAGAACACCGGACGGCGTGCGGCAGCGAGCAATTCGGCGGCTTCCGCGAGCACAGCGGCGTCGGGCGGCGGGATCGGCGCCGGCTCAAGCGAGCCAGGACGGAACTCGTGTCGCGAGTACTGCAGATCGATAGGCCATTCGACGCTCGCCGGGCCGCTCGGCACCGACAGCGCGTGCCGGATCGCCGCGCGCAGCGTCTCCTCGGCGGTCTCCACCGACGTCACCGTGGCCGCGTGCTTGGAAATCGCGGTCAGCATGCCGATCTGGTCACGCGTCTCGTGGATCACGCCGCGGCCGCTGCCGAGGAATTCGGAGTCGATCTGGCCGGTCACGTGCAGCACGCGACTGCCCGCCGTGAGCGCCTCGACCAGCGCACCCGCCGCGTTGCCCGCGCCGGTGCCGGTGCTGGTGATCGCGACGCCGAGGCCGCCGCTGGCGCGTGCGTATCCGTCGGCGGCGTTCACCGCGGCTGCCTCGTGCCGCACGGGCACGAACCGCGAATGCCGCGCGACCGCTTCCACCAGCGGCAGGTTGTGCACACTCACCACGCCGAAGGCGGTGTCCGCGCCGGCTTCGGACAGCAGGCGAACGAGAAGCTCGCCTCCGTGACCGTGATTCATGGGTCCGTCCCTTCTAGACGTAACGGGCGATGCCGCCGCCGACGTCGATCGTCGCGCCGGTCACGTAGGAGGCACGCGGCGAAAGCAGCGTGACGATGGGGAAAGCGACCTCTTCCGCGGTGCCGAGCCTGCCAAGCGGAATCCCCCGGCCGGCAGCCAGCTCCGCTGACCAGTCCACAAAGGACAGCCCGCTGCCGGAAGCCTCGTACCTGCGTCGCCACTGTCCGGTGTCGACCAGGCCGAGGCAGACCGAGTTGACCCGCACGCCGTCCCCGGCCAATTCGGCCGCCAGAGTCGTGGAGAGATTGAGCAGCGCCGCCCTCGCCGCCGAAGTGGCCGCCAACCGGGGTTCGGGCTGCCGCGCGAGGATCGCGTTCACGTTCACCACAGCCGGATTCGCCGCCGTCCGCAGCCACGGCAACGCGGCCCGGACGACGTGCAGCACTGAGAAGATCTTGAGGTGCAGCTCGGCGCGCCACTGGCCGTCGGTGGTCTCGGCGAGCCGCGCCATCAGCGACCGGCCCGCGTTGTTCACGACCCCGGCCAGGCCGCCCAGCTCACGGGCGGCCTCGGCGACGAACGTTTCCACCTGCGCCTGGTCGAGCACGTCGCAGGACGCGGTGTACAGCCGGGCTCCCTCGGCGCGGGGCAGATCGGCGAGGGCCTTTTCCAGCCGGACGCCGTCGCGGGCGCAGGCGGCGACGTGCGCGCCCTCGGCCAGCAGCGCGGCCGCGGTCGCGAGCCCGACGCCGGAGCTGGCCCCGGTCACGAGCACCGCCGCGCCCTTCAATCCCAAATCCACGGGTTTTCCCTTCAGCTGCAGACGAATCCGCCGTCGACCACGAGGGTCTGGCCGGTGATGTAGGAGGCCGCGTCGGACAGCAGGAACGCCACCGAACCGACGACGTCCTCCGGCTGCTGCGGCCGGGTCAGCGCGCGGTTCGTCGCGTACAGCTCGTGCCGCTCCCGCGGAATGCCCGCAGTGGCTTCGACTTCGGTCAGCCCGGGCGCGACCGCGTTGACCGTCACGCCGTCCGGGCCGCCATCCCGCGCCATCGTGCGAGTCATCGCGATCACCGCGCCCTTGGAGGCCACGTACTGGACCAGTCGCGGCGAGCCGTACAGGGCGGCGTCGGAGGCGAGGTTCACGATGCGTCCGCCGGTCCGCGCGAGCTGCGGATACAGCGCCCGGGAGACGAGCCACGGACCGCGAGCGTTGACGGTCATCAACGTGTCCCACGCTTCGACGTCCAACTCGGCGAAGTGCTTGCCGCCCACGCCGTCCGCCATCGCCGCGTTGTTCACCAGGCCGTGCAACGGGCCGAGCTTCGCGACCGCGTCCGCCAGAGCCTCGACCGACTCCGGATCCGCGACATCCGTGTCGATCCGGTGTGCCTCGACGCCCTCCGCGTGCAACCGGGCGACCCCGTCCGCGGCCCGGTCCGGAGAACGTTCGGCAATCACGACGCGACCGCCTTGACGGCCGATCTCGCGGGCGATCGCCCAGCCTAGCCCGCGGCCCGCGCCGGTGACCACATACAGCCGGTCCTTCATCGCGCCACCACCGAGTCCACTTGGGACAGAAAGTCCACGACCTCGGCGGAAAACCGGTGCGGCGCTTCCTGATTCGCCGCGTGCCCGCCGGGGAGCATTTCGAGCCGTGCGCCCGGAATCGACGCGGCGAGCCGTCGCGACTCGGACACCCCGGTCACCTGGTCGTGCTCGCCGACGAGCACCAGCGTCGGCACCGAGATCCGGGACAGCCGAGGACCGTGGTCCGTCTCGGCCATCGATTCCGCGGCGGAGGTGTACCCGGGCAGCCGAATCCCCGCCATGATGTCCTCGACCCGTTGCGCCACCGCGGGATCCGCGCCAGGCGCGAGCAGCCGAGGCGCGCGCCGGCGCGCGAATTCCGCCGCACCCACCCGGTTCAGTTCGCCCGGCCGGGCCCGCATCACCGCGGCCCGCTCGGAGTCGATGCCGGAGCCGCGGGTCGAATCGGCCAGCACCAGCGACCGCACGACCTCCGGGTAGTCCAGCGCGACCCGGGTCGCGATCACGCCGCCCCACGAGACGCCCACGAGATGTGCGGGGGCCGCGTCCAGCGAGGTCAGCAGACGGCCGACGAGCGCCGCGTATCCGGCCATGCCCAGCGGCTTTTCCGGATCGGCCGAACTGCCGTAACCCGGTGCGTCCCAAGCCAGCACGCGGTGTTTCGGCGCCAGGCCGGCCAGCTGCGCGTCGAACGAAGCGCTCGAACCGCCGATGCCGTGCAGCAACAGCACGGGACTGCCGTCCCCGGCGATCCGCACCTGCACACCGTCCACTGTGGAGGTCACCGGAACACCGCCCTCGGCGCCGCCAGCGCTTCCAGCGCGGACAGCACCGCGTACGGCACGACCCGGCTCGACGTCGGCGTCTGCGGCGACGGCCGGTTCCGGATCTCGAACCGGTACTCCCCCGCCGGCCCGGCCGCGGTGATCACGTGCGAGGTCAACGGCGCGGCCGGATCGGCGATCACCGCCGCCTCCACGACGTCCCAATCCCGCACCGCCAACGCCACCGACGCAGCCACATTCGCCGATTTCGGGAACGCCGCGGTGATCTCCCGCGCAGGCCCGCGCCGCAGCTCGACCGGAGCGGTCGCCTCCCGCAGCGCGTCAGCCTCTTCCGCGGACATCCACGGCTGGACCAGCGAAGACGCCTTCTTCGTCGTCTCGATGACCACCCGCTCGAACCGCCCGAGCAGCGCCGCCGAACGCAACAGGTCAAGCCCGCCGATCGCGCCAGTCGACAACTGGACCGCACCCGGCCCGGCCGCGAGCAGCTTCTCCAGCAACCCGTCCGCCGCCAGCGCGCCGACCGAAACCACCAGCAGGTCGCACCCCGCCGACAGCACCTGCGGTCCGGCGTCCGCCAGCGCCCGCTGCCCGGCGGCCTCGACCACCAAGTCCGAAACGGACAGCAGCTCCGGCAGCGCGCACATCGGCAGTCCCGCCGGGGAAAGCGCCGGATCGACCACCCCGCCCAGCTCCGCGCCCGGGACCAGCCCGTCGCGCAGCGCCTCCGCGACGACCGAACCGATCGACCCCGCGCCCAGCACTCCTACCTTCACGACTGCCACCACGCCGAGTAGCCGGGATCCGGCACGCCGCGCATGTGCGCGCGGACGTCCTTCGACGGCGGACCCGCGGTGCCCCACAGGTCGGACAGCTCCGGCGTGCGCCGCCACACCCGGCACAGCCACGCGTCTTCCTCGACCTGCGCGACCTCGGAGGTGTACTCGCAGACGAGCCCGGCCGGGTCGGCGAAGTAGCCGAACGTGTTGCTGCCCGGACCGTGCCGGCCGGGACCCCACAGCGGCGTGACGCCGTTGTGCTTGAGCCGCCCGATGCCGCGCATGAAATGGTCGATCGAGTTCATCTCGTACGCGATGTGGTTCACCGACGCGAATTCCGCCTGGTTGAAGGCGATCACGTGGTGGTCGGCGTTGCAGCGCAGGAACGCCATCTGGTGCTCGGACCAGTCGGAGATCCGCATGCCCAGCACCCGCGTGTAGAACTCGCAGGCCGCGTCGATGTCGGCCGTGTTGAGCACGACGTGCGCCAGTTTCCGCGGCACCGCGGCGCGCCCGTACGGATCGCCCGGGACCACAGCGTCGACCTCGGCGGACAGCTCCACCAGCCGGCCTTCCGGATCGGCGAAGCGCAGGCCGTACCCGCCGCCGACCTGGTCGAGCTTGCCGGGTTCGGTGACCAGCGGAACGCCGTGCGCGGCCAGGCGGGCGGCGGCCGCGTCGACCTCGCGCGCAGTGGCGACGGCGAAGGCGATCTTGCCCAGCGCGTTCTGGTCGGCCTGTTCGAGCTGGAGCACGTGGTGCTCGTCGCCGGAACCGCGCAGCCACACAGCGCCGCGGTCGGCTTCGACCTGCTGCAGCCCCCAGACTTCGCGGTAGAACTCGCCGGAATCGGCGCACTGCGTCGAACGCAGCGTCACCGCGCGCAGGGCGCGGAGCCGCGCGATGGGTTCGGCGGACATGAGGCCTCCTGAAAGGTCAGCGGGTCGGGGCGGGCACGGGCGCGGCAGTCGCGGGGGCTGCGGCGGGAGCGGCGAGCACGGCGGCCTGGCGGCGGGCTTCCGACCGCAGCAACCGGCGCATCCGGACGAGCGCGATGTCGTGCTGGTACAGGTTTTCCCGGTCCCACGCGTCGAGCGGCATCGCCTCGGCCATCTCGCGGTCCTGCTCCAGCACCGCCCAGTGCCGGGCTTCGAGCCGGTTGCGGTAGAGGACGCGCCAGCTGTCGCGTTCCCAGCCGGAAACCTTGCGGCAGCGCCAGAAGAAGGCCGCGTGCTGGGTTTCGTTGATCGCGCACAGCGCCGCGACGATAGTGAACGCACCGCCCGGACCGGCGGTTTCCGGGTACGGGATGTCGAGCGTGACCCACTGGGCGCCGGCTTCGGTCAGCTGCACCCAGTCGAAGTTCACGCCGCGCTGGTCGGTCTTCTCGAAGACGAACCCGTCGTCGATCGCGCGGATCTGGAAGACGGCCTCGCGCTTGCCGCCGAACATGGTGTGGCTGTTGCGGTGCAGGAACGCGCCGTGCATCGGGTCGAGCAGGTTGTCCAGGGAGTAGCCATACGGCGCGTCCCATTCGACGTAGCAGGGGAAGGCGTCCCACTCGCCGCCCGCGATCGGGTCCGGCAGCTGCAACGGCTTCGGCTCGGCGGCCTCGTCCAAGCCGAACCAGGCGAACACCGCACCGGCGTGTTCCTCCGCCGGGAACGTCCGCAGCGCGCGACGGCCCTCCAGCGCACATCCGGGGCTGCCCGGGACCGACACGACGACACCGTCGCCGTCCACCTGCACGCCGTGGTAGTTGCAAGCGACCCGGTCGCCCATGTGCACGCCGAGCGAAAGCCGCGCGCCACGGTGCGGACAGCGGTCTTCCTGAACGTGCACGACCCCTGCGGAGTCGCGCCAGAGCAGCAGTTTCTCCCCGGCCCGCTCGATGCGGGTCAGCTCGCCGCGGTTGACGGTGCCGGACGGGCACAGCGGGTACCAGCGGTCGCGCAGGCCCAGCGCCAGCAGCTCCTCAGCGGTTCTGGTCGCCATCACGCCTNAGCCGCGCCAGTTCTGCGGTGAACGTCTCTTCGGCCCAGTCGGAGCCGTCGGCCGGGCGCAGGCCGCCCGCGTTGAGCGCGGAGACCACGCCGGGCAGGTCGTGCACACCCCGGCCGTAGACGGCTTCCAGCTCGTCGGACAGCGCGTTCTCGTAGCTCGTCGGCGGGGCGGTGCGGCTCTGCACCGGCCGCAGCTGCAGCGGCATCGGGCGTTCCCTTCGGTTCGTGGTGGTCAGGCCTCGTGAGTGGCGATGCCGGTTCTCACCGGGATTGCCGCTCACGACGCTCAAGCGGCGGCGGACGGGGCGAGCGCGGCCTGCCCGGCGGCGGTGAGCACCGCGGGCACCCGCAGCCCCGGTCCGCGCGGAGCGGCCGGTTCGGGGGCGAGCAGCCCGGCCAGCTGGTGCCCGAGTGTCGGGTCGCAGCAGGCGAGGCCGTCGACGTAAAGGTGCGGTTCGCGGCTGCACGTCATTTCCACGTGCCCCGCGGCGGCGGCGCGCAGCACGGCGAGCTGCCGGTGGGTGTGTCCGGCCATGGCCGGCTCCTAGAGGTCAAGAACGAGTTCGGCGGAGCGGCACCGCGACACGCACAGCATCATGGTCCCGGCGGTCGCCTTCTCGTCGTCGTCGAGCACGAAATCGCGGTGGTCCGGCTCGCCGGAGAGCACCTTCGTTTCACAGGTCCCGCACACGCCCTCGCGGCACGAGGTCGGCACGGAGATCCCGGCGCGGCCGAGAGCGTCCACAATGGACTCGTCGGCGGCGACCGCGACCCGGGTCCCGGAACCGGCGCACACGACGTCGAATCCCGTTCCCGGCGCGGCTGCCGGAGCCTCGGGGGCCCGGAAGCGTTCGACCCGCAGGGCGGCCGTTTCCGGCAGGGCCGCCTCGACCGCGCGGAGCAGCGGTTCGGGGCCGCAGCAGTGCACGACCGTGCCCGGCGCGAGCCCGGCCAGCCTCGCGGCCAGATCGGGCGGACCGCCGTGCTCGTCGTCGGCGTGTACTTCCAGCCGGTCCCCGGCGAGGCCGGAAAGCTCGTCCAGGAAAGCCATTCCGCCGCGCGACCGTCCACAGTAGAGCATGGACCACGGCGCGCGGCCGCCGGCGAGTTTCCCGGCCATCGCGAGGATCGGGGTCACGCCGATGCCGCCGGCGATGAGCAGGTGCTCCGGAGCGTCGTGCAGCTCGAAGGTGTTGCGCGGGCCCTCGACGGGCAGGACGCTGCCCGCGGTGAGCCGCTCGTGCACCCACGCGCTGCCGCCGCGCGAGGATTCCTCCCGCAGCACCGCGACCGTCCAGCTGTGCCGATCGGCCGGGTCGCCGCAAAGAGAGTACTCGCGCACCAGCCCGTTCGGCAGGTGCAGGGAAAGATGCGCTCCCGGCTCCCAGCCGGGCAGCGGCTTTCCTTCCGGATCGCGCAGTTCCACCTGCGTGACCCGGTCGGCCAGCCACGTCGTCCGGTGCACCCGCAGCATCGTCGGCATCGCGGTCGTCCTCAGCGAGTGACGCCGTGCATCGGCGAGGTGGGCGGGTAGGTCGGCAGCTGCGGCTTCTGCGCGCCGATGATGACGCAGAACAGCGCGTCGGTGTCGCCGGCGTTGCGCAGGCTGCGCGGCACCCCGGCGGGCACGCGGATCAGGTCGCGGTAGCCGAGCACGCGGGTCGCGGTCTTGGTGCCGTCCTCGACGTCGTGCACGGTCACCTCCAGCGTGCCTTCGAGGACGAAGAACGCCTCTTCCACGTCGTGGTGGGTGTGCTCCGGGCCGATCGCGCCGACCGGCAGCCGCATGTTGGAGAAGGTGAAGTGCTCCGAGGGCAGCTGGCGGGCGTCGCCCTCGTGGTTGCCGGTCGCGCCGGAGCCGATGTAGCGGATCTGCGCGCGGCGGAACTCGTCGCCCTTCGCGGCGGCCTGGAAGCCGAGGGTGTCCCAGTCCTCGTACCGCGTCTCGCGAGCGGCGATGCACGAGTCGATGAGCTCCTCAAGGTGCTGATTCGTGCTTTCGGTGGTGGTCATCGCGGGGCAACTCCTCCGGTGGTCCTCGGCGGGCTCGCCGCCGAATGCCTTAGGTCTAAGAGACTTACTGATAAGGGTTGTACCCCGAGGGCTGTGATCCGCACAACCCCTCAGGCCTAAAATTCTTTCCGGCGGCTCGCGCGCCGTGCGGGGCTTCGCGGACCTTGGCGCCCGGGTGGCCGCGGCCGCAGGTCCGCGAGGAGATCACGGGCGGCAACCCCGCCCTCCGCTCCGGCTCCGACGAGAGCCGCCCGGCCCCGCACCCGCGCCCATGGCGCCGCCTGGGAGCCAGGTACCGGTCCTTGATCCGGCCAGAGGGTTGACGAAATCTTAGTCCTAAGGTTTCCTCGGTCGCATCCCCGTCACCCGTGCCGAAAGGACGTCGCCCATGCAGCCCTTCCCCGTCCCGCCCGACGAAATCCCGGTCGGCGGCGGCTGGCAGCGCGGCGGCGGTCCCGCGTCCGCGTGCGTGGATCCCGCCGACGGGTCAACGGTCGCCTCGATCCACGCCGCCGACTCCGCCCAGGTCGACGCCGCCGCCTGCGCCGGTGCCGCGGCCGCCGCGGACCCGGCGTGGCGAGACCTGCTGCCGCACCAGCGCGCCCGGCTGCTGGCCCGCGTCGCCGACGCGATCGAGGACCACGCCGAGCCGCTCGCCCTGCTGCAAACCCGCAACACCGGCAAGGCGCTCGGCGAAACCCGCGCGCTGGTCGCGAGCGCGGCCGGTACTTTCCGGTACTACGCGGCCGCGCTCGAAACCCTCGAAGGCGAACTCCCGCCGAGCCGCGGCGCGCACCTGACGATGAGCGTGCACGAACCGATCGGAGTCGTCGGCGCGATCACGCCGTGGAACTCGCCGATCGCCAGCGACGCCCAGAAAATCGCCCCCGCGCTGGCCGCCGGGAACGCCGTCCTGCTCAAACCCGCGGAAGCCACTCCCCTGGTTTCGCTGGCACTGGCCCGCCTCGTCCAGGACGCGGGCATGCCGCCCGCGCTGCTGTCGGTCCTGCCCGGCCCCGGCACGGTCGTCGGCGACGCGATCTCCCGGCACCCGCTGGTCGGCAAGCTCGCCTTCACCGGCGGCACGACCACCGGGCGCGTGCTGGGCCGCGTCGCCGCGGACCGGATCATCCCGGTCACCATGGAACTGGGCGGCAAATCCCCGACGATCGTCTGCGAGGACGCCGACGTCGAGGAGACCGTCGCCGGAATCCTGTATGGAATCTTCTCCTCGACCGGCCAGAGCTGCGTCGCCGGATCGCGAATCTTCCTGCCGCGCAGGCAGTACGACGAATGGGCTTCCCGGCTGATCGCCGCTGCCACCGCCTTGCGACTGGGCCCGGGCACCGATCCCGCCACTCAGGTCGCTCCGCTGGCGACGTTCGCGCACCGCGACAAGGTGGCCGCGATGGTCGACCGCGCCCGCGAAGAAGGTGCGGTCGTCCGCTGCGGTGGCCGAATCCCCGATGACGAACGCTTGTCGCGCGGCGCGTACTACCTGCCCACCCTGCTGGACAGCCTCGCCCCGGACGCGAAGACGTGCCAGGAGGAAATCTTCGGACCGGTCGGCGTCCTGCTGCCCTACGAGGACGAGGAAGACCTGGTCGCCCAGGCCAACTCGACCGTCTACGGCCTGGCGTGCGGCATCTGGACCGCCGACTACCGCCGCGCGCTTCGGCTGGCACGCCGCGTCGAGGCCGGGACGGTGTGGATCAACACCTACAAGCAGTTCAGCATCTCGACACCGTTCAGCGGCACCAAGGAAAGCGGCCTCGGCACGGACAAGGGCCGCACCGCGATCCGCAGTTACCAGCGGCAGAAGAGCCTGTACCTGAGCCTCGCGGACGAGCCGATCCCGTGGGCGCGGGGCTGAATCAGCAGGTTCGGACCTTGCCGTGCCGCACTGCCAGGACTCGGCGACGTGGTTGAAGACGTTTCGGATCTCGGACAAGAGATACGGTGGCGATCGGCGAGGAGGCAGCCGGAGGCCGTTGCATACCGCCCGCGGCAAGCGTCATGGTGACTGCCCCAACGGCGAGCGCCGCGATGAAGACGGGTTCCGGACACTGCGACGGCGACCGGCTGTCGAGCACTCGCCTTACCCCGGCGGCGGCCGCAGCTTTCTCTGCGCTGACGGTCGCCAGGTAACCGGGGGCCGCCCCGCCCAGGACGATCGGGGCGATAATCATGCGCAGTCCGCCGTTGATATCCACAAGTTTCGAGGCGAGCGCACGGCAGCTCTCGCATCCGTCCAAGTGGTTCTCGACCCGAACACGCTCCCGTTGGGGCAGTCCGTCGCCCGGCAGCCTTCCGCTTGGTTCTCCGACAAACGGACCTGCAGACAGGCCTGCCGGAGCCCCTCGCGGGCGCGGTAGGCGAGCGCCGAGACACCGTTGGGGGTCAGTCCGAGCAGCGGCGCGACCTCGGCCGGGCTCTGCTGTTCGATCTCGGTGTGCCACAGCACTGCCTGCCAGCGTTCGGGCAGCCAAGCGAACGCCTTCGCGGCGAGCGCCGACCGCGGTGTCCGCGAACGGCACAGCCAGCGCCGCCGCGTCCTTGCCGATCGGCTCGGACAGGTCTTCGGTCACGTCGTGGGCGACATGCCACAGCGTGGTCAGCAGATACGCGCGGAAGGCCGAGCCGGGTCCTTTGCCCGTGCACAGGGCGTTGAACACCCTCGCGAACGCCTCGGACACCAGGTCGTCGGCCTCCGCATCGGATTTGGCGAGCTGGCAGGTCAGGTTGCGGGCCGCCTCGCAGTGCCGTTCGTAGAGGGTGCCGTAGGCGCTGACCGTTCCCGCACGCACGGCGGCGATCAACTCGGCGTCACTCTGGCCGGCGGGAACGGACACGCGGGCCGCCTGGGGTCGTGATGCCCGGAGGACTGGCGGACACGAGGGGCATGCCGAGGTTGGCTACCGTCCCCGCACTCCATGACAGCTTTTCCGGCCGACCCCGATCCGCGCGCCGGGGAATCGGGGAATCGTACTGGCCGCTTACGCCTGGACTCTGCTCGCGATGACCGTCCTGCTCGCCCTCGTACGGCTCGCGGTCTTCCGCCGCGCCCTCCACGCCGTCGCGAGTGGAATATTCCCGCCGACGACCGGGAACGGCTCATGCTCGCCCGCTATCCGCGCCCTCCGAAGAATGCTCCGCCGCGGGACCAGGAGAAGTGACCCCGGGCCGACGGATTCAGCCGCCGAACTCGGCCTGGTCCAGCGACTGCTCCAGCTTCCCCAGCAATTTCGCCAGCTGCGCCCGTTCCGTCGCGGTCAGCCCGGCCAGCATGCGGTTCTCGTTGGGAAAATGCTCGTGCACCACTTTGTCCGTGGCCGCGAGCCCGTCCTCGGTGAGGCCGATGAACACGACCCGCCGGTCGTCCTCGTCGCGTTCGCGGCGGACGAGCCCGGCCTGCACCAGCTTGTCGACCCGCTGCGTGATGCCGCCGGTGGTGAGCAGGTTGGTGTCGGCGAGGTCCCCCGCCGTGCGCCGGTACGGCGCGCCGCCCCGCCGGAGCGCGGCGAGGATCCCGAAGTCCGCCACCGTGATCCCGTGGCGGGAGAACACGCCCGTCAGCTGCCGCTGGTACCGGTCGAACGCACGATGCAGCCGCCCGAACACCGCGAGCGGCGACGTGTCGACCTCCGGCGCCTCGGCGCGCCACTGCGCGAGCATCTCGTCGACCTCGTCCGGCTCGGTCCGCTTCGGCATCCGGCACCCCCGTGAATAGCTTTGGTCTAAGAATAGCACCACTAAGATTTTCGGGAGGCCCCGCACGGGGCTACGGTGACCGCATGACGGTCAAGCGGATGGACAACGTCCTCATCGTCGTCGAGGATCTCGACGCGGTCATCGCGTTCTTCGTCGAACTGGGGCTGGAACTGGAAAACAAGGGCCCGCTGGACTGGCGCGGCGCGGAAAAGGTGGTCGGACTGGCCGACATCCGGCAGGACGTGGCCATGCTGCGCGTCCCCGGCGGTCCCGGCCGGGTGGAACTGGCGAAATTCCACCAGCCGAAGGCGATCGCCCCGGAGCCGTGGAAGGCCCCCGCGAACACGCTCGGCATCCGCCGGATGATGTTCGCGGTCGACGACTTGGAGGACACTTTGGCCCGCCTGCGCGCCCACGGAGCCGAGCTGGTCGACGAAGTGGTGCAGTACGAGAACATCTTCCTGCTGTGTTACGTACGGGGGCCGGAGAACATCGTCGTCGGGCTCGCCCAAGAACTCGGCTGAACGCGCCGGAAGCGGTGCCGCTCCCAGCGGACAGCACCGCTTCCGGCAGAGGACACACCACCCGGATCCCCCGTCGCGTTCCTGCCGCACCCGGCGCGATCGACGGTCCGCTCCCGCCCGGTTCGAGCTTCTTCGGCCCGGCCGTTGCGCGCGAAATCCGACCCAGCCGCGGTGTCCTGCCGCAGCGCGGGGCTCGCACCGACGAAGCGGTACCGCGTGTCGCCCGGCAAGAAGTGCATGGCGCTGCGCAGCTGCCCGTAGACGGCAGGCACCTGGTCGCACGCGGCGAAATGCACGCGAACATAAGGTGCCGGGTCGATGATGTCCGGCTGCCCCGATACGAAGAACACCGGACCGTGCGTCGGCACCGGCCGCGATGGCGCCTCCGCTCTGGGAGGGACCGGCGGCGGCCCTCTGCCCGGTGTCGACGCGGTCGTGGAAAACGCTGCCCTGCCGGGCGTTCTCGGCGATCAGGTACTGCGCCCCGTCGAGCATCTCCGTGCCGGAGCCGGACTGTCCGGTGTTCGCCGCGGCGACGAGGCAACCCCAGCCGGCGAGATGGGTGAACAGGAGTTCGTACTGGCCGACGGTGGCACCGGTGCCATTGCCCCAGATCAGCGCCAGCGGCTTTCGCGGGCTGGTCCGGCCGGCTGAACGAACGCGTGCCGGGCTCCGGGATCAGTTGTAGAAGTGGATGTAGCGGAACGACGACGCGCTCACGTCGTGCACGAGGTAGTGCCCGTCGCCGGCCCAGTTGTAGTCCTCGACGGTGACCGTGCCGCCGTGCACGCTGTCGACGATGGCGACGTGGCCGTAGGTGCCGTTGTCGGTCTGGGCGATCGAGCCCTCGGTCGGGTTGTTGTCGACGCGGTAGCCGTTGTTGCGGGCGTTGTCGTCCCAGTACTTCGCGTCGCCGTAGTTGTTCGCGCTTTCGCCGTGGCGCGCGATGTTGAACGCGGCCCACGAGACGCACTCGCGGTTGTACATGTTCCAGTCGTCGACGACGGAGTCCTGCGGCACGTTGCGCCACTTCGCGGGGTAGATGTCGCCGATGGCGCTCACCGTCGACGAGGCCGGGACGGTTCCGAAATGAGCGGCCATCGACGTCGCCTGGGCAGCCGTCTCAGTGGTCGCGGTGGCGGTGGCCGTACCGCTGACGGCGAAGGCTGCGACGGCGGCGAAGGTCAGAATGGCGCGGGAGGGACGGCGCATGGGGAAGACCTTTCGGTGTTCGGGGAGTGAATGCGCCGTGACGGTAAGTCGCCGATCACCTCCGAACCAGGCCTTTGTGGACAACTGGTCCGCCGGGGGAAGTCTTGCCTGGTCGGCGGCGGTTGTTCACAGAATTGGCGGTGCCGGCCGGGTTCACCATTGCCAGCCGGTGCCGTAGATGCCGGGCCGGACGTCCCGCAACGCCAGCGTCGTGGTGTGCGTGGCTCCGGCGGACAGCGGGCTGCCGGGATGTTCGGGACCGCCGAGCCCGCGCTGTTCGAAGGACCGGACACGGCGCGGAACTCGCGAACCGAAGCTGACCTGGCAGACGTACTCCGCGACCGGGCGGGTGAACCGGCGGTGGTAGTGGCCGGTCGGCGATCCCGGCGGGAACCGGATCTCGTACTCGACAATCGTCACCTCGCCCAGCGCCAGCGCGCGCTCCAGCCGCAGTTCGGCCGCGACCATGCCGGTCTCGCGGTCGACGCAGACCCGGCCGACCCGCGCCGAGCGCACGCAGCGGTAAACCGGGTCCGCGGTCAGGAACGAATCGGCCTGGTAGTAGGCCATCATGCGGTCCACGCCGTCGACGGCGGCCTCGGCGACCATCCGGACCTGCAGCGCGCGTTCGCCGCCGTGCTCGTCGAGCAGCATGCGGTCGTGGATCGACCAGAACGACAGCTGCCCGTCCGGCGGGGGTTTCAGCTCGGCGGAGAACGCCCGCAACTGCGGCCACAGCCGGCGGCGTTCGATCCGGCAGGCGGGTTCGCCGAGCCAGCGCCCGCGCGGCGCTTTGGGGCCGAGCCTCGACGTCAGCGTCCCGGGTTCGAGGCTCAGCACGGATTCCAGCTGCGCGACGGCGGCGATCGAGGTCTCGCGTTCCGGTTGCGACCGGCCGCGCCGCCAGTAGGACAGCGCCGAGCGCGAAAGCCGCACCCCGCGCGCGGCGAGGTGGTGCTGGAGCCGGTCGAGCGACAGCCCGGATTCCTCGATCGCGGTGTCCAGCGTGACCGCGAACGAGCCCGCGGAAGGCCGAGTCACGGTTCCAGGATGATCTCCCGCACGGGCGTTCCGGAACCCACGAAAGTCCGCATTTCCCCCACGGTATCCGACGAACGACGCTGGTCCGGCGGGCCGCTGCGGGCCACAGTGGACGCCGTGCCCTCGTTCGCCGACGCACTGGACGCCGCCATCAGCGGCGCCGGACTGACCTTGGACCGGCTGCGCGAACACTTGGCCGCCCGCGGGGTGACGGTGTCGCGCAGCGCCCTGGCCTACTGGCGGACCGGGCGATCGCTGCCGGGCCGCGAGGCGTCGCTGCACGCGGTCGTCGAACTCGAACAGGTGCTCGGCCTTGGCGCGGGCGGCCTCACGTCGTTGCTCGGGCCGCAAGACCGGCAGTGTTCCCGCCCGCAGCGGACTCCCCTGCTCGAACGGCGCCGGCTGTGGCCGTCGGTGCGGCCCTCGTCGCTCGAATTCGACCTGCCGCCGGAGGACCAGGTGCGGCTGCGGTCGGTGCACGACGAACTTCTCGTGGCCGAGGATCGCCAGGAACGCCTGCTCAGAGTGCGCTTGGTGGCCGAGGCCGCGGTGGACGGGGTCGTCCGGATGGCCACCTACTACCAGACCGAGGACCGCGCGCGGCAGCCTCCGCGCTTCGCCGCCGGACACTGCTGCCGCGCGGGCCGGACCCGGGTCGACGCGGTCAGCGGGCTCCTGATCGCGGAGCTGTTCTTCGACCGGGAACTGCGGGCCGGGGACGTCGCGGCGGTGGAGTACGAATTCGTGTTTCCGCCCGGCCGTCCGGTGCAGGGATACCACCGCAGGTTCACCCGGCCCGCTCCCCTCTACACCTGCCGCGTGCAATTCGGCTCGAACGTTCCCGAAAGCATTCGCCGTTTCGAACAACGCGACCTCGCCGCACCCCGCCGCAAGGTGGAGGAACTGCGCGCTACCGGGAGCGGCGCGGCGACGCTGGCGGCGCGGGAGGTCCGCGCCGGAATCATCGGCGTCGAGTGGACCTGGTAGCAATTCTGTGAACGCGGCCCGCTGAACTGGGGAAATCCGGGCTCCACGGCGTGGTTTCCACTTTTCGCGGCCGAGGCGGGAACGCGGTTCTTACCGTGCGCAGTGCTGTATTCCTCCTCACCAATCCGGAGCAGCACATGCGAAGTCCGACTCTCCTCGTGGCCGCTTTCCTGACGACAGCGACACTTTCCCCGCCGGCGCCGCCGGTGATCCCGCTGCCCGCAGCCCCTGCCGTCCCCGCGGGCGCCACCGCGGACAGTTCCGCTCTGCCCGGCCAAGTCACCGTGTCCGTCGCGCTCAAGCCCCGCGACGAAGCGGGAGCCGAACGGTACGTCGCCGACACGGCCGACCCGAACTCGCCGCTGTACCGCCATTACCTCAGCGCCGCCGAATACACCGAGCGGTTCGGCCCCACCGCCAGTGCGGTCGACCAGGTGCGGAAGTACTTGACCGGCAAGGGGATGCGCATCGACGACGTCACCGGCAACCGCCAGGTCGTCACCGCGTCCGGCACCCCCGGCGCAGTGGAAACCGCGTTCAGCACCTCGCTTTCCGGCTTCCGGTCAGCCAAGGGCGAGCGGTTTTTCAACGCTACCGAGGCAACCGCGGTCCCCTCGGACATCGCCGCGGTCGTCCGCGGGGTCGCCGGCCTGACGAACCGGCCCGCCGCGCACCGGGCGAGCGCACCGGCGGGCCCGTCCGGTCCCGGCGGCGGCTACACCCCGGCACAACTGCGCACCGCCTACCGCATGACCGGCGTCTCCGGCGGCTACGACGGTTCCGGCGAGACGGTCGGGCTGATCGAGTTCGACACGTTCAAGCAGTCCGACATCGACGCCTGGACGCAGTACTTCAAACAACCCGCTGTCAGACCGGAGGTCGTCAAGGTGGACGGCGGGGCGCCGAATCCGGGCAGCGACCAGGCGGAGGCCACGCTCGACGTGCTGGCCGTCGCGGCGACCGCGCCGAAGGCCAAGCAGGTCGTCTACTCCGCGCCGAACTCCGACCAGGCGTGGGTGCACGAAATGGCGCGGATCGCCTCGGACGGCAAGATCACCGTCCTTTCCGGATCGTGGCTCAACGGCGAGATCTGCGAGTCGAGCCCGATCGCGGCCTCGCACGATTCCTACACCCAGCTCGCCGCGCAGGGCGTCACGATGTTCTCCGCGTCCGGCAACGGGGGCGGCACCGGCTGCGGCTACCAGGGCGACAACCAGACGATCCAGGCCAGCTACCCGGCGAGCGATCCGCTGTTCACCGGCGTCGGCGGCACCCAGCTGCGGACGACCGGCAGCGCGGGCACGTGGCGGTCGGAGTCGTGCTGGAACCAGGGCAGCAGCGGCAGCGGGTATTCGAAGATCTACTCGCGCCCGGACTGGCAGCCCGGCACGAACCGGTACCGCTCGGTCCCGGACGTTTCGATGGTCGCTGACTACGGTGCCGGCGCGTTGTCGGTGTACCTGAACGGCGGCTGGCTCGACGTCGGCGGCACCAGCCTGTCGTCCCCGCTGTGGGCGGGCTACGCGGCGATGCTGAACCAGAAATCCCTCAGCGGCGGGAAATCCCGGCTCGGCCAGCTCAACCCGAGCCTCTACCGGATCGCCGGTTCGGCGGACTACGCCTCGACCTTCCACGACGTCACCTCGGGCGGCAACGGCAGCTACAACGCGGGCATCGGCTACGACCTGTGCACCGGCTGGGGTTCCCCGAAGGCCGACGCACTGGCCGCCAAGCTGACCGGTGGCGACACCCCGCCTCCGGCGCAGGACTTCACGCTGTCGGCCGCACCGGCTTCGGGCAGCGTCGCCGCGGGCAATTCGGCGAGCACGACCGTCACCGCTAACGAGTCCTCCGCTGCTTCGCCGAGCGTCGTAGGCGGCACTCCGACCACGACCGCCGAGCACCCGTTCATCATCTCGATGCGCCGCGAAGGTTCGGCCTTCCCCGGACAGCAGTCCTGCACCGGCACGCTGTTCGGACCGCACACGGTGCTGCTGGCCGCCCATTGCCTCCTGGAGAAACCCGGCCGCAAGTGGTTCGTCTACGGCGACGACGACCTCGCGCAAAACACCGGCACCACAGCCGAAATCGCCGCGCAGTGGGTGCATCCGGACTACTCGGACTGGAGCGTCGGCGCGGACGTCGCGGTCGTGACTCTCGACAAGGACCTGCCGGTCCCCACCGGGACGACGTACCCGAAGCTCAACACCGACCCAGGCCTCGGCGTGCCCGGCACGAAAGGAATTTCGATCGGCTGGGGCGAAACCAGCGCGAACACCCACAGCAACGTGCTGCGTCAGGCCGACGTCCTGATCGCCGAGGACAGCGCCTGCAAGGGCCGCTTCACCGGCCCCCACGGGCAGGAGCAGTACAAGACCCCGGCGATGCTCTGCACCGGGTACACCGACCACCACGCCGGCGCGTGCGTCGGCGACAGCGGCGGACCGTACCTGGTCGGCAACACGGTCGTCGGAGTGTTCTCGTGGATGTCGACCTCGTGCGGCTGGTCCGCCGTCTACGCCAGAGTCTCCGCTTACGCCGCGGACCTCGCCCCGCGCCTGCCGGACGGCGGCAACCCGCCGACGGCCGGGGCGATCAGCTTGACCGCCGCCGGCCTGCCCTCGGGCGCGACGGCGGCGTTCAGCCCGGCGAGCGTCGGCCTCGGCGGCCACCCGACGCTCACGATCGCCACGAGCGCGAGCACTCCGGCCGGAACGTACGACGTCACGATCTCCGGCAAGAGCGCGAAATCGGCGCAGACTGCCCACTACCCGCTGACCGTCACCGGCGGGCAGCCCTCGGCGCTGGCACTGGCCGACCCGGGCGACCAGAACAGCTGGACCGGCAAAGCGGTGAACCTGCCGCTGAAGTCCTCGGGCGGCACCGGTGGTCGTCGACCGCGCTCGCCCCGGGCTTGACGTTCGACCCCGCGACCGGAATCGTGTCCGGGACACCGGCCCGTGCCGACAGCAGGCAGGTGACGGTCACAGTCGCCGACGCATCCGGGAAGAAGGCCGCGACGACGCTCTTCTGGTTCGTTTTCGGCTGAGTTCCCCTCAGCCGCCGGAAGACGCCGTCCCCTGCGCGGGGGCGGCACCTTCCAGTGCGAACCGGCCTCGATCTCGTCCACGACGGCCGGGCTCAGCCGGACGAGCGGCTGAGCCGGACCACCGCGCCGGAGGTGACCCCCAGTTCCGCGTGCACCGCGCTGCCCGCCGACCGTTGCGGCAGCCACACCACGCGGTCCGGGAGGTCGGCGGTCGTCGTGGGGAGGGTGATGGCGCCTCGGTCCGTGCTGACCGTGACCGGGTCTCCCGGCTGGATGCCGAACTCGTCGGCCGTGGCGGCGGAGAGATGGAGAAGCGGGGTCCGCGCCGTGCCCGCCAGGTGTTCCTCCCCGTCCTGGAGGCGGCCTCCGTCCAGCAGTGGGCGCCATGTGGCGAGCACGGCCTCCCCCGCCCGCGGCCGGGGGAGAGCGTGGACTGCGGGCGGAGCGGCAGGGGGCGGCCCGGCCCGGCCCGGCCAGGCGCCCAGCGCGGCGAGTTCGGCGCGGACGGCCGATCCGTCGCGTGGCGCGAGAACGTCCAGTTCCTCCGCGATACCCGCCAGCACGCGCAGATCCGGCTGGGCGCCCGCGCTCCGCAGCGCGGCCTCGAACGTCCGGGGGCGGTTCTCCCAGTTGTGGAACGTGCCCGCCTTCTCGGCGACCGTGGCCACGGGGAACACCACGGTCGCCAGTTCGCTGAGTGCGCTCGGGCGCTGCTCCAGGCTCACCACCACCGGCATCCGGGCCACTGCTTGCCGCGCCGCCCGCGGGTCCGGCAGGTCGTCCAGTTCCACCCCGCCGGCCAGCAGCCCGCGCAGGTCGCCCGCCAGCATCGCCGCGACGTCGCGGCCCGGCTCCGCGGGCAGCTCGGCGACCTGCCACAGGCGGGCCGCATCGGCGCGCGCGGCCGCGTCGGCGACCGGGCGGGCCCCGGGCAGCAGCGTGGGGAACGCACCCGCCGCCAGCGCGCCTCGCTCACCGGCTCGGCGGGGCACCCAGCCCAGCAGCGCGCCGGTGCGTTCGGCCAGCCGGACCACCGCCGACAACCCTCCGGGCACGGTGGCCAGCCGCTCTCCGGCCAGCACGACGGCACCGGGCCCGGCCACCAGCTCGTCGAGCGCCGCCGGCTCCTCCCCCGGCGCGGCACGGAGCAACGTGCCGGACAGCTTGACCAGCCCCCGGGTCGTGAACGGTGCCACCGAGTACACCTTCGTGCCCGCCGTGCGCACGGCTTTCCGCAACCGCAGGAAGAGGATCGGCGATTCCTCCTCCGGTTCGAGGCCGGCCAGGACCACCGTCGAGGCCGACCCGACATCGGCGTACGTCGCGCTCGGGCGGCCAGCCAGCCAGGTGAGGAACTCCGTCTCCTCGGCGGAGACCGGCCGCGCCCGGAAGTCCACGTCGTTGGTGCCGAGCACGACCCGCGCGAACCGGCCGTAGGCGTAGGCGTCCTCGACCGTGAGCCGCCCGCCGGTCAGCACGCCCGCGTGGCCGCGGACAGCGGCTAATGCCCGCGCGGCGACCCGGAACGCCAGCGGCCAGGCCACGGCGGTGAGCTTGCCGGTCAGCGCTTCGCGCACGCGCGGGTACGTGAGCCGGTCGGTGACGGTGGCGTACCGGAACGCCCAGCGGCCCTTGTCGCACATCCACTCGTCGTTGACCTCGGGATCCTCGCCCGCGAGCCGGCGCAGCACCTTTCCGCGCCGCGTGTCGGTGCGCGTCGCGCAGCCGGACGCACAGTGCTCGCAGACGGTGCGGGTGGACTCGAGGTCGAACGGACGGGCGCGGAACCGGTACGCGACGCTCGTGAGCGCGCCGACCGGGCAGATCTGCACGGTGTTGCCGGAGAAGTACGAGTCGAAAGCCGCGCCGGTTCCGGTGCCGATCTGTTGCGCCGCACCGCGTTCCAGCAACCCGATGAGCGGGTCGCCCGCGATCTGGTCGGCGAACCGGGTGCAGCGGGCGCACTGCACGCATCGTTCGCGGTCCAGCAGCACCGCCCGCGAGAGCGGGACCGGCTTCGCGAATGTCCTTTTCGGACCGGTGAACCGCGACGTGTCCCGCCCGCCTGCCATCGCCTGGTTCTGCAGCGGGCACTCGCCGCCCTTGTCGCACACCGGGCAGTCGAGCGGATGGTTGATCAGGAGCAGCTCCAGCACCCCTCGCTGCGCCTTCTCGGCAACCGGCGAGGTGGCCTGGGTACGCACGATCATGCCCGGCGCGACCTCCGTGGTGCACGCGGTCACCGGCTTCGGCAGACCCTCGACCTCCACCAGGCACTGCCGGCACGCGCCGACCGGAGTGAGCAGCGGGTGATCGCAGAACCGGGGCACCTCGGCACCCGCGGATTCGGTCGCGCGGATGAGCAGCGTGCCTTCCGGCACGGTCACCTCCGCCCCGTCGATGGACACTGTCACCGAAGTCATCGCATCGCTCCCGCCGCCGCGAATCTCGTGCTGTGTGCCGGGTCGAACGGGCAGCCTCGCAGCCGCACGTGCGCGAGATACTCGTCGCGAAAATGCGTCAGCGACGAGGTGAGCGCGCCGGTCGAACCCGCGCCGAACGCACAGAACGAGGCACTCGTGATCGTTTCGCTCACCGTGAGCAGCGTCCCGAGCGCCGACGCGTCCGCGGCCCCGCGCTCCAGATCGCGCAGCACCCGCACGAGCCATCCGGTGCCCTGGCGGCACGGCGTGCACTTGCCGCACGACTCGGCGGCGTAGAACTCCGCCCACCGCAGCACCGCCCGCACCACGCAGGTGGTCTCGTCGAACACCTGCACCGCGGCTGCGCCGAGCGCCGACCCGGCCGCGGCGACACCGGCGTGGTCCAGCGGCACGTCGAGGTGGCCTGCGGTGAGGACGGGCGCGGACGCGCCGCCCGGCGACCAGAACTTGAGCCGGTGCCCGCGTCGGATCCCGCCGGCGAGCGAG
The DNA here is from genome assembly GCF_001651785.1 of Amycolatopsis sp. M39. NCBI lineage: Bacteria > Bacillati > Actinomycetota > Actinomycetes > Pseudonocardiales > Pseudonocardiaceae > Amycolatopsis > Amycolatopsis sp. M39. Next base: position 138,822 of record NZ_LWSF01000004.1, read on the forward strand.
AACAGCTCGCGCGCGGTCACGCCGAACGGCGCTTCGTACTGCCCGGGCCGGGCGAGGTGCCCGGACAGGGAAAACAGCGTGCAGCCCGGCGAGTCCTCCGTGCCCATGGACCGGAACCACGCGGGACCGTTGCGGACGATGGACGGTACGCGGGCGATCGTCTCCACATTGTTGATCACCGCCGGGCGGCCGTACAGCACGGCGGCCCGCTCGCCCGGCGAGCGCAGGCTCGGCTGCGGCCGCCGCCCCTCCAGGGACTGGAGCAGCGCGGTCTCCTCGCCGCACACGTACGCACCCGCCCCGGCATGGACCACCAGCGACACCGTGCCGAGATAGCCGCCGCGGGCGGCCTCGGCGACCGCGTGCTGGAGCCGCCGCAACGCGGGCAGCACCTCGCCTCGCAGGTATACGACGACGTGCCGGGCGCCGATCGCGTGCGCGGCGATGAGCGCGCCCTCGACCACCTCGTGCGGATTGGCGAGCAGCAGCGGGACGTCCTTGCACGCTCCCGGTTCCGCCTCGTTGGCGTTGACCACGAGATACCGGGACACGCCGTCGCGGGGCAGCGCGCCCCACTTGGCGGCGGTGGGGAACCCGGCTCCGCCGCGGCCGCGCAGCCCGGCCGCCCGTACCAGCGCGATCACCTCCCCCGGCGGCATGCTCCGCGCGGCGGCCAGCGCGGTGTACCCGTCGTGGCCGAGATAGCTCGGCAGCGTCCACGGCCTGCGGCCGGTCCACGACCGGGTGAGCACCGGCGTGATCAGCAGTTTGCTCGGCGCCCTCACGGTTTCTCCTCCGGTGCGTGCCAGCCCTGTGCCTCGGCGAGCCGGACGCCCTCGGTGGTGCGTGGCCCCGGCGTGGTCACCGCACTGTCCACATAGGAGCGTTCATCCGGGAATCCGGCCAGCAGCCGGGTGTTCTGCCGAAATGTGCACAGTGGACCCACACCCCGGGTCGGCCACACGGCGCGGCCCGCTCGCAGATCGTCGACCAGCTCACGCGCCCGCGCCGGAGTCATCTCGTCGAAGTACTCCCAGTTGGCCATCACCACCGGGGCGTAGTCGCACGCGGCGACACATGCCACGGTGGCGAGCGTGACCGCGCCGTCCTCGGTCGTGCCGTCGCCGGACAGCCCGAGGTGCGTGCGCAGCGAATCGCGAATCGCGTCACCGCCCAGCACCGCGCACAAGGTCGAGGTGCACACCGCGACGAGGTGGTCGCCGACGGGCTCGCGGTGGAACATCGAGTGGAAGGTGGCGACCGCGAGCACTTCGGCCTCGGCGAGCCCGAGAGTGCTGGCGCAGAACGAGATTCCGTCGACGTCGACGCAGCCTCGTTCGGACTGCACCAGGTGCAGCAGCGGCAGCAGCGCGGAGCGCCGCACCGGGTACCGGGCGAGGATCTCCTCCGCGTCGTCGGCGAGCACCTCCGCGAGGTCGGGCAGCGGTGCCGGAGCCGGTGCCGCCGGCTTCGCGGCCCGGGTCCGCGCGGCCCTCACGGCGTCGCCGCCGCGAAGGCCGCGTGCTGGGTCTCCGCCGCGCCGAGCAGATGGTGCAGCAGCAGCAGCTGCGTGATCGCGAGCGGTTCGCTGCGCCTGCCGCCGCCGAGGTCGCCGAGGGAGCCGGGCGGTTCGCCGGGCAGGCCGAGCTGCGGCCAGATCGCCCTGCGCACCAGCGCGGTCTCCTCGGCCGAGGCGTAGCCGTGGATGTGGAGCGCGTCGACCGGGCGGCCGTCGGTGTCGCGGTTCAGCCGCACATGGACGGTCCGGCGGCCGTCGAGCACCACGCTGAGGTCCGGATGGCGGATCGTCGGGCGCAGCAGCAGTTCCCCGGACAGCGGGGTGCCCGGCGGGTCGTCCCGGCCGGGGATCGGCGCGAACCGGACGACGATGTCCGCCGCGGCCCGCTGGGGACGGATGTAGGCGGCCGACTCCGGTTCCCGCCGCCGCAGTTCGGCCCGCACCTGCTCCTCGCGATAGCCGCGTTTCTCCGTGTCGCGGCGCACCTTCCACCCGTGCCGGATCTCCTCCGGCGGGTCGAGGTAGATCGCGATGTCGAAACAGGCCCGCGACAGCTTGCTGTGCAACGGAAGCAGGCCCTCCACGACGACGAACTCGGCCGGGGAGACCAGTTCCGGGCGAGCCAGCTGCCCGGTGCCGTGGTCGTACACCGGTTTGAGGATCGGGTGTCCGGCCGCGAGCAGCTGCAGGTGCTGCTCCATGATGTCGAGGTAGTTGCAGTCGGGGTGCAGCGCGGTGAACGGCAGCGGCTTGCGCTCTTCCCGGTCGTAGCGGTGGTAGTCGTCGACGCAGATCGCGGTGACCCGGTCCGGGCCGAGCGTGGCGACGAGGCCGGAGGTGAGCGTCGTCTTGCCCGCCGCGCTGTCCCCGGCGATGGCGATCATGACCGGCCGCCGCCGCGGCGCGTCGCCGGTCTGCCGCTGGATCCTGATCAGTTTGTCCGGCATGCCGTCTCCTTTCCCAGGCATTCGAGTGCCGCCCGCACGACGGCGGGCACCGAATAGCCCAGCGCCTGGCAGACCACCCGCCCCGGCGCGCTCGCCCCGAACCGCCGCAGCCCCAGCACCGTGTCGCCGGGACGGGCCAGCGCCTCCCAGCCGTGCGGGACGCCTGCCTCCAGCCACACCGCCGGGCAAGGCGGCAGCAGCTCGGCGCCCGCCGCGAGTGCCTCGGCGAATCGTTCCCGCCACGGCACCGACAGCACCCGGACCGCCCGGCCCTCGACGGCCAGCGCGGCGGCCGAGTCGAGCGCGAGTGCCACCTCGGACCCGGTCGCCACCAGCGTCAGGTCGGGCTCGCGCCCGTCGTCGCGCACGATCCGGGCGCCGTGCGCGGCGATCGCGTTGCCGCGCACCGGTTCCAGCACCGGCAACGACTGGCGGCTGAGCACCAGCGCCACCGGGCCGTCGTGGCGCAGCGCCACCCGCCAGCACTCGGCGGTCTCGTTCGCGTCTCCGGGCCGCAGCACGGCGAGGCCCGGGATCAGCCGCAACGACTCCAGGTGCTCGACCGGCTGATGCGTGGGGCCGTCCTCGCCGACCGCGATGGAGTCGTGGGTGAACACGTACACCACCGGCAAGCGCATCAGGGCCGCCAGCCGCACAGCGGGCCGCAGATAGTCGGAGAAGACGAGGAACGTGCTGCCGAACGGCCTAAATCCGCCGTGCAGCGCCATCCCGTTCAGCGCCGCGCCCATGGCGTGCTCGCGGATTCCGAAGTGGACAGTCCGGCCGCTCTGATCGTCCCTGGTCACGGCTTTCGTGCCGGGCAACGTGGTACAGGTCGAGCCGGCCAGGTCCGCCGAGCCGCCGACCAGGCCGGCGAACTCGGGGGCGAGTGCGGCGAGCACGGCCCCCGACGCGGCGCGGGTCGCCGTCGCGCTGCCGGGTTCGAAGATCGGCAGGAGCTTTTCGAGGTCCGCCGGCGGTGCCGCCGCGCCGCCCCAGACGGCCGCCAGCTCCGGATGCGCCCGCTCCCACGCGGCGCGGACGCCGAGCCACCCGGCACGCGCCGCCGCGCCGGACGCGGCCAGCCGCGCGCAGTGTTCCCGGACCTCGGCCGGAACATGGAACGGTTCGTCCGGCCAGTCGAACGCGGCACGGGTCGCGGCCAGCTCCGCCGCACCGAGCGGCGCGCCGTGCGCCTCGGGCGTGCCGGCGACGGTCGGGGCACCGTGGCCGATAGTGGTGCGCACGGCGACCAGGCTCGGCTTGTCTTCCGCTGCGACGGCGGCGTCGAAGGCGGTGGTCAGCGCGTCGAGGTCTTCTCCGTCGGCGACCCGCTGGACGTGCCAGCCGTACGCGGCGAAGCGGCCGAGCACGTCGTCGGTGCAGCTCTGGTGCGCCGGCCCGTCGATGGTGACGTCATTGTCGTCGTAGATCACGATCAGCCTGCCGAGGCCGAGGTGCCCGGCGAGCGACCCCGCCTCGTGGCTGACGCCCTCCATGAGATCGCCGTCGCCCGCCAGCACCCACGTCCGGTGGCCGACCACCGGGTGCTCGGCGGTGTTCGCGCGTGCGGCCAGCATCCGCTCGGCGAGCGCCATGCCGACAGCGTTGCCGAGCCCCTGCCCGAGCGGGCCGGTGGTGGTCTCCACGCCGGGCGGGCAGCGGTGCTCGGGATGGCCGGGGGTGCGCGATCCCCACTGCCGGAACCGGCGCAGCTCGTCGCGGGGCAGGTCGTAGCCGAACAGGTGAAGCAGCGCGTACAGCAGCATCGATCCGTGCCCGGCGGAGAGCACGAACCGGTCCCGGTCAGGCCATTCGGGGTCGGCGGGATCGTGGCGCAGGAAGCGCGACCACAGCACCCAGGCCGGGGCGGCCGCGCCCATCGGCAGGCCCGGATGACCGCTGCCCGCCGCCTGCACCGCGTCCGCGGCGAGCATCCGGATCGTGGTGATCGCGAGGGCGTCGGCATCCGTGCCCGCCCTTCGATCAGCCCCTTCTTCGATCTCGACCAGCCGCATGAACACCTCCGCAGATGTGGTTCGTGCCGACGCTAGGGAGACCGGCGGCGGCCCGGATCCCCCGTGCCGGGGGCGGCGCGGGGGATCGCTGCGCGGCCCTGCTCGCTCTAGGCTCGGGTCATGCGTTCCACGCCGCTGCGCCTGGTGCTCGTCGACGATCACGAGATGGTCCTCGAAGGGCTCAAAGCACTGCTCGCCCGATTCCGCGGCCGGGTCCGGGTCGTGGGCGAGGCGGTGAGCGCGGCGGCCGCCGAGCCCGTCGTCACGGGCCTCGACCCGGACCTGGTGCTCTCCGACGTCCGGCTCCGCGGCCAGGAGAGCGGGCTGGACCTGTGCCGGAAGCTGGTGGAGAAATCCCCGGGGCGACGGGTGGTCCTGCTCTCGGCCTACGACGACGAGCAGTACCTGTTCCAGGCGTTGCGGGCGGGCGCGGCGGGCTACCTGCTGAAGTCGATCGACGGCGAGAGCCTGGTGCGCCAGCTCGAACTGGCCGCCGAGGGCGAGACCGTGGTGGACTCGGCGATGGCGGGCCGGGCCGTGGCGTCCGCCGCGCGCCTGCAGGCCGGGGAGTACTGGCCGGGCGCGCGGCTCAACCTCACCCAGCGCGAAAGCGAGGTGCTGGAACTGCTCGTGGCCGGCCTGTCCAACCGGGCCGTCGCCGCCCGGCTCGTGCTCGGGGAGGAAACCGTGAAAAGTCACGTCAGCGCCATCTTCCGCAAGCTGGAGGTGCGCGACCGGGCCGGCGCGGTCGCGGTCGCCCTGCGCGAGGGGATCTTCCGGTGACCGGGCTCGGGCTGGCCGACCCGGAGCGGGAGAACACCCTGCTCGTCCGGATCATCGAGGCGATCTCGGCGGGACCGGAGCTGTCCGCGCTCGCGGCGAAGGTCGCCGACCTGATCGTGTCGGCCACGAACACCGACGTGTGCTTCGTCCACGTGCTCGACGACCGGGACTCCGCACTGGTCCTCGCCGGAGCCACCGCCCCGTTCGACGCGGCGGCGGGACGCGTCCGGCTCCCGCTCGGCGAGGGCATCGCGGGCTGGGCCGCCTCGCACGGCGAGCCGGTGGTGGTCGCCGAGGGCAAGGAGGANAGGACTACACCTCGATGGCGTCGGTGCCGATGTCGAGCAGCCCCGGCGGGCTCGCGGGCGTGCTCAACGTGCACACCCGCGTGCGCCGCGAGTTCACCGACCGCGACGTGCGGCTGCTGACCACGATCGGCAGCCTGCTCGCGGGCGCGGTGCACCAGGCACGCACGCACCGCAGGCTCGCCGCGCGGGAACGCGCCCACGAACGGTTCACCGAGCAGGTGATCGCCGCGCAGGAAACCGAGCGGCGCAGGCTCGCCGGCGACATCCACGACGGCATCACCCAGCGGCTGGTGAGCCTGCGGTTCCACCTCGAGGCCGCGCTCGATCCGGAGTTCGCCGCCGAGCAGCTGGTGAAGGCCCGCGAACTCGCGGACCTCACCCTCGACGAGGCACGCGCGGCGGTCAGCGGGCTGCGCCCGCCGGTGCTCGACGACCTCGGCCTCGCCGACAGCCTCGCGAGCCTCGCCCGGTCCACCGCGGAACTGGCCGTGGAGACCGAAATCGACGAATGCCGGCTGCCCGAGCACACCGAGGTGGCGCTGTACCGGATCGCCCAGGAGGCGCTGCAGAACGTGATCAAGCACGCGGGCACCGGCGCGGCGACCCTCACACTGCGCCGGACCGACCGGGGTGTCCTGCTGCGGGTGCGCGACCGCGGCCGCGGATTCGACCGGGACACCATGTCCTTCGGCGACGACCGGTCCAGCGGCTACGGCATGACGAGCATGGCCGAGCGCGCGGAACTGATCGGCGGACGGCTGGAAGTGTCCTCCTCACCGGAGAACGGCACGACGGTCTCAGTCACCGTGCCGGTCGCGTAAACACCGCCAACCCCGCGGCCACAGCATGACCAGCACGCCCGAACGCGCGGAACTGATCGCC